>CAZCEC010000073.1:13076-30991 GCA_964497615.1 uncultured Anaerolineales bacterium | reverse complement strand
GCCCGCCGCGGCTGCCGCCCAATGCAGCCGCCCCGCCGCTCTCAGCCCACTCAGCCCCACCCACGCCGCGCAGAAGGCCAGCATCAACTCGTAGCTCAGGGCCGCGGGCGCCTCGCGCCGCAGCCCATACACCAGCGCCAATCGCGCCAGCGCCAGCCCGTACAGCCCGGCCAGCGGCGCCAGCGAAGCCGCGCCTGTCCGCCGGTATAGCCCCACTGCCAGCGCACAGGCGATGACCGCCGCCGCCGCCCACAGCGGCCAATGCGCCAGCCGCGCCACCGCCAGCAGCCCTAGCCCATGCACCGCCAGCAGTGCCGCCATCGCCCGGCGTGAGAGGGCCGCGCCTCCGGCGTCCAGCGCCAACGCGCGAAGGTTGGATGCAACTAGGTCAAAGGCGAATACGAGCAACGAAATGTGGCTCCCCTCTCCTAGCGGGAGAGGGGGCGGGGGTGAGGGAGAGCGGCTGCTTAGTTGTCCCGAAACCCATACGCCTCGACGATGCGGGCGATCACCGCCACCGCCTCGGGCGCAATGCGCACGAACTCAAAACCGGTGGTGAAGTACAGGGGGTTGACGTCGGGTTTACACCACAGGCTGCGCGCCTCGAACTCGATAAAGGGCAGCTCGGCCACGTCGCCGGGCAGTTCCAGCCGCAGGTGGAAGTTCTGGCCGGCGGCCACCGCGCGCTCGCCGATCAGCATCAGCCCGCCCGGTGTCACGTCAGCCAGGTGCCCGGCGAGCTTGTTGGTCGCGGCGTTGAACACCCGCGTGTAGAACATCAGAAACTTGCGCGGCAGCTTGCGGCGGTCGTCCATGGCGGCCCTACTGGTATTCATAGAATCCGCGCCCCGTCTTGCGCCCCAATTGCCCCGCCTCCACCATCCGGCGCTGGATGGGGTGCGGGCGGTAGCGCGGGTCCTCGAAGAAGGCGTGATACACGGACTGCGTCACGGCAAAGTTCACATCCAGCCCGATCAGGTCCATCAACTCGAACGGCCCCATCTTAAACCCGGCCGACCGCATCAGTGCATCTATCGTGCCAGCCGGCGCCGCCTGCTCGCCCAGCAGCCGCAGCGCCTCGCCATAGAAGGGCCGTGCCACCCGGTTGACAATGAAGGCGGGCGTGTCGCGCACGCTCACCGGCACCTTCCCCAGCGCCCGCGCGAACGCCTCCCCCGCCGCCACGGTCTCTGGCGTGGTGCGGTCCCCGGCAACGACTTCCACCAGCGCCATCAGCACCGGCGGGTTGAAGAAGTGCAGCCCCAGGAACCGCTCCGGCCGCGGCACCGCGCCCGCCAGCCCGCTCACCGCGAGCGACGAGGTGTTCGTGGCGATCAGCGCTCGCTCCCCGACCACCGCCGCCACGCGCTGGAACAGGTCGCGCTTGATCGCCGGGTCCTCCGGCGCGGCCTCGATCACCAGGTCGGCCCCGGCGCAGTCCTCCAGCCGCGCCGTCGTCCGCAGCCGCCCCAGCGCCGCCGCCGCCGCGTTGGGCGGGGTCTTGCCCCGGTCCACCCCTTTCTGGATCGAGGCGCGGATGCGCGCCAGCCCCGCCGCCGCGATCTCCGGCGACAGGTCAAACAGCACCGTCTCAAGGCCCCGCAGCGCGCACACCTCCGCGATGCCGGCCCCCATAGTGCCGCTGCCGAGCACGGCCACGGTGCGGATCGGATTCGGACCATCCACAATATGCCTCAAGCCATTGTGTGCAGGTGTGTAAGGCGCCTTACACACCTACACACCTACACACCTACACACGTACCCACTTGCTCACAAGCTCCACTTCACCTCAGCCCCGCCCGCTGCCCGCAGCGCCGCATTCACCCGCGAGAATGGTTTACTCCCAAAGAATCCATTCCGCGCCGACAGCGGCGACGGGTGCGCTGACTCGATGACGGTGTGCCGCGTTGCCTCGATCAGCGCCCGCTTCTTGCGCGCATAATTCCCCCACAGCACGAACACCACCGGCGCGGCCCGCGCATTGAGCGCCCGCAGCGCCGCGTCGGTGAACGTCTCCCAGCCCCGCCCCTGGTGCGAGTTGGCCGCGCCCGCCCGCACCGTTAGCACCGCGTTGAGCAGCAGCACCTCCTGCTTCGCCCACGAGGTCAGGTCGCCGGTCGTTGGCCGCGCCGTGCCCAGGTCCGTTTCCATTTCCTTAAAGATGTTCACCAGCGACGGCGGCGGCCTGACTCCCGCCCGCACCGAGAACGCCAGCCCGTGCGCCTGCCCCTCGCCGTGATACGGGTCCTGCCCCAGGATCACCACCCGCACCCGCTCGAACGGCGTCAGCTCCAGGGCCGCAAACACCTCCCCCTCCGGCGGGTACACCGCCCCCGCCGTCCGCTCCGCCCTCACAAACGCTTGCAGCTTCGCGTAGTAGGCCTTCTTGGCCTCGTCCCCCACTGCCTCGCGCCACCCATCGGGAATGTCGGCGCTCACCGTCCGCTCCCACTCCCCCAGCCATTCAACGCCCAATCCGCTTCATCCGCTTGATCATCCGCGGCCAGCGCCTTCGGTCGTCCTTCGCTTTTCGTCCCCCGCGTCCCCTCAGCCCCACGTGCCCCTTATATCCCTTAATCCCCTTATACCCCTTGCTCTACTCCCCCCGAAACTTCGCCGCCCGCTTCTCCAAAAACGCCGCCACCCCCTCCTTGTAGTCCGCCGTCCGCCCGGCGATCTCCTGCATGTGCGCCTCGTAGTCCAGCGCCTCATCAATGCTCATCTGGAAGGCCTTGTTCATGGCGCGCTTGGTCAGCCCCAGCGCCTTGGTGGGCGCCTGCGCCAGCTTCAGGGCGATCCCGCGCACCGCGCCCGCCAACTCGTCCGCCGGGTACACCCCGTTCACCAGTCCCATCCCCAGCGCGGCCTCCGCCGTCAGCGGTGCGTTCGTCGCCGCCAGCTCATACGCCCGCGCATAGCCGATCAGCCGCGGCAGAAAAAAACTCGTGCCCGAGTCCGGCGCCAGCCCAATCCCGCTGAACGCCATGCGGAACTTGGCCCCCGCCGCCGCGTAGCGCAGGTCGCAGGCCAGCGCCAGCCCCAGCCCCGCCCCCGCCGCCGCTCCGTTGATCTGCCCGATCACCGGCTTCTCCAGCGCCCGCACCTTCGCGATGATGGGGTTATACGTCGCCAGCAAATGCTCCCGAAACGAGATGGCCTCGCTCCGCCCCTTCAGCGCCCCCAAATCCTGCCCGGCGCAGAACCCCTTGCCCGCGCCCGTGATGACCACGCACCGGGCTGCCGCATCACGCTCGGCCTGCTTCAGCGCGGCCTGCACCTCCCGCGCCATCTCGTCGTTGAAAGCGTTCAGCACCTCCGGCCGGTTCAGGGTCAGGGTGAACACTCCGTCGCTCAGGTCAATGACAATCGTTGCATCCATCATCGCGCTATCCTTGATAAGACCTGGCAGGTTTGTATTGTGCGTACTTGTGCCTCTATTCATAACCTGCCAGGTCTTGTCCTTGAAATGCCTTTTCGTCTCCGCGTCCTTCGCGTGCTCCGCGGTGAGATTAGATATAGCCCACCGGCATCGCGGTCATGTCTCTAAATCCCCCCCTTCTGCTTGATCCACCCTTCCACCACTTCCCACAGCACATTCTCCGCCTGGATCATCTCCACCGCCTGCCCCGCCTCCAGCCCGACGTAATCATACTCCGGATCATTGCGCACAGTGTTCAGCGTGAAGAGCGTGCTCGCCAGCCGGTAGCGCCGCGCCGGTTCCAGCGCCCGGCCGTCAATCGCGCACTCCAGCAACTCCCCGGTCTCCAGGTCGTACCGCAGCCGCACATTGGCCGAGTGCGCCGGCAGCCCCAGCGGCGGCGCGCCGCGCTGCGGGTTGAAGGACTGCGTCCGGTACGGCGACCGCAGCATCCGCTCCACCATCCGCCAGATCTGCGCCCCGCTCACCTCCGCCGCCGAGATGTGCGTCGCCCCCGGCAGCGCCTGGTACAGATCCCGCCGGGTGATCGGCCCCGCTTTGAGCCCCCGATGCGCAAACCCGCTGAACCAGATTGCCAGGTCCGCCGCGCACACCTCGCGCAGCGCATCCGCCACCCGGTTGGCAAACACCGACGGGCCGCCCGCCTCCCCGTGCGGCAACTCGCGCTCCGCCGTCCCGATCTGCGCGTCCAGCAGCCGCCCTGCCTCCTCCTGCACCAGTTCCAGCGTGCCCTGGATCGTCGGCTCGAGCGGCACGTCCGCCCCGCACGGGATCAGCCGCCCCTGGTGCGCCGTCACCGCGCCGGTCGCGTCGTCCAAATCTACGTCCAGCCGCCCCAGCCACTCGCCATAGTGCCCCGCCTGCGCGACTACGCCCTGGTGGATGACCAGCGGCGCATGCAGCGGCGTGTGGCTGTGCCCGCCCACGATAATGCCAATCTCCGGGAAGTCCCGCGCCGCGTCGTCATCCGTGTACACCGTCGGGTCCGGCCATTCGGCCTTGCTCTCCGGCGGCGTGGGGCAGCCCAGGTGCGACAGCAGCAGGATCTGCTTCACCCCCTGCGCCCGCAGCGCCTCCACCCCCCGCCGCAGCGCCCCCGCCGGGTGCACCGACCTGAACCCATAGCGGTCATAGTGGCCCGGATACACCTGCGTCACGCCCACCACGCCCAGCCTGAACCCGTCCAATTCGATCGCCGTAGCCCGCAGCCCCGGCGCGGCCAACTGGCTCTCATCCGTTGTGTTAAACAGGTTCGCCGCCAGCACCGGAAAGCCCACCGACCCCGCCAGCCGCCCCAGCGCCCCGCGCCCCCAGTGCAGCGCCTCCCCGTTGCCGATCACCGTCGCCTGCACCCCCATTGCCTCCAGCACGGCGAAGTTCGCCCGCCCCTTCGTCACATCCGACTCCCACCGCGCCCGGTCCGACGAGTCGCCCCCGTCCAGCACCAACACCCGCCGCCCCGCCGCCTCCGCCTCGGCCCGCTCCTGCCGGATCAGCGTGAACAGACGCGGCAGTTGCTCCAGCCGCCCGTGTAGATCATTAAAGTGTAGGATCGTCAGCTTCATGTTCCTTGAATTCCGAAGGGCGCCTCCCCGCGGGTCACAGCCATGCGTGGAGTGTAGTTATTCCGCTTCGGCCGACCCACCTAGCGTTTCCGCCCTGCGTCCCTGCAGAGGGACGCGGCGGCCGCAGGCCTTGAGGCGCGAATTCTACTCGCCGGCCATTCGCCGGTCCGCCATCCCCCTTAAAACACACAAGGGCCACAGTGGCCCTTGTCTCTACCATCCGTTACATCAGTTACAAAATCCGCTGCCAGTCCCTACGGCAGCCGCACGTACAGCAGCAGCAAGTGCCCTTCCGGCACTTCCACATACCGCGACGCCAGCACCTCCGCCTGCTGGTGCTCGCCGCCCTCGTCCCGATACTCCAGGAACACCGGCCGGCCCTCGTCCCATGCCTTCCAGCAGCGCTCCACCATGGACGGGCCGTTGAACGTCCGCAGCCGCGTCAGCGCCAGGCTGGGCAGGGTGGGGCCCTCCGCCAGCGCTGGGAACCACGTCTCGGCCGTCTGCTCAAAGACCGGCGTCGGACCTTCGATGATGGTGATCTTCTCGGCTTCCAAATCCATGTTCATACCCCGGCAACAGTAGTGCTGAGACGCGTGCCCGTAATGATACCACGAACAAGGCGGCGCCGCACAATTTGCTCCGCCGCAATCGTGGTAACATCTGCCGCGAACACTGCCTCGGCTTCACCCAGGCCAGGCATCGCTAACGTATCTCCAATTCCATCCCGCTTGAAGGAGCAATTCATGACGCGCACCATGGCTGGCGCTCGCCGCGCCTCGCTATCCTATCTTGTCCTTGCCCTGGCGATGGTGGCCTGCCAATTGGGTGGCGCCGATGCCACGGCCACGCCCCCCGCTGCCACCCCAGCGGCCACCCAGGCCGGCGCCAGTCCCACGCAGTCCGTGGGCGACCCGGCCCCCACTGCCCTCCCCGACGAGCTGGCGGATGCGCCCGCCTACGTCGCCTCCCTACGGGCCGCACTGGAGGCCTGCCCCGCCATCCCGCGCGACCACGTCTGCTTTGGGGGCGGCGAACTCACGCTCACGCCCCGATCTGGCGCTGCCGCCCAGCCCTTCGCCCAACCCGGCGATCTGGCCGATCTGGCCCAGGTGGAGGCGCTTTCCCTCGGCGGCGACCCCGCCAATTGGGGCCTCGCCGTCCTCAGCCTGGAGGCCGGCCTGGCTGCTGAGGACCAGAACCTCACCCTCGTCGCCCTGGGCCCCGCCGATCTCAGCTTCTTGGCCGTGGCGCTGGACGACGAAGGCTTTGAATGGACCATCACCGCCGATGATGGCACGGAGCCTGATCCCGCCGACTTGCCCGACCCCGCCGCGTTCGAGCCGCTCCAGCGCCTGAGTCTGCTGAGCGGCGAGCCTGCCGGCGAAGGCTATCCCGCCGGCCTGCTGCTGTGGACCCCCTGGGAGGGCGGCGCGGCCACGTTCGAACTGAATGGCGCTGTGATTCAACTCGGCTCCACCGCCTTCGCGCAGGCCAACCCCGCCCAGGGCCTCACCCTGGCCGTGCTGGAGGGCGCCGCCGCCGTGACGGCCGGCGGCACCGCCGGCATTGTGCCGCCTGGCGGCCAGGGCACCGTGGCCCTGGACGCGGACGGCGCGGCGGCCGCCCCCATCTCCGACTCCGAGATCATGGACCCGCGCGCCCGCGCCATCTCCGAGGCCGTGGCGCAGTATGGCGTCATCCCGCCCGACCCGCGTGCCGAGGCCATCAGCGCCGCCGTGGCGCAATACGGCCAGGAACAGCCCGACCCGTGGATGGACCGGGTGCTCGTCCGCTCCTACGCGAACTGGCTCGAGCGCGCGGCGCGCCTATGCGCCAGCCTCGGCGGGGCCAGGGGAGCGCGCTACGTCTATAACGTCCTGTACTGGGACCGGGTGCTCGACCGGATGGGCACCGACGCCTACATCGACAGCATCCTCGGCGTGGGCGCGCGGGCCCGGCTGGATGACGCGGCCCGCCGCTGCCTCACCTTTGAGCTGGACTTTGGCTCGCTCGCCGAAGCGGATGCTGAGCGCATCTCGTATGTCATTGATCTCGAGGCCGAAGGCCTGCCCCTGCACTTTGCGCCGACCGGCTTCCTTGAAACCGCCGATACGGCCGTCATCACCCACGCGCAGTATGATGTGGTGGGCGAGGAAACCGAGTGCCCCAGCGAGCTGGTCGTTGAGGACGGGCTGCTGACCATCCACGGCCTGTGGCTCCGCATCAACGTCAACTCCCTGACCGCCGGCATCGACTTCATGGCGGAAGTCCCGCAAGAGTTGGTTCGCTACCACTGTCCCGTCGTCGGCGACATCGACAGTCCGCTTGGGTGGCAGCCCATCTTCGGGGCGGCCTATGGCGAAATGGTGATCCCGGAGACCGGCGCCATCCGCTTCGCCGACTGGAAAGTCTCCCAGGGCGAGCACTTCGCCGAAACCATCCAGGACCGCACCCTGCCGGTGGAGGGCGCCGACGTTACCATCACCATCTACTTCATCCTCACCCACACCCCCGTTCGCGCGCCCTAGCATCCAGGCAAATGCGCGCGGCGGCCCCGGCTGGGATTGCCTCCCGGCCGGGGCCGCCGCGCGCCCTCTGCCTCGTGCCCGTTGCTCTCCGCCTTTGCCCGCTGCCGGCGGCCGTCCGCCGTCCTGCCCTCCGCCTACGGCCGGCTGCCGTCTTCCCGCCGCCCGCGCTCTGGGATCGGGTACGGCACCGGGATATAGTCCACCGACGGCCGCCGCTGCCCCGCCTGCGGATACAGGTTCATCAACTGGTACACCTCGGTCGGCATCTCCGTGCTGATCTTCAACCCCAGTTCGCGCGCTTCATCCACGTTGATGGGATAGTCGTGCGTCCAGACCCCACTGGTGAGTTTTTCGGCAATTGGCTCGGCCAGCGCCGGGGCGGCGTCATTCAGCTTCACAATGTCCACCACCGTCTGGTGCACCTGCCGCACCGCCTTGCGCGCCACGTCCGCCAGGATCAGGGTCTGGTCGTCCACCTCGTTCACGTCTTTCTGCTCCACCGCCTTGATGATCGACACCGCCGGGTACTGCCCCAACTGCGGGTCCACCGGCCCCAGCACCGCGTTCTCGTCCATCACGATCTCGTCCGCCGCCAGCGCGATCAGCGTGCCGCCCGACATGGCATAGTGCGGCACGAAGACCGTCACCTTGGACTTGTGCCGGCACAGCGCCCGGGCGATCTGCTCCGCCGCCAGCACCAGCCCTCCCGGCGTGTGCAGGATGATGTCAATCGGCACCTCCGGCCCCGTCAGCTTGATGGCCCGCAGCACCGCCTCCGAGTCGTGGATGTCAATGTAGCGCGCCAGCGGGAACCCCAGCAGCGCCAGCGTCTCCTGCCGGTGGATCAGCGTGATCACCCGGCTGCTGCGCTTCTCCTCCAGCGCCCGCAGTTGCCGCACCCGCGCCGCCTCCAGCATCTTCTGCCGGATCACCGGCTGCAAGCTCGAAATGATCAAGAACAACCAGAAGATATTAAACAGGTTGTCCATGCGCTCTCCTTATTCACCACGGCAGCCGCTCATCCGGATACCACCGATACTGCGCCCGCGGCCGCCGCGCGAACAGTCCCACCAGCACCAACCCGGCCACGAACCCGCCGATGTGCGCCCAGAATGCCACCCCGCCCTGCGCCATCGAGCCCAGCGCCGCCACCCCGTTGAGCAACTGCGACCCGAACCAGATCAGCAGGTAGATCACCGCCGGGATTTCGACAAACCAGGGAAACAAAAAGATGGGGATCAAGGTGACGACCCGCGCCCGTGGGTACAACAGCAGATACCCTGCCAGCACCCCCGCAATCGCCCCGCTGGCCCCCACCTGCGGAATGTCCGACGCCGGGTTGATGACGGCCTGCGCCAGCCCCGCCGCCGCCCCTGTCACCAGATAGAACGCCAGATACCGCGCCGACCCCAGCCGGTCCTCCACGTTGTCGCCAAAGATGTACAGCGCCCACATGTTGCTCAGCAGGTGCAGCCACCCCCCGTGCAGGAACATGCTGGTGAAGATGGCCGCCACCGCCAGCGGGTTTCCGCCAAACAACTCGCTCGGCACCAGCCCCCACGTCAGCACGAACGCGTTCAGCGCCCGCTCCCCCAGCGGCACTTCCAGCAGGATGAAGACGGCCACATTCGCGGCGATGATGAGCCAGTTGACGGCGGGGAACGAGCGCGAGCGGATGGTGTCGGTGAGGGGCAGCATGATTACACCCGCAATTTTCCGGCGGCGCGCCGATTGTAATGCCAACCTGGACAAGTGTAGTCCTGTTTGCGCCGGTTGGCGAATGCGGCTCAATCAAAGTATAGTTGGGTTCCAAATCCGCCCGCTTAGCCACCCATAGGAGATCGATCATGGCCGTCAAAGATTTCGATTACGCCAAGTTCAAGAAGCTCAAACCCAAGGACGTCCCCGAAATCACCAGCATGAAGACCAATATGACCTTCCTGCACAACCACTACATCCACTACCCCAAGCTCAGCAAGTCCTCTAAGGTCGCCAAAGTCATGCGCGACCGCGTCAACATGCTCCGGCAGATGGTGCCCGGCCTCAAGAAGACCCGCGACAACATCAACGCCATGTTCAAGACCCTCAAGAGCGGCGACAAGACTCACGACAAGTTCAAGTTGGTCCTGATGCAGTACCTGGAGCTACTGCGCAAAGCCGAGCGCGACCGCCAGAAGTGGATCAAGGACGAGATCCGCCTCGGCAATACCACCAACGTCAACTCCATGCTCGTCGCCCAAAGCCTCGACGACGTCATCCGCATCTAGCCTGTCCGCGCCGCGGCAGGCGCTTCGCTGCTTGCCGCGGCGCCCTCACCTGATCCATATCCGGCTCCCCATCCTCAACGATCCCATTTCACCCTTTCTCACCCGTTCCCTTTCTATCCCATTCGCTTCATTCGCTTGATCCGTTGACGAATCCCGTCCCGACCTAGCCCCTCCACCATGCCGCCGTCCCTCCGCCCCTTCCACGCCCTCACCGCCCACGCCGTTGGGCCCGACCGCCTGCTCCTTCATACCGACCGCGGCCCGGTGGAGTTGGCCCCCATCGCCCCCGGCATCCTCCGCCTGCGCGTGGGCCGGGGCCGCCGCCTCCCCGCCTATGCCTCCCTGGCGCTCCAGCCCTTGCCGCCCCCGCCCGCGGCCGAGCACCGCACCGCCGAGGGCGCGCACACCTTCACGCTCCCTGGCCTCGCCGCCCACATTCAGCCGGAGCCATTTCAACTGAGCTTTGCCCGCCCCGGCGGCGCGACCTTCCTGCCCGGCCTCGCCCTCGCCCAGCGCGGCGAAACCCTCACCGCCCGCTTTACCCTCGCCCCAGACCAGCGCATCTACGGCCTGGGCGAGAAGACCGGCTGGCTCGACAAGCGCCATCGCCGCTACCGCATGCGCAACACCGACGTCATGCTGGAGTTCCCCGAGGCCATCGGCATCGCCACTGACCCGTTGTATGCCAGCTTCCCGGTCCTTATCGTTCACGATGCGCGCGCCAGCTTTGGCGTCTTCGTGGACAACCCCGAGTTCACCACCTTTGACCTCACCGGCGACGCCTGCGAGCTCGCCGCCCCCGCCCCGGCCCTCAATCTCTACGTCCTCGCCGGCCCCACCCTGCCCGAGGTCGTCCAGCAATACACCACCCTCACCGGCCGCATTGCCCTGCCGCCGCTGTGGGCCTTGGGCTACCATCAGTGCCGCTGGGGCTATCGCACCGAAGAAGAATTCCGCGCCCTGGCCGAGGAACTGCGCGCCCGCCGGATTCCCGCCGACGCCCTCTGGTTCGACATTGACTACATGGACGGTTACCGGGTCTTCACCTGGAACCGCCGCCGCTTCCCGCGCCCCGCCCACCTGCTGGCCGATCTCAAGCAAATGGGCTTCCGCGGCGTCACCATCGTGGACCCCGGCGTGAAGGTGGACCCCGACTACGATGTCTATCAAGAGGGGCAGGCCGGCGGCCACTTCGTCCAGCACTCCGACGGCCGCGAGTACCACGCCAGCGTCTGGCCCGGCCGCAGCGCCCTTCCCGATTTCCACGACCCCGCCGCCCGCGCCTGGTGGGCCGGGCGCGTCCGCCGCTGGATGGCCGAGACTGGCCTGGCCGGCCTGTGGAACGACATGAATGAGCCGGCCGGCACCGATCTCTCCGGCCCGGTCCTCGACGCCCGGCATGGCGGCCTGCCGCATCCCGCCGCCCGCAACACCTATGGCCTGCAAATGGCCCGCGCCACCCAGGCCGGCCTGCTGGCCCACGCCCCCGACACCCGCCCCTTCATCCTCACCCGCGCGGCCTATAGCGGTGCGCAGACCGTCACTGCCCTGTGGTGCGGCGACAACAGCCCGCACTGGGAGCACCTGGCCGGCAGCCTGCCGATGATGATCAACCTGGGCCTGTCGGGCATGCCCTTCACCGGCGCCGATATCGGCGGGTTCGCGGGCGATACCCACGCCGAACTGCTGGCGCGCTGGTTCCAGACCGGCATCTTCTACCCTTTCTGCCGCAACCACGCCATGCAGGGCACCAACGCGCATGAGCCGTGGGCCTTTGGCCCCGAGGTCGAGGCCATCGCCCGCCGCGCCCTGGAACTGCGCTACCAGCTCCTGCCCTATCTCTATAATCTGTTCTACGAAGCCTCGCAGACCGGCGCCCCCATCCTGCGCCCCCTCGTGTGGCATTACCCCGCCGACCCCGTCACTCACAACCTCAACGACCAGTTTCTCTTTGGCCGCGACCTGCTCGTCGCCCCCGTGCTCCAACCCGGCCAGGTGGCCCGCGCGCTCTATCTGCCCGAAGGCGTGTGGTATCGTTGGGGCAGCGACGAACGGCTGGAAGGCCCGGCCCACATCGTGGCCGCCGCGCCCCTGGACGAGACGCCCCTCTACGTCCGCGGCGGCGCCCTCCTGCCCATGTGGCCCGCCGCCCCGCACACCGGCGCCATCCAGCGCGCCGCCCTCAGCCTGCACCTCTGGCCCGGCCGCGGCACGACCGACTACTATGAAGATGATGGCGAAACGCTGGCTTACACGCGCGGGGAGTACCGCCTGACCCGCTTCGACTGGCGCTCCGGCGGGGCGGGGGCTACGCTCAAGTGGTCGGCCAGCACCGGCGCCTACCAGTCAGCCCGCGCCGCGTGGACCTTCGTCTTTCACGCCCTGCCGGGCACGAAGGCCGAGCTGGACGGCAAGCCCCTCCGCACCCGCCGCGATAGGCTAACCATAACCGCCATCGTCCCCGACGACGGCCAGGGCCACACCCTCAAGCTGACGAGCCGCGCCGCGTAATCGAGACGCCGATTTTCGAGTTCAGTTAGCGGTTCGTCTCTCACCCCGCCGGGCGGCGTTCCGCGCTGTCCCGCAGCGCCCCGATCTGGCCCCGATGCTCCGCCTCGTGTTGCATCAAATGATGCAGCACCCACTCTGGCGTCACATCGTAATTTGCTAACGAGCGAACCCGCCGGAAGTCATGCAGGTCCATCGCCTGAAAGACGCCCAGCAGCAATCCCCGCACCGTTTCGAGCCGCCTGAGGTGCTGTTCCAGGCTGTGCCCCAGCACTTGCGTTAGCTGGCCCTGCTCGTCCCGCGTCGCGTGCGGAAAGAGCGCCGCCACCTCCGCCGGCATCGGCTGTTCAAGCACTTCCACATACAGCCAGTCGGCTTCAATATCGGCGATGTGATACAGGATCGTCCCGATGCTGCTCCCATTGCCCGGTGCCGTCCAGTCGATGATGGCCGGGTCCAAACGACTGACTTCTCTCAGCGTTCGCTGGCGGGCATCTTCCAGCGCCCACAGCCAGCGCCCAATCTCCGGCGCGCTATTCAGTAGAGCTTCAACGATCAGTCGTTCTCTCGCTTCGGATTCCATCACGCTCTCCTTTTGGCCGTCACAGATGGTACACCCGATCAATTCAGGACGTTGCTCACCCCAACTGATGACATTCATCACGCTCCTGCCTGCGTCCGTGCCGCGTATACCGAAGATATGAATACCACGCCTCCCTCCCTCCGCAGCGCCAACTGGCTCTACCTCCTCACCATGGGGCTCATCCTCACACTCGGCAGCTTCCTCCAGACCCAATCTATTGGGTGGGGCTTGCTCGCCACCGAGTTCGGCCTCATTCTCTTGCCCACCCTGCTGTTCATTTGGGTCGGCCGTCGCGCGCCCCGCGCCGTCCTGCGGCTGCGCTGGCCGGGCTGGCGGCTGGTGCTGCTGGGCCTCGTCATCGGCGCGGGCACGTGGGGCCTGGGCATTGCCCTGCAAGGGTTGGCCACCACCGTGCTGGGCTATACCCCGCCCTCCGCCATGAGCGCCCTGCCGGGCGATCCGCTTTCCCTCACCGTCTTTGCCCTGGCCCTGGCCGTGGCCGCGCCCCTGTGCGAGGAGACCTTGTTCCGCGGCTACCTCCTCAGCGCCTACGGCCGCTACCGCCCCACGGCCGCCCTGCTGGCGGTTGGCCTCTTGTTTGCCTTCTACCACTTGCAGTTCAGCGGCCTCGTCGCCCTGCTGCCCATCGCCCTCGTCCTGGGCCTGCTGGCCCACCGCGCCAACTCGCTCCTGCCCGCCATCGCCGCCCACTTCGCCAACAACAGCCTGGGCGCTGTCGTGGCAGTGGTCACCCGCCTCAACCCTGCGCTGATCGAAAGCCAGGGCCTGACCGTGGCGTTGTGCGGCGCCATGATGGTTGGCCCCGTCATCGCTCTGGCCGCGTTGTGGGTCTTCCTGCGCCTCACGCGCCCGCCCGCCTCCGCCGCACCTGCGCCTGCCGCCATCCCGGCGCCCGAACCTGCCGCGCCGCGCGTGGGGCGTGGGGCGTGGCTGCCCCTGGCCGGGGCCGCCGCCATCTATGTTGCCGTTGCCGCCTTGGAGTTGATCATGGGCCGCTTCCCGCAGGTGCTCGCCGCCCGCACCCTCGACCTCGACCCGGCTCCCTTCGCCCAACCCCTGCGTCTGGCCTACACCCTGTCGAACGTGCTCGATGAGCCAGTGGGCGATTTGGCTTGCGCCTTCACGCCTCAGCCTGGCGTGGTCGCCTATGAATGCCTCACGCGCCAGCGCAGCTTCGAGGCGCGGCTAGGCTCATCCTTCTATGCTGGCGGCGAGTATGCGTTGCGCCAGTCTGGCCGGTGGGATGCTGCCACCCTGCATCTGCTGGAAGCGCAACTGGACTTTGAGGGGGAGTTCGGCGGCTGGACGGCGCGCGTCGCCCCCGCCGGCGCCGGCCTTAGTCTGTTGCTCAACGACCTCGCGCCCGCGCCCCTGCCTGCCGATGCCGTGCTCATGGCCGAGTGGCCCTTCCGCTTCATGGCGCTCCCCTGGAGCCAGGCGGGCTACTTCGGCAGCCGCTTCAATCATGTGCTCCTGGGCGTTGGCAGTGAAACGGGGGCGCTCAGTGAGGACCGGGTGCTGCTGCGCGGCGAGGAAGACGTGCCCGCGCCCGCCGGCGGCTCGGCCCGCGCCTGGAAGGTCCAGGTCGGCCAGCAGACGGCCTGGTATGCCGTCGAACCGCCCCATACCTTATTACGCTACACCGACGGCTACGGCGTCACCTGGACCCTCGAGACGGCTCCTTCGGACGACCTCGGGAACTGACGGCGCGCCGCACTCTCAGCGCCAACCCATCTTTCGTCGACCGTCCTTCGTAGTTCGTCGCCTGCCCCACGTCCGTTCGTGGGGTTCGTCCCGCCGGCAGTCGTCCTTACTTACACACCTTCAACTTACACACGCCTTACTTGCCCCGCCACTCCGCCTTCCGCTTCGCCACGAACGCCCGCATGCCCTCCTTCTGGTCCTCCGTGCTGAACAAGAAGTAGAAGGCCCGGCGCTCGTCGGCCAGCCCGTCGGCCAGGTAGCTCTCGAAGGCGTTGTTCACCGCCTCCTTCGCCAGCCGCACCGCCAGCGGCGCCCGCTCGGCGATGGACTGCGCCAGCCGCAGCGCCTCATCCAGATACACCTCCACCGGCGCAACGCGGTTCACCAGCCCCAGCCGCAGGGCTTCGGCGGCGTCGAGGTACCGTCCGTCCAGCACCATCTCCATCGCCGTCGCCTTGCCCACCGCCCGCGTCAGCCGCTGCGTGCCGCCCGCCCCCGGCATCACCCCCAGGTTGATCTCCGGCTGCCCAAAGCGCGCCGTCTCCGACGCCACGATCATGTCGCACGCCAGCGCCAGCTCGCACCCCCCGCCCAGGCAAAAACCGGACACCGCCGCGATCAGCGGCTTCTTCAGCCGCCGCAGCCGATCCCAGCGGGCGATGTTGTCCCGCAGCAGCATCTCCACCGCGCTTGCCTCGGCCATCTCCTTGATGTCGGCCCCGGCCGCGAACGCGCGTTCGTTGCCCGTCACCACCAGGCACCCAATCGCCTCATCCCCGTCAAACGCCTCCAGCGCCGCCACTAACTCTTCCATCAAGGTGCTGTTGAGCGCATTCAGCTCCTTGGGCCGGTTGAACCGCACCAGCCCCACCCGGCCGGTTATTTCCGTGAGAATGTATGTATAGCCCATACAACGTCTATGCTTGCCGGCCTTCGATGTGTTTGTCGTGCCCAATTGAGTGGTCTGAACGACGACTCACTTGTGGGTTGTCTTCTCCGGAAACAGTGCTATCAACGACCGTAGTGCGCGATTGACCGACTCTGAAGTCGGGAAATACTCTTTTACGTCGGGTTCCAGCATCACGGCTCCTTCCTCAAGCGTGAAATGCGTAACCGTCTCAGACCCATCCGCTTCGTGTATCCTAACCGAATGCCCCTGCCGATAGGCCCGGTAGTACTTGCCCCGTTCACCCTTCTTATTGGTAAAGTCATACTCCGGCAGCATCTCGTCGCCAGTGGTCTTAGTTACCTTCTTCTTCATAGTGTTTTCGCTCCGCTGGAGTCGCCCGTCGCGCGCTGATAATACGGATAACCTCCCTCTCGTCAATTGTCTCATAGTCTGTGTGTATTATGAGCAGAAGCCGGTTTATGCTCGACAACCCAATGCTGATTTGGCGTTCCTCCGCATCGGAATGCCATTCGTCCGGAAGAGTCAGCAAGTGCGGATCGTTGAAAACAGTTCTGGCTTCTTCAAAGGACACCCGATGTTTACGGAGGTTCGCATTGGCGTTGACTCGATCCCAAGAGAACTCCATGGCAAATGCTGTTCATGCGGCAATGGCGGCCGCATGCTCCCGTGCATGCCCCAGCGCCCGCTCCGCCCACCACTGCACCGTGCGGCTGCCCACCGGCGGGTAAAAGCCCGTCCGCGACCACCCCGCTGGGCTTAAGGGCCGCAGCGCCTGCACCAGCTCTGCCCGCGCCCGCGACCAGCCCTCCAGGATGTCCGTCATTGGCTCATCCGGCGGCGCGCCCGCCGAGGCCTCGTCGTGGCTGGCCTCCACTGTCAGCGCCGGGTGGTCCTCGGCCAGCATCCGGCGCAGGCGCGGTAGAAAGACCCTCGCCTCCACGTCGCGCAAGTGCGCCGCAATCGCCAGCAGGCTCCGCCCCAGCCGGTCACGCGGGCTGTGCCACTCCGCCGCCGGGATGGCCGCCACCGCCGCCGCGAACTCGCCCGGCTGCTGCTCTAGCCGCCGCAGCAGTTGCCGCCGATAGTCCAGCAACTGCTCAAACCCGGCCGTCGGATCGCGGGGCGGGGCGCTCATCGTCTGGGCCGGCCTTAGCCGGCCTGGCCCGGCCCGCGCAGGGTGTAGCGCAGCCGCGCCCGCAGGGCCTGGCTGGCGTGTTCCCAGGTATGCCCCAGCGCATACTGCCCCACCCAGCCCAAGGTGATCGGTCCCAGCGACCCGTGCGTCCCCGGCCGGTCCCAGTTGTGCGCCTTCAGCAGGTCAATCTCGGCCCCCCGGTCCGCCATGAGTGCCTTCAGCAGCTCCTCGCGCGGCTTGTCCGGGTTCCACTCGCTCTTTTGCAGCGCCACCTCGTCCACCACCGGCAGGAATGGGTTGTCCTCCGTCGCCATCCGCCGCAGCCGCGGCAGAAAGACGAAGTGGTCGGCGATCCAAATGTGCGTCAGGATTTCGTGCTGCGACCACTCGCCTTCGCCCGGCCGCCACAGCGTCCCTTCCGCCGGCAGCCGCGCGATCTCCAGCGCCAGCTCCTCCGCCGAATTCTTCAACGCGGCAATGATTCTCTTCTCGTCCATGGGTGTGTATGCTCTCGTGTTGGCGGCGCGCACGCCGCCGCTAAGGGTGACTTTATCCGCGGCTCGGCCCCGTGCCCGCCGCGCCCTAAAGTGTAGCAGAAATCGTCAGGCGCAAACGTCGGCCAGCGCCGCCGCGCAAGCCGCCATCCCTTCCTTGCCCGCCAGGGTGGCCACTACGCCTGGCAGCCCCGGCAGTTTGCGCGTCCGCCGCTCCATCAACATGAACTGTTCCGCCGCCTCAGCCCCCTCCGCCTCGCGCAGCAGCAGCACCGCCGCCGCCAGCCCAAACACGCCTGCTTGCGCCTCCGGCAGCGCCCCCAGGATAATGACCCGCGCCAGGTGCTCCGCCGCCCGCGCCAGCACCTCGTCCGGCCGCTCCCCATAGCGCCACGGCGGCGAAGTGCCCCACGCCAGCGGCGGCGGCAGGCACAGCAGCCACCCCCGCGTTGTCAGCGCCGTCACACTCTCGCTGCCCGGATACAGCAGATTGGGGAACACGGTGATCGGCAGAAGCTCCGGACCCAGCAGCCGCGCCAGGAACCCGCCCAATTGTGCCCGGCCCAGCACCGCGCTCAAGTCCGCCTGCGCCGTCTCCCAATCGCCCAACGCCGCCGCCCGCAGGTGGTCAATTTGCGCTTGCGCTGCGAAGTTATCCAGGTGCGCGGCCACCCCCTCCGGCCACGCCCCCGCGAATGCCGCGCCCAACAACTCGCCCCCGCCCCACTCGCCCGGCCTGCCCGCGACCGCCTCCGCCG
>CAZCEC010000073.1:0-13066 GCA_964497615.1 uncultured Anaerolineales bacterium | reverse complement strand
GGTGCGCCCGCATCCGCGCCAGTTCGCGCCGCGCCGCCTCCGCCGCCCGGTGCGGCTTGTACGGCCGCGCCGCCTGTTCCAGTTCCGGCCACGCGCCCGCCGCCAGCAGCGCCCCCGCCAGCAGCAGCCCGTCGTCCACCACCACCCTCAGTTGGCTCATCCCCTGCCCTCAAAGTGCGCTTCGAACAGCCGCGCCACCGCCACCGCCGTCGCGTCCGCGTCATCGCTTGCCTCGGCCAGTTCCACCCGCACCCCCACCGCCGCCCACTCGGCCCGCAGTGCCTCGGTCAGCCCCCTCAGCCCGGCCCGCGCGGCCCATACACCCGCCTGCGCCTCCCCGGCTGGCCGCTGCACATTCACGATCAGCCCGCCGCCCGTTTCCTTCATCGCCCGCGCCGCCGTCTGCGCCATCAGGAACGCCCCCTTCAGGTTCACCTCCAGCGTGCGGTTCCACGCCCACTCATCCAGGGTCAGCGCCGCGCCGCTGGGCGCCACGTGCGCGGCGTTCACCAGTCCGTCCAGCCGCTCGCCCGCCTCCAGCAGTTGATACAGCAAGGTCTGCGCCGCCATCTTGTTGGACACATCCGCCGTCAGCGCCTGCGCTTTGCCCCCCGCTTGCGCAATCGCCTCCGCCGTCCGCGCTGCGCCATCCGGGTTCACGTCAATTGCCGCCACCCGCGCGCCCGCTGCCCCCAGCCGCAGCGCAATCGCCGCGCCCGTGCCGCGCCCCGCCCCCGTCACCAAGATCAGCCGTCCCTGCATCCCAAGTTTGCCCCGCTCGCGAACGCGCCTTATCGTTTCTTATTGTCCCTCGTGCCCCTTCGTGCCTTCGTGTCGCCTGCCCCCTTCAGGGGGTCGTGGTTAGTTCCCGTTCCAGCCCTCCCGCGCCTCGGCGGCTCCTCGCCCGGAATATCCCGCCCGCTCGACGACCACCAGATCAGACCCAGCCCAATCCAGAACAGCCCCGCGAACAGCGCCCCCCACACCCACACGCCCGGGTTGCCCCACTGCACCGTCTGCCGCGAGGCGTTCCCGATCACCAGCCCAAACAGCGCGAACAGCCCCAGCACCGTATACGCCACGCCCACCGTCAGCCGCTCCGTCGGCGCCGACCACGGCACCAGCCCCAGCGCCCCAATCGCCGCGGCGGTGAAGATGGCGCTGTAGGCCCGCCCGTGAAAGGCGTCCAGCGCCCACGGCCAGTGCCGGCCCACGAACTCCGGGAACAGGAACAGCGCGATGCCATACGTGCCGTAGATCACCACCACCGTCAGCAGCCGCCGCCGCCACCCTGGCCGGCTCACGTACGCCGTCGGCGATGGCCACTCCCGGTAGCGCCACAGCGCCAGCCCCGCCGTCAGCGGCAGCCCCGCAAAGATGATGATCCATGCATACGTCGCCCAGCGCCCAAACAGGAACCGGCCGAGCTCCAGCCCCGTCACCAGCAGCAGCGTGGCCGTGAAGACGAACATCATTGGCAGCACCACCCGCGTCGGGAACCAGCGCCCGTAGTAGATCGCCAGCGTGATGCCCGCCGCCGACGCCAAATAGAACCCGCCCAGGAACAACGAATTGAATGGTCCGATGTCCCAAGGCCACAGGGCGCGGGTCTCCTCTGGGCTGAAAAACAAACCGGCGCCGGCGATCACCAGGATGGCAACCGTCAGCGCCAGAATGAGGCGAAGCAGGGGCGATACTCTTGCGTTCTCAGTCGGGGCAGTTGACATTGGTGAATGGTAACTGCTGCCCGTTGGACCGTCAACTGTGATTCCCGCGCGCGAATGTCAGGTCTCGCCCATCTCTTCCCCTTTCGTCTTCGGTCCTTCGTCCTTCGTCCTGCTCCGTCGTCCGTCGCCGGCCCTACCCCCACGCCAACTGCCACATCATCTTCGGCGTCAGCCCCTGCGCCGGGTCCACATTCCCCAGGCACACCTGCACCAGCGTCCGGCAGAAGTCGTCGTGGCGGTTAGCGGCGCTGGCCGCCCGGTTGAGCAGCCACGCCCGCAGATACACCTCGCGGACCCGGATGATGGTCACGAACGCCCGCTGGAACCGCTGTCGCAGCGCGCGGGTGTGGCGTTCGGCCGCGCGCTCGGCGCCCTCATCGCGCCGCAGCGCCTCCAGCAGCGTCTCGGCCGCGGCCTCCGCGCTCTCCAGCGCATAATCAATCCCCTCACCCGTCAGCGGGTTCACCAGCCCGGCCGCCTCGCCAATCAGCATCAATCCTGGGAAAGCCAACTGCGCCGTGGGGAAGTCGAAGCGCAAGGGGTAGCCCTTGATGGCGCCCTGGAGCTTGGCTCCCGCCATGCGCCCGGCCACGAATGGGCTGGCCATGAAGTTGTCCAGCGCCTGCCGCGGCGTGGGCCGGGTGCGCTGATGGGCCTTGTCGGTGAAGTCGCCCGCGCCTACGTTGGCGCCGGTGCCGGAGGTCGGGAACACCCACGCATACCCCGGCAGCGGCACCGAGTGCATGTGGAATTCGATGGCGTCGGTCAGCTCCCCGATGCCCTCGTAGTAGCCCCGCACCGCCCGCCCAAACTGCGGCGGCGCGGCCAGCAATCCCGCGCGCTCCAGCAGTCCCACCCCCGCGCCCGTCGCCACCACCACATACCGCGCCCGGATCGTCTCCGGCCCCTCCGGCCCCTTCGCCTCCACGCCCGTCACCTGTTCCCCCTCGCGCACCACGTTGGTGACCTCCACCTTCGCCCGGTAGCGCGCCCCCGCCGCCTGCGCGTGCTGTAAGAGCATGTGGTCCAGCTCGAACCGCGGCAGCACCACCAGGAAGGTCGGCAGATCGCCCCACGCCGGCACCGGCGAGTGCACCAGCCGCCCATTGGGCGCGTATAGCCGCACCGCCCCAATCCGGCAGCCCGCCGCCGCAATCTGCTCCAGCACCCCCATGTGTCGCAGCACGCCCAGCGCCCGCGGCGTCAGCCCGTCGCCGCACGTCTTGTCGCGCGGAAACCCGGCCTTGTCCACCAGCAGCACATCACGCCCGGCCTGCGCCAGGTAGTAGGCCATCGCCGAGCCGGCCGGCCCAGCCCCCACCACCACCACTTCCGCCTGATCACTCATGCCGTCCTGTGTCCCATCCTCATCCAGATTGCCCCCGCTTCGCGCGGGTTCATTGTACTCATTTCAAGCTGCCGCTCACCGCCAGCGCACACCACCGGCTCCGACCAGTCGTCCTCCACGCCCCCCGCCAGCCCCAGGTACGGCGACGGGTCCAGCGTGTTCTCGATCTGCAACTCGTTCGAGAATCGCCCCTGCCCGTCGTCCTTCACAATCGAGAAATGCAGGTGCATCCCCACCGGGTCGCCCGGATTGCCGGAGTAGTTGCCCTGGTAGCCCAACAGGGTCCCCTCGGCCACGTACTGCTCCACCGTCCCCGGCGGGAACGCCCCGCTGATGTAGTCGTTCCCCGCCGCATCGGCCATGTGCGTGTAGTACGTCCAAATCTGCCGGCCCGGCTCCAGCGGGTCATCGGGGATGCGGATGATGACGGTGCTTTTCCAGTCCGCCAGCCGCGTCAGGTAGCCCGCATACGCCGCCACCACCGGCGTCTCGCCCAGCCCCGTCGGGCCAAAGATGTCGAACCCCTGGTGCCGCCGCCCCGGCCGAAACCCGTCCCCATACCCAAAGCCCACCAGCCCATCCGTCGGCAGAATGAACGGCGCCCCTGCACACCGCTCCCCCGCCTCTATCTCCCACGCGGCATATGCGCCCGGCTCCGCCAGGTACGCCCTCAGCCGCGCGATCCGCGCTGCCCCTACTACCGCCGGCCGGTAGAAGTAATAGGCCACCCCCAACCCGAGGGTGGCCAGCAGCCCGGCCAGGGCGAGAACCCGGATCTTTCGCATGCAATCGTGAGGAAGTGTTTCGGTGCGCAGGTGCGCAAGTTCAAATACTCACTTACACACCTACACACCTACTCACGCGCTGTCGCTTTCCCGCAATTCCCGCAAAACTTCATCCCCTCCGGCAAATTCCTCGCCCCGCAATGCGGGCACGCGCCCAGCGGCGGCCCCCAGAAATACTCCGGGTGCGCGTCCTCCGCGTATGCCCGCCGCAGGCCCGCATAGTCCGGCGGGCGCTTCTCGCCAAACGACCGCTCCCCCTCGTGCGTCTCCGGCGCGGTGTTGTGGATCGCCAGCCAGTCCCGCGCATGCCCAATCGTCATGCCCCAGATGAAGTCGCGCCAGGCGTTGATCTGTTGCTTTGTGTAGCGCGTCGCCTCCGGCAGCTTGCGATGCAGCTTCGCCGCCATCGCCTCCACCGCCGCATCCAGCTCTGCCCTCGGCACCACCTGGTTCACCAGCCCCCACTCCAGCGCCTTCACCGCGGGTATCTCCTCGTTGAGAAACAGAATCTCCCGCGCCCGCCGGTCGCCCACGATCAGCGGCAGGAACTGCGTGGCTCCCGCCGCCGCCACGCTCCCGTGGCTGGCCCCGATCTGCCGGATGTAGATGTCGTCCGCCGCGATGGCCAGGTCGCAGCTCATGTTGAACTCGTTGCCGCCGCCCACCACGATCCCGTTCAGCCGCGCGATGCTCGGCTTGCCCAGGTTCCGCAGCCGGTCGTGGCACTCGATGAAGTCGGCCATCCACTTGTAATAGTCCCGCGGCCGTTCCAGGAACGTCTGTTGCTCCTTCAAATCCGCCCCGGTACAGAATGCCCGCTCCCCCGCGCCCGTCAGCACCAGCACCGCCACCGCGTCGTCGTAGCTCACGTCCCGCAGCGCCGCGTTGATCTCCCGCAGCATCGCCCCGTTGACGCAGTTGAGCACCGCCGGCCGGTTGAACGTGATCGTCGCCGTGTAGCCCGCCTTCGCATACGCGATCTGCTCAAACCCAAACGACTCTGCCGGCCGCCCCGCGTATTCCCGTTCCGTCATCCTTGTGTCCTCAGTCTCTAAAACCTTCGCCACGAATTGCACGAATTACACGAATGTGTTTCCCATTGCCTGCCAATGTCTATCCGCCGGGGGTGCGGAGATTGCTAAGAACGTCCCTGACTCGCCTCTTCAATCCGTCATTCGCTTTTCTCCGCGTTCTTCGCGCGCTCCGCGGTGAAAGCCCCTATTCGTGAAATGCGTCCAATTCGTGGTTAAGGTTTTCCATTCGTGCCCATTCGCCCAAATTCGTGTCATTCGTCGCGAAGGTTTTGCGCTCCCGGCTCATCTTCCATATGCTCCGCGAACGCCAGCGTCACCCGCTTCCCCGCCATCTTCACCAGGCACTGCCCCGCCCGCACCCCCGCCTCCGACGCCATGCCCGCCCGCAGCGCCTCGAAGTTGTCAAAGTGCAGTTCGTGGATCAGGTAGACGGCCACCGGCCCCGCCGGCCCCCCGTGCGTCCGCGCCACCACCACCCGCCGCAGCCCCGGCAGCCGCTCCGCCAGCGGCACAAACTCCTCGGCCCACCGCCGCTCGAACTCCGCCGGGTCCTCCGGCGTCAGGAACATGATCAGCAGCTTGTAGGGCGTCTCCATCACAGCACTTGCCAGCCCGCCTCCGCCCGCACCAGGGTCAAGGCCTCCAGCACCGGCCACTCGCGGATCGCCAGCACCTCGGCCTGTTCCTCGAACAGCCGGATGTCCTGCGCGGTGTAGCCCTGCGCCCTCAGTTCCATCACGATCTGCTGGTAGTCCGCCGCCAGCGGCGCCGCCGCCAGGTCGTTCGCGTCCAGCGCCACGTTCACCGCCCCCAGCAGCGCCTCTGCCTGCGCGAACTCGCCCCCCTGCAGCGCCCAGCCCGCCGCGTCCAGCATCGCCTCCAGCGCCACGTTATCGTCTGCGTCCGGCTGGCGCACAAAGTCCGCCACGATGCCGCGCTCGCGCCCGCGCCGTCCGTCCGGCAGCCAGGCGCTCAGGAAGTAACCCGCCGGGTCCAGCGCCTGCTGATAGCGCCGCAGCGTATCGAACAGGTCCACCGACAGCCGCAAGTCCTCCACCTGGTCCGGCATCGGCGGCAGGGCGCGCAGATAGTCCAGCCACTCGGCCTCCATCTCCGCCAGGGTCAGCCCATAGTTGGCGCGCAGCCCCGCATCCAGCACCGCCGCGTCCGTCGGCGCGCTCTGGAAGCTGGCGTACATCTGCACGAACCGCTCCCACCCGTCGCGCTCCACCAGATACTTGATGAACGCCCCCGCCTCCAGGTAGCCGATCTCATGCTGCGCCGGGTAGAATGCGTTCGCCAGATCGGCCAGCGGGATATACCGGCCCAGCGCCAGCACCGCCGCCGCGCGCTCGGTCAGCGGCTCCGGCTTGAAGTGCCCGCCCGCCACGTACACCGCCAGCCCCTCGATCAGGATAGTCGGCTTGTTCTGCGCCAGCTTGCGGTCCAGGATGTGCGTGGCCTCGTGCGCGAACAATTGCGGGAGCTGCGTCACCGCCGGGTTGCGGTCCAGGTAGCTCAGCGTGATCTCGCCCGCCGCGAAGCCCCCGTGCCCCACCAGCCGGCTCATCAGCGTGAATACCACCTGCCGGTCGCGCACCACTCCCAGTGTCTGCTCCACGTGCCTGAAGGCCGCGTCCGCCTCGCCCCGGATCAGCTCAATGTCCCGCTCCGCCGCCGTCCCCGTCAGGTAGTGGAAGATACAGCACGCGCTCTCGGCCCGCGCCCACTGCGCCCCCGCTTCCGGCGCCGTGCGCGCCTCCGCCGGCAGGATCGGCACCGTCAGGGTCAGCACCTGCTCCGGCGGCCGCACGCCCCCATCCACCGCCACCGGCGCCGCCACAATGATCACCGTCTGCGGCCCTTCGCGCCCCGTCGTATCCCACGCCCAGGTGAACGTCGCCTGCGTGCGCCCGCCCAGCCCAAACCGGCCCAGGCTCTGGCGCTCCAGCGGCTCCGCCCCGCGCTCGTCCACGTACAACGTCACCGGCGCGCCCTGCCACCCGCGCGGCGCGTCCTCCGCGATCACCTCGATGCTCACGATGTCGCCCGAGTACAGCCGCGGCCCCGGCTGAAAGCGCACGTTGGCGGCCGTCAGTGTGTACTCGGTCGGTGCAGGGACCGGTGTGGAAGTGTGGAAGGGTGGAAGTGTGGGGGTGGGGGGCTGCGCCGTCGCGCTGGGCGGCGGCTGGGTCGGCGGGACCAGCGTCGGCCTCAGCGTTGGTGCCCTCGTCAGCGTCGCCGCCACGCTGGTCGGCGGCACGGCCGTGGCCTCCGGCGCGTTCGGCGCCAACACCGAACACGCCAGCAGCATCACCGCCCCCACGATCAGGATCAGAGACCGCCTGCCCATGCTGCCCGCATTCTAGCACGGCCTGCGCGGTAAAGTCGGCGCCGCGCGGGTTGACGCTGGTCAGCCGGTCATAGGCTCGGGCGTGTAGTCCCCCAAACTGCCGCAGTTAGAGATCACCCCAATCCTGTGACAATGCACACTATTTAGGTCGGCAACCACCGCATACAGTGGTCGGAACATCGCTCCGCTTAGACCAGGAGGCCGGCCATGCCAAGAATCATCGTCGCTGGAGGGGGTTGGGCGGGTTGCGCGGCGGCGCTGGCGGCGCGCAAGGCGGGGGCTGAGGTGGTGCTGGTCGAGCGCGCCGATACCCTGCTCGGCACTGGGCAGGTCGGCGGCATCATGCGCAACAACGGGCGCTTCACGGCCGCCGAAGAACTGATCGCCATGGGATGCGGCGATCTCTTCCACCTGACAGACAACAACACCCGGCACGCCAACATGAGCTTTCCGGGCCACGCCCACGCCTGGCTCTACGACGTCGGCCGCATGGAGCCAATCGTCAAGCGCTACCTGCTCGAGCAAGGCGTGGAGGTCTGGACCGTCAGCCGCGCCACCGAGGTCAAGCGCTCCGGCGGCCAGCTCTCCGCACTGGTCCTCGAGGACAAACAGGTGCTGGAGGGCGACGTCTTCGTGGACACCACCGGCAGCCTGGGACCGATGGCGAGCTGCAACAAGTACGGCAACGGGTGCGCGATGTGCGTCATGCGCTGCCTGGTGTGGGGCGGGCGCGTGAGCATCGCCGGCAAGGCCGGCGTGAACGAGTTCATGGGCCTGCGGCCCGACGGCGGCGTGGGCGCCATGAGCGGCTCCTGCAAGCTGCACAAAGGCTCGCTGTCGCGCGCCGTGGAGGCCGAGCTTGACCGCTATGGCGTAGTGATCCTGCCGGTGCCCCACGACCTGGCCGAGAAGAAGAAGGCCGCCCTGGGCGCCAAGTGCTGCCAGCAGTACGCGCTGGCCGAGTTTGCCGAGAACGTCATTCTGCTGGACACGGGCCACGCCAAATTGATGTCCCCCTACTTCCCGCTGGACGAGCTGCGCCGCATCCCGGGGCTGGAAGACGCGCGCTACGAAGACCCCTACGCGGGCGGCATGGGCAATTCCATCCGCTTCCTGGCGATGGCGCCGCGCGACGACACGCTCCAGATCGACGGCCTGGACAATCTCTTCTGCGGCGGCGAAAAGGCGGGCCTGCTCGTCGGGCACACCGAAGCCATCGTCACCGGCACCCTGGCGGGGCACAACGCCGCCCGCCACGCCAGCGGCCAGCCCCTGCTGCGCCTGCCCACCAACACCCTCATCGGCGACTTCATCGCCTACACCGGCGCGGCCATGCAGTCGCCCGACGGCCGCACGCAGAAGTACACCTTCTCCGGGTCGGTGTACTTCGAGCGCATGCAGCAGCTTGGGCTGTACACGACCGATCGGCAGGCGGTTCAAGAGCGGGTGGCCCAGGCCGGCATGACCGGCATCTTCGGCCAGCCCCACCTGGCCCTGCACCCGGCGGAGAGCTTGGTGGCCTGAGGCGCCTGCATCCCCTAGCCTGCGAGGCCGGCGAATGGCACCCCCGCCGACGATCAGGATGAGACTTCGCCTGCCAATGCTGCCCGCATTCTAGGCCGGGTGCGGCGTTACCCTCGCGTCACGCTCTCTGCGTGTCCCCCGTAGCGCGGTCCCTGTGCGAAGCCCCCCTTTGGGGTTACGGGCCGCGAACGGCGGCCGCCTTTGCCGCCGAACCCGCGCCGCCTGGCTCCCGACAGCGACTTGCCGGCAATACAATATGCAACTGAACAGCCTGTCCTACCGCCTGCCCGCTCATTAGCTGCGGAGGTGGTTGCCGACCGAGGGCGGCCCGCGGCGCCCTCGCTCTGCCTGCGACCTTCGCTCGGAGATTGGTCATGGCTTGTCAATCTCCTCCTCAAGCGCAAAGAGCGTTTCTAGCGGAGTTTTGCGTTTGCTGGCCTGGCCCTGTGTTACACTGTGATCGCCATTGGGATGTCTGCGACAAGGATGCCGAGTCATGGCAACGGTCCAAATCATCATCGAACTGCCTCAGGACGCATTCTCGGCCCTGCGGCAGGATCCGGCCACGTTCGCTAGGGAAATGCGCCTGGCGGCGGCGGTGAAGTGGTTCGAGAGCCAGCGCCTCTCGCAAGCCAAGGCAGCCGAAATCGCAGGTCTTTCGCGGGCCGAGTTTCTGCGCGCGCTAGACCGCTTCGCCGTCTCACCGTTCCAATACTCCGCCGAGGAGGTGGTCCAGGAAGCCCGGCGTGAGTGAGCGCTGGATCCTAAACGCCTCTGATCGCGCTGGCCCACACCAACTTGGCCGATTTGATCACAGAGCTGCCTGAACAAGCCGCTATATCGAAAATGACCTATTGCGGCAAGTGCTCAAGGATGCGGTGCAGGAAGACTGGCCCGCGACGGAAGCATAATCGATCGCCGCCGCGAGTGTTGACGCCGACGCCGAGGCGGTTTCTAGACGAGGACACGCATCTGGCTTCTCACTCTGCCAGTTTTCCTGTTGAAGGAAGGTCAATGGTATGGACCGTACGGGAATTACTGCCAACCTCGCGATCCTGGTCGGACCAGCCTGACGTCAATCTTGGAGGAAGGTCAACACCTGCCATAGTAGCGCTGTCGCATATTAGCGGAAACAGACCTTTACTTTTGTGGGAGCGATAATAATGACATGGGCAATTGTGCTCCAGGTTGCACTTGTCGTATTCTGCTTTCTGTCAACCATTTACCTCGCACAGATCTCATGGCTTGCCTTAAGGCATGGGAGGATATTTCCGTCCGCACCGATGCGGGTGGCACTTTGGATCACCCACCAGTATGCCGAGGATGAGGCCATTAAGCAGCAGGTGCAGAAAATGCCGGTATGGGCCAGACCATTTGGGTGCTTGACGGTGGTCGGCTTTTTGGGGTTGGTCTTCATTCTGATAGCCCAAGTCATTGAACTCGTGCAGTTGTGGCCGAAGTGAGCGTGCCATACCCCCACCCCATCCCTGCGCGTCGCTGATGATCTGCCTCCAGGATTCGCCTCAAGCAGAATGTGAGTCGTCCCGCTCCCCACGCCCAAGTCGTTGGCGCTAGACGCGACACTCTGTCATGAAATCAACAATCGCCGTGCACAGAAATCCTATATGGCGCAGCGAGGCAAACCACTTCATATTCGCAGAAGCTCGGGTTGGTGACTCGCCTCCCGAGTGGGAACAGCTTTGGAGTAGACAAACCAAACCCGGCAATTTCATCTTATGCTGCATCCCCTATTTCACCTACGACCTTGCCTTAGGTGATGAAGTCGAGGCCAGCCTCAACAACAGTGATCGCCTCGCAGTCACCAGGGTTGTCAAACGCTCGGATCACTGGACTCTTCGGCTGTGGTTTGGCTACCACGAGTCCAGCAATATCCGGGCCGTGTTGGCAGAAATTGCGCGAGTCCCTGGCTGTTTGCTTGAAGCATACACGGCCCAATACATTGCGGCAGATGCAGCGTCCTTTGAGGTTGCAGAGCGCCTGGTGGAGCGTCTGACTGAACTCCAGAACCTGGGAAAACTGACTTTTGAAAAGGGTTGGCGCTAAGGCCGACTAACAAGACGCCCCCTCTCCCAGCGGCAGACCACTGCTTCTCTCTCCCAGCGGCAAACCATGGCCCCGCAACCACACGGAGTGAGAGGGGCAGGGGATGACCATGTTCCCCGAACCGCAGCGAAGCGGAAGGCCGAACTGCCGCTCTGAGACACGTACGCCTGCTCGTGTGGCCAGTTGCGCCTCTCTCCCATGGCGTGTGCATTTCCCGCTGGATTATCGCTGGCGTATTGGTGAACCGTCCTGCGTCCCTGTAGAGGGACGCGGTGGCCGCAGGCCTCCAGGCGCGAATTCCATTCGCCGGCCCACCAATACGCCCCGCCTTGAAATCCGTCCAAATACCCCCTGGACAGCGCCAACCACCTCATATATACTATTAGTATATACTCATAGGTGCTACATGGAAATCGCCAAACTCTTCCGAAACGGCAACAGCCAGGCCGTCCGTCTCCCCAAGGAATTTCGCTTCCCTGGCGACCAGGTCTACATCAAGCGGGTCGGCAACGCCGTCGTTCTGCTGCCCTACGGCGCCGCCTGGGAATCCCTCGTGGACAGCCTGGCCCAGTTCTCCGCCGACTTCATGGACACCCGGCCGCCGCTCCCCGACCAATCGCGCGAGCCGGCCTTCGAATGAAATACCTGCTCGACACCAACATCTGCGTCGCCCTCATGCGCCGCCAGCCCGCCGCCCTCCTCCAGCGCCTCATCGCCCATCCGCCGGGCGTCGTCGGCGTCTCGACCATCACCGTCGCGGAACTGGCGCACGGCGCCGAACGGAGCGCCCGTCCCGATCAGAATCGCTCGGCCCTCGCCCAATTCCTGCTGCCGCTGGAGATCGCCGCCTTTGACTACCCCGCCGCCCTGGCCTATGGCCGGCTGCGGGCGCGCTTGGAAAGCGGTGGCCAAACCATTGGTGGCATGGACCTCCTCATTGCCGCCCATGCCCTCGCCCTGGACCTCACCCTCATCACCAACAACCTGCGCGAGTTTCAGCGCGTCCCCGCCCTCCCCGTCGAAGCCTGGCTCTCCCCCGATCAATAGGTCTGCTCATCTTCGCCAATTCTCCCTCTTGCGCCTAGAACACTTTTTCTACATAGTCCCCTCATCATCGCCCGCCGGCCGCGCTGAACTCAGCGCCACCCTGTACGCAGGGCCACCCGCACCGGCCCGGCGGCCCTTAACAACTCAACTTACCACCTTTGCCACCTTTACCGGCTCCAAAAGGGGGGGCCCCCGCCAAGTACATTACATAACACAACAACCATTCCCCTTCACGTCCCGCCCGTCGCGACAGATCGCGACAGATCGTTTTTCGCATCTGTCGCGCGCCATTGCCCTTGTTCCCAAGGTCTAAACCGCCCTCCGCGACAGATGCGACAGATATTCCGACTTTTCTCGCCTGCTGCCCCGCTCGCGCCGCGTCAAGTCAAAAAGCTGCTTTCCGCACGCCCTTTTGCGGAACCACGTTGACGTGCAGGCCATCGTCTGGGCGCGGATTAGAAACGCGGAAATGTGACATAACATTGCCCCCTGGCGCTCCTGCTGCTGCTGTAACTAACTCTGCGCAATATTCATCCTATTCTGGCGCTCCTGCTGCTGCTGTAACTAATCTCACCACACTTTCTACCTACCCACCTTCTGCTTCCACACCTCCACACGCTCTTGAGTCCCCTACGCCCCTTATTCCCTTTATATCCTTCATGCCCTTTCCACTCCTTCTTGACATCCATGCTACAATGCCCCCATGGACACCGTTGGTCTGCCTATGGCGATGCGCACCCCGCCGCACCGCGGCCGGAGCCGAGGCTCCGCGCCCGCGACGGCCGGTCGCGCCGCCTGACAGCCCGCGGCGCCCACCGGTCCCGGCCCATCACCGCCAGCCTCGGCTGGCGGTTTTTGTTGTGGAGGCACACATGACCCAAAACATCCTCGTCGCCGTTGCCTGGCCCTACGCCAACGCCGACATCCACGTCGGCAACCTCGTCGGCGCCTACCTCCCCGCCGACATCTACGCCCGCTACCACCGGCTCAAGGGCAACCGCGTCCTCATGGTCTCCGGCTCCGACTCGCACGGCACGCCCGTCAGCGTGCGCGCCGACGCGGAAGGTACCACCTCCCTGGCGGTCTACGAGCGTTTCCACACCCGCTTCCTCGACCTGTTCCAGCAGTTGGGTCTCACCTACGACCTCTTCACCAGCACCCACACCGAGACCCACTTCCGCGTC
>CAZCEC010000072.1:0-31829 GCA_964497615.1 uncultured Anaerolineales bacterium | reverse complement strand
CCGTGGCCGTGTGCCGGACCACGTACTTGCTGCTGGATGTGTAGCCGGGCGCCACTCGGTGGAGGCCGGCCAGGGTCAGCGCGGTCAGGGGGCGGAGGTCGATCATCCCGCCACATGGGCATGCGGCCGGATGCGTTTGAGGTCGTCCTTTTCGGCCTGCTGGGTCTGATACAAATCCCAACGCAGTTGCAGATTCATCCAGAAGGCGGCCGGCATGCCCAGGAACTTTGCCAGACGCAGGGCCGTGCTGGGCGTCATGCCCCGCCGCGCGTGGACAATCTCGTTGACACGCTGATAGGGCACGCGGATGGCGTCCGCCAGCTCGCGCTGGGTGAGGCCCATCGGAATCAGGAATTCTTCCAGCAGCATTTCGCCTGGGTGTGTGGGAGGTCGGTGGGTGGGAACGCGGATCATGGTTTACCTTTGCCCGAAAATTCAGTGGTAGTCAACGATTTCCACGCCGTCGGGTCCGGAGTCGATCCAGACAAAGCAGATACGATACTGCGCATTGATGCGAATACTATGCTGTCCTTTGCGGTCCCCGGCCAATGATTCCAACCGATTGCCGGGCGGGAGGCGCAACTCGGCCAGAGCCGTTACAGAGTCGAGTTGGTCGAGTTTCCGACCGGCCACTTTCCACAGCGCCGACGGACAGGTCTGGCGGGCCGCCTTGGTATTCTTGCCGTTAAAGATGTCTTCCGTGCCTTCATCTTTGAACGACACAATCATGCCAGCATGATAGCATGGGAGTCATGCTACGGCAAGCGCGCCATAGGCCCCGCCGCCGATAGGCCTCGCCGACGTGAAACTCCCACACCCACAGGCTGCGGTTCCAGGCGCGTGCCTCGCCGATGGCCAACCCCACCAACTCGTCACCGGCGTAGGCGCCGAAGGAATAGCCCTCGCGCAGCAGCCCCTGGTAGCGCCGCAGTGTATCGTCGTCGTGGTCAAACACTTTGACGTAGGGCGGGTCGAGGGCGACGAGCTCCAGCTCGAACACGACGCGCCTCGCCGTGGCCGTGTGCCGGACCACGTACTTGCTGCTGGATGTGTAGCCGGGCGCCACGCGCTGGAGGTCGGCCAGGGTGAGCGTCGCCAAAGGGCGGATTTCGACCATCATTCAGGCGGGGGCCGCGCTGGCAGCGGGCAGGAGCCGCCTCAATCCAGCAGGAAGCGCCGCATCTCCGCATACACCTGATCGGCCTGGGCCATGAACAGGTAGTGATGCCCGCCAGGGATCACCACTACCTTGGCCTGGGGAAACCGGTGCTGGAAGTCCGCCACCAGGGCGTGGAACGCCGGCAGGGCCACCGTTTCGTAGTATCGGTGGTAGGCGGCTTTCTGTTCCGCCGTGTAGGCGTCGGACAGCTTGCGTTGGCGCTGCCCAAAGAAACTCAGCGCCGGGATAGTGGTGTTCACCGTGGGCGGCGCGTAGCTGCGGACCAGGTTTTCATTCATCTGCTGGCCCACGGCATCCGGCATGCGGTCCACCACGAGGCCGGCCTCGTTGACCGTGACCCCGTGGGCGATTTCCTCATCCCACACTTCGCTCCAGATTTCGGCGAAGGCGGGGGCATCGGCCTTGAACTGGGCAATGTACTCTTCAACAGTGCGCGGGGGCGGGGCTTCGGCCTTGGGGAACGAGACTCCCCTTAGCGGGTCCTGCTGCTCAACGGCGGGCAGGCTGCGGCGGTCATCCAGCGCCTCGATATAGACCAGTCTCTCGACCCGCTCGGGGTGCGTGGCGGCCAGTTGCGTCAACTCGACGCCCGCAATCGAGTGACCGGCGAAGGCTGCTTTCTCAATACCTAGTGCGTCCATGAACCCGCAGATGTCGGCCACCAGGGTGTCGGCGTCATAGCCGCTCTCGGGATAGTCCGAATCGCCGTGCCCGCGGCGGGTGAGCCCCAGCACGCGGAAGCGGTCGCTAAAGCGTGGGGCAAACTGGTTGAAAATGTAGGCGGACGACCCCATGCCGGCGAGGAAAATCAGCGCCGGTCCTGGCCCGCCCCAATCGAGGTAATGCAGGCGGATGCCATTAACGTTGACGAAATTGCTGGTGTGGGTTGCTCCTGGCATGCATTCTCCTTGGTCATAAATACCTCCTGACAGGTCCGGGTGATCACTCCCGTCAAACATACTGCCGTCTGGCAGGCCGCGTTCAATTGTCCAGCGTCGGCATTGGTAATAAAGGTGCTGCCGCCTCATGGACCTTCCGGTCCACTCTACTCGGATGCCAGCCGGGCCAGGGCGGCTTCGGCCAGTCGGCCAGCGCTGCCGGGGGCGCGGTCCAGGTAGAGCATGGGCTCGATGAGTTCCAACTCCATCACGGTCAGCCGGCCGTCCATGCGCACCAGGTCCAGCCGCGCATACAGCAGGTCATAGGGGAGGCGTGCCAGCATGGCCTCCACCTGCGGGGTATCCCCTGGCCGCGGCTCGGCCAGGGCGACGGTGCCGCCATAGATGCCGTGGGCGCGATAGTCGCCGGGGGCGGGCCGCTTGAGGAGCACATGGCTGAGATGGCCGTCGATAAAGATATACGACCACTCGCCCTCGCTGACCACGCTCTCCACCAGCGGCTGAACCAGGAAGGCGTCCTGCAAACCCTGCTCGGCCAGCCGCCCCACCGCCGCGGCCACCTCCCAGGCAGGCACCCGCCGCACGTCCGCCGCGCCCGCGCCGACGGCGGGCTTGAGGACGGCGCCGCGCCAGCCGTGCTCGGTGTACTCCGCTTGCAGGCCGGCCGGGTCCACCGCCGAGGCGCGCTGGGTGGGCACGATGGGCACGCCCCAGTCGCGCAGGTCAAAGAGATAGGCCTTGTCGCTGTTCCAGCGCGCCGCCGCCAGGGAATTGAACAGCCGGCAGCGCGAGGCTTCGATGGCGGCCAGCACCGCCAGGAAGCGTTCGGGCGCGTCGATGTAGTCCCAGGTGCTGCGCAGCAGGGCCAGATCGAACTGGTTCCAGTCCACGCCGGGATCGTCCCAGACGACCGGCTCCGCCGCGGCCCCGCGCTCCGCGAAGGCTTCGATGAGCAGCCGGTCATCGGTGAAGAGGTCTTCCCGGTTGGGGAGCTCCCAGGTGACAAAGCTGGGCAAGTTGTGGCAGCGGAGGACCGCTACGCGCATGCAGGCGCCTCGTGCAGCTTGAACGGAGCTAGCCGATGACGTGATTGACCCGAATGAGCCTGAACTCGCCTCGGTCTTGGAGATACTCCAATTCCGTCACGCCGCCGAAGTCTACCCGAAATCGGTATCGCCGAAATACTTCGAGCCCCAGGATGTTGCAGAGAAACAGTCGGATGTAGCCTTCGTGCGAGAAGACGGCCACGTTTTCATCGTTGGGAATGAGGTCCGCTAGCAGGCTGTCCTGACGACGCTTGACATCGGCTCCACTTTCGCCGCCCGGAAAGGTGAAGTCTTGATTCATCTGACGCAGATGGGCATAGGTTTCCGGGTAGCGTTCCCGCCAAACATGCTCAGCGAGCTGTTCAATGACGCCATTGTCGATTTCGTTCACTCGCCGATCGATCTGCGGGGCGAGTTGCAGCCGGTGCGAGGCTGGCAGCGCGGTTTGGAGGGTCCGCCGATACTGGCTCACGATGATGTTGTGGATGTGCTTGTCACTCAAATACTGCCCCAGCCTTTCGGCCTGTGCAAGGCCCTGGGCGGTCAGGGGATTATCCTGATGGTTCAATGCTGGATTGAAGTAATCAGCGCCGGTATCGCGTTCTCCGTGTCGAATGAGATAGATGATCACGGCTGCTCCTCTGGTATTTGACCGCGCACGCCATCCGAAGTCTGCCCGCCACTGACGTTGACGCAACCACCCAACGACCGATTCTACGTTATATTTGACACTCAGGTTCCGGCCCCGACCGCTTTGGAGCACCGCGCTACGGCCACTGATGCCCGAACTCCCCGAACTCACCGTCGTCCAGGAAGTGCTCAACCGCCATATCGTCGGCCAGACGATTGTGTCTGCCGAGGGCCTTGCGCCGGGCGCGGCCATTGTCATCCGCGACCTGACGGGCGAAGGTTTTGGCGCGGCGCTGGCGGGCGCGGCCTTTCAATCCATCGCGCGGCGGGGCAAGTTCCTGGTCTTCAGCCTATCAGCGCCGACGAAGGACGAAAGACGAACGACGAAGGATGATCGCCCTGCCATCTATCTGGTTATCAATCCAAAGCTCACGGGCCGATTGCAGCTCTGCGAGCCGAACGCCAAGAAGGCCGGGCCGGTGCATGCGGTGCTGCATCTCAGCGGCGGGCAAGACCTGCGCTACGTGGATCAGAAGAAGATGGGGCAGGTGTTCGTCACGCGCCAGCCGCCGGAGCAGGCCGCCATCGCCGACTTTGCCGGGATGGGGCCGGAAGCGCTGGCCGTCAGCCGCGACGAGTTCAAGGCCCGTCTCAAGCCGTTTCGCGGCGAGATCAAGGGCGTGCTGACGCGCAGCGAGTTCGTGGCCGGCATCGGCAACGCCTACGCCGACGAGGTGCTGTGGTGGGCCAAGCTGCACCCCTACCGCAAGCGGACGAGCCTGAGTGCCGAAGAAGTGGACCGGCTATACGACGGGATGCGGGCCTGCCTGCTGGACGCGATCGAGAAAGTGCGGGCGGAGATCGGCGAGGCCATCCACCTGGAGCGCCGGGGCTTTATGGCCGTGCACCTGAAGACGGGCCAGCCCTGCCCGCGCTGCGGCACGGCGATTTCGCTGGTGGGCGCCAACCAGCGCCTGACCAACTTCTGCCGCACCTGCCAGCCGGGGGGATTGATCAAGGGGATGTAGAATACGGCACCTCACTCACCCCGCCGGACGGCCCTGCCCGGCGGCCCCCCAAGGATGCCCATGCAAAACGCCGCCAAGTTTCGAGAGAAGATCGCCCGCGGGCAGGTCTGCTTCGGCAGCTACATCACCTGCACCGACCCAACCATCACCGAGGCCCTGACGTCAATCTCGGACTTCGTGTGGATCGACACCGAGCACAATGCCCTGAGCCTGGAGACGGTGCAGGGGCACCTGATGGCGACGCGCGGCAGCGACACCGCCACCCTGGTGCGCGTGCCCTGGAACGACCCGGTCCTCATCAAGCCGGTGCTGGATATCGGCGCGGACGGGGTGATCGTGCCGCTGGTGCGCACAGCGGAGGATGTGCAGCGGGCGGTGGCCGCCTGCCGCTACCCGCCGGAGGGCATGCGCGGCTTTGGCCCGCGGCGCGCCTCGGGCTACGGGCGGCTGTGGGGGGAGGACTACTGCCGCCTCGCCAACGAGACCATCATCTGCGTCGTGCAGATTGAGCACATTGACGCGGTCAACAACCTGGAGGCGATCCTGGCCGTGCCCGGCCTGACCAGCATCGTCCTCGGCCCGCAGGACCTGGCCGGCTCGATGGGCCACATGGGCCAGCCCAATCATCCCGACGTTCTGGCGGCGATGGAGCACGTCATTGCCAGGACGCGCCAGACGAGCGTGTGGGCCAGCGTCTCCGTCGGCGGCGGGCCAGACGACTTCGCCGGCTGGGTGCGGCGCGGCGTGCAGTGGATCGGCCTGAGCGGCGACCTGTACTACATGCTCTCGGCCGCCCGCCAGATGACCGAGCAGACGCGCGCGCGGCTGGCGTAGTATGTCGCCTTTCATTGTCGCCATGATCGACCTGAACGGCTTCCCCGGCATCCCCGTCTGGGTGCCGGAGGCCTTCGCGCAGGCGGGCGTGGACTACGTTACTCAGGATTGCCGCACCGCCGATGAGGTGCTGGCGTGCGCCGGCAACGCGGACGTCGTCTGGGTGTGGGGCAGCCGCGTCGTCACCCCGGAGTTGCTGGAGGCCCTGCCGCGCTGCGGGGGTCTGATCCGCACCGGCAGCGGCACCGACAACCTGCCCGTCGCCGCCGCCACCGCGCGCGGACTCGTCGTTGCCAACACGCCCGAGGCGCACAGCCACGCCGTCGCGGAGCAGGCCCTCGGCTTGCTGTTTGCCTGTCTGCGCCGCATCGTCACCCTGGACCGGGCCACCCGCGCCGGCCAATGGCAAAACGCCCGCCCCTGGCCCAACGCCCACCTCTACGGGCAGACTGTGGGGCTGGTGGGCTTCGGCCACGCCGCCCGGCTCGTTGCCCGCCACCTCAGCGGGTTTGATGCGACCATCCTGGTGCATGACCCCTACGTCCCGGCGGACGTCATCACCCAGGCCGGCGCGCGCGCAGCGAGCCTGGACGAACTGCTCGGCGAATCTGACTTCGTCTCGCTGCACTGCCCGCTGACGCCGGAGACGCGCCACCTGATCGGCGAGGCGCAACTGCGGCGGATGAAGCCGACCGCCATCCTGGTGAACACCTCGCGCGGGCCGGTGGTGGACGAGCCGGCGCTGGTCCGCGCGCTGACGGAAGGGTGGATTGCGGGGGCGGGGCTGGACGTGTTCGAGCAGGAGCCGGTCGCGCCCGACAACCCGCTGCTGGCGTTGGACAACGCGGTGCTCTCGCCGCACGTGGCGGGGTACTCGGATGAGAACCTGGAGTTGGGCTGGCGGCTGTCGGTGGAGGCCGCGCTGGACTTCGCGGCGGGCCGCTGGCCGCGCTCGGTGGTCAATCGCACGGTTACGCCACGGTGGCCGCTCGTATCGCGATCATCACCGTAGCACTGTGCTGTCGTGCTGAGCGCGTCCCCACCCCCTCGGGCCTCATGGCTCGCTGGCGCGCGAAGCACCTCGCTGTTTCATCAACGATACCTTTCGCGCGCCGTCTTGGTGGCTTGTTCCAGCGTCCGTGGCAGCGCTCAAGGTGACAAAGCGTTTCAGTGAGGCACCCCCCGGCCGATTCGATGACAACGAGGAGTTTCAATGCCTGACACCCCCTCCATGCTCAGCCGCCGCGTGCTGGTCACCGGCGCCGACACCGGCATCGGCCGCGGGATGGCGCTGGAGTTCGCCAGCGAAGGCGCCGCCGTGGCCGTGCACTATCCCCTCGCGCCGGATGGCGCCCTGGCCGCCGTGGAAGAGATCAGGGCTGGCGGGGGCAAGGCCGCCGCCTTCCACGCCGACTTCAACGACCTGGACCAGGGGCGGGCCATGGTGGCGCAGGCCATCGCGTTCCTGGGCGGGCTGGACATCCTGATCAACAACGCCGGCATCACCATGAACAAGCCGTTCGAGCAGGTGACTGCGGCGCAGTTCGACGCGCTGTTCAATGTCAACATCCGCGGCATGTTCTTCGTCACCCAGGCGGCCGTGCCGGCCATGATGGCCCAGCGCAGCGGCGTCATCATCAACCTGACGTCCGGCCACGCCTTCAGCGCCTACCGCGAGCACACGGTGTATGCCGCCACCAAGGCCGCCATCGCCGCTTTCACGCGCGTGCTGGCGCTGGAGATGGCCCCGCACGGCATCCGCGTCAACGGCATCGCGCCGGGGCGGGTGCTGGTGGAGAACTACTACAAGGTGCTGGGGGAGGCGGTGGACGAGGCCGGCTGGGCGGCCATGACCCCGGCCGGGTTCGTGGCCAAGCCGCGCGACCTGGCGCGGCTGGCGGTCTTCCTGGCGACAGACGACGCCCGCTACTTCATCGGCCAGAACCTGGTCTTCGACGGCGGGCAGGCCGCCATCATGCCCCTCACCGGCGACTGGCGCGAGGCGACGGGCGTGCAGTGGGGGCAGGGCTACGTGCCGGGGCTATAATCCGCGCATGAAAATCACCGCTGTTCGCACCGCCATCCTGCGCGTCGTCGGCCCATGCGTGTTCGTCAAGATTGATACTGACGAGGGAGTCACCGGCCTGGGCGAGTGCTACCCCGCCGCCCCGGCCAGCGCCATCGTCGAGACCGTGCACGCGATGGCAGAGCATTTAGTCGGGCAGGACCCGCGCAACGTTAACGTGCTGCACGAGAAGATCCGCCGCGCCAATCTGTTCACCGGGGCGCAGGGCGGTACCGTCATCACGGCGCTGTCGGGTGTGGAGATGGCGCTGTGGGACGTGCTGGGCAAGGCGCTGGGCTCGCCGGTGTGGCGGCTGTTGGGCGGGCAGTTCCGCCATAAGGTGCGGCTGTACGCCGACAGCGGCGCGGGGCTGATTGACGCCGCCGGCCAGCGCGTGAGCGGCGCACACGCGGAGGCGACGGCGGACCGCGAGGCCAGCATCCGCGACGAATTGGCCCGAATTGCGCGGGCGGCGCTGGGGCGCGGTTTTGGCGCGCTCAAGGTTGACGTGGACGACTTCGACCACCCGGCGCGGCGCGACGCCTGGAACTGGACCCTGACGCCGGCCGAGATTGACAGCATCGTGGGCCGCGTGGCGCGGGTGCGCGAGGCCGTGGGCTACGGCGTGGACCTGGCGGTGGACGTGCACGCCCGCTACGACGTGCCCAGCGCCGTGCAGGTGGCGCGGGAACTGGCGCCCTTCAAGCTGATGTGGCTGGAAGAGCCGGTGCCGCCGGACTCGCTGGAGGCGCTGAGGCGCGTGCGCGCCCTCAGCCCGGTGCCCATCTGCGCGGGCGAGAACGTCTACACCCGCTTTGGGCTCAATGCCCTGATTGAGTCCGGCGCGGTGGATATCGTGATGCCCGACCTGGCGCGCTGCGGCGGCGTGATGGAAGGCATGCGCATCGCGGGGCTGGCCGAATTGCACAGCCTGCCCTTCGCGCCGCACAATGTCAGCAGTCCGCTCGGCACCGTCGCCATGGCCCACGTCTGCGCTGCGATCCCTAACTTCTTGATCCTGGAGTTCCACGGCATGGACGTGGACTACTGGGAGGATTTGTTCACCTACGCCGGGGGCAAGGTGATCCAGGACGGCGCGGTGCCGGTGGTGGACGCGCCCGGCTGGGGGCTGGAATTGAATGACGACGTTGCCCGCCAGCACCTGCATACCCGCCTCAGCCGCGACTATTTTGGAGAGCCGCTATGAGCGCCGAACCCGCCCCCAGCGTGCTCGTCACCGGCGCGGGCGTGGGCATCGGCTATGCGCTGGCGCGGAGCTTTGCGCTGTCCGGGTCGCGGGTGGCCCTCAACGACCTGGACCCCGCGCTGGCCCAGCGCGCCGCTGAAGCCATCAACGCTGAAGCTGGCGCGGAACGGGTGGTGCCCTACGGCGTGGACGTGGCCGATGTGCCCGCCGTTCGCCGGATGGTGGCCGAGGCCGATGAGCACTTTGGCGGCCTGCACATCGCCATCGCCAATGCCGGCCTCACCAACTACGGCAGCTTCCTGGACTACACACCCGAAGCCTTCGACCGGCTCATGGCCGTCAACCTGCGCGGCAGCTACTTCACGCTCCAGGCCGCCGCCCGCGCGATGATCGCGCGGCAGATCAAGGGCCGCCTATTGCTCATGTCGTCCATCACGGGGGAGCGTGCCTTCGTGAACCTGGGGGCGTACGGGGTCACCAAGGCCGGGCTGCGGCACATGGCGAAGTCGCTGGCGTTGGAGCTGGGGCCGCATGGCCTGACGGTGAACGCCATCAGCCCCGGCGCTATCGTCACCGAGCGCACCCTGGCCGACGACCCGGCCTTCGAGCAGAACTGGGCCGGCGTCACCCCCACCGGCCGCGTGGGCTACGTGGACGACATCGTGGCGGCGGCGCGGTTTCTCACCTCGCCCCAGGCCAGCCACATCACCGGCCACACCATCACGGTGGATGGCGGCTGGACGCTCGCCAGCCCGGTGCCGCCGGAGGTGCCGACTTTGCCGGAAGTGTCTACAAAGCTCAAGTAGCTAAGGCGCCTGCGTCACCGACAGCAGGTTGCCGTCGGGGTCCTTGAACCACGCCACCCGCGCGCCATCGCCGAAGATCATCACCCCGCGCTCGTCCTGCGGCATGCCGGGAAAACGCTCAAAGGTGACGCCGCGCGCGGCCAGTCCATCTTGCGTCGCGGCCATGTCGTCCACCACCCAGCCCAGGGCGGTCCCGGCGGGCGGCGTCACTGCCTGGACCTTCTGCACCCGCAGCGTCGTACCGGCGCAGTCGAGGATCAGCGCGAACGGCTCGTCGGCCACGAAGCGCAGGCCCAGCACTGTCTCGTAGAAGGCGCGGGCGCGGGCGGGGTCGGCGGTGGCGATGAAGGCCATGAGCGGCGCGTTGGTCAACATCGGAACTCCTTTGTGGTAACGGTTACGCGCTGCGGGTCAGCCTGCGAAGGCCCGCAACAGCACCAACACCCACAACCCAACGATGGCGGCCAGGGCTTCGACCGGCTGAGCCAGCACCGCCGCCAAAGCCCCGCTCCACGAATGGAAGAGCACATACGGCGACAGGCACGGCGAGGCGGCCATGGCGCAGCGCACCTCACGCTTGCGCAGCGCCGCCACGGTCAGCCCCAGCCCCACCGGGATGCTCATGGGCCACAAACTGGCGTTCCAGCCTTGAGAGATCGAGGCAATCCGAAACGCGTTCGCCGGCCAAAAGCCGTAGAGTAGAAACGTCAGCGCCAGCGCCGCTGCGACGGGCCCAAACACCCGCACCGTCTCGCGCCAGCCGCCCTTGCGCCACGCTTGTACCAGCCACAGCAGCGCCACGACTGAGCCCATCTGCGGCTTAACGGCCAGCAGGAACAGCCCGACCGGCGGCGGCAGCACGAACCCCAGCACCGGCATCCAATCCAGGTTCGCGTTCAGCAGGCAATGCAGCACCGGCGGCGACAGCAAGAACGCCGTCGTGACCCACGGCCTGGCCCCCAGCCGGTGCGCGGCATAGGCGAAGGCGCCCAGGGTCACGAATAGTAGCACGGCCCGGCCAATGCTCTCCGGCAGCACCGCCAGCGGCAGCAGCACCCAAACCCCCCATGGCGCGCCCGCGTAAGGGGCCGTGGGCGAGACAGCGTACGGCGACAAGCCGCTCAACAAGGCCAGGGCAGCCGGTCGCTGCGTCAGGCGCCAATCAATGCCTATTGGCAGGTAGGGCGCGGCCACAAGCGTGAGCACCACCCCCGCCAGGCCAATGAGGCCTACGACGCGCCAGTCCACGCGCGGGCGGGCTGTCAGGCTGGGTACCATATCGCCTCGCGCGGCGCGGCAGGCCGGAAGGCGCAGCGCTCCACGCCCAGGTAGTGCAGGGTGGCGCGCTCCAGCAGCGAGAACTCGGCCGGGTCGGCGCGGTTCAGGTTAAGCGGTTCCTTGAGCACCACCGGCGGGTTGGTCATGAAGCGCGGCACGCCGAGCACGTTCTGCGACGAGGCGTGGAGCATAAAGGGGTGGAGGATGATGAAGTCGCCTGCGTCGCCGGTCAGTTCTTCAAACTCGCGGCACTCCGCGATGAGGGCCTGAAAATCAAAGTCGCTGGGCGGGACGCCCTCGGGGTGATCGGCGAGGAAGCGCGCCACCACCCGCACCGAATCGGGCGCGATGAAGGTGCCGCCGCCCTGGTGACGCATGTCGCTCCACAGCACGATGGTCAGCAGGGCCTGCTCGGGGCTGTCGAGGAAGTGCCGGAAGTAGGCGCCGTCCTTGTGCCAGCCCGTCACTCGCGCCGAGGGCGGCTGCCACGGCTCATCCGCGCCCTTGCGGAAGTTGATGATGAAGGCGTCGGACCAGACGAAGGAGTGGATGGTGGAGAAGTGCCCGCGGTCCTTGCGCATGACGCGCGGCTCCAGCCGGTCCTCGCCGCCGACCATGTCCAGGATGGCGGCCCAGGCTTTGGGCGCGATCTCCTTCACGGGCCGGCGGTGCAGGTGGTCGAGCCAGACGATGTCCTTGGCCCAGGTGGCGGGGTCGTCCGGGCGGTAGCTCAGGCGGTCGTAGGCCCCTGCCACCCACTTGGCCGCCAGGTCCAGGTCAAGGCAGTCCTTGACGACCAGGTAGCCCCGGTCGAGGAAGCTCTGCACCTGCGCGTCGGTCAGCGTTTCGTGCGCAGCCACGCGCCTACTTCTCCCGTTTACCCGCCTTCAGCAGCGCCACCATCTCGGCGATGCGGTTGGCGCGCGTCGCGGGGCGTTTGGCGCTCTCGATCCAGCGCATGAAGTTCTTGCGGTAGAAGGTTGCCAGCCCCTCGAAGAAGGCCCGCGCCTGCGGCTCCGCTGCCAGGGCGGCGGCCACGTCGGCGGGCATCGCGTCAAGCTGAGGCCCCTCCGGCGAGAGTTCCACCTTCACCGCATCGCCCGCCGCCAGTCCGTTGTCGCGCCGCCAGGCCGCGCCCAGGGGCAGGCGATACGCGCCGCCCGCGCGCTCCAGCGGCCCGCGCACCGGGCAGCCGTTCACCACGCCGGTGATGTAGTGCTTGTCCTTTTGGCCCCAGGCCGCGTTTGGGTCGAAGGGCAGGGGGATGAAGACGCGGCTGCCGGCCTTGGTCACCGTGGCCTCGAACCGTTTGAGAGTCATGACACGCCTACAAACAACAAGCCGCCGCCGAGGCGCCACCCAGCGCGGACACCAAGGTGTTCGGCGGGGGCGGCGCGCTCGGCAGCGGCTGGTGGATGGCAGTCAAGAGTCCTCGGCGAAAGGCGCCTCGGAATGACAATTTCGCTAGGCGCCTTAGAACGCCACGGTCTCCACCGGCCACCAGTTTGATTCGCGCGGCGCGGCTGGGCGGAAGTCCAGGCGCTCCAGGCCCAGGTAGTGCAGGGTGGCGCGCTCCAGCAGCGAGAAGTCCGCCGGGTTGGGGCGGTTGAGGTTCATGTGCTCCTTGAGCACGATGGGCGGGTTGCTCATCCAGCGCGGGATGCCCAGCACGTTCTGCGACGAGGCGTGCACCATGTAGGGGTGCAGGATGACGAAGTCGCCGGCCTTGCCCGTCAACTCCACGAATTCGGTGCACTGAGCCAGGATGGACTCGTAGTCGAACTTGTTGGCCGGGATGCCCTCGGGGTGGTCATACAGCAATTTCGCCACCACCCGCACCGAGTCCGGGGCGATGAAGGTGCCGCCGCCCCGGTGGCGCATGTCGCTCCACAGCACGATGGTCAGCAGCGACTGCTCGCGGCTGTCCACAAAATGGCGGAAGTAGCTGCCGTCCTTGTGCCAGCCCTTGACCTTGGGCGACGGCGGCTGCCAGGGCTCGCCGGCTCCGCGCTTAAAGTTGACGATGAACGAGTCGGACCATTCGAACGAGTTGATGGAAGTGAAGTGCCCGGACTCGGGGAGTTGCAGGGTCTGCGTCTCCAGCCGGTCCTCGCCACCCACCACGTCCAGGATGGCGGCCCAGGCCTTGGGCGACACCTCCTTGACGGGGGCCTTGTGCTTGTGGTCCATCCAGATGATCTCGCGCTCCCAGGTGCTGGGGTCGTCCCGCTTGTAGGCCAGCCGGTCGTAGGCGCCGTCAATCCAGCGCTGGGCGATGTCCAGGTCCACGCAGTTGGGCACCACCAGGTAGCCCTTATCCAGGAAATGCTGCACTTGCTCGTCGGTGAGGACGCGATACTGGCTCACGGTCAGTTGCTCCTGTGTTTCATGCCGGGGATTGTGGATAATATCAGCCGGGGAAAGTATAAGCCGGCAGCGGGATAATTTCAATACCCAGGCGCTGCCATCAGGTACAATTTCAGCCATGTCGATCACTCGCCCGGTACTCGGTTTGGCCGCTGCCCTTGGCGTGGCGCTGCTCGTCGCCGCCCGCCCCGCGGAGACGCGTCAACCGTCAGCCCCGAATTGGCAGTCCTTCCAGGCCGTCACGCCCACGGCTGGCTGGGTGCTGCTCGACCAGCGCCTGTACTGGACTGAAGACTCCGGCGCGGCCTGGGCCAACATCACCCCGCCGGGCATGGGCGCGGCGGCGCTTCAGGCGGCCTGGTTCGTTGACGCCAAGACTGGGTGGCTGGTGGCCGTCAGCGGCACGCCGCCTGCGGACCCCGCTTACCAACTCTTCACCACCGGCGACGGCGGGCTAAACTGGCAGGCAGCCCCGCTCGACCTGTTCGCGCCCGGCGACCCGGCCGCGCTGGCCGCCGCTGTCTATCTGGAATTGCTGGATGCCCGCACCGGCTGGCTCGTCGTGCGGCAGGCGACCGGCAGCGCGCACGACCTGGGCACACTCTTCCGCACATCGGATGGCGGACAATCCTGGATGCGCCTGACCCTGCCGCTGGGCGCGCCGGTGCATTTCACCTCCGCCGCAGAAGGCTGGACGGCCAGCGAGCGCGGCAGCGGCGAGGTTTACGTTACGCATGATGGGGGCCGCACCTGGGCCCCGGCCGAGGGCGGGCAGGCGCAGTCCACCTTGCTGGGCGGGCCAGGGCTGACCGATCTCAGCGCGGCCACCGCCAGCGCGGGCTGGGCCAGGTCCACCACGGGCGAATGCGATGCGGGCGCCTGCACGCTGACGACCCAACTGGTGCGCACCGCCGACGGCGGCCAGACCTGGACAGCCATGCCCCTCCCCGGCGGGCAGCTTGCGCTGACGCAGGCTTTCGCCGTGCCGGCCAACCCGGCGGGCGGCGGTGCGGCCGCCCAGGCCGCTGGCGACCTGACGCTGACCTTCAACGGCCAGGCTTTTGACGGCTGCTTTGTGGATGCGGGCGGCAATCCCCTGGGCAACATGCAGGCCTGGTGGAATACCGGCCCGTATAAGGCCCGCAACCTGTACCTGGGCGGCTCCGGCGGCGCGGCCTGCACCCCGCTGACCGAGCCGTATGTTCAGGCGCTGGCGCAGCAGGGGTGGACCTTCATCCCCACCTGGGTCGGGCCGCAGTCGGCGTGCTATGCGGGACCGAAAGACAAGATGAGCCTGGACCCGGCTGTGGCCTACCAGCAGGGCCGCATCGAAGGGTTCGTGGCCCTCGACCGGGCTATTGCCCTGGGCCTGGCCCAGCCCGACGGCGCGGGCACGGTGCTGTATTACGACCTGGAGTCCTACCCCAACAACGCCGCCTGCCGGGAGAGCGCCAAGGCCTTCATCAACGGCTGGACGGACGTGGTGAACGCCGCCGGCAGCCTGGCGGGCGTGTATGGCTCATCGTGCAGTTCCTACCTGGAAGACTTCGTCGGCATCCCCAACATCCCCGACGCGGTCTGGATCGCCTACTGGACGGTCCCGTATCAGTACAACCCCGGCGCATCGGTGTGGGGCATCCCCTGCATCAGCGACGGCGTGTGGGTCAACTCGCAGCGCCTGCGCCAATACAGCGGCGGCCACAACGAGACCTGGGGCGGGGTGACGCTCAACATTGACAGCAACGTGCTGGCGGGGCCGGTCTCCACCGTGCTGGGCGACTGCGCGCCCGGCCCATTGCAGGTGGCGCTGTTCGTCTATCCTAACTACGGCGGCCAATGCGCGGTGCGCGGCCTGGGCACTTATCCCACCGCAGCCTCGCTGGGCGTGCCCAACGACTCTATCTCGTCGGTGCGCGTGGGGCCGGGCGCGGCCGTGCGCCTGTGCGCGGATGAGGCGCTGGGCGGCGCCTGCGCCGATGTGGGCGCCGATGCGCCCACCCTGACCGTCTTCGGCATTGGTGAAGATCAGGCCTCGTCGGCGCTGGTCACCTCCCCGACCATTACTTTCACCGATCACATTTACTTGCCGCTCATCACCCGCGGGGCCAGCCTCAGCGCCGGGCAGACCGCGCGCCGGGCCGAGCTGGCCGCCGCCGGGCCGGTTACCCCCACGCACTGGGCCTACCTGCCCCTGGTTGCCAAGCAGGAAGCTCCGGCCGGGCTGCTGCCCAACGGCGGCTTCGAGGACGGCCCCGTCACCTGGGGGCTTAGCTCCACCCACGGCCGCGACCTGATCGTCACCACGGCGTCGCTCACGGCCACCGGCCACACCACCCACAGCGGCCAGTGGGCGGCCTGGCTGGGCGGCGTCTTCACCGAGACCGCCGCCATGGCGCAGACCGTGCTGGTGCCGCCGGGCGCGCCCTATCTGGCCTATTGGCAGTGGGTGGATTCAGCCGAGACGGGCTGCCACTATGACATTGCTTCGATCTGGGTGAACGGCAACGTGGAGGACGCCTACGGGCTGTGCGCGGCGCTGGAGACGAATGCGTGGACGCGCCGCACGGTGGACCTGAGCGCCTTCGCGGGGCAGAGCATCAACCTGCGGCTTCAGGTGACGACGGACAGCAATCTGAACAGCAGTTTGTATCTAGACGATGTGGCGTTCGAGGCGGGGCCGTGAACATCCTGGGGATATCGGCGTTCTACCACACCTCCGCCGCCTGTCTGCTGCAAACCGGCCGCCTGACGGCTGCCGTTGCCGAGGAACGCTTTAGCCGCCGCAAACACGACCCAGCATTTCCCGTCCGGGCCGCGCGCTGGTGCCTGTCGCAGGCCGGGCTGACCATCGCGGATGTGGACGCGGTGGCCTATTACGAAAACCCGCCCGCCAAGCTGGCCCGCCAGTTATGGGCTGGCCGCCCAGTGGACCCCGCCGGTGACTGCGGCTGGCTGGACCCGCGCCGGCCCGAGCGCGCGGTGCGCGAGGGGCTGGGTTTCGAGGGCCCCTTCCACGCGTTCCCCCATCACCTGTCGCACGCCGCCAGTGCATTCTTCTTTTCCGGCTTCGAGGCGGCCGCCACGCTGACGGTGGATGGCGTGGGCGAGTGGGCCACCACCACCTACGGCCAGGGCCAAGGCGCGGAGTTAACTTTGTTCGAGGAAGTCCACTTCCCCGATTCGCTGGGGCTGCTGTACGCCACCCTCACTGCCTACCTGGGCTTCCGGGTCAATGATGGCGAATACAAGGTGATGGGACTGGCCGCCTACGGCCAGCCGCGTTTCCTGCCGCAACTGCGCCAACTCATCGAGATTCTGCCGGCCGGGCAATATCGGCTGAACCCGCGCTTCTTTGATTACGTGCGCGGCGAGCGCATGTACTCAGCCGCCCTGGCCGATCTGCTCGGCGGCCCGCCCCGCGCCCCAGAGGCCGAGGTGACCGCCTTTCACGCCGATGTCGCCCGCAGTGTGCAGCAGCTTCTGGAGGAAGTGCTGCTCGACAAAGCCGCCTACCTGCGCCAGCGCACCGGGCTGTCCCACTTGTGTCTGGCCGGCGGTGTGGCGCTCAACTGCGTGGCCAATCAGCGGCTGCGCGCCAGCCGGCTGTTCGAGGACATCTTTATTCAGCCCGCGGCCGGCGACGATGGCGCCTGCCTGGGCGCGGCGGCCCTGGCCCACTGCCGCCTCACCGGCCAGCGGCCCGGCCCGGCGCGCCTGACGCACGCCGGCTTGGGTCCCGCCGCCGAGCCCCAGGCCATCGCCGCCCTCCTCGGCGGCGCGGGCTTGGCCGCCAGCGACTTCCGCGGCGATGAGGCCGGGCTGCTGGACGCGGTGGTGGACGGCCTCGTGGCCGGGCACGTCATCGGATGGTTCCACGGCCGCATGGAGTTCGGCCCGCGCGCGCTGGGCGCCCGCAGCTTGCTGGCCGACCCGCGCCGGCCCGAGATGCGCGACCGGATCAATGCCCTCATCAAGCGGCGGGAAGGCTTCCGCCCATTTGCGCCCAGCATCCTGGCCGAGCAGGCGGCCGCCCACCTCGACCTGGACCATCCTAGCCCGTTCATGCTGGAAACGTGCGCCGTGCGTTCGCCGGTGGACCTGCCGGCCATCACGCATGTGGATGGCTCGTGCCGGCCGCACACCGTGGATCGAACGGTGGCGCCGCGCCTGGCCGCTTTGCTCGATCGCTTTCAAGCGCGCACCGGCTGCCCGCTCCTGCTCAACACCTCGTTCAACCTGCGCGACGAGCCTATCGTCTGCGGCCCGGCCGAAGCGCTGGCCTGCTTCGTGGAGGCCGGCTTCGAGACGCTGGTGCTGGAGGACTTTCTGATCGACCGCGCCGCCTTGCCGCACCGTCTGCCCGCCCTCCTCGCCGCCTGGCAGCCCGATGGCAGCCCGGCACCCAGCCGGCCCGCCGACTTCCTCTACACCTTCGTCTAGCCATGGCATCCAGTCTGGATCGCCCCGCGGCCGAAGTCCTGGCGGCCGAGTTGGCGGAGCCCAATGGCGCCGCCCTGGCCCGCTGCCTGCGCGCCGCCGCCCAGGCGCCGGTCCCTACCCCGACCCAACGGCCGGGCATGGAAGGCCAGCCACGGCCTATCAGCATCTGGCAGCCGCGCCAGGAGAACGGCAAGCTGTGCTGGGAGCGGCCCGCTCCCCTGCCCTTGGGCGACCACTACGCGCCGCGCCTGCGGCTGCACTCGCGGGCCGGCCCCAACCCGCGCCGCCTGTGTCTGCTGGGCGAATCGGTGGCGGCCGGTTACCTGTACGCCCCACACCTGACCCCAGCCCTCGCGCTGGCGCACTTGCTCAATCGGGTGTTGGGCGCGGGCGCCTGCGAAGTGATTGACCTGGCGCGCACCAACGAGACCCTGGCCGGGCTGGCCGATACGGCCGAGGCCGCGCTCCAACTGGCGCCCGACGCGCTGGTGGTATTTGCCGGCAACAACTGGACCATGCTGGAAACGCCCGAGGTGTCGCCGCACGCGCCCGGCCTGCGCGATAAGTTGGCGGTTGCCGAAGCGCTGCGCGCGGGCGGCGCGCCCCAGTTGGCCGACCTGGCCGCGCGCCGCGGGCTGGAGCGCGCCGGGGCGGTCCTGGCGCAACTGGCCGGCCTGGGCGCTGCCCACGGCGTGCCCATCTTCATCGTCGTGCCCGAGGTCAACCTGGCCGATTGGGAGTGCGCCCAGCCCGTCACCCGCTTGCCCGGCACAGGCGCAGCCGAGTGGTATGGGCTGCTGGCCGAAGCCCGCCGCCAACTCGCCGCCGAAGCGTGGGAGGCTGCGCTGGCCACCGCCACGCGGCTGCTGCGCCTGGAGGGCGGCTTGTGCCCAACCGGCTACCGGTTGGCCGCGCTGGCGAGCCTGGGCGCGGGGCGCGCGGCGGCGGCGGCGGTGTTCGCGCGCGCGGAAGTGGACAATGCCCACTTCCCGCTCATGCTGATGCTTAACGCGCCTCGCGCCGCCAGCCTCCAACAAGGTCTGCTGCGCGCCGCGGCTGAGCATCGCGGCCTGGCGTGCATTGACTTGCCCGCTGTCTTCGCCGAACACACTGGCTCGCCCCTGCCCGGCCGGCGCTTATTTCTGGATTACTGCCACCTCACCCGCGAAGGCATGCACGTGGCCATGGCGGCCGTCGCCGAGGCAGTGCTCCGCCGCTGGGGCCAGGCGGGGCCCGATTGGCGTACCCTGGTCCAATATCCGCCCCTGCCGCTCGCACCCGCGGCGGAGGCCACCGCCCTGTTCGGCGCGGCAATACATACCGCGCATCGGCTGTTCGGCGTTTCGGACAAGCACCCGCTGCTGGCTGATTGGTGCGCCCAGGCCTTGCGCGCCGCACCCGGCATTAGCGAGGTCATGCTCGACTTCACCGAGGCGCGAGCGCTGCCAGTGCCCGCCGTGTTCACTGCCGCCCAACAGCGGCTGGACGCCTCGCCCTTTGCGCTGGGACACCAGCATGGTTGGAAGTACGACCACCTCGACGCGCCGCTGCTGGCCGCCATCGGCGCCGCCCTGGCGGCCGCCGACCCCGTGGCCGCCCGAGCCTGGCCCGAGCGGCTGGCACGGTACGCGCCGGCCGCCCGCGATCTGCTGCCGGCCTACTACCAGCACGAACCCCTGTCGCGCCCCTATTGGACCTATGCCCTGGCGGGAGCCGATGAGCCGCTGGGCCTCCTGCGCGCCTATTGGCCGGTCTCGGAGTTTAGCTTCATCGAGGGGGGCGGACCGCCGGCCGGGCTGCGGCTGGTGGGCCGGCTGCCGGGCGCATCGAGCGCCGGCCAGCGCGCCGCCGTCCGCGTCACCGTCAACGACCAAGACGCCGGAACACTGGCGCTGGGCGAACGTTGGGCGAAAGCCGAACGGCGCGTCCCGGCCGGCCATTGGCGGCGCGGCCTGAACACGGTGCGCCTGTACTGGCCCGCACCGCCGCCCGTGAGCGGCGCGGTGTGGCAGCCGGCCATTGAGCGATTGGAACAGGGGAGCGGGGCCGACCTGCACCCCAGCCTGGGCGAATTGTGCGGGCTCGAAGTTGTGCGCGCCTAAGGCGGCGATCAGTTAGCGGCGGCCGGCGGTTTCAGCGTCCTTCAATACCTGCTCCAACAGGTCCGGACGGCGCGTGCCCCACACCGACTTCAGGTATGTTGCCACCTCCGGCAGCGTGCCGCTCTTGCCAGCCTCGCGCCAGCCATCGGGAGTGGCGGTGTCGGCTGGGATGACCCGGTACTGCTCTTCATGATTGATGACGACCTTGAAAAATGAACTGGGAGCCATGCCTCCTCCTTCGAGAGTCGGATACAGCGCTAGTATATCGAAAAACCGCTGGGCTAACTACTTGCCCCGCTATACCTCTTCACCCCTGCCCGCCACACCAGCCGCGCCACCAGCACGCTGCCCAGGCCCACGCCCAGGAACAGCAGAATCTGCCAGGCGTTCAGGTCGCCGCGCAGGGCCTGGAGCGGCACGGTGGTCGCCACCGCCACCGGCACGATGAAGGTCACTATTGCCCGCAGCCAGGGCGGGTAGACCGTGGCCGGGTAGCGCCCCGCGTCCAGCAGGGCTTGCAGGATCGTGACGTTGTTGTCGAACTTCACCAGCCAGAAGGTGATGGCCATCATCACGATCCACAGGCTGTAGATCACCGCCGCGCCGGAGCCGACCAGCAGGATGAAGCTGAACAGGCTGAGGAGCGTGGCCCCGCCGCCGCTGGCCGCCACCCCCCACACGATGAGGATCACCGCCAGCGCCAGGTCCCACACGCGCCACAGGATGATGCGGGTGAAGCTGATGAGGAACAGGCTGTTCACCGGCTGGAGCAGGGTGTAGTCCAGCGTGCCCTCGCGCACGCCCCGGTTGAACTTCTCCGTGTTGGGCCAGATCAGGCTCATCATCAGGGTGTTCACCAGCCGGAAGACGCCCAGCAGCGCCACCACCTCCGCCAGCCCCCAGCCGCCCAGGGAAGTGGTGTTGCTGAACAGGATGTTCAGGCTGAGCAGTTCCCACCCCAGCCACATCAGGTTTACCAGGATGTTCACCACCGCATCGGCGCGGTAGGCCAAATCCTGTTGCAGATTGATCTTGACCAGCGTGCCGAGCAGTCTGAGCGTATGCATCCTAGGCCCCCACCGCCGAGTAGCGCTTGACCCCGGCCTTCCACACCGCCAGGAAAACGGCCAGCCCCACCGCCAGCCACACGACCCCCAGCGCGAAGTTGGGCAGGATGGTCTGTGGGTCGGCGCGCCCCAAGATGAGCTGGACCGGGAAATACTTGGTGAGCTGGAAGGGCAGCACTTCCGCGATGGGCCGCAGCGCCCCCGGCATCAGCTCCAGCGGCACAAACTGGCCCGAGAACAGCACCGCCAGTGCCCAATAGAACTCGCTGATCGAGTAGATGCGGGTGGTCCAGAATGCCAGGCAGGTGATGGTCGCGCCCAGCACAAAGCTGATGCCGAAGCCCAGCAGGATGGCGGGCACGGCCAGCAGCAGGTTGCCCAGCGTCACCGCGCCGAAGTCGGGCTGGACCAGCAGGGCCAGCCCCACCAACACCGGCACCAGCACCAGCAGGGTGAGCGCCTTGAAGGCCAGGTTGTAGACCAGGGTGCTGGTCAGCACCGGGTGCATCGGCTTGAGCAGTTCCACCGACAGGCTGCCCTCCTGCACCTTGTAGCCCAGGATGTGGATGCTGATCTCGCTGGTCAGCACGTCTACCAACAGCAGGGTCAGGTAGTAGGTGGCGAAGTCGTTGGCCGTCAGCCCGCCGACGCTGCCCTGGCTGTTGGCCACCGCCGTCCACACCGCCAGATAGACGATGGGCGACACCATCCAGTACAGCAGGTACATCAGCAGGTTGGCGCGGTACTGCCACTGCTCGGCCCAGTTCACCTGCCACAGGCGTTGATAGATGCGCAGCATGGCCGTCATGGCGGCTCCTATTCGTTGAACGCCCGCTCGATCACGGTCTCGATGGGCGGGTCTTCAATCGTCAGGTCCTGCACCGGCAGGTCGGAGAGCATCCGGGCCGTCACCGCCGCCACCTCGCCGGCCGGCACCTGCACCAGCAGCTTGCCGTCGTTGTTTTCGTTTGGCACCACCGTGCCGTAGCGCTCCAGGCCGTTGGCGGCCCCGTCGAGCAGCGCCAGCCCAATCAGCTTCACCGGCGCGATGCGGCGCGTCAGCCCGGTCAGGCTGCCGTCGTACTTGAGCTGCCCGTGGTGGATGATGATGACGCGTTCGCACAGCGCCGTCACATCGGCCATGTAGTGGCTGGTGAGCAGGACGGTGGCCCCGGTGCGGCGGTTGTACTCGCGCAGGAAGGTGCGGATGCGGGCCTGCGCCGTCAGGTCCAGCCCGATGGTGGGCTCGTCCAGGAACAGCACCTTGGGCCGGTGGAGCAGGCCGGCCGCCAGCTCGCACTTCATGCGCTCGCCCAGGCTCAGGTTGCGGACCGGCTTGCGCATAATGGGCCCCAGCTCCAACAGTTCGTCCAGCTCGGCCAGGGTGCGCTGGTAGTCGTCATCGCTCAGCCGGTAGACGGCCTGGTTGAGGAGAAACGAGTCGGCGGCGGGGATGTCCCACGACAGGCGGTTGCGCTGACCCATCACCAGGGTCATGGCGCGCAGGAAGTCGTTCTTGCGCTCCCAGGGGGTGTAGCCCAGCACGTCGGCGCGGCCGGCGGTGGGGTGCAGCAAGCCGGAGAGCATCTTCAAGGTCGTGGTTTTGCCGGCGCCGTTTGGTCCCAGGAAGCCGACGATTTCGCCCTGGGCGATGTTGAAGGTGACGTGCTTGACGGCCTCGACGTTGGTGTACTTGCGCTTGAAAAAGCTGCGCACCGCCGCGCCCAGGCCGCCCTCGCGCTCGGGCACCTGGTAGGTCTTGCTGAGCGATTCAACAACGACTGTGTTTTCAGCAGGCGAAGTAGCCACTGGTCTCTCACCGGGTGTAATAAGAATCCTCGGGCAAGGGTCTGGCGCCCGCCCGAGTGCAGTCTCCAATTGTAAGGTCAGTTTGGGCCAGAGTCAAACGTTTGTTCTAGCAATGCTCGGCGGGGTGGCGGCTGGCGGGGGCGAAGCATCTGCCCAGGCCGGCAAATGCTTCGCTTCTTGGCCGCAAATCTCACGGGCCGCCAGCTTACTCGCTGCCTTCCGGCTTGCGCCAGGCGCCATCCGCGTATTGCAGTCCAGCCGCCCAGACGTGATAACCCTTTTCCGGCGGCGTTGCGCCGTCGAGGAGCACTGCGAGGCGCTCCTCACCGGTGCCGCCCGGGCCGCGCGAGCGCACCACGCTGGCCGGGACGCGCTGGCCCGGCTCCATGTGGGCGCCTGCCGCGTGCTGCTCAGGATGATTGGCGATGTAGTCATTGATGTTCTCAGCGTCCTGCTCGGACAGTTCGTACGTCAACTTCGTCCCTTCGATGAGCTCTTGCATGTCAGTCTCGCTCCTTTGGGCAGCCATGCGCCGGCCCGACAATCCCCAGCGCATACGGATTACTGGATAAATGAAGCCTGGCCCGCCGGTGTGACGGGCCCAATGCGCATGCGCCAGTCCGGATTACGGGAGAAAACGAACCCAGAGTCAAGCGTTCGTTCCATCATGATTGGCGTTCGGCTGGGGAACTGCGTATAACTGGCGGCGCGCTGCCGTTTCCGATGACCGCCTGGAAACTGGAAGCGCAGGAGAGAGCCGATGAGCGAGGCGCAACTGCGCCGGGTGCGGGCGCTGTGCCTGCGGCTGCCGGAGACCAGCGAGCGGCTGTCGCACGGCGAGCCGACCTTCTTCGTCCATAAGAAAGTGTTTGTGATGTTTGCCGACAACCACCACGGCGATGGCCGCGTGGCGGTGTGGGTGCCCGCGCCCGAGGGGGTGCAGGCGGCGCGCATCGCCGAGGACCCGGAGACGTTCTTCCGGCCGCCCTACGTCGGCGGCAAGGGCTGGGTGGGCATCGTGCTGGATCGGGCGAGCGACGAGGTGCTCAGCTTTCACATTAGCCTGGCGTGGGAGTTGACGGCGCCGAAGCGATTGCTCAAGCAAATGCCCCGCCGGGCCGAAGGCTGAGGGCGCATGCCCGCTCGCGATCATCCCCTGTTCCAACGCTATCCGCTGGGCGCGTCGGTGACGCTCTCCACCGGCCCGGCGCCGACGCCTTACCATATCTACGATGGGTATGGGGTGTTCGTCGGCGGCACGGCGGACGCGGGCGCGGTGGGGCAGATGCTGGCCTCCGAGTCGCTCGTGCCGGCGCTGACGGCGGCGGGCCGCGCGCTGATGGGCGTCTGGGTGTGCGACTTCACCGAGGCCAGCCTGGGGCCGCACCACGAACTGCAATTCTCGATCTTTGTCACGCGGCGGCCGGCGGCGAACGTGCCGGCGCATCCCCTGGGGTTGGCGGCGGCGATGCTGACCCGCCCGGAGATCGAGATGCTGTGCCACGGGCTGTGGAACAACACGCCCCCGGTGGTGGCCTATAACCGGGAACGGCTGAGCCTGGACGCGCGGCTGGCGAATGGCGCGGTGGCGCGAGGGGGCGGGCAGGTGCGGTTCCAGTTTGCGGACACCGCCAGCGGGCGGCCGGTGCTGAGCGGCGCGCTGCGGACGCACAACGCGCTGGGGGCCAACTGGGCGCTGGGCCGGCTGGCCGGGTTTAGGCGGCTGATGCGAATCGCGCGCCAGCCGTGGGTGGGCCTGCGCATCGTCAACCCGCGCGGCGTGCGGCTGGACCGCAATGCGACGGCGGCGGCCTTCAGCAAGAACGACCGCATCAGCCTGCGCCTGTACGACCCGCGCCGCGACACGCTGGACCTGGCCCACACGCTCTACGGCGGGCTGCGCTTTACGCCGCAATATGTGCAGTTCATGGAGGGCTTTAAGTTTGTTTACCTGGAGCCGCAGTAATGACGCCCGCTGACGCGCCCGACCCGGCAGGACTGGCGCTGCGCTATGGCACCGCGCTCGATAATGTCCTCCTGGCCGAGATCGGCCGCGAGACGTTCGCCGAGACATTTGGGCCGGACAACACGCCGGAGGACATGGCCGCCTACCTGGACAGCGCGTTTGGGCCGGACAAGCAGGCCGCGGAGCTGGCCGACCCGGCGGTGCGCTACATCATCGCCGAGACGGCGGGCCAGCCGGCGGGCTTTTGCCAGGTGAAGTTTGGGCCGGGGCCGGCCGCCGTCGGCGGCGCGCGGCTGATGGAGATCGTCCGCATCTATGCGCGGCGGGCCTGGATCGGCCAGGGTGTGGGGGCGCGGCTGATGCAGGCGGCGCTGGACGAGGCGGCGCGGGCCGGGTGCGACGCGATCTGGCTGGGCGTGTGGGAGCGCAACCCGCGCGCCATCGCCTTCTACCGGAAGTGGGGGTTTGAGGCTGTGGGGGCGCAGACCTTCCGGCTGGGGAGCGACCTGCAGCGGGATGTAATCATGGCGCGGAGGGTGGGGGTGTAGCGGCGGGAGACGGTGGAAAGTGGTAGGTGTGCACGTGAAACCTTCGCAAGCGGCCAGGAGTATATTCACAGACCCGTAAATATCGCTCCCGAAAGGCAAACGGATTATGCCCGCTCCCGCCAGCTACGACATCCTATCCGCCTACCAGAACATCCATCAGATCGTGCTCAAGCAGGCCGAGAGCCTGGATGACGCCCAATTGCGCTGGAAGCCGGAGAATTACAGCACCTCTATCGGCTTTCACCTGTGGCACCTGGCGCGCGAGGCCGACTACCTCAAGGCCGCCATCCTGGAGCACTACCCGGCGCTGGGGCCGGACTTTGGCGCGGCCACGCAAATCTGGCATGAAGATAAGCTGGCCGAAAAGTGGGGGTTCCCGCCCGACACCGGGGTGGGCACCGGCATGAGCGACGAAGTGGCGGCCAGCCTGCCCATCCCGCCCAAGGACGAACTGCTGGACTATCTGCGGCGGGCGTACGCGAGGGTGGAGGCCTTCCTGGAACTGCTGGACACGCGCCACGCGCAGGTGGACTCCATCGAGGACGCCGATCTGAAGCACGCCGTGGAGCGCAGCCGCTTCAACCTGCTGGTGTTCATGCTGCACGACGCGCGGCACCTGGGCATGATCGAGGTGCTGACCGGCTTGCAGACCGGGTTTGGCTCCGCGACGGAGAAGCGGCCGTAGCCGCGGGCTGTCGTGTGGCGCTACCAGCTCCTGGCGCGCTGGAAGTACCTGCTCTCGTTCCGCAAGGGCGCGTGGACGCTGGACGACTACCCCGTGCGGGTGCGGCGGCTGCCCGCCGCCAGCCCGCCGCCTGGAATGCGCGACCTGAAGCCGGTGGCGTGGCACGCCCAGATCATCCACTGGCCGCAGCTATTTGGCGCGGGCGACACGCAGGCCGAGGCGCTGGCCAACCTACGCCAGCGGTTCGCGGACTACCAGCGCGAGCACGGCGACACCCCGCGGCCGGGCGTGCCGGTGCCGCTGGAGTTTGCGCCCACGACGATGATCGACCGCTATGCGCCGGTGGCCCGCGACTTCTTCGACCGCATCCTGGGCATGGACTTCGACGCCTGCTTCATCTCGGACGAATCGAGCTTGTGGGACTTTCCGCATGACGAGGACGAGCGGCAGGTATTGGACCGCATCCGCGCCGCCTATGGGGTGGACGTGTCCGACATTCAGAATGGCAACCTGGCGCGCATCTTCGCGCAGTTGCAGGCGGCTGGGCACCGGGGGCGCGCGGCAGGGCGCGGCGAGTGATGGGCGCTCACCGGCCTCATCGTCGATGCCTCGGCGATACCCCTCGCGCGCGGAGGGGCATGTTTGTCTGCGTTGTCTGCATTCGCGCTCGGGGTGACAATGTGCCTCGATGATCGGGCGGCAGCATCTGCCCCTCGGATTGACAGTGCGCGGCTGGGCGCGTAACTCCGTAGGCGCTGTCATTCCGAGGCCCGCCCTGGGCCGAGGAATCTATCGCCGCGGCCGGAAGACCCAAGGAGACTCAACTATGGACTTCACCGAGGTCGTTCTCAAGCGCCGCATGGTGCGCCACTTTACGCCGGAGCCGGTGCCGCCCGAGGTGGTGGACCGGATTCTCGACCTGGCGCGGCACGCGCCCAGCGCCGGCTTCACCCAGGGGCAGTCATTCGTGGTGGTGACGCGCCCTGAGCTCAAAGCCGCCCTCGCCGAGCTGTGCGGCGAAACGCACTATGTGGCCGGCGGCTTTGACCCCTTCATCTCCGGCGCGCCGGTGCTGATCGTCCCCTGCACCAGCGAGGCGGCCTATCACCGCCGCTACCAGGAGCCGGACAAGCTGCGCGACGACGGCACCGAGATCGACTGGCCGGTGCCGTACTGGTTCATGGACATCGGCTGCGCGGTGATGCTGGTGTTGCTGGCGGCGGTGAACGAGGGGTTGGCGGCAGGCTATGCGGGCGCGCACGACCTGGACGCGTTCCGGCGCGTGCTGGGCCTGCCGGCCGAGGTGACGCCGATGGGCGTCATCCCCATCGGCCATGGCGCGCCGGACAAACGCTCCCCGTCGCTCAAGCGCGGGCGCAAGCCGCAGCCGGACTACGTGCACCGTGAGCAGTGGGGGGCTGGCCCATAAGCACCGCCGTCGAACGCCGGCCCTGGGCGGGTGAGCCTGACCTGACCGCAATGGCGGCGCTGGCGCGCGCCAGCGGGGCGGTGCACGTGGCGGACCTGCCCTACCGTTTTAGTTCCTGGGCGCTGGATGAGCCGGACAATGTCGGGGTGTGGGCCGGGCCCGATGGGCGGCTGGCCGCCTGGGCCGTCCTGCAAACCCCGTTCTGGTCGCTGGACTATGTCATCCATCCGGAAGCGGACTCGGGGCTGGCAGCGCGGGTGCTGGCCTGGGCCGCTGAGCGGGCGCGGCGCGCGCTGGACACGGCCTACGGCCGCCCCACCTGGTTTGCCAGCGCCTTCGCCGGGGACGAAGCGCGGCGGCAGACGCTCGAAACGGCGGGCTATTATTCGGTGGCGGATAGCGGGGAGAACGCCTGGTCGCAGGTACGGCTGCGGCGCGCCGGGCCGCCGCCGGAGGCTGCGCCCCTGCCGGAGGGCTTTGCGATCCGGCCGCTGGCGGGCGAGGAAGAAGTTGAGGCGTATGTGGAACTGCACCAGGCCGTGTTCGAGAGCAAGAACATGACAACAGCGTGGCGCGCCCGGACCCTGCGCCGCCCCGAATACGTGCCCGGCCTAGACCTGGTGGCGGTGGCGCCCGGCGGGCGGCTGGCGGGCTTCTGCGTGGGCTGGCTCGATCGGGCCGCCGCGGCGGCCAGCGGCCAGATCGAGCCGATGGGGGTCCACGCGGATTACCAGAAGCTGGGGCTGGGCCGTGCCCTCCTATCGGAGGGGGTGCGGCGGCTGCACGCGCACGGCGCGGAGCAGGTGTTTGTGCAGACGGATGATGATCGCGAGGCCGCCTTCCACCTGTACACGGCGGCCGGGTTCCAGGTGGAGCGCCAGGTAGTGATGTTCCGCAAGGACATCGCGGCTCCATCGCCTGCGGGCTAGGCGCGGTCGCGGCGGCGCGCCCTCGCCGCCCGGCCCCACCGACCGGCATCTGGACTATACTTCCGCGCGGTTGGCTGGCCGTCTGCTGGCACTCCATGACCACCCTCGCCCGGAATCTGCGCTCGCCCCGTCTCATCGTCATCGGCCTGACGCCGGTCCTGTATTACCTGGGCGCGCGGCTGGGCGTCACGCTGACGGTGATGCCGGAGGGCATCGCGATCCTGTGGCCGCCGAACAGCGTGCTGCTGGCGGCGCTGCTGCTGCTGAACGGGCGCGATTACTTCCTCCTGGGCGGGCTGGCGCTGGCGGCGGAAGTGGCGGCGGACCTGCCCGCCTTCAGCCTGGCGGAGGCGCTGCTCTTTGGCCTGGTGAACGTGGCCGAGGCGACGATTGCCTTTGGCCTGCTGCGCCGCTGGCGGTTCGACCAGCGCTTTGTGACGGTGGCGGAGGTGTTCAAGTTCGCCGCAGCCGGGCCGGTGCTGGCGAGTCTCGCGGCGGCGCTGGGTGGCGCCCTCATCTACACCGCCTTCCGCGGCGGCGCCACGACTTACCTGGAGTTCATGCGCATCTGGTGGTTTGGCGATGCCCTGGGGCTGATGGTGTTCACCCCACTGTGGCTGATCCTGTGGCCGCGCACAGCCTGGCCGCTGCGGCCGGCGGGGGGCTGGCGCCCGGCCGATGGCCTGGCGCTGGCCGGGGCGGCGGCGGCGGTGGGCCTGCTGCTCACCGCCAGCGACGGCATCGTGCTGGGGATGCACGCCGGCCCGCTGATCCTGCTGCCGTTCGTGCTCTACCTGGCGGCGCGGCTGGGGGGGCGCTGGACGGCGGTGAGCGTGGCGGCGGCCAGCCTGCTGACGGTGGCGCTGCTGGCGCGCGGGCGCGACCCCTTTGGCCCGCTGCCGCCGCGCGAGGCCGTCATCCAGGCGCAGGAGTTCCTGTTCATCCTGAGCGTGATGGGGCTGGGGGTGGCGGCGCTGCTGGACCAGGTGCGCGGGCAGCAGCGCGCGCTGGAGGCCGCCAACCAGCGCCTGAATGAGCTGAACACGGCGCTGGAGGCGCGGGTGGCGGAGCGCACCGCCGAGTTGACTGCCGCCAACACCCGGTTGGAGCACCTGGCGCTGACCGACCCGCTGACGGGGTTGCTGAACCGGCGGGCGTTCTTCGAGTTCGCGCGCGGCGAGGTGGCGCGCAGTAAGCGATATGGGCATCCGTTAGCGCTGCTGCTGCTGGACCTGGATCACTTCAAGGACATCAACGACCGCTACGGGCACCAGATGGGCGATCAGGTGCTGGCGCAGGCCGCGGCGGCGGCGGCGGGCGTGGTGCGGGTGTCGGACCGGCTGGCGCGCTACGGGGGCGAGGAGTTTGTGGTGCTGGCGCCCGAGACCAACGAGGAGGGCGGGCTGGCGCTGGCCGGGCGCATCCGGGCGGCCATCCGGGCGGTGGCTGTGCCGGTGGGCGACGAGCGCCTGAACATCACGGCCAGCATCGGGGTGGCGAGCCTGGACGAGGCCAGCGCGGACGTGGATCAACTGCTGCGCTGCGCGGACCAGGCGCTGTATGCGGCCAAAGCGGCGGGCCGCGACCGGGCCGCCGCAGCCTAATAAGTCATCAGCGCCTTCCCGAATTGACCCGGCGCAATTTCTGACTATAATTATAGTCAACATGATGTCAGCGGCTGGCTTTCGACTGATTTATGCGCCCATCACAAAGGATCATCTGCGGGCTATCGAGGCAAAGCACTTCCAACTCATTCGCCAAACCATAGAAGTGCAACTGCGCCACGAGCCGGATGTTAGGACGCGCAATCGCAAGCCGCTGAAGCGGCCATTGATATTTGGTGAAACACAGGCAACCTGGGAGATTCGCTTTGGACCGCTGAATCGATTTCGCGTCCTGTATCGCGTGAATCGAGAAGCGCAACAAGTGCTTATCCTGGCGATCGGACAGAAAATCGGTGAACGATTGGTGATCGGACGTGAGGAGATTGAATTATGAAGATCGCATCGGTGGCTGACGTCAAAGCGAAGCTCAGCGGCTACATCAAGGCCAGCGAAACCGGGCCGGTCGTGGTCACTAAGAATGGTAAGCCAGTGGCAGTGCTGCTGTCGCTGCACGACGAAGAAGAGCTGGAGCGGATTCTGCTGGCCTACTCTCCGAAGCTGCAGCGTATTCTTCGGCAAGCAGAGAAGCAAATCGAGGCCGGCCAAGGCATCGAGCACGACGAATTCTGGCAGATGCTTGAGGAATCAACCGAAGGTCCGCCAGAGCTGCCAAAACCTTAGGTGTCAAACAACCTCTTTCCCCGCTGGTCCGCCGACGGGCGGCGCATCGCCTTTGTCTCCGACCGCGACGGCGACCCCGAAGTTTACGTGATGCAGGCCGATGGCGCCGGGGCCGTGCGGCTGACGCATGCCCCAGGCCGCGACGCGCACCCCTGCTTCTCGCGCGATGGGCGGCGGATTGTGTTCCAGTCGCCGCGCGCCAACGGCGTGGACACCAATATCTACGTCATGGACGCCGACGGCGCGAACGTCGTCCAACTCACGCATCTGGCGGGCTTCGCGGGGGTGCCGGTCTATTCGCCGGATGAGCGCGACATCGTCTTCCAGTGGCGGGAGAGCAACGACTGGGAGGACGGGAACAAGTGGCGGCTGTGCGTGATGCGGGCGGACGGGACGGACCTGCGCACGATCACCCCCGGCGAGGCCAACGATCAGGTGCCCACCTGGTCGAACGACGGCCGGCGGCTGCTGTGCTTCTCCGACCGCACCGGCCGGAACCAGATATACACCCTGCGCGCGGACGGCAGCGACTGGCGGCGCGTGGCCGAGACCGGGTCGGACGACACCGCGCCGGCCTGGTCGCCGGATGAGACGCGCATCGCGTTCACCAGCGACCGGGACGGCCACCACAACGTGTACGTGATGGACGCGGACGGCGGCCAGGCGCGCCGCCTGACCCACACCCCGACGCCTGGCGCCGAGCACGGGCCGGTCTGGTCGCCGGACGGGGCGCGCCTCGCGTTCTCGTCGGATGCGGGCGGGACGCACCAGATTTACGTGATCCAGGCAGATGGGACCGGGCTGACCCAATTGACAGGCCACGAACCCGAGGGCGCATGACGGAGAACAACTACGACTGGGCGGACTTCCCTATCTTAACGACCGAGCGGCTGGTGCTGCGCGACCCGCGCCCCAGCGACGCGGCCGACGTGCTGATCTTCCGCGGCGACCCGGAAGTGCAGATGTTCAACGACGAGGTGATGACGTCGGTGGACGAGGTGACGGCCTTTATCGAGCACCTGCGGGCGGGCGTGGCCGAGGGGCGGCGGCTGATCTGGGCGGCGGCGCTGCGGCCGGAGGGGCCGGTGATCGGGCTGGTGGGGCTGGGCGATTGGAGCCGCCATCACCGGCGGGCGGAGGCGGGTTACGATCTGGCGCGGGCCTATTGGGGGCAGGGGCTGGGGGCGGAGGCGGTGCGGGCCATGCTGCGCTATGGGTTCGAGACCCTG
>CAZCEC010000071.1:0-31845 GCA_964497615.1 uncultured Anaerolineales bacterium | reverse complement strand
TCACGCCCAGCCCATACAGCACATAACCCAGGCTGAGGTGCACCCCCGAGACCAGCATCCGGTCGTCGGCCTCGGCGAAGATCGGGCGCAGGCCCACCAGGAACGCCACCGCCGCCAGCCCGCAGGTGTGCCCCAGCCGCAGCAGCCACAGCCGCCGCTCTCGTTCGGCCGAGGGCAGCAGCCGGAAGCTCAGCGCGTGCCAGCACATAAAGGCCGCCACCAGCCAAGCTGCCCGCGCCACGGCGGTGCTCATATTCGCATAATGCAGGTTGAGAAACGCGAACAGGAAGAACAGGCCCAGCGCCAGCAGGGTGCCCACCGCCCACAAGGTCAGCCCGCTCCGGTAGCCCCGCGCCAGCAGATATACGCCCAGCCACAGCGCCAGCGCCGTGCCCAGCATATCCACCGTCGAGGTGAGGAAGAGCGCCATGTTGGCCCCCGTTCACTGATTGCGTGACCCCAATTGTAGTCGCTCCGCAATTGGCGTCAATTTGTCAACTTTTCGCTCGCCAGTCTGTCTAATGATGAGTGGGTGCCCGGCCGTCCTGGCGACGTAGTCCCAGTTCGGCGGTCTCCCCATCCCGACCTGACACTTTTTGGCACCCCCGGCACTTCCTCTGGCACCCGCGAAATCCTATCTTATGCGCAAGACGCTGAATTGGAGGCCCGTAATGCTGCTCAACCGCTATCGCCGCTGGAAGTACGCCCTGGCCGAAGGGCCGCTCGGGCGCGTCTGGCGCGAGGAAGTGCGCCCCGCCCGCCGCGTGGCGCGGGCCCGCGGCCAACTGCGCGGCCTGCGCCGCCGCCTGGCGGACCTGGCCTACCTGCTCCGGCTGGAGCGGGTCGTCTTCTTCATCCAATTCGGGCTGGGCTTTGCCCTGGCCGCCCCGCGCTGGGACCTGGCCGATATCCGCCTGCTCGTTCTGGCGGTCTTCTGCCTGGGGCCGTGCCTGTACGGCGGCCTGTACGCCCTCAACGACGCCGCCGACGCCGCCCGCGACCGCCTGCACCCCGCCAAACGCCTGCGCCCCGTGGCCTCCGGCCGCATCCCGGTCCCCCAGGCGCGCCGCATTGGCCTGGGCCTGGTGGCCCTCGGCCTGGCGCTGGCCCTGCTCGTGGATGGGCGGGTGTTCGCGGTGGGGCTGATGCTTGCCCTGCTGAACATCCTCTACACCCACCTCTTCAAGCATGTCCGCTGGCTCGACATGGTCTTCAACGCCGCCACCCACCCCCTGCGCCTGGCCGGCGGCTTGTGGCTGGCGGGCGGCCTGGCCCACTGGCCTGTGCTGGCGGTCTCGGCCCTGGTGATCCTGTCGAACTGCTCCGTCAAGCGGCTCTACGAGCTGCGCACCGCGCCGCCCGCCTCGCGCCCGGTCCTGCGCCGCTACTCCGCCGCGCAGCTCCTCCGCTTCACGGCCATCTGCCAGGGCGCCGCGCTGGGCCTGCTGCCCTTTCTCACCGGGGCGGATCTGGTCGTCTCGGTGCTGGCGCTGATCTACTCGTTCATTGTGCTGGCTGGCCATCGCCTGCCCATCGCCAGCCGCATTATGCGCTGGTCTGCCCGCTAATGCCTGGCTAAGGAGGACCCCATGAACGGTTGGCATAGCTTGGTCGAAGCCCTGGCCTACGGTTACACCAGTCTCTTCACGCGCGGCCTCCGCGCCGCCGGCCTGGAGCACGTTCCGCCCGGCCCCAAGATCATCATCGCCAACCACCCGGACGTCACGGCCGTGGCCGCCCTGCCGCGCCTCTTCCCGGACCGGCTGTGCTACCTGGCCCAGGCCGATCTGTTCGACCTGCCCATCGCCGGCCGGCTGCTGCGCCGCGCCGGGCACATCCCGGTCGTGCGCGGCCAGCCGGAGCAGGTCCTCGCCCAGGCCGCGCAGCGGCTGGCCCAGGGCTACTCCATCGCGCTGTGCCCGGAGGGCCGCATCAGCCCGCGCGGCGGCCTGGCCCGCCCGCACACCGGCGCCGTGCGCCTGGCGCTGGCCACCGGCGCGCCGCTGGTGCCCGTGGGCGTCTATGTGCCGCCCGAGCATATGCTCACCTTGAAGTACAAGTTCGGCGGGCGCGAACGCGTGGGCTACTATCAAGTGGGCGGCCACTGCCATCTGCACGTTGGTCCCGCCTGGCACCCGCCCGCCGGCCCGGCCACCGCCCCCGAAGTCCGCCGCGCCACCGATCTCGTCTGGGCCCGCATCGCCGGCCTGGTCGAGCAGGCCCGCCTCGCCGCCGACTCCGAGCGCACCCAGCGCCTGCCCGCCCCCGCCGCCTCCGCCCAGGCCTGAGCCGCCTCCTCCCCCCGTAGAGACGCGGTGCCCCCGCGTCTCTTTTTGTTCCGCCGCCGCGCCTCCCACCCTGAGACGGCGCGCCGCCGCGTCTCTCTTTTTCCCGCCGCCGCGTCTCGCATGGTGCCGCGTCCCGATTAGCGGCCCGCCGCCCGGCCTAATCTGTGCCATCCGAAGGTATTTCGCCGTCTCCTGCCCGCGTCATCCGCCACCCGCCTCCGCACTGGGTTCGTCCGCCCACCTTGCCTCCCGCCTCCCGCCTTCCGTCGTCGGTCGTCCGCCGCCCTGCCTTCATCCTTCATAATTCATCCTTCATCCTTCCTCATGAACCTTCCCGCCTCCCCCCTGGTAAAATGAGAAACCTGTGAATCTTCGTATTAATCCGTAAGATTCGCTTGTCCGGGATGGTGAATCCGGGTAAACTTTATGGATAACGCCGATGGCACTGCAATTCCGCGCCCAAAATTGGCACCACGGGCACCCCATACCCTCCACGGCCCTGGCCGTGTCCTTCGCGCGCCGCGCATCCGGCGCGTGACTTGTTTAAGCGATGACCTGGCTGGTTCGGTGAAAGTGAGGCGCTGAATGAGCAACCTGCTAACCCCGGGGACCCAAGTGGCCCCGCCCGCCCCCAAGGGCCTGCTCGGCCGCCCCAAGGCCGCCAAGGGCCCCCAGGGCCCCCGCAAGAACGACATCGTCAGCCGCCGCAACCGGCCCCTGGCCCGCGCCTGGCGCCTCTTCCGCCGCTTCCTCCCCTGGGCGCTGATCATCGCCCTGGTCATCTGGATGTTCAGCGATCCGGCCGTGTTGAGCATGGTGCTCATCATCCTCGGCTTCGTCGGCCGCATCGTCTTTGCGATGATGTACATGATCATCCAGTTCGGCGCCATCTTCTGGTTCATGAGCCGCAGCCGCGTCGAAGTCATTCGGCCCGAAGACCCCAAGGTCATGAACTTCGATGACTACTGGGGCCAGCCCACCCTCTTGCGCCTGGTCAAGCAGTGGATCAGCCTGCTCTCCGATCGCGACAAGTTCGTGCAGATGGGCGGCAAGTACATCAACGGCATCCTGCTCTACGGCCCACCCGGCACCGGCAAGACCATGCTCGCCAAGGCCATGGCCGGCGAGGCCGGCATCCCCTTCATGTCCATCGAGGGTTCCGGCTTCCGCGCCATGTTCATCGGCGTGGACGTGCTCAAGATGATGTGGTTCTGCGGCAAGGCCAAGAAGCTCGCCCGCGAGTACGGCGCCTGCATTGCCTACATTGACGAGATCGACGCCGTGGGTATGAGCCGCAGCGGCGTCATGGGCGGGCAGGGCGGCATGGGCATGGGGATGGGCATGGGCATGTTCGGCGGCGGCAGCGGCTCGCTCACCCGCCTGCTGTACGAAATGGACGGCATTGACGAGAAGAGCCGCGGCGACAAGTTCAAGGCCCGCCTGTACCAGTTCTTCCGCAAGCCCGCGCCGCCGCGCAACTGGCACGTGCTCTACATGGGCAGCACCAACCGCCCCGACGTGCTCGACCCGGCCCTATTGCGCCCCGGCCGCTTCGACCAGAAGATTGAAGTCAACATCCCCGACAAGACCGGCCGCCGCGAGATCATCAAGGGCTACCTGTCCAAGGTCAAGTACGACGAGACCGTCAACGTCGAGGCCATCGTCGAGGACACCCCGCACGCCACCCCGGCGCAGATCGCCGCCGCCATCACCAAGGACGCCGTCCGCATCGCGCTGTTCAGTGGCCGCAACGCCATCGCCCAGCGCGACATTGACCAGGCCATCCAGGAACAGCACTTCGGCATCGAGCAGCCCATCGAGGAGATGGACCACGACCAGCGCACCCAGGTGGCCTACCACGAAGCCGGGCACGCCATCGTCCAGCACTACTTATTACCCGAGCAGCGCATCGTCCGCACCAGCATCGTCCGCCGCGGCGGCGCCCTGGGCTACGTTCAGCACGTGGACCGCAACGAAGTCTATGCCGCGCCCCTGCGGCGCTTCGCCGCCAACATCATGGTCAGCATGGCCGGCCACGTCGCCACCAAGCTTCACCTGGGCGAATACTGGACCGGCGCGGCCGGCGGCCCCGGCAGCGACTTCAGCCAGATCCGCTTCCGCATCTGGCAGCTCTACAGCTACGGCTACTTTGGCCCGCCCATCCGCGGCATCGAGAACTCCTCCGGCGGCAACGGCATCCCGGCCGGCGCCGTCGCCGACCAGATGATCGAGCGCTTCTGGAAGACCCTGGAAGAGCAGACCGAGCAGCTGCTGGTCAAGCACGCCGACGAAGTCGAAGCCGTGGCCCAGGCCCTGCTCCAGCATGGCGAGTTGTCCAACGCCGACCTGATGCAGTACCTGGGCGACAACGGCTACCGCCCCAACCAGCCCAAGGTCATCCGCGGCCCCGCCGGCCAGCGCGCCCTGGGCCGCGGCCCGGCGCGCATCCCGGCCCCCGTGGCCGTTGCCGCGGCCTCCGCGCCCGTCACCGGCGACACCAACCCGCACCCGGCCGTCAAGGCCGTGGCTGGCGGCGCGGAACTGCCCGCCGAGGCCCCGGCCGGCGCCGAAGCCAAGGTCGAAGGCACCCAGCCCAACCCGGCCGTGCCCCGCCCCAGCGCCGCCAAGCGCGACGGCCTGCCCGCCGCCCTGCGCGCCACCCCCGCCCCCAAGCCCCCCGAGAGCGGCAACGGCCAGGCCGCCGACGGCGAGGGCCACAAAGACAACGGCAGCAGCGGGTAAGACTCGTTACGGGTCACGCCCGCCGCCCCGCGTCGTCCGCAATTCAAGCCGCCCCTGGCTCTCTCGGTCTGGGGCGGCTTCGTTTCAGCTTGGCCCGCATGCTATAATCCAAACTATCACCGGACGTTCCGGCGGCGATCAACAGACATGACCAACTACCCCAATCTCCTTGCTCGTTATTCCAAAGGCACGCTCAAACTGCGCCGCCGCCTGCGACTTCCGGAAGGCGCCGAAGTCCGCGTCACGGTCATGGTTGCGCCGTCGGGTGCGCCCGCCCGCCGCGCCCGCCGGAAGTATCGCTACCCCAACCGGCCCTTGCCGCCCCAAACGCTGCGGACTCTTACCGGCCTGGCGTCCCTCGGCGGCAACGCGCTGGCCGATAGCGAAGCGCTCTATGACGGCGACTAGCCCATGCCCCTCCGGGTTGGGCTGGATACCTCGTTTGTTCTCGGCCTGATTGACGATCAGGACCTGTGGCACTCACAAGCCCGCCAACTGCAAATCGCGCTCGAAGCGGCTGACCTGCAAACCTTCATCTTCGACTGTGTCCTGGCCGAAGTCGTCAGCGCCTTGGCCCGCCGCACGCATGAGAAGCGCCGGTCCAGCGGCTATCCCGAGTTGGTTGGCCGCCTAAGAGCCCGGTTTCCCACCAAAACGATCACGTGGCTGTATCCCGACCTGCCGGCCCACTATGACGAAGTGCTCGCCCTGGTAGAAGCATCCGCTGGCGAACTGAACTTCAATGATGCTCTGATTGCCGTTTCTTGTCAGAAGCGGGCTATCCCCTTCCTCGCCAGCTTCGATGCAGACTTTGACCGCGCGAAGCACCTCACGCGGTTGTCTCAACCCAGCGACCTGACTGGCGAGCAAGATGTCTCAAACAGCTAAACCAGCACTGAATAATGACGAGCTTGGAGCAGCCATGCCCAACCTGCGACAGAATATCCTGATCCTCTACCTATCCGACTCCGCGCTGGACAGCCACGTCATCGGCTGGACGCTGTATGACGGCACCGGGCGCGAGAGCCACACCACCGGCGACAGCGACCAGCCCCCCTACGCCACCGGCCTGGACGCCCTGCGCGCCGGGTGGCGTGCCATCCAGTTCTCGCAGTTGATCCCGCCCTATCCCGGCACCGAATTCACCACCTCCTTCTACAAATACGAAGTCATCTTCGAACAACTGGTGGACCTCCATGATTGACAAAGCCCACTTGCTCACCTCGCGCCAGATGGCGACCTTCGCGGCGCGCGGCTTCCTGCGCTTCGACGCCCTTGTCCCGCCCGCGCTCAACGAGCGGGCCATGCGCGAGATCGAAGGCGAGGTGCCCGCCGCCCCCGCCGGCACGCCGCTCGCCCGCTGCTATCCGCCGCCGTCCGCCCTGGGCGAAGTCCTGCGCCTGCCGGCGATCCAGGGCATCATTCACAGCCTCGTCGGGCCAGACCCGCTCTTCGACCATCAATTCGTGCACGTCCGCGAGCCGCGCGAGGACGCTGCCCAGCATCTGCACGGCGACTCCACCATTGACCTGCGGCTGCACTTCGACCTGCAGCTCATGTACTTTCCGCACGACGTCCCCCTGGAGATGGGCGGCACGCTGCTGGTGCCGGGCAGCCACTTCCGGCGCATCAACGAATCGGACATCGGCCGCTACCAGAACATCGCCGGCCAGATCCCGATGGTCTGCCCGGCCGGCACCATCCTGGCCCTGCACCACGGCATCTGGCACTGCGGCCGGCAGAACCGGAGCGGCCAGAAGCGCTACATGTTCAAGGTGCGCCTGAACCCCACCGTGCGCCAACTGCGCCTGTGGAACACCGGCGACCTGGACGGCAGCGAAAGCCAGCCCCGCCCCATCTTCTCCACCGCGACCCCCACCGGCGATCTCCAGGCCATCTTAAGCAAGTCGGAACCCTGGTTCGAGGGCGGCAACGGCCGGCTGGAAATCCTCAACCGCATCAAGTTCTGGCGCTTCCTCACCGGCGACGACAACTTCGACGCCCACTACTGGCTCACCCGCCTGGAAAACATGCCCGAACGGCGGGTTACGGTGGGGTGATGGGAACGCCTGCCTGGCTTTCCATTCAACTGCGCTCGGGTGACAGTGAAGGTACATTGTCACGCCGAGCGCGCATGCCAGCAGTTCGGCCTGCCTACCCTCTTCGGGCGCGAGGCGTCTCAATGGTTCGTCATCGATACCCCTCGCGCCCCGTCTTGTGCGCCTGCCCCGCCTCGCGCGACTCGCGCTCGGGGTCGACATTGGCCGTCATTGAAAGTCACGTTGTCCATTGTCACGTTGGCCCACTGGGCGGCTGCGCACAGCGCGAACGTCCCGGATCCCGCGTCCCGCGGTTTCCGGGATCGCGGGACTAGCAAGCCCGCCCTCCCGCCCCCTCCGCGCGCGAAAACTTGCCCTGAGCGAAGCCGAAGGGCGTATCATTGCTCCTGCCAGCGATACCCCTCGCGCGCGGTCTCGTGCGCCAGCCCTGCCTTGGATTCGTTCGCGCTCGGGGTGACAAAGTTGCCCCGAGCGCGGGCAGTGCGCGAAGGTCCTCAATGCCGAAGCCCTGACGCACGGTCTTCGACGGTCTTCGCATCAAAGGAGCGATCAGCGGACTCGCCTCGCTATGCTAAAATCCACTTCAGACATCACCGTGATTCATGGGGGATCGCATGACCACCACACCCGCCGACACAGTTTCAGACTCGCCTGAGCCCTTCCTCCAACCGGGTGCCGCTCCATTTATCCCGCCCGGTTGGCCCTTCGTTGTCCAATGGGTCATCATCTCCGTTGCAGCATCCTTTGGGCTAATTGTCGTTACTCTAGTGTTTACTCAGGCAGAGGTCGTGAATCTAAATCGGGTTGCAAATCCCATCCTCGGTGGCTTGACCGCTGGCGTAGTGCTTGGTGGGTTGCACTGGACAATCCTACGCAGCTATCTACCCGGGGCGAATTGGTGGATCGTTGCCACCACTGGCGGCTGCGGGGTCGGGATGGTGTTCTATCTGTTGATCCAACACATGTTTCCCGACATGCCGCGTAGGACTATCAATGACCTCGCTCAGTTGGCAAGTTGGTGGCCCGCGATTCTTGTGAGCTTAGCAACGGTAGTTGGTATGTTGATCCCGTCTGGTGCCTGTCAGGCGCTGGTGCTGAAACGAAGTACTGTTTCAATGGCTGTTGTCTGGCTGGCTGTGTGGGTTGTGAGTGGCCTCATCGCCTTAGGTCTGCTCATCCTTCTCATTTACGACGGGCAAGGCGCCCCGATCGAGATTGGGAAAGTCCTGGTGTCAGTGCTCGGCATTGGCGCAGTGTGGGGTATGTTCACTGGTGTGCCGCTGTACCTGCTGCTCGGCCGGGTCATACCCTCGCCAGTCACACGCCCTGCCATTTCTGCCCGCCACGTGTATGGGTTGGCTGGCGCGCTTGGCGCCGTCGTGTTGCTGGATGTCGTCTTGGTTGTGGCGCTCTTTCGTCCGGTCTTGGTCTTTTACGAGAACTTTGAAATCGGCGTATCGGCCGACGACTACACCAAATGCCTCAATAGCTCCATTGAACAAGACCGCCTGAGGATCATGGTGCCTGACCCCTATACCGGCTGCGACGTTCCTTTTTCCACCTATCTGGGTGACTTTACAATGGAAGCCACGGTCCATTTCGTGGATTCGCCTTATGACGGCTCCATCAACCTAAGCTTCCGCGGTACGCCGGCCGGATGGTACGAAGTCCAATTGCGCCCGGGGGTCGAGCAGATTTGGGTCATGAAGGTCGTCCGCGAGAACGATAAGGTCACCCAAAATGAGATAACGGCGGGCTGGACATTCACGCCCGACCTTGAATACCGGGCTGCTGGCAACGTACTCAAACTTGTTGCTCAGGGCAACCATTTCACTCTTTGGTTCAACGATATCAACGTATACGAATTTGAGGATCTGGACATTGTCCCATTTCGCCGGGGCCAGATCCGCCTCGGCGCCGGAGCCGCCGAAACTGCCAACGTCGGCTACGAATTCGACGATATCCGAATTTGGATACCCTGAATCAAAACCGCCCCCGGCCTTCTCAGCCAGGGGCGGTCTCAAGCTTGCTCTTCTCCGCGCGCTCCGCGTCCTCCGCGGTGATGCGTTACTCCCAACTCCAGAACCCCATCCACCCCGGCGTCACAAAGCGCGGGTCCAGCCGCCCCGACGACGCCACCACCCAAATGCCGGGGTTGCCGTCGCCGCTGTAGGCCGACACCACCAGGTGCTTGCTGTTCGGGCTCCAGATCGTCAGCGCGTGGTGATACTGGTCGAAGTACGGGATCACCTGCAAAAACCGCTCGGTCGGCACGAACGTGGCCAGGTTGTGGCTGCGCCCGTTGCCGGCGTTCATCACGTCCAGCGACATCAGCAGCGGCCCCTCTTGCGCCGTCGTCGGCTCGCCGGTCTCGGGCGCGGGCGTCGGCGTCGCCTCGCCCTCTTCCGGCTCGATCACCGCCTCGCTGAAATAGGCCAGCGACTTGCTGTCCGGCGACCAGAAGAACGCATACACCTCCACGTCCGCCAACTCCACCGGGTCGCGCCGGCCGGTCGGGTCCGCCACCACCAGCCGCCCCGGCGCGCCCAGCGCGGGGCTGTCACTCACCAGGTAGGCGACCCGGTCGCCGTTGGGGCTCCAGGCAAAGGCGACGCTGCCCTCGTACTCGGTGAGCACCTGCTGGTTGCCGCCCAGCGCATCCGTCAGCAGCAGCGCCGAGGCCCCGCTTTCGGTCGTCCCGGCGATCAGCACCTGCCCGCCGTCCGGCGAAAAGGCCGGCGCTTTGAACTCCGCCGGGTCCACGTCCAGCACCTGCTCGAACACGCCGCTGTCCAATTGCAGGAACGACAGGCGCGCATTCGGCGCCGGGCTGGCGCCCCCGGCGTGGGCCAGCACGGCATTGGTGTTCGGCGCCCAGGCCCAATAGTAGGGCGCGCCCGCATCCACCACCTCCGCCGCGCCGCCCTCCGGCGGCACCACCCGGAAGGCCATGTTGCCGCCGGCCGTCTCGGAGATAAAGCCCAGCCGCCGCCCGTCCGGCGCCCACGACCAGTACACCAGGAAGTCGCTGCCGGTGTGCGCCTCCACCAGCGCCGTGCCGTCGCGGTGGGCGGTATAGAGGGTGGTGCTGCTGGGGTTTTGCTCGGGCTGGCCGGTGTAGGCCACAAACGCCAGGCTCTCGCCATCCGGCGACCAGGTGGGCAGCCCGTAGATGTGGTAGCCGGTGTCGTCGCTGTGCGCGTCGAGGGTGATGGGCGTGTCGTTGTTGCCGCCCTGGTCAATCGTGTAGATGTTGCCGTCCACGCCCAGGTAGGCGATCAGCCCGGACTTCGGCTCCAGCAGGCCGCTGAACTCGCTCTGCGGCACGCGGATCCCCTCCGGCAGGCAGGCCGAAACGAACAACGACAACACGATAGCGCCGGCGGCAAGGGCGGCGCGGGGCAGGGCAGGGCGGTTCATGGTCTCACCTTTTGGGCGTACGTGCGGCCTATTCTAGCACTACTACGCACCGCCGCGCCCGGTTCGCATGAGAGTTCAATGAGAAGCCAGGCTCACCTCCCAGAACGCCCCCCTCAGCCCCAGCCCCTCAAAAATCGCCCGCACCTGCTCCCGCGTCCGCCCGTGGTAGTCCGGCGACAAGCGGTTGCCGTACCACGCCTGCGACAGCGCCCACACCTCGCCTAGCGTCAGCGTCGCCCCCTGCGCCGCGCCCCGCTCACGGCACCACGCCCTCACGCCCTCTTCCGACCGGAAGAGCAGGATGTTGGCTCAGGTGAACACCAGGTCGTCGTACCAGCGCGCGAACGGCAGCAGGAAGTGCACGCGCGCGCCGCCTTCCTCCCCCTCCGGCGGCACACGCAGCCGCACCCGCTCACCCGTATCCGCGTAGGCCAGCTCCGCCACCGCCCCCGTGCCCAGCGCCGCCGGGATGCCGAACGCGTCCCAGGCGCAGTTGGCCCAATACCCCCGCCCATTCGCCTGCACCACGAAATCCGTGGGCGTTGCCGAGAACGGGTGCGCCATGCGGATCGTCCCCGCCGCCTCATCCAGGAACAGCGCGTGCCGTTTGTGCAGTTCGGCGAACGCCGCCGCCGCCTGCGCCGCGCCCAGCCCCAGCCGCGCCCCCGCCATCGCCGCGCTCGGCGCGCGCCCCGTCTCCGCGAAGTGGGCATACACCGCCGCCCGCACCGCCCAAATCACCTCGTCGCTCAACATACGCATAGCGTAGCTCAAACCCACCCGCCGCGCTACAACAAAAAGACCGGCCAGGTTTCGCCTTCCGCGCCATATTGCTCGCGGAGGCAAAACCTGGCAGGTCTCGTTTTGGAATCTATATCGGCGTTACCCGGCCGGCGGCGGCGTGATCACGGTGTCGATCACGTGGATGATGCCGTTCGACGCCTCGATGTCGGTGATGAGCACCTCGGCATCGTTGATGTACACCCGGCCATCCTCCACGCGAATGGCGATCAACTCGCCCTGCACGGTCTCGGCCTCGCTCAGGCCCACCACCTCGGCGGCCAGCACTTCGCCCGCGACGACGTGGTACAGCAGCACCGAGGTGAGCTGGTCCTTGTCCGCCAGCAGCGCGTCCAGCGTGCCCGCCGGCAACTTGGCGAAGGCATCGTTGGTAGGCGCGAAGACCGTGAACGGCCCCTCGCCCTGGAGCGTTTCCACCAGCCCGGCCTCGGTCAGCGCCGTCACCAGGGTGCTGAAGCGCTCATCCGCTACGGCCACGTCCACGATGTTCGGCGCCTGCATCGAAGGCGGCAGCAGCACGGTGTCGATCACGTGGATGATGCCGTTGGCCGCCATCACATCCGGCAGGATCACCTGGGCCTCGTTCAGGTAGACGTTCCCCATGTCGGTGCGGACGCTCACCGGCTCGCCCTGCGCGGTTTCCGCTTCGCTCAGGTTGACGACCTCGGCGGCGGGCACTTCCCCAACTACGACGTGGTACAGCAGCACGGCGGTCAGCGCTTCCTTGTCGGCCAGCAGGGCGTCGAGCGTGCCCTCGGGCAGGGCGGCAAAGGCCTCGTCAGTGGGCGCGAAGACCGTGAACGGGCCTTCGCCCTGGAGCGTCTCCACCAGCCCGGCCTCGGTCAGCGCCGTGGCGAGCGTGGAAAAGCGGCCATCGGCCACAGCCACGTCCACGATGGTCTGCGGCGCAGGCTCGGCGGTAGGTTCCGGCATCGGCTCCGCCGTCGGCTCAGCCGTGGGCGGGGCGGCGGTGGGCGGCGCCTGGGTGGGCGCGGCGGTGGGGGCCGGGGTGGGGGTGGCGGCGGGCGCGCACGCGGCGGCCAGCAGCACGCCCACCAGGGCGGCGGACAAAATGTGCCAACTGCGACGAACGGGTTTCATCTCTTCGACTCCTTGGGTCAATGTACCGGCCTGTGCACCGGCTCCGATTGACCAGGAGTATAAGGTCTTGTTCAGTGTTTGTATATAGTTGAACAACATTTGTATAATGTTTCTTCAGTGGGCTTAATCTGTGCTGCGCAGTTGTACTACGCTGTAACGCAAAGACCTGCCAGGTTTGTCATGCGCGGTGCGGCGAGGTGCGCGCAACAAACCTGGCAGGTCTGGTCAATGAGGTAACGTTGTTGGGCTACACCACCGCCGGCATATCCACCGGCCTACAGCACAGCACCAACTGCTTGGCCGCCGCCACCTCATCCATGCGCGCCACTGGCGCCGTGTGCGGCGCGTCGCGCAGCAAGTCCGGCTGCTCGTGCGCTTCGGCCGCGATGCTCAGCAGCGCCTCCGCGAACGCGTCCAGCGTCTCCCGCGTCTCCGTCTCCGTCGGCTCGATCATCAGCGCCTCGTGCACGATCAGCGGGAAGTAGTTGGTCGGCGGGTGATAGCCGTAGTCGATCAGCCGCTTCGACACGTCCAGCGCGTGCACGCCCGGCGCGTCGTGCCACACCCCCTCCACCACGAACTCGTGCTTGCACACCCGGTCATACGGCACGGTGAAGGCGTGGCGCACCTTGCTCAGCAGGTAGTTGGCGTTCAGCACCGCGTTCTCGCTGTTGGCCCGCAGCCCGCTGGCCCCGTGCACGCGGATGTAGGTGTAGGCGCGCACGTGCATCCCAAAATTGCCGTGAAAGGCCTTCAGCCGGCCGATGCTGTGTTTGGGCATCACCCAGCCATACAGCGGCGGCTCGTCTTCATCACCTTCATCCGTGATGCCCACGATCGGCCCCGGCATGAGGTCCACCAGCTTGTCGGAAACGCCCACTGGCCCGCTGCCCGGTCCGCCGCCGCCGTGCGGGGTGGAGAAGGTCTTGTGCAGGTTGTAGTGCAGCACGTCGAAGCCCAGGTCGCCGGGCCGCGCGATGCCCACCATGGCGTTCATGTTGGCGCCGTCGCCATACACCAGCCCCCCGCACCCGTGCACCGCCGCCACCACTGCCTCGATGTGCTCCTCGAACAGCCCCAGGGTGTTGGGGTTGGTGATCATCAGCCCCGCGATCTGCGGCCCCTGCTTCTCAATCACGCCCCGCAGCGCGTCCAGGTCAATGTTGCCGCGCGCATCCGACGGCAGTTCGATCACGTCCAGCCCCGCCATTGTCACCGTGGCCGGGTTGGTGCCGTGCGCCGAGTTGGGGATCAGCATCTTGGTGCGGCCCGCGTCGCCGCGGGCGTGGTGGTAGGCGCGGATCATCAGCACGCCGGTGAACTCGCCCTGCGCCCCCGCCGCCGGCTGGAGCGTCACCCCCTCAAACCCGCCGATCTCCTTCAGCCACTCCTGCAATTGGAACATCAGCGCCAGGTTGCCCTGCGCCAGTTCCGGGTCCTGCAGGGGGTGGCTGCCCGCGAAGCCCGCCAGCCGCGCGGTGTCCTCGTTCAGCCGGGGGTTGTACTTCATGGTGCACGACCCGAGCGGGTATAGGCCCTGGTCAATGCTGTAGTTGAGCTTGGACAGCCGCGTGAAGTGCCGCACCACGCTCAATTGGTCCACCTCGGGCAGGTCCACTTCCGCCCGCGTCAATTCCGCCGGGATGTCCGTCAGCGGCACGTCCGGCTCTGGCATGTGCACGCCCACGCGCCCCGGCCGCCCAAGATCGTAGATGAGGGGTTCAGTCATGTTTTCCACTCCCGACGAATGACGAACGACGAAAGACCAAGCGCGCAGTTCGTCCTTCGTCTTTCGTCCTTCGTCTAGTCTTCCATCTCGCCCAGGGCTTCCACCAAGGCCTCGATGTCGTCCCGGCTGTTCATCTCCGTCACGCACACCAGCATGTGATCCTTGAGATGCGGGTAGTCCTGCCCCAGGTCGTAGCCGCCGATGATGTCGTGCTCGTCGTACAGGTGGCGGTTGATCTCCTCCACCGGGCGCGGGCAGCGCACCACGAATTCTTTGAAGAACGGCTTACTCATGTCCACGCTGTACCCGTCCAGCTTGCCGATCTCGCTGGCCGCGTAGTGGCTCTTGTGCCAGCACAATTCGGCCACGCGCCGCAGCCCGTGCTTGCCCAGCGTCGCCAGGTACACCGTCGCCGCCAGCGCCATCAGCCCCTGGTTGGTGCAGATGTTGGAGGTGGCCCGCTCGCGCTTAATGTGCTGTTCGCGGGTGGAGAGCGTCAGTACGTAGCCGCGCTGGCCGTTGCGGTCCGTGGTCTCGCCCACCAGCCGCCCCGCCATCTTGCGCACGTAGTCCTTGCGCGTGGCGAAGAAGCCCAGGTATGGCCCGCCAAACGACAGCGGGATGCCCAGCGACTGCCCTTCGCCCACGCAGATGTCGGCCCCCAAATGCCCCGGCGGCTTGAGCAGCCCCAGCGAGATCGGGTCCGCCGCGACGCACAGCAGCGCGCCCGCGGCGTGGACCTTCTCGGCCAGCCCGCCCAGGTCTTCAATCTGCCCGAAGAAGTTGGGCGACTGCACGATCAGCAGGGCGGTGTCCTTGTCGAGTTGCGCCGCCAGCGACTCAATCGTCGCCTGCGGGTCCTCGTCGCCGGTGATGGTCAGCCCCATGCCCTGTGTGTACGTCTGCACCACGGCCCGGTACTGCGGGTGCACCGCGGGCGAGATCAGCACCTTGCGCTTCTTCTCGCGCCCGTGGTAAACGGCCATGATAACGGCCTCGGCCATGCTGGTCGCGCCGTCGTAGTGGCTGGCGTTCGCCACCTCCAGCCCCGTCAGCGCCGCCACCATGCTCTGGTATTCAAAGATGGCCTGGAGCGTGCCCTGCGAGATTTCCGGCTGGTAGGGGGTGTAGGCGGTGAGGAACTCGCCGCGCAAGATCATGTGGTTGACGATGGACGGGCTGTAGTGGTGGTAGGCCCCTGCGCCCAGGAAGATCGGGCTGGCCTGCGCGTTGGCGTTGGCCTCGCCCAACTCGCTCAGCTCCCGCATCGTCTCCATCTCCGAGAGCGGCCCCGGCAAATCCAATTCCGGGAACCGCACACTCTCCGGCACATCGGCGAACAATTCGCCAATGCTCCCCGCGCCGATGGCGGCCAGCATGTCGTCTCTATCCGATTGGGTATGTGGGCTGTATGTCATGGTGATTGGAGAAGTCAGAAGTCGGATGTCGGACGTCAGATCAGGTCGTCTGCGCTCTCACCCGTGCTTCCGCCTTCCTCGCTCCTTTCAGGCTTCCGGCCTCCGACCTCTGACTTCCGACCTCTGACTTCCGATTCCCAGCTACTGCTTCCGCTCCTCGCAATACGCCTCGTACGCCGCCGCGTCCATCAGCCCCTCGGCCTCGCCCGCGTCCGCCACCTTGAACTTGGCGATCCAGCCCGCGCCGTGCGGGTCCTGGTTCAGCAGTTCGGGCGTGCCGGACAGCGCTTCGTTGACGGCCGTGATCTCGCCGCCGATGGGCAGGTACACCTCGGCCGCGGCCTTGACCGATTCGACCGACGCGTACGGCTCGCCCTGCGCGAAGCTGTCGCCCACCTGCGGCGTCTCGACGAACACGATGTCCGAGAGCGCGTCCTGGGCGTAGTGCGTCAGCCCGGTGGTGGCGCTGTCGCCCTCCACCAGCACCCATTCGTCGTTGCGCGTGTATTTGCGGTCGGTGGGGTAATTCATCGTCGGGGCCTCCAGGCTAGAACAGGCAAATTAAAAGGACGCAAGGCTAAACAGCGTTGCGTCCTCTGTTCTGGACCTGAGAGATTCAGCGCGCCCGCGCGTTGGTGTGCGCTGGGCGGCGTTGCCCCGTCGGTGGGGGGCGACGATGGGGCTGTCGCGCCCGCTTTTCAGAGGGTCTCACACCTGGGGTCCTTTTACCTGAGAGTTTCGCGCCCCGGGCCGCTCACCCGCGCCGCTTGCACCTTCGGTGCCGGCGAACCACTCGCGTGGCCCGCTTAGGCCGGGTGCTTTCCCCGGCCCAAGCTGCGGTTCTTTTCCGCAGCCGATCTCTTCCCCAAATGTGGAGCCGAATAATCGGATTAGGCCGAGTCTACCGGGGGGGCAGGGGAAAGTCAAGCGCCGTTTGGCAGGCGTTCAGGGTGAACATGCTCACTGCGCCGGGAGGGTGGGGGGCACAAGTCCCTATCCCGCGTCCCGTGGTGTCCGGGATCGCGAGAGATGGACCGGATGAAGGGGATGGGATGGGAGAAGATTGGATGGGATATTGGTCAATTTCTCAAAGTCAGCTTTCGTTCAGCCATAACCCCGAACGGCGAGTCTGGGTGGTCGTGCCACACCTGCCAGTACCCCGCCACCGCCCGCGCCGCGTCCCCGTCCAACTCCGCCGCCAGCGCCAGACCGTACAGGATGCGTGGCCGCAAGGACTCACCGCTCACTGCCAGGGCTGTCTCATACAGGGGTATGGCCTGCGCCGCATCCCCTGTCTCGAACAACATGCGCTCTGCGGTCTCTGCTGCTGCCTCCCGGTCAAAGCCGTAAAACGCCAGGTTGTCAGCATCCCAAGTGTGTACTTCACCGCAGGCCTCGCAGTCCGCCCGGCGAGTGTTTATCGTGCGCAGTTGTGTAGCGCCGCTATGCGTCTCAATAGAATAACGCCTTACATCAACTATCCGCGCGCTGATCTGCACCAGTCGGGGTTCACCGCCTAGCTCAGTCGCTCGGAAGAAGCGAAGCTCATCCTCGATCAGCAGTCCTACCACTGGCTGGTTGGTGCCCGGCAGGTTGAGCAATTCGATCGTTGGGGGTTGAACACTTGGCGGTTGCCAATCGAGATAGTTGTTACTCTCCCATGGGACCGCCGGCAACGCCCGCCAACCCGTTGGCGTATTCATAAGCACCCACGCCATATGGGCGCGGCTGGCGTTCGGCGTCGCCACGACGATGACCCAATCGGCCCGCCCATCCAGGTTGAGATCCGATTGCTGTGTGGTAGTCACGCTGAATCCCGCTTGCCGCAGTTGCTCAATGACTTGCCCGGTCTCAGCCGTCCCAACCTGTTGAGCGTGATAGTAGAACGCGACTCGCGGGCTGCAAATGTCGCCATGCGGGCTGTCAGGCACAAACCCCCAGGCGGCTTCATAGCGCTCACCATCTATGTAGTCCGCCTCCCTGAGTTGTGGCCCTAGCGCCACCCGCATCACCCGCAGGGCCGCATCGCACGCGCGGTAAGTGTCGTCTTCCTCCTGGTAAGCGGACAGGAAAGCCTGTGCTGCCTCTGTCATCACTGCGTCAGACGGACTGGCTGGCTGCTCAATGATGTGCTGGAGTTCCGTTAGTGCCTGCTCCGGCATGTTCATGAGCGCATAGGTCCACGCCAACTGGAAGCGCGCGAAATCCGGGTAGGCTGCCCCCAGGCTCGGTGCCTCGGCTTGACTCGGCCATGCGCTGAGGATAGCCTGCAGCCGAGCCGCTGCCGCTGCATATCGCCCCTGCTCTAGCGCGGCGTTGAGCCAGACGCCTGCCAGCGCATCGGCCTCTTCCGGTTCACGCGCATAAACCGTGCTAAGGGCATAACTCCCGCCTAGCAACTCGTAACGATAGGTGGCAAAAGACAGCCCATATAGGCCCACTCCGCCTGGGGCGATGCGCGCGGCCAGGATCGCATCGGCGCCGCCGGCTTCGACGGCCTCGAACCAGGGGCGAATGTCACAGAAGGAGGTGGCGATGCCAAACGGGAGGTTGGGACCGGCCGTCAGTTGTGCGAATCGATCAATCTCCCATTGATAGACTTTCAACTGGTCGCTGCAGAAGCCGCCGCTTTGCGCGCCGGAGGTAATGCCGATGTCTGGTATGCCGTCGTGAGAGTGGTCTGCAACTTCGAATCCCTGGTCGTTTCCGTGGTTTATGTTCCACTGCCCCCACAGCCGATAGAACTCCCATATGCCCGCGCCGTCCGCCCGCGCCGCAAAGTACAGGCCATCGCGATAGCTGAAGGGGTGTCCCATCCAAACCACCCACCCCGGTCGCCCAACGCCAAACAGGTTGGCCGCCTCTTCCATCTGAACCACTTCCAGGCCGTGCGCTTGAGCCAAATCGGGCAGGGCGCTCATCGCGTGTTCGCCGGAGTTCAATTCCGCCGCCAGCGCCGCCAGCATCCACTCGTCCGATGCGCTGCTAAAGTTGTAGGCATCCGACAGCGCGATCCGCCACCGCATCGCGTCTTCAAAATCCGGCCCGTCAAAGCGCAGCATGGCCTCCTGCGCCGCCACGCGCACCGCCGGCTGCGCATCTGTAAACCCGCGGTGGACGTTGACGGGAAACATCCAGTTGTTGTCGCGCGCATATTGCTCCATGGCCGCCACCAGGCCCAGCGTGTCCTGCGCCGTCCACGCCTTCAGCGTGTAGTTGTCCGAGCCTCGTCCCGGCGTGGCAATTGGCGTCACCGACGCCCACACGCCGGACATAAAATCCGGTGCTACCGTCGGTTGGGTTGTGACGAGTTCGGTTGGGTGTGGCGAAACGGTCGCCAATGGCTGCCGCGTTGCCGTGCTCATTGGCGATGGGCTTGGCGTCGCCATCAGGGACGGTCGCGCGCTCGCCGTTGCGTCTGGCCGGCGCGTCGCCGTATCCTGGGCCGCTGTTGCCGTAGCCGTTTCTGCTGCCCGGCAACCCGCGCTTGCCAGCAGCATCCCGGCCCCAAGCACCACCGCGAGCCACCCCGCCCTATGCAGCCAGCCTCTCCGCGTCATGTTGCTTTCCCCTTGCAGAATTACGAGCTAGGTCCAGCCTATGAGGCCCAGGTTACCACTACTTAACTGTACGGTTACCGCCTGGTTACAGTTGCCAACTTTGGCCCCTGCCATTCCAATCCAATGGCCCGCAGGTTATTGCAGCATTTCCCGCCGCTGTTTTCGCTGAATTGCCTCGTCAAGACCTGCCAGGTTTTCCTTCCTGTCCCCTTCATCACCAACTCAAAAACCTGGCAGGTCTTTCCATCGAACTCGCCATTGACCCGTCCACGCCTCCCACCGCCAATCGCTCTCACGCGCTCACATGCGGCGCGCACTTACACACCTCCACACCCCCGCTGTACTCAGCGGCTCACACCCCCACACGCCCGCTTGCCCCTCCCCCCATCCCCGGCTACAATCCCCCCTCGTCCGCCCCTGCTCGAAAGGAGACCTGATGCCCACTGGCCGAGCCAAAGACAACCTGCGCCTGCGCGGCGAACCCAAGTACGAAGCCCTGGAGATCGGCTTCATCCGCATGACCGAGAGCATGGAGGTGCTGGGCATCTCCGGCGACTGGCTCAAGGTCAACCACGACGGCCAGGAAGGCTTCGTCATGAAGCGGTTCGTCCTCATCAGCGACGAAGACCTGGCCGCACTCGGCCCCTCCGCCGTCGAGCGCGCCGAAGCGGAAACCGAGCCCGAGCCGCCTGCGATGGAAGCCGAGGAAGAAGCCCCCAAGCCGAAACCCAAGCCCAAGGCCAAGCGCCCGTCCGTCAAATCCAGCCAGAAGTAGCCCCCCCTGGTGCGTGTTGCGTGTTCCGTTGATTGACTCCCCGAACGGAACACGCAACACGCACCACGCATCACGGCTTGTCCGCTGATCTACCTTCGTCCTTCGTCATCCGTCCTTCGTCGGTCATCCCCTATCCCACAACATCCCGCTCAACGCGGGCCATAATCCCGCTCGTCACGTCATAGTTGATCGTCCCCCAGCGCGCCGCCACGTCCTCCGCGCTGATGCGCTCCTCCCCCTGCGCGCCGATCAACACCACCTCGTCGCCCACCCGCACGCCCGGCACGTGGCTGATCCCGGCGACGCACTGGTCCATGCACACCCGCCCGCGGATGGGCGCGCGCCGCCCGCCGATCAGCACCTCGTTCACGTTCTTGGGCACCCGCCGCCACCCGTCCGCATAGCCCACCGGCAGCACCGCCAGGGTCTCGCGCGTCGTCGTCCTGTACTCCGGCCCATAGCTCACCCCGTGCCCCGGCGGCAGCACCTTCACCTGCGCCACCCGCGTCTTCCAGCTTAGCGCCGGCCGCAAAGCGGTCGGCGCGACTACTTCGTCGCTCGGGTCCAGCCCATACAGCAGAATCCCGCTGCGGACCATGCTGTAACGCGCCCCCGGCTGCAGCAGCACCGCCGCCGAGTTGGCCGCATGCACCACCGGCGGCCTCAGCCCCGCCGCGTCCAGCGCCTCCAGCGCCCCATCCAGCGCCCGTATCTGCGCCACCGTGCTCGTCTGGTCCCTCAGGTCTGACGCCGCGAAGTGCGTGAACAGCCCGTCCACGTCGAGGCCTTCGATCTCGTGCAGGGCCGCCACCAGCGCGGGCGCATCCGCCGCCAGGGCACCCAGCCGCCCCATCCCGCTGTCCACCTTCACATGCACCCTTGCCCGCCGCCCCATCGCCCGCGCCCTCGCGCCGTAGGCCCGCGCCGTCTCGATGTCGTACACCGTCAGGGTCAGCCCCGCACTCACCGCCTCCGCCGCCTGCCCCGGCAGCACGTAGCCCAGCACCAGGATCGGCAGCCCGATCCCTGACGCGCGCAGTTCCAGCCCCTCGCCCAGCCGCGCCACCCCCAGCCAATCGGCCCCCGCCTCCGCCGCCGCCCGCGCCACGCCCACCGCCCCATGCCCATAGGCGTTCGCCTTCACCACCGCCATCAGCGCCGCGCCGCCTGCCAACTCCCTCAGCCGCCGCGCGTTGTGCCGGATAGCGCCCAAATCCGTCTCGACCCATGTCAGTTGATTGTCCATGCGGGGAGTATACTCTCGCCCCGCCTGGTTCAGCCTTCCGTAGTAGCGAATTAATTCGCGCCCCCTTCGCGCAGCCCGTGATGATCACTATCTGTCACTGTTGTCGTCCTGAGCGCGTCACCTGCCCCTCCGGCCTCCCGCCCTGCCCGCGCGCGAAGGACCTCAACGATGCCTCGACGATACCCTTCGCGCGCCCCCTCGCGCGCCCGCCCCGCCCGCCGCGTGCGGCGCTCAGGGTGACAGCGTCATCCTCGTTGCTTCACCGTCGATACCCTTCGCGCGCCGCCTCCTGCGTCCCTGTAGAGGGACGCGGCGGCCGGAGGCCTCCAGGCGCGAATTCCATTCGCCGGCTGAGCTCCGCGCCGCCACTCCGCGCCGCCACGGTCCAGCGAATGAATTCGCTACTACCTGAAACTACTACCTGAAACTACCACGCCGCGCTGTACTCAGCGCCGCACACTTACACACCTTCTACCTGCACACCGTACCTGCGGTATCATTCCCCCCTCACCCCCTCTCACCCGGAGCCACCACCCGCCATGTCCGCCTACCGCGTCCTCACCGACGAGCACGTCCAAACCTTATTCGACAACGGCTTTTGCGTCATCAAAGACTGCGTGGACCTCGACCACGCCCGCCGCTGGATCAGCCGCGCCTACGACCGCATCGGCTACAGCCCGGACGACCCCGCCACCTGGGAGAAGGGCATCGTCTGGCTGCGGTGCGAAAGCGAAGTGGCGATCCGCGCCGTCGCGCCCCGCGCCTGGGACGCCCTCCTCGACGTCGTCGGCGGCGAAGAGCGCCTGGAAACCCGCGTCTGGCGCGCCCCCGAGAACCTCTACCCCGTCAACTCCTTCCACTGGTCCGACGCCATGATCATGAACTTCCGTCACGGCGCGGACCGCCCCTGGCAGCCGCCCTCGCCCGCGGTCGGCGGCTGGCACAAGGACGGCGGCTACTTCCGCCACTTCCTGGATAGCCCCGAGCAGGCCCTGCTCACCATCGTCCTGTGGACCGATATGCGCCACCAGGGCGGCGCCACCTTCGTCTCGCCCGACTCCGTCTCCGTCGTCGCCCGCCACCTGGCCGCCCACCCCGAGGGCATCCCCGCCGATGGCTGGGACGTGCAGCCCCTCCTGGAGCAGTGCGCCCGCTTCGACGAAGTCACCGGCGCGGCCGGCGACTTCGCCATCCTGCACCCCTTCATCCTGCACGCCTCCTCGCAGAACGTCCTGGGCGTGCCCCGCATCATCACCAACCCGCCGGTCGTGCTCAAGGAGCCTTTCAACTACAACCGCCCGGACCCCGCCGATTACTCCCTGGTGGAGCGCGCCACCCTGCGCGCCCTGGGCGTGGACCGGTACGACTTCCAGCCCGCCGCCCCGCGCCAGCAGGATTGGACCCCCTACCTCCCGCCCGCCGAGCCGGATGCCCGCACCCACATCCGGCATTCGGCCCAATGACCTTTCAACAACTAACTCGACAGCGGGCACAGGCGCCCTGATCTACTCCGCACCGGCGCATGGTTCTGAACCTGGGCATGGTTCCGTTAAACGGCAGTCTGCCGCACGCCTTTTAGCGGGACCACGTTGAAGTTCAGGCCAACGGTTGGGCACGGATCAGATTGCGTCCCGGCCTAGCCTCCGCCATCCCGTATAATGCGGGGCGGCATGACGCTGCAAATCCTATTCGTCCTCACGCTCGTCGTCGCAGCCAGCTTCGTTCTCTTCTCCGGTCGTCTGCGCCCAGACCTGACGGCCCTGGCCCTGCTGGTCATCCTCGGCCTCAGCGGCGTGGTGCCCGCCGAGACGCTGTTCTCCGGCTTCAGCCGCCCGGCCGTCATCACCGTCATCTCGCTGTTCATCGTCACCGCCGCGTTGGAGCGCACCGGCGCCACCCGCATCCTGGGCCAACTGCTGGGCCGCCTGGCCGGGCAGGGCGAGGCCCGCGCCGTGCTGGTGGTCATGGTCGCCACCGCCAGCCTCTCCCTGGTGATGAACACCATCGCCGCCGCCGCCGTGCTGCTGCCGGCCGTCATCGGCCTGGCCCGGCAGACCGGCCACCGCGTCTCGCGTCTGCTCATGCCCCTGGCCTTTGGCTCCCTGCTGGGCGGCATGGCCACCATCTTCACCACCGCCAACATCCTGGTCAGCTCCACCCTGGTGGATAGCGGCTATGCGCCCTATGGTGTGCTCGACTTCGTGCCCGTGGGCCTGCCCATGGCCGCCGCCGGCATCTTGTTCGTGGCCGTCTTTGGCCGCCGCCTGCTCCCCGCGCAGGGCCTGGGCGGCGCCGAAGCCGACCGGCCCGCCGGCACCCTCACCGACGCCTACGGCATGACTGAGGCCGTCTCCGCCTGCTACGTCAAGCCCGGCTCGTCCATGGCCGGCCTCAGCCTGGCGGAGGGGCAGTGGGGCGAAAAGTTGGGCCTCAACGTGCTGGGCATCTCGCGCGGCGGCGGCGTCAATCTCGCCCCGCGCCCGCGCGACGAGGTGCTCGAAGGCGACATCATCCTGTTCACCGGCATCACCGACGACTCCGAACTGAGCCGCCACGGCCTCAAGCTCACCGACGACCCGGCCTGGTCCGGGCAGTTGGCCTCGCAGCAGGTCAGCCTGGTGGAAGCGGTCCTCGCCCCGCGCTCGTCCTTCGCCGGCCAAACCCTGCGCGACACGCACTTCCGCGAGAAGTACGATCTGCGCGTCCTCGCCATCTGGCGCGAGGGCCAGACCCTGCGCGAGGCGCTGGCCGAAATCCCCCTGCGCTTCGGCGACGCCCTATTGCTCCAGGGCCGCCGCTCCAAGATTGCCCTGCTGCGCGACGAGCCCGGCCTGATCGTCCTGGAAGAAGATACCGGCCCCCTGCGCGTCTCGCGCCGCGCCCTCATTGCCGTCGGCCTCACCACCCTGGCCGTGGTGCTGGCCGCCAGCAACGTGCTCCCCCTGGCCGAAGCCGCCTTCTCCGCCGCCGTCCTCATGCTGATCTTCGGCTGCCTGGATATGAACGACGCCTACCGCGCCATCGAGTGGAAGACCGTCTTCCTCATCGCCGGGATGCTGCCCCTGGCCCTGGCCCTCACCACCACCGGCGCCGCGGCCCTGGTGGGCGATGGACTGGTCGCGGTGCTGGGCGCGCTCGGCCCCTTGCCCCTGGCCGGCGGCCTGTTCCTCACCTCCACCCTGCTCACGCAAATTGTCAGCGCCCAGGTGACGCCCCTGGTGCTGGCTCCCATCGCCATCGCCGCCGCCCAGCGCCTGGGCGTGGACCCGCGCGGGCTGGCCCTGGCGGTCGCCCTCGGCGCCTCCACCGCCTTCCTCACCCCCATCGCCCACCCCGCCAACCTGCTGGTCATGGGTCCGGGCGGTTACCGCTTCAAGGACTATGCCCGTCTGGGCGCCCCAGTGACGATTATCCTGTTCGTCATCTTCCTCGCCGGCCTGGCCCTCTTCTGGGGCATCCGCTGATGCAGCTCCGCACCCTTCCCCTGCCCGGCGCCGCCCATCCGCCGCATCAACCGCAGCCACCGAGCTTCGCGCTCTTCTGGAACTGTCATTCCGAACCCGCCTCAGCCCGTTGGCCCCGGCGCAGCCTCCGTGCGGGTGAGGAATCTTGCCTCCCGGCGGCACCAGCCTGATGCCCACCAACGCCCTCCCACCGGCCAGCGTGCCCCTCATCGACCTCGCCCCCCTCCACACCGGCGGCGACCCGTCCCCCGTCGTCGCCCTCGTCCGCGCCGCCTGCGAGCAGATCGGCTTCCTCACCATCACCGGCCACGGCGTCGCCCCCGCCCTCATCGAAAGCGCCGCCGCATCGGCCCGCGCCTTCTTCGACCTGCCCCGCGACGAGAAAGAACGCCTGCCCCTCACGCCCCAGGGCGCGGGCTACAGCCCCCTCCAGGGCGAGAGCCTGGCCCGCAGCCTCGGCCAGCCCGCCCCCGCCGACCTGAAGGAGTCGTTCAACGTCGGCCGCGACTTCGACGCCGTGCCCTGGCCCGCCCAGCCGCCCGGCCTGCGCGCCGCCCTCACCGCCTACTTCACGCGCATGGAGCAGTTGGCCGCCGAACTGCTGGGCGTGTTCGCCCTCGCCCTGGCGCTCCCCGCCGATTTCTTCGCGGACAAGATCGACCGCTCCAGCGCCTTCCTGCGCGTCATCAACTACCCGCCGCCCGCCGCCGCGCCGCAGCCGGGCCAGCTTCGCGCGGGCGCCCACACCGATTACGGCACCCTTACTATTCTGCGCTCCGAAAACGTCCTGGGCGGCCTCCAGGTACGCACTCGCGCTGGCTTGTGGCTGGATGTCGTCGTGCCCGAGGGCGCATTGGTCATCAACCTGGGCGATATGATGATGCGCTGGACCAACGACCGCTGGGTCTCCACCCTGCATCGCGTCGTCAACCCGCCGGCTGGCGCGGGATCGCGCAGCCGCCGCCAGTCGCTGGCCTTCTTCCACAACCCCAACCCCGACGCCCTCATCGAGTGCCTGCCCGGCTGCTGCGGCCCCGACAACCCGCCCCGCTATCCGCCCATCCGCGCCGGGGATTTCATCCTTGAGAAGAGCCGCCGGGCATATGGGGGCTAGCTCGTCACATGCCTCACGCCTGGCCTCTTGAGTCTGTTTCGACGGTTGCAGAGCCTGACCTGAGATCGCACCTCCTGCGTCCCTGGAGAGGGACGCGGCGGCCGAAGGCCTTCAGGCGCGAATTCGATTCGCCAGCCCAGGCGGTATGAATTCGCCAACCGAATCGTTTTCACCGCGCAGGCGCTCGATCACCTGAGGGCGGTATACTACCTACCCAATGTTCGACTTCACCCTCTCCGCCCAGTCCGGCCGCGCCCGCGCCGGCGCCTTCTCCACCCCCCACGGCGACCTGCTCACGCCGGTCTTCGCGCCCGTGGGCACCGCCGCCACCGTCAAGGCCCTCACCCCCGCCCAACTGCACGAGTTGGGCGCCACCCTGGTCCTCAGCAACACCTACCATCTCTACCTGCGCCCCGGCGACGAACTGGTGCGCGACCTGGGCGGCCTGCACACCTTCATGCAGTGGCCCGGCCCCATCCTCACCGACTCCGGCGGCTTCCAGGTCTTCTCGCTCTCCGATACCCGCAAGATTGACGACGATGGCGTGACCTTCAAGAGCCACATTGACGGCTCGCTCCACCGCTTCACCCCGGAGAAGTCCATCCTCATTCAGGAGAACCTCGGCGCCGACATCATCATGGCCTTCGATGAGTGCCCGCCGCCCCTCGACCGCGCCTACAACGAGATTGCCCTGGCCCGCACCCACGCCTGGGCCGCCCGCTGCCTGGCCGCCAAGACGCGCCCCGACCAGGCCCTGTTCGGCATCGCCCAGGGCGGCATCTTCCCCGACCTGCGCGCCCAGTCGGCCCGCCACCTGGCCGCGCTCGACTTCCCCGGCTACGCCATCGGCGGCCTGGCCGTGGGCGAGACCAAGGCCGAGATGCACGCCATGCTGGACGTGATGGACGCGGAACTGCCCGCCCGCAAGCCGCGCTACCTGATGGGCGTCGGCTCGCCCGAAGACCTGGTCCACGGCGTGGCGCGCGGCGTAGATATCTTTGACTGCGTGCTGCCCACGCGCCTGGCCCGCAACCACGCCGCCCTCACCCGCACCGGCCGCCTGAATCTTAAGAATGCTCCCTTCGCCCGCGACCCGCGCCCCGTGGAGCCGGGCTGCGCCTGCTACTGCTGCGCGCACTTCACCCGCGCCTACGTGCGCCACCTTGTCGTTGCCAACGAAATCCTGGCCGCCGTGCTGCTCACCCTGCACAACGTCCACCTGCTGCTCACCCTCATGCGCGAGATGCGCGCCGCCATCCTCGCCGGCACGTTCGCCGCCTACGCGAGCGACTTCCTATCCAACTATCAAGGACCCAATGGGTATAAAGGGTATGAAGGGCATAAGGGGTCACCTAAGACCTGACGCCCCTTATACCCTTTATGCCCCTTATGCCCCTCTGAATTCACATGTCAATCCTTCAAGCAATCCTGTTAGGGGTGGTTCAGGGCCTCACCGAATTCATCCCCGTCTCCTCCTCCGCCCACCTGGTGCTCGTCCCCTGGCTGCTGGGCTGGGAGTTCTCCCCCGATATGATCTTCGCCTTCGATGTGCTGGTGCAGTTGGGCACCCTGGTGGCCGTCTTCGCCTACTTCTGGAAGGACCTGCTGGCTATCGTCCGCGGCGTGCTGCTGGGCCTCGTCCAGCGCCGCCCCATCGGCACGCCCGAGGCGCGGCTGGGCTGGCTGGTCGCCCTCGCCACCCTGCCCGCCGGCCTCAGCCTGCTCTTCAAGGACTTTCTGGAGAGCGTCTTCAGCAGCCCCGCCCTCACTGCCGCCCTGCTGCTCGTCACCGCCCTGTTGCTGTACGTCAGCGAGCGCCTGGCCCGCCGCGCCCGCCCGCTGGCGACTCTCACCTGGGTGGATGCCCTGTTCATCGGCTTTGGGCAGTTGCTGGCCGTCTTCCCCGGCGTCTCGCGCTCCGGCGCCACCATCGCCGCCGGGCTGGCCCGCGGCTTCCAGCGCGCCGACGCCGCCCGCTTCAGCTTTCTCATGTCGGTGCCGGCCCTGCTGGCCGCCGGCCTCATCGCCCTGCTGGACCTGCTGGCCCTGCCCAACCTCGCCGCCTACCTGCCGCCCATCCTGGCCGCCTTCCTCGCCGCCCTCGTCGTGGGCTACCTGTGCATCCGCTGGCTGATCGGCTACCTCAACCGCCACTCGCTCTACGGCTTCGCCCTCTACTGCGTCGCGGCCAGCGTGTTCTGCCTGCTCGTCGCCGCCCTGCGGTAAAATCAACGCCGGCCAGCGGTCAGCCTCGAACAGACCTGCCAGGTTTCGCGCCCAAGCGCCCTAACGCCCTGGAGCTAAAACCTGGCAGGTCTTAACGGCGAAGCTCAACGGTCAGACCAGCCAGGTTTTGCGCCCACGCGGCCCAACGCCCTGGCATCAAAACCTGGCCGGTCTTTCCGCCGAAGATCACTGAAGCTCACCGATCCACCACACCATGCGCCCTCGCCCTCTCTCCTTCGTCTCTCGTCTTCTGTCCCGTCTTCGGTCGCCGGTCGCCCGTCGTCGCTCGTCCGTCCTTCGTCCTCCGTCCTTCGTCTTTCGTCCGCCGTCCATTCTTCGGTCGCCGCCCACCCCTCGTCGCCTTTCCTTCATCCTTCATCCTTCATACTTCATCCTTCTCCTCGCTGCCTGCGCCGCCCCCCCCCCCTTACCCCCCCCCACCCCGGCCCTCATCCGCCTCCTCGCCACCGACCTCACCGAGCCGCTGGCCTACGACCTGGCCCTGGCCTACGCCGACGTCAACCCCAATGTGCTCGTCAACCCCGCCCTGGATACGCCCGGCCGCCTCGCCGCCGAGCTCCGCGCCGGCCGCGCCGACCTCGCCCTCACCATCACCCCGGACCCCGCCCTCTTCGGCACGCCGGTGGGGAACCTGCCCCTGCACCTCGTCGTGCATCCCGACAACCCCATCGCCTCGCTCACCGTCGCCCAGGCGCAGGACATCTTCGCCGGCCGCCTCACGCAGTGGAGCGACGTGAGCGCGGAGCAGGGGGACATCTACCTCGCCGCCCGCGAGGCCGGCTCTCCCGCCGATGACTTCTTCCGCGCCCAACTGTGGGGCGACCCGCCGCCCGCCGCCGTCACCCCCAGCGCCCGCCTCGCCCCCACCTGGGGCGCCATGCGCGAGCTGATTGGCGGCAACACCGGCGGCCTCGGCTATCTCATCGGCCCCGAGTTGGCCGACTTCGTCCGCCCCATGCCCATGCTCACCGCCGAAGGCCAACCCGCCGAGTTCAGCGCCCTCATCGTTGCCGTCGCCCCCGCCGACCCTGCCGGCCCCGCCCGCGACTTCCTGGCCTGGGTCCAATCGCCCGCCGGTCAGGCCATCCTCGCCGTCCGCCACGCCCCGCTGGACCCGTGACGCGCCATCAGGCCGTTGATATTCTTTGTTATCCTGGGATAGCCACTGTCCATCCTGAGCGCGAACGAACACAACCCCGGCCTCCCACCCCCTCCGCGCGCGAAGGATATCGCTGATGTCTCTGCATTAATCAACGATACCTTTCGCGCGCCTCCCCATCACCAGTTCCACCAACCGTCATTCGCGCTCAAGGTGACAGTCTGCGCCGGTGATGGATCAATGAGCCGCCATTCCCAGCAACACTTCTGCGCTCCTCCCGCTTCCGCCCTTCTCCGCGCGCTCCGCGTGCTCTGCGGTAAGATATAGCCATGCCCGCCATGCCCCTCGACCTCATCGCCTTCGACGCCGACGACACCCTCTGGCACACCGAGCACCTCTACGCCGACGCCCAGGCGCAGTTCCGCGCCCTGCTCGCCCCCTACGTCTCCCCCGAGATCCTGGACAGCCATCTCTACGAAGTCGAGATGCGCAACCTGCGCTACTTCGGCTACGGCGTCAAAGGCTTCACCCTGTCCATGATCGAAACCGCCATCGAGCTCACCGGCGGCCGCGTCGGCGGGCCGGACATTCAGCGCATCATCGACCTCGCCAAAGCCATGCTCACCGCCGACATCACCCTGCTGGACGACGTCGAGCCGACCGTCGCCGCCCTGGCGCAGTCCCACCGTCTGATGATCATTACCAAGGGCGATCTGTTCGACCAGGAGACCAAGGTCGCCCGCTCGGGGCTGGCCAACTACTTCCGCCACGTGGAGATCGTCAGCGACAAGAACCGTGATACCTACGCCGCCCTGCTTGAGCGCCACAGCGTCGCCCCCCAGCGCTTCCTCATGGTCGGCAACTCCCTCCGCTCCGACGTCCTGCCCGTCGCCGCCCTCGGCGCGCACGCCGTCTACGTGCCCTACGCCGTCACCTGGGCCCACGAGGCCGTGTCCAGCCACGAAGCCGCCGCCGGACGCTTCCACGAGCTGGCCCGCCTCGGCCAACTGCCCGCCCTCATCGCCCAACTGGAAGGAGGCGCATGAACTGCCCCGTCTGCAAGACCTTTGTGCTCGAACCGGTGTCCCTGGACGACGGCCTGCCCGCCTACCGCTGCCCCAACTGCACTGGCGTGTGGCTCAATGGCAACGAATATCTGCGCTGGGTGATGGCCCGCCCCAGCCTATTGCCCGCCGCCGAGATCACCGATGCCCCCATTCCCACTGTAGACGCCGACACCGTCAAGCTCTGCCCCGACTGCGGGCACATGCTCCGGCGCTTCCGCGTGATCCCCAATGTGCAATTCTGGCTGGACCGCTGCGGCCACTGTCACGGCGTGTGGCTCGACCGGCAGGAGTGGGATGCGCTCGTGGCCCGCAGCCTGCACGACAAGGTGAACCAGTTCTTCACCCGGCCCTGGCAGGATCAGATGCAGCGCGCCGAGAGCGCCGCCCGCTTCGAGAAGCTCTACCGCGACAAGTTTGGCGACCTCGACTATGCCCGCCTGCGCGAGCTTGACGCCTGGCTGCGCCCGCACCCCCAGCGCGCCATGCTCCTCGCCTACCTCCAATCCAACGACCCCTACGGCGTCTGATACTGCCTGGCCCCCTCAATCGCGCATTGGCCGTGCGCTTCGTCCTGGACGGACCGTCGTCAATGTCATTCCGAGGCGGTCTTTTTCTCCCGGCCTGACCGCTGTCAATGTCATTCCGAGGCGGTCTTTGCCGAGGAATCTTGGTTTGTAAGTTTTGACTTCGTGCTGCTTCGTGCCCTTCGTGACTTCGTGTTGAATCCTTCTAAGGCAACGACGACGGCGGGATCGTGAAACCCTCCGCCTCCCTCAGCATCTCCGCCTGCGTCCGCCCCGGATGCACAAAGATCACCCAGATGCGCGGATCAAGCTGCACCCGCTCCCCCGGCAAGCCCTCCACCCACGCCCGCGTCTGGTCAATCGGCGTCTGCGTCAAGTCCGACCACACAAACCAGAACCGCTCCCCGTTCGCCAGCGCCTGCTCGTGCGGCCCGCGGTCGTTGGCGCTCACCAGCGCCCCGGCCTGCCCCGGCGCATAGAAGCGCACAAACGCCTGCACATCCGGTGCGCCCACCGTGTCGCCCGGCCGCACATTCGCCGTCAGGAACGCCCCCACGCGCCGCCAGTCATCCTTGGGCGCGGCATAGTCGCGCCGCACCTGCCCCCATTGCAGCCCCACCAGCAGCGCCGCGCCCAGCGCCATCACCGCTCCCGACGCCAGCGCCGCCCCGGCCGCCGCCCCCGTAGTCGGGGCTTTCATAGCCCCGCTCACCCCGGCCGCCAATGTGCCCAACCCCTCCGCCGCCAGCAGCAGATACACCGGCAGCGCAAACAGCACATATCGCAGCGCAAAGAACTCCTGCCGGTATTGCAGATACACGATCACCAGCGCCGGGGCCAGCACCAGCCACAGCACGCTCAGCGCCAGCCGCCCCCGGCCGCGCCACGCCAGCCGCGCCAGCCCCAGCCCCGCCAACCCCACAAACGGGATCAGCCGCAGCCCGTCCCCGCCCCCGAAGAATGGCAACAGCCCGCGCAGCAGAAAATCCGCGTTGACTACATTGCCCAGCGCCACCGCGCCGCCCCGGTCGCTCAGCAGCCCCGTCACCGGCGCGCTCGCCAACGCCGCCGCGAACTGCCGCGCGAACAGCGCCAAGTGCTCCGGCCGCGCCGCCGGCAGCAGCCCCGCCCCCCCCCCCCCCCCCCCCCCCCCCAACCCCCCCCCCGCCCCCCCCACCCCCCCCGCTCTC
>CAZCEC010000070.1:0-32230 GCA_964497615.1 uncultured Anaerolineales bacterium | reverse complement strand
GAAACGAACTTCAGCGAATCGACCCGCAGATAGGCGCGCATCTCCTCCGCCGTCTTGGGGCCGTGGCGGCGCATGTTGTCCACCCGGCGCGGGCACAGATAGTGGCTGCGTCCCTTGAGCAGCGCCGCCTTGAAGTCCAGGTCCAGCGCTGCCTGTAAATCGGGGATGTCCTTCCGCATCAACTGGTCTTGCAGGTTGATGGTGTTGGTGGAGACGACCACCCGCTCGCCGTTCTTCAGCGCCCAGTGGACGGCCGGGATCAGGTAGCCGTAGCTCTTGCCCGTGCCGGTGCCGGCCTCCACGATCAAATGCCGCCCATCGGAGAAGGCCCGGCCCACGGCCCGCAGCATCTGCACCTGCTCGGCGCGGTACTCATAGCCCGGGAAGTGGCGGGCAAACGGGCCGGCGTGCTCCAGGGTCGCCGCCAGCTCATCCAGGTCCAGCGGCTCGATGCGCGACTTGCGCTGAAGGGCGCCGTCGCCGCGGCCCTCCGCGCGCCCAAACAGCGGCCCAAGCGCATCAGCGGTCCCGGCCTGGCGCGCGGGCGCCACTTCCTTCGACCGGGCGCGCAACGCTTCCTCAAAAATGGCCCCTGCGCCCCACTCGATGTCCTGCCCCACCTGCACAATCTCCGCCAGGATGTGGAGGGCAGTTCCAGCGCCTTGCGGTAAAGCGCCCGGTACACGCCCACCGTCACTTTGCAGTCGTCCAGGGCGCGGTGCGTGGCCGGCAGGCTCACGCCCAGCGCCTTGCCGAGCGACCCCAAGTTGTATCGGCCGGCAGAGGGGAGCATCACCGAGGCCAGATCAAACGTGTCCACTGCGTCGCTGTTACGCAGGGCGCCCTTGGCGCGCAGGAAACTCAAATCAAAGCGGATGTTATGTCCAACAATGGTGGCATCCCCCACGAAGGCTTCGAGCTTGGGCAGCACCAGGGGCAGGCGCGGCGCGTTCACCAGCATGTCGTCGGTGATGCCCGTTAGCCGGGTGATGAAGGGGCTCAGCTTGCGGTTGGGATTGACGAGGGTTGAATACTCAGCCTCGACACGCTCACCCTTGAACCGGACCGCTCCGACCTCGATGATGGCGTCGCGGTCCGGTTCGAGGCCGGTAGTTTCCAGATCGAGAGCGACAAATACCTTGGGCATGAGTGGTGTGGGGCCGCGAAAATTATAACATGCGTTCCAGGCAACGTTTCCTGCATCCCTCCAAGGTTAGACTGTGGTATGATCATTCGCAAGGTGAAAGCGTCTCGTTCACTTCCGCCGCAGCAGCGTCGGCGCCTCATCGGCTTCACGCTCATCCTGGCGGGGGCATTGCTGGCCTTGCTGGTCATCAGCGTCAGCGCCGCGTCCGACATCCCGCTGGTGCCCGGCCTCGCCACATCGCTGGCGGGCAGCACCAGCGTTTATCCCACCGCGAGCAGCGCCGAGGCTACGCCCCAGCCTTCCGCCACGCCCGTCCGCGTGTGGGACTGGCTGTGGTGGCAGAATTCCACCAATCTGGCGGAACAGCCTGGCCCCACCTCCACGCCCAAGTTCTACACGGCCTTCTTTCCGGAGGTCATGCGGGCCGACCCGACTGAGAGGGTTCAAGCCGACCTGCTGCCCGAGCCGCCGCCGGTGCCGCCGACCCCCAACTGGCCCAACGGCCTCGACCGGCTGACCAACAGCAAGCTGGGCGTCCATGTGGTCCAGAACAACGACCCCTTCATCATGGAGTTCATTCGCCGGACGCGGCCGCGCGTGGTCAAGGCCGTGGGCGATCTGGGCTGGCTGAGCGAGGTCAAGCAGGTCTCTCCCAACACGGTCACCATCGGCCGCATCGCCGAGCAAAATGAGGACTGGGTTTTCACAATGTCGCCCGAGGAGGCGGCCGATCTCTATATCGCCAGCCAGATCGAGCGCTACCGCCTGAACCCCGGTGCAGATTACTGGGAAGGGTGGAATGAGTTTGTGCCGGTGAACCACGATCGGCTGGGCTGGTACGCCCGCTTCGAAGCGCACCGGGCCTGCGCCATGCAAGCGCTGGGCTTCAGGGCGGCGGTGGGCGGCTTCTCGGTGGGCGTGCCCGAATACGCCGATATGGCCGTATTCATGCCGGCGTTGGAGGCTGCCTATAACTGTGGTGGCATCTTCCACCTGCATGAGTACAATTCGCCCACCATGGATTGCGGCGTGACCACCGGGCAGACGGGCGCCATTCCCGGCGCGCCGAATTTCGGCAGCGTGCCGGTGGGCTATCATGCTCTGCGCTATCGCTTCTGGTACGAGGGCTACCTCAAGCCGCGCGGCATGGGCGATCTGCCCCTGGTGATCAGCGAAGCGGGCGTCGAGGGCCGGCCCAATGCGGGCGGCCCGTGCAACGACCCCGGCGGCCGGGCCTGGAAGAGCTACGCCGACTGGTGGGTGCAGCAGGGCTATGGCCCCTCCGGGCCGGAGGCCTACGTGAACCTGCTGGCCTGGTATGATGCTCAGATGCGCCAGGACCCCTATGTCGTCGGCGCGACCCTCTTTACCGCCGGCGCGCCGTTCAATGAAGGCTGGACGCACTTCGATCTCCATGATGTCTTCGTGCCCCTCGCGTGGTACGCCGTGGCGCTCCAATGAAAGCGGAGCGCCCCTGAGGCCGATGGCGTGACGCGGACCCCCTACCGCCGCCGCTTCGACCTCCGGGAAAAGACTCTCACCCTTAGCTTAATCGTCGGTACTGCCTGGCTGCGACTGCGGCTGCTTGGCTATACCGAAATGTGGGGCGACCAGGCGCTGACCCTCAACGCGGCGCTGGAGTGGGTTCACGGCGGCCCGTTGCCCCTGGCCTCCATGAAGTCGTCGTTTGGCGTCTTCAACCCTCCTCTCGTCGAATACCTGTATGCGCTGCCCCTGTTCATTTCGACCCACCTGCTTGGTGTGGTGTGGCTGGTGGCGCTGGTGAACCTGGCAGGCGTGCTGGCGGCGGGGTGGGCGGCCGCGCGCGTGTTTGGCCGGCACACGGCCTGGTGGGCCACCCTCCTCTTCGCCGTCAACCCATGGGCGGTCTACTATGGCCGGCTGATTTGGATGCAGTCGTTCGTGCCGGGCTTTGCCGCCCTCACCCTGGCTTTCTTCCTGCTCTACCTCTGTTACCGGCCTCGCGGGCTGTATCTCATCGGCGCGGCCGTCTGCCTCTCGGCTGTCATCCAGGTCCACCTGACGGCGGTGGTGCTCTTGCCCATCCTGTTGGTGGCGGCCGTGGTGTTCCGGTCACGGGTGCGGGCGGCGCATGTGCTGGCGGCGGCGGCTGTGTTCGCTGTCACCTGGTTCCCCTTTCTGCTGTTCGAGATCCGCAACAACTTCGTGGACTGGCACGCGCTGCGCGCCGGGTTGGGCCAGCCCGCCCAGGTGAGCGCCGCCTCCCTGCTCATCCTGCTGGACCTGCTGCACGGGCGCGGCAGCCTGGCCACGCTCTTCCTGCCCGCCGAACGCTGGGCGGCCTTCGAGGGACCGCTGCCTTTGGCCTGGATCGTCGGCCCGATCGTTGCGGCGGCGGTTGGAGTTGCCCTCGAAGGCGTGGTGCGCGGGTGGCGTGAGATGGGCGCTGCTCCAACGCTGCGAGCCGCCGCCAGCGCGCCAGCCGCAGAGACCGATGCGCGCCGCGCCGATTTCATCCTGCTCCTGTGGACTCTTCTCCCCGTCTTCTTTTTCCTCCGTCACAACCAATACCTTCAGAATTACTATCTGCTGTATGTGCTGCCCGCACCCTTCTTGCTCATGGCGCGCCTGGCCGACCGGGCCTGCCGCTGGCTGAGGGCTCGCTGGCCGTCCACATCCCGGCTCAACTACTGGCTGCCGGCCCTGGCATTTGCGCCGCTGGCGCTGATCGCCGCCCAGCAGGCGCGCCTCGACATCCTGGGGCAGAACCACCTCGCCTCCGGCGCAGGCGGGCGGCAGCGGGTGGTGGATGTGCAGGCCGCCATTGACCACAGCCGCGCCCTCCTGGCCGAACGGCCGGGCTGTGTGCTGGTCGTCGTCTCCAACGGCGGCCAGTTCGAGGCGTCGCGGTTTGCGCTGCTGCGCGAGTTCACGCGCCTCGATGCCAGCGATCCGCCGCGGACGCGGTTCGTTTCCGCCACCGAGGGCCGCCTGCTGCCCGCGCCGTGCGCCCTGTATTTCGTTAGCGAGCCGGAGCCAGGTGCGCTGGAGTGGCTGGCGGCGGTGGCCGCGCCCCTGCCGGCGGCCACGGTGCAAACGCCCGAGGAGACCTGGCGGTTCTTTGACCTTCCGGCCCCGGCCCGCGCGGACGCGGCAACGCAACTGCCCGCGGGCGACCCGCTCGGGCAATGGGCCAATGGCCTGGCGCTGGGGCAGGCAGTCGTGGATGGCGAGCTGGAGCCGGGCGGGTGGCTGAACGTGCGCCTGATGTGGTCAGTCGAGCAGCCCGCGCCGCCGCGCACAATTCACTTCGGAGTGTATGTGCTCGGCGAGCCGGGCAATCTTGTGGCGCAGGCCGATGGACCAGGGGTGGAGAGCACCGAGTGGCGCAATGGAGACCTGTTTGAGACGGCCTTCGCCGTGCCGCTGCCGCCCGATCTCGCGCCCGGCGCATACACCGTCGCGGCGGCGTTGTACTACTATCCGGAGATTGAGAGATTGCGCCTGCTGGATGGCGCGGACTTGTTATACTTGACCCGGTTGGCGTATCCTTCGTCCGGCGATTGAGCCGGCCCGACTCGGTAATCCGTATCTGACTCGCACAGGCAGGAGTGTGAACCTATGACCAAGTACATCTTCATCACCGGCGGCGTGGTCAGTTCGGTGGGGAAGGGCGTCACCGCCGCGGCCATCGGGCGGCTGCTCAAGGAGCGCGGCCTGTCGGTCTCGATCCAGAAGTTGGACCCGTACATCAACGTGGACCCCGGCACCATGAGCCCCTACCAGCATGGCGAGGTGTATGTGCTGGACGACGGCGCCGAGACCGACCTGGACCTGGGCCACTACGAACGCTTCATCGACACCAACCTCAGCAAGGTGTGCAACATCACCACCGGCCAGATTTACTCCGAGGTCATCGCCAAGGAGCGCCGCGGCGACTATCTGGGCGGCACCATTCAAGTCATCCCGCATATCACCAGTGAGATCAAGAAGCGCATCGGTTTGGTGGCGAAGGAGACCGGCGCGGAAGTGGTGCTGGTGGAAGTGGGCGGCACGGTGGGCGACATCGAGTCGCAGCCCTTTCTGGAGGCCATGCGCCAGATGCGCACCGACGTGGGCCGCGACAACGCCCTTTTCATTCACGTCACCTGGCTGCCCCACATCGGCGCCACCGGCGAGCTGAAGACCAAGCCCACCCAACACTCGGTGCGCGAACTGCGCTCGCTGGGCATCAGCCCCGACATCATCGTGGCCCGGTCCGACTTCCCCGTCAACGGCGACCTGTGCCAGAAGATCGCCCTGTTCTGCGACGTGACCGAGCAGGCCGTCATCCCGATGGTCACGACGCCCGTGCTGTATCAAGTGCCCCTCATGCTGGAACAGGCCAAAGTGGCCGACATCATCCTGGCGCGCCTGCACCTGGAAGCGCGGGCCGTGCCCGATTGGCGCGAGTGGCAGGAACTCGTGGAGCGCGTGCGCAAGCCCAAGCCATCGGTGCGCGTGGCCTTGGTGGGCAAGTACGTGGAGCTTCAGGATGCCTACATGAGCGTGCGCGAGGCGCTCAAGCACGCGGGGCTGGCCCTGGACCGCGAAGTGGAGATTGACTGGATCCACTCGGCCGACCTCGAGAAAGGCCGGGGCTGGGACGAACTGCGGCAGGCGGATGGCATCGTGGTGCCGGGCGGTTTTGGCTCGCGCGGCATCGAAGGCAAGATCGCGGCCGCCCGCCACGCCCGCGAGAACGCGGTGCCCTACCTGGGCCTGTGCCTCGGCATGCAGACGATGTGCATCGAGTTCGCGCGCCACGCCCTCAATTCCGAGGAGGCCAACTCCACGGAATTCGACCCGGCCACCCCGCACCCCGTCATCGATCTGCTGCCCGAGCAGCGCGGCATCGCCGACATGGGCGGCACCATGCGCCTGGGCGTGTATCCCTGCAAGCTGACCCCCGGCACCAAAGCCGACGACGCCTACGACCTGCCCGCCGGGGCTGTGGCCCACGAGCGCCACCGCCACCGCTTCGAGTTCAACAACAGCTATCGGCAGCGCCTGGGCGAAGCCGGCCTGGTGTTCTCCGGCCTGTCGCCCGATGAGCGCCTGGTGGAGATCGCCGAGCTGGCCGCCCATCCCTTCATGGTGGGCACCCAGTTCCACCCCGAATTCCTCTCGCGGCCCAACCGCCCCCACCCGCTGTTCCGCGCCTTCGTGGCCGCCGTGGCCGAACGCGCGGCGTCGCACCCGCCGGCGCAGGCTGCCGCGCCCGCTGCCTCGGAAAAGCAGCCCAACGGCCGCCACGACCCAGCCGCCGAACCCACCACGTGATCGATATGGTGCGTGACGAAGTCATCTGAGTGCCATAGGCCGCCAGACCTCTTCGCCCAAGCGCACGTTTTGATCAACCCGTGGCTGGCACGATCCTCGTCCTCAACGGCGCTTCCAGTTCCGGCAAGAGCAGCCTCGTGGCCGCCCTCCAGCGCGCCCTGGCCGAGCCCTACCTCGATGCGGGCATCGACAAGTTCATCTTCATGCTCCCCGGCCGCTTTCTCAACCGCCCCTTGTGGGACGGCATCCTGGGCCGGGCCGTGGAGGCCGGGCCGTTTGGCCACCAGCTTTTCACCGGCATGCACCGGGCCATTGCCGCGCTGTCGGGCGCGGGCCTGAACGTCGTGGCCGACCACGTCCTGGTGGAGCCTGCCTGGGTGGCCGATTGCGCCCGCCTGTTCGCGGATCTGCCCGCCTATCTGATCGGCGTGCGCTGCCCACTCGAGGTGCTCGTTGCGCGCGAAGCGTCGCGCGCGAACCGGACCCTGGGGCAGGCCGCCGCCCAGCACGAGCTGGTCCATCGCCATGCGGTGTATGATGTGGAGGTGGATACGTCTCGCTCCACTGCGGAAGAGTGCGCGGCCCAGATCCTGGCCTGCCTCGCGGCCGGCGCCCAGCCGGAGGCATTCCGGCGGCTTCGGGCGATGAACTACGGTCAGGCCTGATGGAAGCCGGCCGCCCCTCCGCCGAGAACGTGACCCTCACCCCGGCCGATCTGGAGCGCCTGCGCGCCGCGGCGGGCGCCGGCCCGGTGCTCATCCTCACGCACGACAACCCCGACCCCGACGCGCTGGCCTCCGGCAAGGCACTGGCCGTGCTGTTGAAGCAGGCCTGGGGTGTGAACAGCCGTCTGGTCTATAGCGGCCTGGTGGCTCGCGCCGAGAACCAGGTGATGCTGCACCGCCTGACACCGGAGTGGGTGAACGAGGACGAGTTGACCGGCCTGGACCAATACTCCGCCGTGGCCCTGGTGGACACCCAACCGGGCGCGGGCAACAACCGCTGGCCCACGGACCACGTCCCGGCGATTGTCATTGACCATCACCAGCCCCTGCGCGAGCAGATCGCGGCGGTGCCCTATGCCGATGTGCGCTATGGGCTGGGTGCATGCGTGACCATGCTGTCCGAGTACCTTGCCCTGGCCGGGCTTGAGCCGGACGCGATCCTGGCGACGGCCATGTTCTATGGCCTGAAGACCGACACCCGCGGCCTGTCGCGCGGCACCTCCGCGCAGGACGAGCAGACGTACCTCAAGCTGCTAGCCAAGGTCAGCCGGCCGCAGTTGGTCCAGGTGGAGCAGGCCGGCCTCTCCCCCGATCACTTTCGCGCCTTCAGCCGCGGCTTGCGAGACACGATGTTGTATGGGCAGGCCGCCGTGGCGCGCCTCACCGAAATGCACCAACTCGATCTGGCTGCCGAGATGGCCGACCTGCTCATCCGCCTGGACGGCGCGCAGGCCGTGCTGTGCATGGGGCCCTTCGGCGACACCCTGCACGTCTCGCTCCGCACCAAGCCCATGACCGAGACCGCCGGCCAGTTGATCCAGCAGATCGTGCTGCCGCCCGGCAAGGCGGGCGGCCATCGCTCCATGGCGGGCGGCCAGGTGCCCATTGACGGCCGCGTGCCCGCCGCCGTGATGGATGAGATCGAGGCCCTGTTTTTGACGGTCATGGGCGAATCCCCGCCGGGCGAGCGTCTCATCCCCGGCTGAAACGCGCCGATTGACCTGAAGGCCGAAAAGGACCGGCGCGGCCTCGCGTTCGGCTATAATCACCCCCTGCCGCCGGGCAAGCCTCTACTCACACACTCCCACCCGACATTATGCGTCTTTCCTCCCTCTTGAACCTTGGCCTCATCGCCGCGGGCGCCGCGGCGTCTTTGCGCACCCTGCGCCAGCGCCACGCCTGGGAACAGTCCAACCGCCGCGCCCACATTGTGCTCGATTACGACGATGCCCTGGCCGTGTCCACCCGCGCCGGGCTGGCCCTGGGCGACTTTCTCCACACCGCCTGCCAGCGCGGCGCCACGCATCTTTCCTTGCCGGAATTCACCCTCGCGCGGCTGGTGGCGAAAGGCCGCGTCGTGCCCACGGTGGTGCCGGCCGCCTTGCCCACGCCGCTCGCCGGACGCTGGCACTTCCTGGCCAGCAGCGAACTGGACCTGCTGAACCACCTCATCGCCGAACTCAGCGCGCGCGCCCCAGCCTCCATGCCGCGCCTGATCGCGGGTACGCCCGTGCCCACCCTGGCCTTGGCCGGCGATTGGCCCACCCTGGCCGAAATGGGGTTGGGCTTCGATGCGCCCGCCGCCGCGCAGATTCTGAACGCGGGCCTGGGCCTCGTGCCCCGCCCGGTCTCTTTCGCGTGGCCGGAGGCGCACCTAGTCGAGCGCACTTTGCTCCAGGCGGCGGGCCTGCACGCCGGCCGGCCCGGCCCCGGCCTGGTGGCCTTCGAGGGCGACCTGATCCTTGGCCACGAGATGCACCTGGACGCGACGGTGGATTGCCTGTTGCGCTACAACCTGCACTTCGCCTACTTCTGCGAGACGCGCCACCAGAAGGGCGACTGGTTCATCGCCAAGCGCCTCGCCCCGCGCGGGCAGGTGGCGCTGGCCCACTACTTCACCCCGGCGGCGATGGTGCCGGAGGACTACCACTCCGCCGCCCACCATTGGGGCATGCTAGCCAAGATGCGGGGCATCCGGCTGTGCTACGTCAATGTCTTCCGCCGCATCCATGCCACCGATCCCCTGGAGTGCCTGCGCTACCTCGACCACCTCAAGGGCGAGTTGGAAGGGCTGGGGCTGGTGCTGCGCCCAGAAGCCGAAGCACCCGCACCCACCCGGCGGCAGCGGCTCGAAGCACAGTGGTCCGGCGCGGTCCAATCGCCCGCCATACTGTCCGCGCCCGAACGCCGCACCCTGGCCCTGGCCGCGCTGGCGCCCGCCGGGGCCGCCGCGCTGGCCGCCGCCTCCACCCTGCGCCTGCCTGAGCCGGTCGCTGTCGCCCTGACAGCTGTTTCAGCGGCGGGCGCGGCTGCCTTGCCCTTCTACGACCGCCCGCGCGGGCGCCTGGAGGAAGCCTACCCGCCTTCATATGCGCCCAAGCTGCTGGCCCTGGCCGGGGCCGCCGCCGCGCCCGCCGCCGCGGCCGCCCTCAGCGACGGTACGCTCGTCGGGTTGGCGAGTGCCGCCCTGGCGCAAGGCGGCACCGCTGCGGCGCTGGCCGCCTTCACCTCAGGGCAGGACTATCAGATGCGGGTTGAGCAGTTCCGCTCCCTGAACCTGGACTGGGTCTTGCCCCTGGCCGCCTCGCTGTTGGGGCAGGGGGCAGGGCGCTGGCGCTGGCTGGGGCTGGCTGGCCTGGGCGCTGCCTGGTTCGCGGCTCGCACACGCACACCGGACTTGTTGGGCGGCCTGGACCGTGACCTGCCAGCCGGCCACACCCATCACCTCTCCGCTGCGCAACGTCTGATTGGAGATACCGTTATTGCCCTCGGGCCGCGCCCTGGCCGCAAGTGGGCGGGCGTGGGTCTCGCCAGCCTCGCCGTGGCGGGCGCGCTGCGCCGCCTGGGTTACACGGAAGCGGCGTTCGCCGTCTCGCTTGTAGGTGTGGCCGCTAATGCCCTGATGCTGGCCGCATTCCGCCAGCCGGAGCGTCCCCTGGCCGTCACCGTGGCCGATGTGAGCCGCGCCTGGCTCAGGTGGGGCGCTGGGGCCGGCGCGCTGGCCGCTGCCGCCTCCATGCGGGCGCAGCGATGACGGCCCCCAGCCGCCTGCCCGTTGACGAGGTTCCGTTTGGCCTGTGGACCGAGCCGCCCGACCCGCTCACGGGCGGCGTGCTGCCCGGCCAGGGCGTACACCGCTTCTATCGTTTTCGCCAGCCCGTCCGGCTGGACCGCCTGGAGGTGCCTGCCCCCAACCTCGCCGCGGGTTCACGCCACGGCTCACCCCGCCATGTGGTGGTCTATCTCTATGAAGGCGGCCTGACAAGCGCCCGCATTGCCTTCGACGGTCAGCTCCCGCCCCTAAAGGCTGGCGAGGTCTTCACCCTGCCGCTCGATGGCGCCCGCGCCCACGCCGCCTCAGTGCTGTGCGATGAGCGCTACCCCATCGAGGCGCCCATCCAATTCGCGGGTGGCATCAATCACCCCACCACCTACACCCTGCCGTTCTATATGCTGGACAACCTGCGCTGGTTCGGGGCTGAGGCCGGGCCGCGCACGCTGGACATCCCCTTCCAGCCGCCGCTGGAGCGCGGGCGCATCGCGCCCGAGGCCGTCGCCGGCCAAACCGTCGCGGCCACTAAGTACGAGGTGCGCTACACCAGCCCCTATCTCAGCGTCGGCTTTGCGCTGGCCCGGCCGCATCTGTCCTGGCTCGGCTGGGACGCACTCGGCATTGTGGCGCACGAGAACCTGCTTTACCGCATCTACCAGCTCACGCGCAAGCTGACCGGCGGCAATGGCCCCTATCTCTACGACTTGTACTACGACGCCTCTTCTCTCGCCTGGACCGGGCGTGTGGAGGTTGCGGGCAACCACGTGCGCTACACGGGCCTCCAGGTCCGGCCCGGCCTCACCATCTCCGCCGAGTTCGAGGTGTTTGAGCGCACCTTCCGGATGCGCCTCACGCAATCGGTCAGCGAGCCAATCACCGTGCTGGATGCCGCTGCCTGGGGCTTCCTCTGGAACGGCCGCGCCGCCGCCATCGCCACGAATGCCCTGCCCCTTCGCGGCCGCCGCCGCAATGGCGGCATCGAGCCGCGCGGGGCCTTTACCGCGCCCGGCCTGGGCGGGTTGAACTTCTGCGCCGAGCAGCCCGGTGATAACGTCGAGATCCAAATTGACTCCAGCGGCTTTCATGGCCGTACAGCCATGGCCGGCATCCAGTTAGGTGCGCGCCACGACCCGGCGGGCACGATTACGCTGCTGCCGGGTGAGCACACCACCATGCTCAGCTTCGACGTGCGTACGCTGGAGCCAGCCGCCCGCCCCGGCGCCGCGCCCCTGCCGGATGGACTGCGGCGCGGGTGGGCGTCCACCTTCGCCTTTCGGCCCGAGGGCGGCGGCTTCTCCAACAATGGCTTCTCCATCAACTGCCAGAACTGCCTGTACTTCCAGGCGGACGAAGCCCCCTACACCGCGCTGGCGCCGGACGGTCCCAACCTGATCGAGATGGTCCGTTACACCGCGACGCTGGCGGTGCAGGGCGGACCGGGCTATGGCTGCTATTGGGAGCAGGCGATGGACGCCGCGCCATCCATCGGCATCAGCCTGGCGCGCGTGCACCAGGCGCGGCCCGATCTCAACTGGCTGCGCTCGCTATGGCCGCACCTGCGCCGCCCGTATGACTATCTGTTGGACCACCTGGACGCGGCCACCGGGTTGTACGTTCACCCCCACTACACCGGCAACGCCGGCACGCACCTGGCCTGCTGCAACATGCAGGACACCATCGGCTTCGGTCACTTCGACGCCTACTCCGGCGCGCTGGCCTACCGCGCTCTGCGCGGGGGCGCGGCCCTGGCGCGCGACGCTGGCGATCGTGTCCTGGCCGCGCGCTGTCAGACCGCGGCGGACGGGATCAGGGCGGCGTATGTGCCCACCCTGCTCAACCCGGCCACCGGCCTCCTCGCCGGCTGGCGCAGCGCTGATGGTGCCTACCACGATCACTCGTATACCTACGTCAACGGCATCGCCATCTGCTACGGACTGGTGGAGCCGCACCTGGCCTGCTCCATCCTCACGACCCTCGAACGCGAGCGCGAGGCCTTGGGCCATGACGATTTCCACTACGGCCTGTGCCTGAATCTCAAGCCTATCCCCCGCTCCGACTATCTCATCGGCGAATGGGGATCGCCCGCCCGCGACGGCGGAGACGACACCTTTGGCGTCTATATCAACGGCAGTCTCACGCCCACCCTCGGCTACTATTACCTGAGCGCGCTCTCGCGCCACGGCTTTACTGCCGCTGCTAACCGCATCTGCGACCACCTGCTGGAGAGCTTTGCCCGCCGCCAGTTCGACGGCGGCCCCAACAGCGGCCTGGAATACTTCACCTTCGATGGCACGGCCTGCGGCTACGAAGGCTCGCTCACCCATGGGCCGCACGTGCTGCTGGCCGTGGCCCAACACCTGGGCTGCCTCAGTACTTTAGACCCAGAATGGTGGCCGGCCTAGGCATTTGGGGTATATAGTTGGGGGCAATGTCCACCTCGCTGCCTGACCCGCTCTCCCAGGCCGCCGACCTGCTGCTGATTGGGCAGTTGGCGGAGGCGCGCGCCGTGCTGGCCCACTTCCTGAGCCAGAACCCGGACTCGGCCGAGGGCTGGTATCTCCTGAGCCGCGCCGTCATCGATCTGGACCAGCAACGCGACTGCCTGGAGCGCGCCCTGCGGGTGGACTCGACGCATGCCGCCGCGCGCCAGCGGCTGGCCGAACTCGCCGCCCCTGCGCCGGCCCCCCGCCGTCCCACGGCGTCGCTCACCGGCCAGCTACGCCGCCCGGCCGAACCTCCTCCACCGGCCAAGCCGCCCCCGCCCCCGCCGCCGGCTCCCAAGCCGCTCCCCAGCCCATCGCCCAGTCCGCCGACCGAAACCATCGACACCCTGCGCGCTCACCTGGCCGCCAACCAGGCGGAGGTGATCGCCCATACACCGCCTCCACCACCGCCGCTGCGCCGGCAGTTCAGGCTACCGGCCAACTGGCGTCTCCTGGCCGCCATCGCGGGCGGGCTCGTCCTCGTCCTTACGCTCTACGCGCTGTGGGCCAGCGTGCTGCCCGCCGTGCTGTTTCCCGTTCCGGCGGCCGTCACCGTGATTCCCACCTTCACCGCCTCGCCTGTCCTGTTTCCCACCCTGCCGCCGGAATGGACGGCCACGCCCGTGCCGCCCGCCACGGTGACCGAACGGGCCACGGCCACGCGCACGCCCACCCTGACAGCCACGTTCGCGCCGCCGGATGGCACGCAAGGGGCCGAAATGGACGTCATCGCTGAACAGGTAGCGGCCCTGCGAGAACTGGAAGTCGAGGAAGACACGCCTCGCTACCTCATCGCCCGCGACCGGGTGCCCGACATCCTCGCTGGGCTGGTGCTGGATGAAGAACTGCGCGCCGCCCTGGTCACCGAGGCGCGTGTGCTTGGAGCCCTGGGCTTGGTGCCGCCCGGCTATGATCTGGCGCGCTATGCCATCAACAACGCCGCCGACAGCGTGGGCGGCTTCTATCTCCCCTGGCTGCGCGAGCTGTTTGTCATCGGCGACGATTTCGGCGGCGTGGAGCGTTTTGTCTTCGCGCACGAAATGACCCACGCCCTCCAGGATCAGCATTTCGCCATTGACGACCTGGGCGTGTATCCCTACTGCACCAGCAACGCCCAATACTGCGACGCGGTGCGCGCGCTGATCGAGGGCGACGCCACCCTGGTGATGGGCCAATGGCTGGACCAGTTTGCCTCGCCCGAAGACTTTCAGGATATCACGGCTTACGAGCCCCCCAACCAGACCGTGCCGGACGAGTCGCCGCCGCCCTATATCCTGCAAGACCTTAGCTTCCCCTATGACCGCGGCCTGGCGTTCGTGACCTTCTTGTACGAGCGCGGCAACTGGCGGGAAGTCGACGCCGCCTATGCCGACCTGCCCCTCAGCACCGAGCAGATTCTGCACCCGGCCAAGTACGTGGCTGGCGAATCGCCCGTGGTCGTGACCGACCCGCCTCTATCGGAGGCGCTCCCCGCCGAATGGTCCCTGTTGCAGGCGGATGTCCTGGGCGAATGGACCACCTACCTGTTGCTGGGCTATGGCGCGCGTCCATCGGCGCAGTTGCCGGACGACGTTGCCGCGGCCGCGGCGGCAGGCTGGGGGGGTGACCGCTACCAGGTGTACTTCGACGAGGCTGCCGAGGCGGCTGTCCTCGCGGCCCGCTGGGTGTGGGATACCCCGGCGGACGCCGATGAATTCTCGGAGGCCCTGCTCACCCACCTGGCGGCCCGCTTCGGCGGCCTCAGCGCGCCCAGCGAGACTGGCAACTGCTGGGAGGCGAATGGTCAGACTAGTTGCGTTTACGCCGCGGCTGGTGAGACTTTGTGGCTGATGGCCCCCAGCCGGTCCCTGCTCGATCAGGTGCTGGCCCTCTTTCCGGCTTTTCAGTGACCCGGCCCGAATCGTCCGCGTCCACGACCCCTTCGGCCCTGCCCCGTGGTTCAGCCTCTGAAGGGGAAGGGGGCGAGGCTCATCAGGCGGCCCACGCCGCCGCCCGCAGCGTCTCGGCCATTGCCTTCAACCAGATCGCGCAGGTAGCGGGCAGCTTGCTGTTTGTTGCCTTTGTGCCGCGTGCCCTCGGCGCCGAGGTGTACGGCCAACTGGCCTATGCCTTCGCTCTGATCACCTTGCTGCAAATGGCGGGCGAGCTAGGCTACCAGGAAGTCTTCAGCCGCTTCCTGCCGGAGGTGCGCCGCAGCCACGGCGAGCAAGGCGTGTTTGCCATGGTGCGCAGCCTGTTCGCCGTGCGGGTGGTCGTCGGCCTGGCCCTGGCCTTGGGTGCTTTCCTTGTTGCTCGGCTGGCCGTGCCCTGGCTCACCACGGCGCAGGCCGCCCTCATTGCTGGCTCAGTGCTGGCGCGCGTGTGGGCGATGGGGCCATTCCCTCTGCTGCTCGGCCTGGGGCAAACTCTCAAGTGGTCGGTGGAGACTACCTGGCGCCAGATCGTCATCACCGGCCTTATCCTGGTGATCGTCCGCGCGCCGTCGCTCACCCTGGCCCTGGCAGCCATGACCCTGCACGAGATCGCATTCCTGGCCCTTGGCCTCTGGTGGACGCGGCACTGGCTTCGGCCAGACACCGGATCACCTGGCTTCCGACCGCCGATGTCCCCCTTCCTGAGATTCGGCCTGACCTTTTCGCTCGCCAACTTCGCCCTGGTCTTCCTCTTCCGCATCAGCCCCATCGCCGTCGAGACCTTCACCGGCTCGCATCCGCAGACCGGCTACTTCGATCTGGCGCAGGGCGCGCTGCTGCTGATCTATACAGTCCTGGGGCAGGTGGCCTACGCCTTCGTGCCCATCCTCACGCAGCTCCACCTGGCGCAGCAGCCCGCTGAGGCGCACGCCTGGCTGGGGCGCGTGGTGCGCTACAGCGCCATGCTGGCGGCGCTGGCCGCGGGCGGCATGTGGGCCGTGGCCGAGCCGGTGGCGCCGCTCCTGTTTGGCGAGGGCTTTGGCGCCGCCGCCGATGCGATCCGCATGATGGCCGTTGGCTTGCTGCCGGTGCCTCTGGCCTGGGCCGGCGTCCTGCTCAGCGCTGTGGACAAGCGCCCGCGCCGTAAGCTGTGGGCGGCCCTGCTGGGAGTGACGCTGTTCTTTGCGGCGGTCCCCTTCGTGCGCGGCGGGGGGGCGGCAGGTTTCGCACTGGCCTTTGCCCTGGCCCTGCTGGGCTACGCGCTGGGCTTTGGGCGCGGCGCGCTGGAGGCCATGCGCGCTGGCGGGCGCGGCTGGGTTGTGGCCACCCTCGGCGCGCTCCTGTTCGTCCCGCTGTTCTTCAGCCGCTTCGTCTCGCTGCCCTTGGCCCTGGCGGCTTGGGCGGCGCTGGCTTTCCTATATGCGCTCGCCATGCTCGGCACCCGCGCTGCCGCGCTGGTCGAGGTGCGGACTGTATTGGCCGCGGCGCGGCAGCGAAGGTCGTAGAGTTACGGCGGCAGTCGACCGTCGCGCGAATTAGCTTCTCTGCCTGCGCCCGAGCACGAATCCTCCGGCACTGATCGCCGCCCCAGCCATCACGCCGATGAACAGCATCAGCGCCAAAGGCGCTGTGCTTGGACTGGCCGCAGCGCCCGCCTCCAGCCTCGCTAGCCGCGAATTCATGTCGGCTTGCGTCGTCAGCAGTTCAGCGTTCGCCGCGCGTAGTGCCTCGATCTCGCTCTCTTTCGCCACAACCACCGCCGCCAGTTCCTGGATGGCGGCCAGGGCCACGCCGCTGGTGTCAAGCGCGGCCAGGTGCGTATTGTCCTCACCCACGCCAAAAGCGGCGTGGAAGTCCTGCGCCGTTGGACCGATGTGGCGCACACCCTCGTCGATTTTGTAGCTCCAGCTTTCGATGGGCATTCCCATCAACGCGTCGAGCAAGGCCAGGCCGTCTATGGGTGCAAAAGCGGTCTTGGCATTGCGGTCCGACACATCGGACCACACGCCCGTATCGCTCAGGTATGCGCCGGTGCTGGTGCTGATGAAGTGGCTGGCGGCAATCGCCCCGGTCGGGCCACTGGAGCTGCCTGTGCCGCGGCCGCCGAACCAGAACCCGCCCTCGGCATTGACGACGAACTGGTCGATTGCGCCCGACGAGGTGGTTGGGCACCCATCGCAGTTCCACACCAACGCCCCCGCGTGCAGGGCCTGTGCGTTGCGCCCCGCGGCCAGACTGTGCGCGCCGGTCGCATCGTTATCTCGCCCGCCAGGAACGCTGGCGCCCTCGCCACTGGCAATGTTGCCATAGCCGCCGCTCACATTAGCCCAGAAGAAGCTGGCGGTGTTCTCCCGACCGCCGCCCACGGTTGCATGCTGGCCGGTGGCGGCGTTGTTCTGGCCGCCGGCCACCACGCCGAAGATGGCAGTGGTCGTGACGATGTTGTTGGCGCCCCCGCCAATGGCGCTGGCGCTGGCGAGGGCCTGATTGCCGGCGAAGCCCGCCCCGTCCCAGCCTCCGCCGGCCACTGTCGCGCCAGCGCCGCTGGCGACGTTCTCCAGGCCGCCGCCCACCGCGGCGCCCACGCCGTCGGCCAGGTTCTCCCGGCCGCCCGCCACCGTGTCATACGAGTCGTTGGCGGTGTTGCCCCAGCCGCCGCTCACTGTGCTGGCCGGGCCGAGCGCCTGGTTGCCGTTGGCGAGGCTGCCGTCGTGACCGCCGCCGCCCACAGTGGCGCCTCCGGCAGAGGCCAGGTTGTCGCGCCCGCCGCCCACCGTTGCGTAAGTCGAGAAGGCATCCACGGTGTTGCCGCTGCCGCCGCCGATGGCGCCGCCCAGGCTGAGCACGTCGTTACCGCCGCCGCCGGCCACCGTGCCGAAGTCGCCGCCGACCACATTGCCCCCGCCTCCGCCCACTGTGCCGCTGGGGTTGTTGACCGTATTGCCGCCGCCGCCTGCCACGGTACCAAAGTCGGCGGTAGTGGTGACCACGTTGGCTTGGCCGCCGCCGATCGTGCTGGCAAAGCCGCGGGCCCAATGGCCAAAGCCGCCGGCCACTGTGCTGCCGGTGCCCTGTGCCCGATTGCCGAAGGCGCTCACGCCGTTCCAGCCCCCGCCGCCGATGGTGGCCCCCTCGCCACTGGCGAAGTTGCCCATGCCGCCGCTCACCGTGCCGAAGATGCCGCCCACACTGTTGGGTTGGCCCAAGAGGCCCCCGCCGCCAATGGTGGCTGCATACACGCCGCCGCTGACGGTATTGCTGATGTGCCCGCCCACCACGTTTGGACTGGTGGCGTTTTGCTCGGTGCGTACGCCCGGCAGGGCCAGTGCCAGCGGCGCGGCGGTGAGCGGTTGGCGCGGGCTGAGGGTTGTGTACAAGCCCGTATCCGGACAGCGCACCGAGATCGCCAGCCAGCGCGCGCTGCCATCAAATGCCCGCGGCCCAAATTGCCCGCTGCCATTGAGTGTCACGGTGAATCGGCCGTCGAGGACGGTCACTCCCGAAACGATCTGCGGGCCGCCCATTTGCGCGCCAGATGAGGCCGCGTCGTACAGCCGGAACTCGAAACCGCAGGTATCCGTCACCGCCCCGCCGCCTGCGCGCAACTCGCCCTGGTACGTGAAGCCAACGCCCGCCAGGACGGCCGGTGCACCGGGCGCGGCGGGTGTTTGACCTTGGGCGGAGACGCCGCCGGATGACACAATTAGCAGACCTGTGACCAACAGCGTCGGCCAGTGGCGTATGAGCGGCATGGGGCCTGACCCTTTCAGTGGGATGCCTGGCGGGCGCAGGAGCCGCCCTGTGCGGGTGTGGGTGGGGAGTATGCAGGGAGGCGGCACGAGCGTCAAGCCGCCCCTTGACACCTGCCTTCTCCCGGCTACACTCCTTCACGCTCACACGCTCACACGCTCACACGCTCACACGCTCACACGCCCATGCCACCTCTCCCCCTCAACCGCCTCTACCTCTCCCACACCCTGTCCGAGCCGGTGTTTGGCGCATCGCCCGATGATCTCTTCTACGCCAAGAGCGCGGATGGTCGCAGGTCAATCATTCGCCAATCGCTTACCACCGGCCTGGCTCAGCCTGTGACGGCCGAGCCGGCCCCCTCCGGCGGCGTGGGCTACGGCGGCGGGCTGTTTGCCGTGCAGGGCGAATTGCTGGTCTATGCAGGCAAGGGCGGGCGATTGCATGCTCTCGACCTCACCTCAGGCCGCCAGTGGCCCATCTCACCCGCCTATGAGGGCGTCGCCGCGCCTGCCATTGCGCCCGGCGGCCGGTACGTGGCCTTCTTGGCCGAGCAAGACGGCCGCTGCAACGTCCTGCTCGCCGACACCGCTGCGGAATACCTGCCGGTCAAGATCACGCGTGACCCGTGGTATTCGTCCAACCCTACCTTCTCGCCCGATGGCCACTGGTTGGCGTGGATGGAATGGGACGAATACTTCATGCCTTGGGACGAATGTCGCGTGGTCGTCGCCCGCCTCCCCAGCCCCGCCTCCGCCTGGACGCTGCCCACGCATGCGCTGCCGGTGGAGACGCGCTCCCTGGCCCGCCCGCGCACCGCCTACTGCTCCCCTCAGTTCAGCCCCGATAGCCGCCATCTGGCCTACACCAGCGACGAGAGCGGTTGGCGCTCACTGTGGGTGACAGACCTCACCGCGCCCGACCTGCATGCCGCCGCTCAGCGCCTGGACCTCGGACCCGGCGAAATCGGCGGGCCGGATTGGGTGCCGGGCATGGTCAAGATGCGGTGGAACGGGGATGGCAGCGCGCTGTACGCCGTCCGCCGCCACCAGAGCCGTGCCCATCTCATGCGCGCCGCGTGGCCGGCGCAGACGGTTGCGGAGGTCGAGACCGGCCTGACGTGGTTCGAATTGGGTGACGTACGCGGCGACGATGTCGTCCTGCTGGGCGGCACGCCGACGCGCCCCGAGGGCGTCTTCACAGTCAACGCCGCCAGCGGCCAGGTGACGTCCCGCGCCACCAGCGCCGTCGGCCTCATCAGCCCCGCCAATCTTGTGGAACCAGACGTCATCCAGTGGCCCACCGTCGGCGGCATCAGCGTGTCCGGCTTGTTCTACCGTGGTGTGCCCCAGTCCGGCGAACACGCGGATGCCCCGCGCCCAACCCTGATCTACATTCATGGCGGCCCGACCTCCGAGCGTGGCCTGGCCTGGGAGGCCGAGGCGCACTATTGGGCGACGCGCGGCTGGCACTATCTGCTCGTCAACTATCGCGGCGGCACAGGCTTTGGCCGCGCCTTTCAGGATATGCTCGACGGCCAATGGGGCGTGGCAGATGTGGAAGATGCCCGCACTGCCGCCGAGCACCTTGTCAGCCTTGGGCTGGCAGACCCCAAGCGGCTCGTCATCACCGGCCGCAGTGCGGGCGGCTACACGACCATGATGGCGCTCACGCAAGACCCAGACTTCTGGGCGGCGGGGGTGTCGCTGGCGGGTGTGGCTGGCCTCTACGACCTCAAGGCCGGCTCACACCGCTTCGAGGTCAACTACGAGGCGACGCTCATCGGCCGGCTGCCCGAGGCGGGCCCGCTGTGGAAGGAACGCTCCCCGCTCACGCACATCAAGAATGTCCGCAAGCCGGTGCTGGTCTTCGCCGGCCGCCAAGATACGGCCGTGCCCGTCCAGCAGTCCATCGACTACGCCGAGGCGGTGCGCCGCAACGGCGTTGTGGCCGAACTCATCCTCTACGACGACGAGGGGCACGTCTTTGTGCGCGAAGCCACCCGCCGCGACCAGATCGAGAAGATGGAGCGCTTTCTGGACAAATACGTTCTTTGTCTGCAATAGCCCAGCGGTGGCTCTGTGTGGAGTGGCAGATGGCATCCTTTCCAGATCACAACGCCTTTGACCGCTACGCTTGGGACAATGGGCGTTGGGAGTATGACAATAGCTGGAAGTACCAGGGCAATGGTTATGCGTCTTATCGAAAAGATGAGTTCACGCTAAATGCGCAAGGATATATAGTTGAGTTCCTGATGCTCCTGCGCGATGACACAAGCGGAGAGGCAATTGTGGTTTACAGCCAACGAGGCACCTATACCGAGATTTGGAGGGGAATCATCCTTTCCACCGAGGAGTACTCGCAGATGATGGCGGCGGTGACTGCGTTTCAGGCTACGTTGAAGAGATCAACAGTCTAGCCAACTGGCTTCTGTCCACTGCGTTGGTCACAGAGAAGACGCATCCCATTCTTTGGCGCGCCTCGGACGGCACCGCGTTCGCCCGCATCCCCGCCGGCCCGTTCATCTATGGGCCCGAAGAGACCTACGAGCGCCTCGCTCAGGCCTCACCTTCGCGCCCGCGCCAGACCCTGGAGCTAGACGCCTTCCACTTGGCCGTCTTGCCCGTCACCAACGCGGAGTGGAAGGCGTTCCTGGATGACACTGGTTTCCGCTGGGGTGGCGTTTGGTGGGCGCTTGACAACGGTCTGCGCCCGCGTCTCCCGTTCCTGGGCCGCCGCCTGGCGCCGGTGCGCGACTACCCGCCCGCGATGGCGCAGTACCCGGTCGTGGATGTCAGCCAGACCGAGGCGCTGGCCTACTGCGAGTGGCTCTCGGCCCGCATTGGGCGGCGCTGCGGCCTGCCCACCGAGGAGCAGTGGGAGAAGGCGGCGCGTGGCCCCGCTGGCCGCACCTACCCGTGGGGCGAAGAAAAGCCGCGCCCCGAGATCCAGTGGCAGCGCAGATTCCCGGTCGGCCTGGAGACGTATCTCTATAGCTTGGCGGTGCCGCCGCGCCGCGCCTGGGCCAACGCCGGCTGGTACTGGCGCATCGGCGCGACGATGCCGGTCGGGTCCATTCCTCAGAATATCTCGCCCTACGGCTGCCGCGACATGGCCGGCAACATCTGGGAATGGACCACCAGCTTGTACAACCCCCTGTTCTCGCGTGACTTTCACGTTGTCAAGGGCGGGTCTTGGGGTTACAGTATTCACCACACCCGGCTGAATGTGCGCAGCGCATGCAGCGTGACGACGCCCAGCCGCGATTACCGGGCGCAGGGCACAGGATTTCGCGTAGCCATATTCGACTAATGGCTGGGGGCTGACAAAAGTGGAATAGGGCGGGTAGAATAGAGTGGTGATGGCGAGCGACTCGATCTTCTTGATGAACTATCGCAACGAGCGGGACATGTACCCGCCGTTTGGCATCATGTACGTGGCCGACGCGCTCTTGCAGATCGGCTTCACGGCGCGCGTCTTCCACGAGACCGATGCTTACGTGGACGCATTCATGCGCGAAGTGGCTGAGGCCAAGCCCCTGTTCGTCGGCCTCAGCACCATCACCGGCCCCCAACTGGCCCCCGTCATCGAGACCTCCAAGCGCCTCAAGGCCGCAGGCGTGCCCGTTGTCTGGGGCGGGGTGCACGCCACCATCATGCCGGAGGACGTGCTCAAGGAAGACTATGTTGACTTCGTCGTCGTCAACGAGGGCGAAGAGACCACGCAGGAGCTGGCCCGCATTCTCTCCGGCCAGGCCCCGGCGGATTATGCGTCGGTGCGCGGGCTGGCCTGGAAAGACGGCGGCCAGCCGGTCGTCAACCTGGAGCGGCCCTTCATCCAGGACCTGGACCGCTTCCGCCCCCGCTGGGATCTGATCCCCGTCGAGCGTTACCTCATCCAGTCTGGCCCCTACGACCGCGCCCTGCCGGTCTACATCTCGCGCGGCTGTCCCTTCCGCTGCGGCTTTTGCTACAACGAAGTGGTGATGAAGCGCACCTGGCGGCAGCATTCAGACGAGTTCGTGATGGCCCAGGTCCAGTGGCTCAAGGACAACTTCCACATCAACGCCGTGGACTATGCCGACGACTACCTGTTCGGCCGCATCAAGCCCATGCAGCGGCTGGTGGAGAAGGTGGGCATGCCCTGGAGCGGCCAGGTGCGCGTGCAGCTCCTGAAAGACGAGTTTGTCACCTGGATGCGCGACACGGGCTGCCAGTGGGTCAACATCGGCGCCGAGTCCGGCTCCCAGGCCGTGCTCGACTCGATGCACAAGGACCAGAAGGCCGAGCAGATTGAGTGGGGGGTGGGCAATCTCGTCCGGCTGGCTCCAGATATCGAAGCCAACCTGAGCTTTATCATGGGCTTGCCGGAGGAGAATGAAGTCGAGCGCAAGGTCACCTTCGACCTGATCGAGCGCCTGGCCGACATGAGCCCCAAGGTGCGCTGTTCCGTGTGCGTGTATATGCCCTACCCCGGCACGCCCCTGTGGCCCGAGGCCCTGGCCCGCGGCTACGTGCCGCCCGACCGTCAAGCGGGCTGGACCGCCTTCGACCTCAACCGCGGCAATACCCCTTGGGTCTCCGACGCCGAGGCCCAGGTGATGAGCGAGATCAACGACATCCTGTTTGTCGGCCGGTCGAGCGGCCACTGGCTGCTGAAGCCGTACTATGCCCTGCTGCGCTGGCGCTGGCGCAGGATGTATTTCAAGCACTACTGGGAAGGCGCGCTCAAGCGCTTCCTCCTCAAGACGCCCCTGCGCGGCCTGCTCAACTGGATCGTCCGCAATTGGGTGAGCTACAACCCCGTCACCCACAAAGGCCCCGTCGCCGAGCCCAGCGCTGCGGGCGATTAAGCACGCTTCACCACGAAGCCACAAAGACCCGAAGCAGCACGAAGGTCTTAAGATTCTTGCTCAATCCTTCGTGTCCCCTGGTGCCTGCGTGACTTCGTGGTGAAGCGCGCTGGCGATGACGCGGGGCAGGGTGGTCGTATCCGGTCCCAGCCGCAGCCGGTACGCGGGCGCGGATTGCGCCAGCCGGTTGAGCAGCCTAAGGTGCGGGGGGATCATGTCCCTGTCCCACTGCTCTATCGCATGGGGCAGGATGAGCCGCAGCGCTTCGGCGGGGGGCAGCGGCTCCAGCGCATGATCAATGCGCGGCTCAATCTGCGGGAACAAGATGGCCCCGGCGGGTGCGGTTTCGGCCCATACGTCTGGGTAAGCCGCCTCTGCCGCGAAGAGCACCTTCTCACGCACGGCGGGCGCGGTGTTGGCCGCCGCCAGTTCGGGGAAGCGCGCCAGGGTGTCGGGGTACGCCGACAACAGACCCGGATACGCCAGCACGTTCATGCCTTCCCCCGCCTCGGCCAGCATCGGCGAGTCGTTTGAGAGCAGCTTCCAGCCCGCATGCAGCAGCGCCAGCCCCGTAGTCGTTTTGCCCGCGCCGATGTCGCCCACGATCAGCGCCGCGCCGCCGCCCTCGGCCGGGCAGGCCGCGAAGGCGTGCAGCAGAAACAGCCCCCTCCGCCGCAGGTGAGGCGACAGGCTGATGGCCAGCAGGTCTTCAAAGACCCCATGCACTGCCAGCGCCGCCTCGGTCAGCGCGCCCTCGCTGCTGCCCGCGCTCAGATTCAGGCGCACCTGCCCATAGCGGGGGAAGTGCGCCATGACGTTGACCGCGCCCTCCAGGTGATAGGCCAGCAGATCGCCCTGCCGGAAGTGCGGCTCGCCGGGAGGGGCAGGAGGCACGCTGTCCACCTGCTGGAGGGTGACGCAAATGTCCGGCGCGCCGTCTGCCGCGGGCCGCGAAGCGAACGTCGCCGCCCAGCGCTCGCCCAGCGCCGCGCCCGTCCCGCGCCCCTCGATGATAAGATTGGGGAACTGCCACCGCCGGCTGAAATCTGTCACCGGCTGAGTATATCATTGGAGAATCGCCCTTGAACGCTGATGCCCGCCTGTCGCATACGCCCGAAGCCACCTTCCAGGAGGTCGCGGGCGAAGCCATCCTCATCCACCTCAATACCGGCGTCTACTACTCGCTCAACGATGTGGGCACCAGCTTCTGGAACCTGCTCGACGGCCAGCGCACCATCGCCGACTGCGCCGGACTCATCGCCGCCGAGTACGCCGCGCCCCCTGAGGTCGTCCTCTCCGATCTCCTCGAACTCAGCGCCGACCTCGTCCTGGAAGGCCTCGCCGCCTGAAGCTGCGAGGTGTCAACAGAGATGTTCCTCGTGATTCCATGTCATGCCGAGCGCGAATGACAACAAGCCGTTCCCGCCGCCCCGCCCGCGCGCGAGGCATCTCACTGATACCTTTCGCACGCCACGGCGTGTTCCAGTCCCAGCGTTCGTCGTTCGCGCTCAAGGCGACACTGATCGGTCACTGACGAACCATGCTCACCCGCCTCCGCCACCTCCTCCAATTCCTCGCCACCCTCCCGCTCCTCATCCACCCGGCCCGTCGCCGGCTTTGGGGAGAGATGCGCACCTACCTGCGCCGCCTCCCCTCCGCCCTCGCCGCGCCCCTGCCTACTGCACTGGCCGCTCAAACCCCCGCCGCCGCGGACCTGCGCGAATCGCCCGACACCCTCCGCCGCCTCGCCGACAGCGCCGCTTTGCTCGACCGCCGCTCGCCCCTCGGCCTGTGCCTGCGCCGTTCGATGGTGCGGTATCATTACCTGCGCCGCGCCGGCCTGCCCCTGACCATCAGCTTCGGCGCCCGCTTCACAGGCGGCCACGCCGACCGCGACGTCACCGGCCATGCCTGGGTGGAGTTGGACGGCCGGCCGTACCACGAGGACGGCGAGAACTACAAGGGCTTCACCGAGATGCTGCGTCATCCGGCAACATGAAGACGGCCGTGAGCAATCCCGTCTCTGGCCGCCTAAGTCGATTGATCATTGTTTCAGCAGCGAGTTGGGCTCTTGCCTGGGTTGGACCTTTTCTCGTAGTAGGACTGCTGTTTGACCTAAGCGTCACTGCTACCGACCTGTTTAGCAATGTCATGCTTGCCAGTCCTGTCTTTGTTGGCGGCTTGGCTCAGACCTTTGTTGTGCGCAAAGTGTACGTGCAGCTTGACAACCGATGGCAACTCCTTTATGGAGTCAGCTGGGTCTTTGGTGGTCTGACAGTCATCCTCCTGAATTTCTCATGGCCGTTGGGGTTTCCGCCGATCTACACAATCCTTGGCGCGTGCCTGGGCGGTAGCGTCTCGTCCCTCGTATTGAAGTGGGGACTGACTGATCGCAATTGGGAAGATACTGCTTGGGCTATTGGTGGTTGGGTCGCAGGCTACAGTGCAGGGATGATGGTCGGCCTCGCCTTCGCCATCTGCGCTATCGTTTTTGCAGGAATGGAAGACGACCCGTTCTCGGGTGGCATTGCATTCCTCTTGCTTGGTGCAACTTCGGGTGCAGTTGGTGCTGGCGCACTTGAATGGCCTCGCCGGGCAGGTGGCGCTCATCTGACGTCCGAACCTTAGGCGCCTCTATATGTGCGGCATCCTCGGCCTCTTTGCCCCCGGCACTCACCCCGACCTGACGTTTACCCTGGCGCTCCTCCGCCACCGCGGCCCGGACGATGGCGGCAGCTATACCGGCGACGGCATCTACCTCGGCTCGCGCCGCCTGAGCATTATCGATGTGGCGGGCGGGCACCAGCCGCTCGCCACCGAGGGCGGCCGCACTTGGGTGGTGCAAAACGGCGAGATCTACAACTACCTGGCGCTCCGGGCTGAGCTGGAGGCGTTGGGCCACGTCTTCCGCACCCGCAGCGACACTGAGGTCATCGCCCACGCCTACGAAGCCTGGGGCGGCGCCTGCGTTGAGCGCCTGCGCGGCATCTTCGCCTTCGCCGTGTGGGACACCGGCCGCCGCCGCCTGCTGCTGGCCCGCGACCGCTTCGGCATCAAGCCCCTGCACTACGCGCGCCTGCCCGGCGGCGGGCTAGCCTTCGCGTCCGAGGTGCGCCCCTTGCTGGCGCTTCTGCCTTCCGCCCCGCGCGCCGACCTGGCGGCCCTGCGCGCGATGTTCGCCGTGGGCTACATCCCCTCCCCGCGCACCGCCTTCGAGGGCATCCATGAACTCCCCGCCGCCAGCCGACTCATCTGCGCCGCCGGCGAGCAGCGCCTGGAACGTTACTGGGATTTGCCCGCCCCGCCCGCCAATGGCCACGCGCATCCGGCTTCAGACGATGACGCCGCCCGCGGTTTGCGCCAGCACCTGGCGCGGGCCGTGGACGAGCAGCGCATGAGCGAGGTGCCCCTGGGCGCCCTCATCAGCGGCGGGGTGGATTCCACCGCCGTCGCAGCGCTGCTGCAATCCGGTTCGCCCGAGCGCCTGCACACCTTCAACATCGGCTTCGAGGCGGACGGATACGACGAGACTCGCTTCGCCGCCCTGGCCGCCCAGCATATCGGCACGCAACACCACCAGTTCACCTTCACAGCGGCGGACTTCGTCCGCTACCCGGAGGTGGTGGAACACCTGGAGGAGCCGCAGTGCTCGGCCACAGCCTTGCCCATCTACCTGCTCTATGAGGCCTGCCGTCAGGCCGGGCTCACCGTCATCCTCACCGGCGAGGGCGCGGACGAACTGCTAGGCGGCTATCACTGGTTCCGGGGCGACGCAAAGGTGCAGTCACTCTTGCGACTGCCCGCTGCGGTGCGCCAGCTCATCGCCGCCGGCCCGGTGAAGCTGTCCCGCGCCGCCCGCCGCGTGCTCCGCGCCGGTGAGCCAGACACCTTTGCGCGCTATGCCCTCTGGCAGCAGACCGGCGGCCCGGAGGTTCAGGCGGTCCTCGCACCCGAACTGCGCACGGCAACCACCGCCGATGGCCCTGGCGCGATTTTCCCGCCCGAGGCCTCTGCCGCCGCGGCGGAGTGGGGCGATCCGTTCCGCCAATTTCAATACTACGAGACCCACACCCGGCTTGTGGACTTCATCAACTTTGAAGTGGACCGGATGAGCATGGCGCACAGCATCGAGGCGCGCGTGCCGTTCCTGGATCACGAACTATGGGAGTATGCGGCGCAACTTCCCAGCCGGCTGCTCACCAACGGCGCGCTGACAAAGGGCTTGCTGCGAACGGCGGTGCGCGACCTCGTGCCGCCTGAAATCCTGGCCCGCCCCAAGCAGGGCCTGGCCGCGCCCTACGCCGCCTGGTTGCGCGCCCAACGCCTGCACGATTGGGCCGAGGCCGCGCTAACGCCAGCCGCCCTGACGCGCACGGGCTACTTCGACCCGGCCGCCGTCGCCTCGCTCCGCGCCGAGCACCAGGCCGAGGCCGCCGATCACAGCCGCGTGCTCATGGGCGTCCTGAGCACCCAGATCTGGCACAGCCAGTTTTTAGCGTGATGGGAGGGGAGTGACGATGATCCGGTCGGCCTTTAGCCCCGCCGCGCCGGAGTATTCCACAAAGAACGTCAGCGCCTCGCTGACCGGGTTGTTGAAGTCAAAGTGCAGCGAGTAATACTGCCCATCGGCTGGCAGATCGGCAGCCCTGATTTCCCAACGCTCGGCCAGCACCTCCGCGTCCGAGCCGACCACCCGCACACCCGCCAGCACCGCCGCCGGGTCCAGCGCCGCGTTCGTTGGCAGTGCGGCCAGCGAGACCGTCAGTTGGTAACGGCCACCCGCATAGATTTCGGAGTAGGTGTAGGCCAGCCGCCCGGCCTCATGTCCCCGCCCCGGCTCGGCCAGCATGGTCCGCCCCCCATAGGCGGCCTCGTCCGCCACGATGTCGCCGACCGTGCGCTGCTGGTCCACCGTGGCATACACGCGGGTCTGCGGCAGGTGCGACCATCCAAAGCTGGCCGCCGCCACAACCGCCAGCGCGGCCACCAGCACACCCCGCCGCCCATCGAAGGGACGCGTCGCGCCTTTGGCCCGCACCGTGCTTTTCAATCGGGCCGTCGCCACAACTACAATCCCGATCACTACGATCGCTGCCAGCCAGATGCCCGCCAGCCCCAGCGACCGGAACAGGTCCGGCTCAATCCGCAGCAGCCCCACCCGCAGCGCCGATTGCCCCGTGGCGCTTACCAGCACCGTGGGCGGAAAGCCCCACCCGTTGTACAGCGGGCTGAAGAATCCAAACCGATACACCCCGTCCGGCGGAAGGTCGCGCGCCAGCACCGTGGCGGCGAAGTAATCGCCTCCCGACGGCGAGAACACGCGAATGGTCGCGATAGGCGTGTCCGGCGGCGCGCCCGGCGCTTCCAGGGGCAGATGCGCCGTGTACCACCCAAACGCGAACTCGGGCACGTCCACCTGCCGCAGCACAATGCCGCTCTCGCCCGCTGCCGTTTCCCAGGTTGGCGCCTCGGTGATGGCCGTCGTCACCGCGCCGCCCAACTGGACATCCCTGCCGCTGTCCGCGCCGGCAATGGCGCGGCCCGCCGCCGCCTCGCGCCCGGCCGGGATATAGGCATAGCGGGCCATTGCGGGGGTGATCGGCTCCAGGTTCACCCACTCCTTGAGTTGTTCAATCGGGCTGGAAATGATGCCGCGCAGGGGCTGCTCAAACACGCGCCCTCCCACCCACGCGCTCGCCGCGAACAGCACGGCCACCAGCGGGATCACGACCGCCCGCCGGCCCGCCGCCCACAGATACGCCACGCCCGCGCCCAGCAGCGGCAGGGCCGCGATGAGGAATCGCGCCGAGTATTCCCATCCCAGCCAGAAGCCGCCCCACGCCGCCACCGGCAGCAGGGCCGCGCCGAATGGCGCCAGCACCATCAGCCCGGCCAGCGGCCGCCGCGCCACCAGCAGCGCCGCCCCCCACAGCGCCGCCATGTAGATCGGCGCGGTGATGAGCAGCCCGCGCTGGGTGTCGAACAGCCAGCCCAGCAGCCCGCGTCCCACCCGCAGCAGCGCAAACGACCGCTCGACCGCCAGCGGCGTGGGCCCGGCATAGCTGGCCGCCGGTGATGCGCTGCCATACAGCCAGAAGCTGAAGAGCATGTAGCTGCCCAGCCCGGCCAGGGCCAGTGCCGCGCCCGCCACCCACCGCCAACTTCGCTCGCGCCACGCCCGCCACAGCGCCCACGCCGCCAGCAGGCCCATCGCCGGCAAGAAGCGCGACGACAACCACGGCAGGATGGCGAGACCCAGCCCGAACAAAAGAATGTGCGGGAGTGTGGGGGAGTGGGGGAGTGCAGCGCCAGTGTTTTCTCCGCTGCCGGAGGAGCGGCTTGCAGTCGCGATGGTCTGCACCGTCAACGGCCTGGCACCTGTTAGCGCCACTCGCACCGCCACGATGAGCCCTAACGCCGCCACCGCTTCCGGATAGACCAGGAACACGTACCACGCCACCGGCGGCGTGAACATTACCGCTGCCCAGCCCACGGCCCCTGCCGCCCAACTGCCTGTCAGCTCCCGCCCCAGCAAGTACACCTGCGCCGCCAGCAGCGCCCCCACCGCGGCCAGGAAGTACAGCACCGCCGTGAAGCCGCCCACGGCATAGGCGGGCGCAATGATGAAGCTGAGACCCAGGTTGTGCGTCAGCACTTGCTGGCCGTCGGCGCGCACCCGGATGTGCGGGTTCAGGTAATACTCGCTGTAGAAGTTGGCGTAGTGGCGCTCGGTATAGTTGTTGCGCAGGTCGAGGTCGCCGTCCACCACCAGGCTGTGCGCGGCCAGCAGATAGTGCGGCTCGTCGCCGCCCCGTGTCCACACCCGGCCCATCCACGGGACCAGCGCCACGTACACCGCCAATGACGCCAGGAACACCGGCAGCCCGCGCACCCCCGCCAGGCGGCTCAGCACAGCCCCGGCGCGGCTAAGTTGCCACCGGGCCGCGCCCAGCGCCCCCGCCGTCACTGCCGGCCCTGGCCCGGCTCGCTGCCCGCCGGCTGTTGGTGCATCACTTCATCGTCCGCCGCGTGCAGCGCGCCATCTTCCCTCAGCGGCCGCGTGCCATTGAGCCAATATTGGATCGTGCCCAGGCTGAAGCTAAGGCTGTTGTAGAGGTAGTACAGCCAATGCCACGGGATGCACCTCAGCGCGAACCCCCAGCCACGCCGCCGCGCGAAGAAGGCATACAGCCGCCAGTTGAGCGCCAACAGCGCCGCCGCCAGCACCGGCAGCGCCGGCCACGCCCACGGCGCGAACGCCACGCCTACTACCGATAGCGCCAACAGCACCGTCAACGCCACGCTCACGCGATTGCTTGTCTGCAAGTTCAGGTCGAGCATGGCGGGGCGGTCCTCGCCCCGCCCCGTGCCGTGCCGCGCCCGCGACTCGCGCCACAGCAGCACCGTCCACGGCACGCCGCGCTCCAGGATGTCCGAGCGCAGCAGGCTCATGACGGTCCAGCGCTTGAGGTGGACGCACTGCATGTCCTTGAGCAGCCGGATCTCGCCGCCGCGCCGCCGCAGCCGGTAGCCCAGGTCAATGTCCTCGATGCTGGGCCGCTGGTACGTGCGCGCATCCAGGCCGCCCAACGCCCGGTAGGTGCTCAGGCGCATCGCCCCGCACCCGGTCCAGAATGTCGCCGCCTGCTCCTCAGCGTTTTGGTGGACGTAGTGATGGAGCAAGTTCTTATACTGCGACAGAAGGTTGGGCGCAGCCGGCGCGTCGTCGTACGAGCCGAACACCGCCTCCAGCCTCGGGTATGCCGCGAACGCCTCCGCCGCGCGCCGCAGGGCCTCGGGGTGCAGCGCCACATCCGCATCCACAAAGAAGACGTAGTCGCCGGTGGCCGCGCTCGCACCCAGGTTGCGGGCCGCCGCCGGCCCGCGACCGCCCGGAGCAGGGGTCGCCAGCACCGTTGCGCCCGCCGCTCGCGCACGCGCCGCGCCGTCGTCCGTGCTGCCATCATCCACCGCGATCAATTCCGTCTCGGCCATCTCCGCGCACGCCGCCCGCGCCGCCGCTACAGCCCGCAGGCACACGCCCAGCGTCTCCCCCCCATCTCGAAACGGAATCACAATCGAAAACTTCATCGCACGATCTCAGCCAGGATCACCGCCTATACACCTTCAACGTACACACTTCCACACGATTCACCTGCGCACCGTTGCCGTCCAGCGCGCCGGCCTCCGCAGCAGACCCGCCGCCGCCGCCCACAGTGCCAGGCTCAAATCGAACACAAAGAAGAACGGAACGACCAACAACCGGCCATACGCCGCGCGCGGCTCGCCGGCCAGCTTCAGCGCCGCCAGCATCTCCAGCGCCGGCACGCCAAAGTACGCCGCCCACACTAACCCCGGAAACCGGAACGTGCCGGGCCGCGCCAAGTCAATGGCCGTGAACGCCGCGCCAGCCGCCAGCGCCAGCCGGTCAGCGTAGCCCAACGCAAAGAAGGTAAGTTCCAGCTTCAACCCCAGGCTCAAGGCAGGGTTGCGCCACAGGTCGCCCAGCCGCGCGCCCGCCACCTGCTGAAAGCCTCGGCTCCACCGCAGATGCTGCTGCGCATAGCCACGAAGGGACGTGGGGGCCTGATGCTCCGAAAGCGACTCTGGCACAAACCGAGTGCGCCAGCCGGCCAGGGGCAGGGCCACGCTCAGGTCGCTGTCCTCCAGCAGCGCCCCCTGCGTGAAGCCGCCCACCGCTTCCAGCGCCGTACGGCGGTAGGCGCAGTTGGACCCTAGCAGGGCCGGGGCGAGGTCCAGCCGGTCCTTGCCCCGCATGGTGATGAATTGGTTGACCAGGGACTCGACGCCCGCATAGGCCGCCGCCGGGCTGGCCTCGCCATTGACCACCCGCATCTGCCCGCTGACCCCGCCCACCCGCGGGTCGTCGAACGCTCTCGCCAACGCCCGCAGCGAGTCCGGCGCCGGGCAGTGGTCGGCATCGTAGACGACAACAATGTCGTCTGACCTACCGCCCCCGGCCCCCCCTCCCGGAGTGGGAAGCGGG
>CAZCEC010000069.1:33666-33905 GCA_964497615.1 uncultured Anaerolineales bacterium | reverse complement strand
GACTTCGAGCGCGACAACAGCCAGCGCTGGAACGCCAACAACTCGGCGGTCTGGCCGGAGCGCGGGCTGACGCAGATGGAGCTGATGTCGCAGATGCTGGAGATGGTCGAAGGGGGCCGGGGGGAGCCGGGCATTTTCAACCGCCAGTCAGCCATCGCCACCAAGCCCGAGCGGCGCAAGGCGGTGGACTTCGGCACTAACCCGTGCGGCGAAATCCTCCTGCGCCCCTACGAGTTCTG
>CAZCEC010000069.1:7305-33656 GCA_964497615.1 uncultured Anaerolineales bacterium | reverse complement strand
AGGCCGTGGCCGACGGCGGGGGCGTGATGACCCCCATCGCCCGCCCCGACGACACCTACGAGTCCCTCAAGGACAAGGTCGAAGTCGCCGCCATCATCGGCACCATCCAGTCCATGGCCACCCACTTCCCCGGCCTGCGCGACCAGTGGCGGCAGAACTGCGAAGAGGAGCGCCTGCTGGGCGTGGACATCAACGGCCAGCTCGACAGCCCCATCTCGCAGGACCCGCGCGTCCAGGCGCAACTGCGGCAGGTGGCGGTGGACGTGAACCGCGCCACCGCGCAGGCCCTGGGCATCAACTTCTCCGCCGCCGTCACCTGCGTCAAGCCCTCGGGCAACTCGTCGCAGCTCTTCGACTGCTCCCCCGGCATCCACACCCGCTGGGCGCCGTACTACATCCGCAATGTGCGCGTCAGCGGGCACACGCCCATCTTCAAGGTCCTGCGCGACGCGGGCGTGCCCATGGACCCCGAGAACGGCCAGACGCCCGACAACGCCACCACCTGGGTCATCCACTTCCCGGTGAAGGCGCCCGACGGGGCCATCACCCGCACCGACCGCACCGCCCTGGAGCAGTGCGAATACTGGCTCCAGAACAAAATCCACTGGACCGAGCACAACCCGTCGGTCACCATCACCTACCAGCCGGACGAGGTGATTGACATCATCAAGTGGACGTGGGAGCACCGCGACGTGATCGGCGGCATGACCTTCCTGCCCGCCTTCGACGCGCAGTATGCCCAGATGCCCTACATGGAGATCAGCGCGGAGGAGTACCGCCAGGCCGCCGCGCTGTTCCCGGAGATAGACTTCTCCAAGCTCTACTACTACGAGGAAGAAGACCTCACCACCGCCGCGCAGGAGCTCGCCTGCCTGGCCGGCTCGTGCGAGGTGGACGTGCCCATCCCGCAGTAGGCGGCTGCCGCGCAGCGCACAACCAAAAGGGCCGGTCGTCGGGGGGGGGCGGCCGGCCCGTTTGTTATTCGTAGTAGCGAATTCATTCGCCGCGCCTGGTGCCAACGGCCGGGCGCGAATGAATTCGCTACTACAAGCATTTCCAATGCATGATCGTGAATCTTCAAGGATCAACCCGAGACTCTCACCATGCATTTCGAGCCGGCCTTAGCGCCGCCTCCACTTCCGCCGGGAATCTCCTCCCCGGCGCATCGTCCTCGGCCCGCCAGCGAGGCAGGGTCGCATCCCGTTCCGCCGCGCGCTGATACCGCCGCTTCGTCACCTTCACGCCCTGGACCCAATACTGGGGAAACCCCCGCCGCAGCCGCCCGGCCGCGTTCCACTCGCGCAGGATACCGTGCGGCTGGCCGCCCCAGTAGTGACCCTCGCTGGATAGGGTGACCTGATCCTCGTTCACCCACCACTCGAAACCATGCCGCGCGCCCCGCTGCACATATCGCGCCTCCGACAGCCGCCAGTACCCCTCGCTGTCCTCGGTCCACCACAAATCCAGCCCGGTGCCGTGATCCATGTGATACTCGCCCACCAGCGTCCCATCGGCCGCCCACTGCCGGGCGGTGCCGTGCTCCAGCCCGTTCACATACGTCGTCGCCAGAGACGCCTTCCCACTTGCATGCCATATGATGTACGGTCCGTGTGGCATTCCGTCGCGAACTGAGAGTTCAAAACCCATACTGCCTGATTCGTTGAAGAAGCGTACGCCGACCGTTTTCCCATTCACCACATACCTGGTCTTCCGTTTGCCTCCACCCGGGTACAATTCCGTCACCTGCTCTTCCGCGTTAGGGGGAATGCCTGATGAAATTCTTGCCTTCATTGTCCCTCCCTCCTCGCCCTTCGCCGTGAGTCCTCGACGACAGCCCGCTCACGCGCGCCCACACGGTCACAAGCGGCGCCTTTTCCTGCGCGGCCTCATCACGCTCATCCTCCTCTACCCCCTCCTCCTTGCCCTGCTCGATGCCTATGGGTTTCAGGATCAGGCGCAGCCTGCCCAGGCCATCGTCGTTCTCGGGTCGCGCGTCTATCCGGGCGGCGTAGCCGGACCATCGCTCACGCGCCGCGCCAACCACGCCGCACAATTGTATGCCCAAGGTTTAGCGCCGCTCATCGTCTGCACCGGCGCGCAGGGCGATGAGACCATCCCCAGCGAGGCCGCGGTGGCCTGCGGCATCATCGCCGAGCAGGGCGTGCCGGCCAGCGCCCTTCTGCTCGAGGACCGCTCGCGCAGCACGGAGGAGAACGCTCTTTACACCGCCGAACTGCTCCAGCCGCGCGGCCTGTCTACCGTCATCGTCGTCAGCGACAGCTACCACCTCTACCGCGCCCACCTGCTTTTCACGCGCGCCGGCCTCCATCCCTACGTCTCGCCGGCCGGGGGCGAATCCGGCCGCATCTTCTGGCCCGAGCGCTACTACCGCGTCACCCGCGAACTGGCCGCCCTGGCCTGGTATTGGGGCAAGACCGCCATCGGCCTGGAACAGACCGACTTTCCCTAACCCGGTGTAACATATACCCCTATGCCCTCCGATTGGGTCGGCCGCGAGCTGGGGGAATACTTCGTCTTCGAGCGCATCGGCGCTGGCAGCATGGCCGAGGTCTACAAGGCCCTCCAGCCCAGCATGGACCGCATGGTCGGCATCAAGATCCTCTCCGCCGGCCTGAGCCACGACGCCCATTTCGTGGCCCGCTTCCGGCGCGAGGTGCAGATTGTGGCCTCGCTGGAGCATCCCCACATCCTGCCCGTGATTGACTTTGGCGAGCGCGACGGCACGCTCTACCTCGTTATGCGCTACGTCAACGGCGGCACGCTGCACGACCTCATCCAGCGCGGGCCAATGGAGCCGCAAACCGTCCTGCGCTATCTCACCGAGATCGGCGAAGCCCTGGACTATGCCCACGAGCGCCGTGTCGTCCACCGCGACATCAAGCCGCGCAACGTGCTGCTCGATCAGCAGGGCAATCCCTTCCTGGCCGATTTCGGTCTGGCCAAGCTCATCGAAGGCGGCGGCCTCACGCATAGCGGCGTGGACATGATCGGCACTCCGCACTACATGAGCCCCGAGCAGGCGCGCGGCCTGCCGGTGGATGGCCGCAGCGACCTGTACTCGCTGGGCGTCATGGCCTACCAGATGTTCACCGGCCGGGTGCCTTACGAGGCCGACAGTACCGTCGGCATCGTGATGAAGCACCTCGAAGCCGGCATCCCCGATATTAGCCTGTTCGGCCCTGGCCTGCCCGCCGAGCTTGATCCCGTCATCCACCGCGCCCTGGCCAAGGACCCGGCCGAACGCTACCCCACCGCCCACGAACTCACCTCCGCCCTGGCCGAGGCGCTGGGCGCCACCGTGCTGGCTGGGCCGGTCGTCAGCCGCTCGCCCGAATCGTCGCGCCCGGGCCGGCGAAGCCTGCTGACCACCCGGCGCAAGTTTGCCATCCTGGCGCAATGGGTGGGCCGGCGGCTGCGCCAGGGGCAGGCGCCCGGCTACGAGAGCTTCACCGCCCTGTTCAACCGGCTGTTCCCCACGCGCCGCCAGCGCACGCTGTTGTGGGGCACCGGTTTGTTGGTGCTGGTGGCCGTCTTTGGCCTGGGCACCCTGGCCAGCAAGCTAAGCCCAGGCGCCGCGCCCGCGCCCACCGCCACCCTCGCGCCGCCCGCCACCCTAACCCGCGCCGCGCCCATGCCCACCGCCGACAACCAGCCCATCACCGCCGCCGCCATTGTGGCCGCCTCGGCCACCGCCGCTCAGCAGACCGCCGCGCCGGCCCTCACCCAGGCCGCACTCGCCACCGCGCCAGCCACCACCACCTCGCCGCCCGCGCCGCCCACCGCCGCCCGCGTGATTTGGGCCACCGACCAGATGACCCTGGTCTACGTCCCGGCCGGCCCGTTCCTCTTGGGCTCCACCGACCTCGACCCGAACGCCCTCGACGATGAACAGCCGCAAGTGCGCGTCTTTCTGGATGCTTACTGGATTGACCGCACGGAGGTGACCGTGGCGCAGTTCGAGGCGTTTGTGCTCGACACCGGCTACGTGACCGACGCCGAGCGCGGCTGCTGCGAGGGCAATTTTGCCCAGCCGGGCGGCCTGGTCTATGCGCCCGACGCCCAGCGGGTGCGCGGCGCCAGTTGGTCGCTGCCGCAAGGCCCCGGCGCGCCCGCGGCCCTGCCCCAGCACCCGGTGGTCCAGGTGAGTTGGAACGACGCCGGCGCCTATTGCACCTGGACCGGCCGCCGCCTGCCCACCGAAGCCGAGTGGGAAAAGGCCGCCCGCGGCGACGACGGGCTGATTTATCCCTGGGGCGACGAGTTCGACGGCCGTCACCTGAACTACTGCGATGGAAGTTGCTCCGCCCCCTGGCACAGCGCCATCGACGACACCTTTGCCCGCACCGGCCCGGTGGGCGTCTTCGTCACCGGCGCCAGCCCCTACGACGTGCTCGACATGGCCGGCAACGTGTGGGAGTGGGTGAACGACGTGTATGACTTTCGCGGCTGGGCGAGCGTGCCCACCGCCAACCCGCCCGGCCTGGAGGCCGGCCTGACGCGCGTGCTGCGCGGCGGCTCGTGGCTGGATTCGCCCGAGCGCGTGCGCGCCGCCGCCCGCTCCAGCGCCGTCCCGGACGCCCGCAGTAACATCGTCGGCTTCCGCTGCGCCGTGTCCGCGCTGCCCGAGTAGCGCGCATGCCGAAACGCTTTATCCTCGTCGCCGGCAACATCGGCTCCGGCAAGACCTCGCTCACCGAGCGGCTGGGCAAACGGCTCGACTACGTGACCGCCTTCGAGTCCGTGGCCGACAACCCCTACCTGGGCGACTTCTACGCCGATATGAGCGCCTGGTCCTTTCACCTGCAAATCTTCTTCCTGGGCCACCGCGCCGAGCAGCACCGCGCCCTGGCCCTCGGACCGGCCAGCGCGATCTGCGACCGCAGCATCTTTGAGGACTACTACATCTTCGCCCGCGCCCTGCGCGACCTGGGCCACCTGGGCGCGCGCGACTTCGCCGCCTACGAGCGCCTGTTCCACCTGATCGTCGCCAGCCTGCCCCCGCCGGACCTGCTGCTGTACCTCAAGGCCTCCACGCCCACCCTGCTGGACCGCATCCGGCGGCGCGGGCGCGAGATCGAAGCCGGCATCAGCGGCGACTACCTGAGCCGCCTCAACCGCCTGTACGACGACTGGCTCGTCAGCTTCGACCTGTGCCCCGTCCTCACCCTCCCCGCCGACGACCTGGACTTCGTCCACCACCCGGAGCACTTCGACCTGATCGTCGCCAAGATCCACGACAAGCTGGCCGGCAAGGAAGAAGTGGTGTTTCCGCCTGCCTCCTGACCTGGCCGCGTCGGGCGTATAATGCGGGCGGGCTCTGGGCCCGGCTATCGCTTATCTGGCTTCGTCAGCGGGGGACCTTCCCATGTCGCTCAATCGAATAGCCCGTTGGGTCGTGTTGGTTGGACTATTCACAGTCAATCTTCCCGTAACGGGCGAATGGAGTGCTGTATCCGCGGCTCCTGCCGCCGCCCTCTATGTCAGTGTCGCCGGCAATGACGGGAACAGTTGTCTTTCGATCCCAACGGCCTGCCGCACTATCACGGGCGCCATTGGCAAGGCCAACGCGGGCGATACCATCCATGTCGGTCCCGGCACTTTCGACGCTGGCGCGGGTGAGGTATTCCCATTGGCGCTGCTGCCGCGCGTGAGCCTCGTTGGCGCTGGTTCGGGCGGCACCATAGTCTCCGGCGACCCCGATCAGGATGTGCTTTACCTTGAAGCCGATGCCACTCCGATCCTCAGCGATACTGTCATAAGCGGCCTGACTTTGAGCGGCGGAGAGCGCGGCTTATACATTCACGCCGAACAAAATCGGGTGGCCTCCCCCGCGCTTATTGACCTGCGGGTTTCTAACAATCGTCTGGGCCTACATCTTTCCACCCATGACGATGTTTACATGCCGGGTGCCACAGTCTCGCCGTGGATTTCTAATACCCAGGTTTTGTCCAACACGGAAGTCGGTGTTGTCCTGGAAGCATATATGTACAACGGCGATGGCTGTTGGGTGGAGCCGGTGCTGAACGACGTGACCATTGCCGGTAACGGTTCGCATGGATTGGTCATGCAAGCTTCATCTGCCGGAAACGCGTACTGCGCCGCCGCGCCAACTATTCTCGACGGTCGCATTACTGGGAATGGCGGTCATGGGTTGGAAACTTCGGTGGCCGGCTACGGACGCGCGTTGCCTCGCCTGGAAGGCAGTTATGTGCTGGATAATGGCGGTGTTGGCCTCCATTGGGGCAGCGAAAACGTAGGCTTTGCGGGCGAGCCTCCCCGGGCCGCCATGACCAATACCACTATTGCCCGCAACGGTGCTGGCGGCATCCAGCTTGCCAATGGCCATGGCTACCTTGTCATCGTCAACAGTACCCTGGCCGACAATGCCGACTTCGGCATTCGCCGTGAGAATGGCGCTTATCCACAAGTTCGCGTGACCGTCTTGAACTCAATCCTCTGGAATGAAGGCGCGGATGACTTGGCGGGCGTGCCCCTGACCGGCGCGAGTGGAATAATGGGCTCGGCCCCCTTTGATTTCGTCAGCTACTCGATCATTGAGGACGGCGACCTAATGGGTCAGGATGGCAACTTGGCCGCAGATCCGCTGCTCCTCGGGGATTACCACCTGAGTGATTGTTCGGGCGCCATGAACGCGGGAACAGCCGAAGGCGCGCCGCTGACTGATATTGATGGCGAGCTGCGTCCAGCCGGGAGCGCCGTGGACATTGGCGCGGACGAACACGAGGCCGCCTGCTGGTTGATGGCCGGCAAGCAAGTGACGCCCGCCGAGGCGCAGGTTGGCGGCCTCCTCACCTACTATGTCACCCTGACCAATACCACCGTAGTCACGCCGCTGCAATTCAGCTTGGTGGATTTATTGCCGATGGCCTTGGATTTCCAGGCAGACAGTTTAACAGCGTCGCACGGTACCGCTGGGTATTACGCTCAAGGGATTTCGTGGACCGCCACCATCTCGCCTGGCGAGGTCGTGTCGCTAACCTATGCCGCGCAAGTGCGCTTTGGCGATACCTCAATTATCAATCGCGCCCAGATCGAAACAAATATAGGCGGAACGTATGTGGCCCGCCATATGGTTCAGGTTCCGCCAGTACGGTCCTACCTCCCGGCCATTGTGCGTCCGATTCCCGGCATCCAAGGCTATGTCTTGGAAAATGGCGAGCCAGCCAACAATATCTATGTTGAGTTGCGTTTCTTCGACGGATCAAGTTGGAGCACAGTGGATGGCCGCTTTACCTTCTTGGGCGGGTGGTACCTATTTGATAACGCTCCCGGCCTCGCTCCTGGGCAACGCTACTATATTCGGTACCAGAACACTACTAACAATACAAACCGCCTGACCACGTGGCATACCCCTGAAATTACCTCGTACTCTGCCGGCGGAACAGTCGGACTACCGACTTTTGATGTGGCCAATATCGGCCTAGTAAGTCCGGCGCCGGGGGCCGCCGTGGCATTGCCGGCAACTTTCACCTGGAACAAGCGCGGCGCGACGCCCTCGGACCAATACGAGTTCAACTTGTTCGAGCCGAATACCGGCAGCCCTTACTTCTTTACCCAGCCTCCCTTGGGGTACGTCGACAGCTTCACCCTGAACAGCCTGCCGGGCGGTTTTAGCCCCGACGTCTGGTACGTTTGGGACCTGTGGGTGTATGGACCGAGCGGCGGCTTCGGCGTCTCCTATTACGCCTACTACATCCGTTTCTCATCGGCGGGCCTGGAGATTATCAGAACCGAGGCGGCGCCATTGGACACGGCGGCGCGAGGGGTTGATCTGCCCGTTACGCCGCGCATTGTCCCCTAGCGCGACCGGTCCGGAGCGGATTGCCAGGCGCTTTACGACTTTTTTACGCCGCCGAAGTCTTCCGGCAACAGACCTCCTCAATACTGGAAGCATGGACACCCTGAGAGTGTCCCCCAGAGAAAGGAAGGTCAATATGTTCCGGAATATCCATCCCTGGTTCGTAGGTCTGCTGGCCGCCCTCCTCCTCGCGGCCCCGGCCACCGCCGCTTTCGCTCAAGACGATCAGCCGCCCACCGCCCTGGCCCCTGCCCCCGGCACTTACTGGCGTGGCGGCGAAGTGACGGCCGTCGGCGCTTCCAGCTTCACCGTCATTGGCCGGCGCGGCGAGATTCACGAAATCCTGGTCAGCGCCCAAACCCAGTTCTTTGACCGCGACGCCGGGGCGGCGGGCCTGGGCGACATGGCCGTGGGCGACCGCATCTTCGGCGCGGTCGAAGTGGACGAGGCCGGGCAAGGCACGGCCAAGCTGGTCGTCATCTTTGGACCTCTCAACCACCTGCGCGCGCATGGCACCATCAGCGCCATTGACGCTGCCGCCCAGTCCTTCACCTTTACTACCCGGCTTGGCCGCGTCTACGAAATCCACGTTGATGCTGAGACAGTGATTGCCAGCCGCGGGGACCGCGAACTGACCTTCGCCGACCTGAGCGTGGGCGATCATATCGTCCTCGGCGCTGAGCGCCGCGACGACGGCCAGTGGTGGGCCAACCGCATCGGCCTGCGGCCCGCCGACCAGACCGAGTAACTCCCCCATCCCCCCGACCCCCTTCCCCCGTCGTATGCCCACGACAGGGGAAGGGGGCGCAGGCGGCCCACACCCTCGCTCCTCCGCTATAATCACTTCATGCGGATCCTCTACCTCAGCGCGGAGGTGGTCCCGTTTGCTAAGACCGGCGGGCTGGGCGACGTCGGCGGCTCGCTGCCCAAGTACCTGGCCGCCCTGGGCCACGATGTGCGCGTGGTCATGCCCGCCTACCGCGCCATCGAGACCGATTACTACGCTGGGCGCGGCGGGCTCGTCGCGCGCGAAGGCGGCCTGCTGGTGCCGGTGCGGGGCGGGGGGGCGCCGGCCGGCGTGTTCGAGGGCCAACTGCCCGGCAGCAGCGTGCCGGTCTACTTCATCGCCCAGCGCGACCTGTACGACCGGGCCGAGCTGTACGGCTACAACGACGACCCCTACCGCTTCGCTTTCTTCTGCCGCGCCGCCCTGGAGCTGACTCTCGCCCTGGGCTGGCGGCCCGATCTCGTCCACGCCCACGATTGGCACTCGGCCCCGGCCCTCACCTGGCTGGCCACCGCCGGGCAGGCCGACGACCGCTTCCGTGGCATTGCCAGCCTGTTCACCATCCACAACCTCGCCCACCAGGGCCGCACCGGCTGGGACATCTTCAACTACCTTGGCCTCATCACGCACGGGCTGCACGAGGAGGCGGTGGGCGAGGTCAACTTCATGGCCCGCGGCATCTACCACGCCACCCTCATCAACACTGTCAGCCCCACCTACGCCCGCGAGATCATGACCCCGTCTGGCGGCGCGCACCTGGACGGGCTGCTGCGTCACCGGTCCTACGACGTGCATGGCCTGCTCAACGGGCTGGACTATGCCGTGTGGAACCCGGCCACCGACCGCCGCCTGCCCGCGACTTACGACGCCCAGCACCTGGACGCCCGCGCCCGCAACAAGCAGGCCCTGCAAGCCCGCGCCGGCCTGCCCGACCGGCCCGATATCCCGCTCGTCGCGATGGTCTCGCGCCTCGACTGGCAAAAGGGCCTGGACATCACCGGGCACGTGATCCACTTGCTGCTCAATGCCCAGGCGGGCGAGGCGCAGTTCATCGTGCTGGGCAGCGGCGCGCCGGAATACGAGGGCATGTTCGCGCAATTCGCCGGCTACCATCGCGACAAGATGGCGGCCTTCCTCACCTACGATGCCGCGCTGGCCCAACTCATCTACGGCGGCGCCGATATCTTCCTCATGCCGTCGCGCTTCGAGCCGTGCGGCCTGGGCCAACTCATCGCCATGCGCTATGGCGCGGTGCCCGTCGTCCGCGCCACCGGCGGCCTGGCCGACACCGTGCAGGACATGCTCACCGGCTTCACCTTCACCGAATACAGCACCGCCGCCTTCTGGCAGGCGCTCCAGCGCGCCATATACATTTACAATGTGGACCGGACGAGTTGGCGCGCCCTCCAGCGCAACGGCATGGCTGCCGACTACTCCTGGGAACGCTCGGCGGTGGGCTACCAGCAGCTTTACGAGTGGGCAATGGCCCGCGTGCGCGGCGGCCCATGAAGGTGAGCTGATGCGACAATTCCTAATCGTTATCGAACAAGCGGAGCACAATTTCTCGGCCTACTTGCCTGATCTGCCGGGATGCGTGGCGACGGGCAAGGCTCGTGTCCAGGTCAAGCGCAACATGCACCAGGCGATTGAAATGCACCTGGCCGGTATGCGTGAAGACAAGCTGCCCATTCCCCGACCACGCGCGTCGGCAGAGTACGTTTCGATTGCGTAGGAGGCCGACCATGTGCCGCAATATCAAGCAGCTACGCCCGCCCTACCTGCCCTACGGCGCCCTTGAACCCTCGCTCGACCCGCCCACCGATGAGGAGGTCGCCGCGGCCGCGCTGCAGTTTGTCCGCAAGGTCAGCGGCTATCGTTCGCCCTCGCGCGCCAACCAGGCCGCCTTCGATGAGGCCGTGGCCGAGATCGCCCGCGCCACCCGCCAGCTTATCGCCGCCCTGGAGCCGACGCCCGCCGTCCGCGCCGCCCGCGCCACCCGCGACTGAACCGTGCCCCACCCCCGCGAATCGTCCATCCTGCCTCACCCACTGAAAGGATTGCGAATGGACGACCACTCCGAAGCTCAAGCCATCATGCGCTACTCGTTCCTGCGCGTCTTCGCCAACGACCGCACCATCGACGCGGATGAGCTGGCCTTTATGACCCGCCTGGCCCTGCGCGATGGCGCCGTAGACCCCGCCGAGCGCGAGACGCTCGACCGCCTCTTCAGCCGCGTCGCGCCCGACAGCCTGGCGCCCGAGGTCCGCGACAGCATCGAACGCTTCAAGCGCGATCATGGCTGGCCTGCCCCCGGCTGAGCATGCCCGCCGCGCTCGCGTTCCCGGTCGAGTTCCCCCTCAAAGCCATCGGCACCGGCGTGGACGACTTCGAGGCGGTGGTGCTGGAAATCGTCCAGCGGCACGTGCCCGACCTGCCGCCGGAGGCCGCCAGCACGCGCCTCAGCGGCGGCGGCAAATACCTGGCCGTCACCGTCACCTTCACGGCCTCCAGCCGCGATCAGTTGGATGCGCTCTATCGGGAATTGTCCAGCCACCCGCGGGTGGTGATGCTGCTGTGACCTAATCCACGTCAATCGTCTCGGCGGTGCGGGTGGGCGTGGCGTGCTGATGGAATTGCGCCACGCGCACCTCCACAAGTTCGCTCCAGTTGGCCTCGGCGCGCTCCACCAGCTTCAGCCCGGCGGGGTAGGCCGCGCGCGGCAGCATGTGCGCCTGGCCGCGCAGTTCCCACTCGCGGTTGACGATCACCACGTCCGGCGTGGATTCCAGGTTGAACAGGTGGTCCGAGGCGCGCGGCACCAGCAGATAGAGCGTCACCGTCCGCGCCTCGCACGGCAGGCGGCTGGCCTGCAACTGGGCCGGGCCGGTGGTTGCCAGCAGCACGTCCTGGGCCGCGGCCAGGGCATCAATCACGCGTTGCCGCAAATGCGCTACCATGGCTGTTCTCGCTCGTTGAACACTGCCTCAACAAAGACGCCGGTTGATCCTATGCTCTCAGCCTAGGTGTCAACCGGCATCTGGGCCGTCCGACTTAGGTGGGATTGCCGATTTTCCCCTAACGCACCGTAATACTGCCCGACCCCACATCGTTCACCACCAGCACAAACTGCCGCTGGGCCGTCTCAAACCCTTCGGTTTGCCACACGCCCTCGTCGTCGTCGCCCTCGCGCACCGTCTCCCACCCGCCCGGCACCCGCACCCCGCCGGACCCGCTGTCCACCACTTCCATCCGCACCGCCACGCCGCTAGGCACCTCCACCGTCAGCGAGCCGCTGCCCCCATCGTATTCCAGCCGGCCGTTGGCGTCGCCAGCCACGGTCACCACGCTGGCGCCGGAACCCCCATTCAGCTCCACGGTGTAGGCCGCGTCCGCGTCCCCGGCGGGCAGGGCCAGCCGCAGCGAGCCGCTGCCCCCGTCAATATCCACCGCGTTCAGGCGCAGCCCGGCCAGGTTCAGTTCAGTTGAGCCGGAGCCGATGTCCACATTCAGGTCCAGCGGCAGGTCCGGGCTGAGCGCAATCTCCCAGCGGCCGTCCATGCCCGAGAACCAGTCCCACGGGCCGGAGAAGCCCCCCGCGTGGCGCAGGCTGACGGTCTTCCGGCTGGTCCCGGTGGCTTCGAACACGATCTCGCCGTTGAACGCCAGTTCGGCGTCTAGCAGGTCGGCCCCTGCGCCCGCGGCGCTCACGTCTGTCGGAAACGACGACAGGTTCAGGTTGATCTCCGCCGAGGTGGCCCCGTCCACGGGCGCGGTGAAGCTCTCGTGCTTAAGGTCGGCGCTCTGGGACAGCCCCAACTGCGGCGCGAAGTACAGCAGGGCCACGGCCGCGCCCACCGTCAGCAGGCCCACGATGGCGCTCACCACCGGCCGGTTGCGGCCCAGCAGCAGCTCCAGCCCGGCCGCGATCAGGAACAGCGGCCACAGCCGCAGCAATTGCCACCACTCAAAGCCCTGGATGATGTTGTAGTTCACCAGAAGCCAGATGACCCCTGCGCCGATGAGCACGATCGGCATAAACAGGGAGCGGTCGCGCGATTTGTCGTTCATGTCATTTCTCCACAGGATGAGCGGTGCCTTCCAGCGTGGCCTCGGCGGCGGGCGGCGCGCTGGCGCCGGGCCGCCGCCAATCGAACAGCCCCGAGCGCGTGAGCAGGAGCCACAGGCCCAGCCCGATCAGCACCACCGGCCACACCCAACTGGCCGCCGCGAACGACTGGAAGATCAGCAATTCAAAGAACGCGCCGAAGATCAGGAACAGGAACAGGCCGGTCTGCATCACGCCCAGCCCGCTGCGGCGCAGTTCCGGCTGCCCGCCGTACGAGCCCCAGATGAACAGCCCCAGCCCCACGGCGGCCACGATCAGCCCCCAGGCGTAGGCCCACGCTTCCCAGTGATCGGTCCAGTTCATCACCAGCAGGATGAGGCCGATGACGCTGATGATGCTGCCGGGGATGGCCAGCGGCCCGGTGGCCTTGCCGCCCGCCACCATGCCGGCGAAAAACAGCCCGCCAAACGCCATGACGAACAGCGGCCACAGCCAGTCCAAAAACCGCAGGTCGAACACCTCCTGCGCCAGAAACAGCGCCCCCAGCCCAATCAGGGCCACGCCAATGATCAGACTTGCGCGTGAATTTGACATGGTGATTCCTTTCGCCAGCGGCTCTACCCTATGTATACGCGCCGCGGGCCTGTGGGGTTGCGGCCGGCCAGAAATTCATTCTATGCGGATTTTGCCAAAAGGGAGTTACTTCAGCAGCCCAATCTGCCGGGCCCGCGCCACCGCCTCAGTCCGGTTGCGGGCATCCAGCTTGCCCATGATCCGGCTGATGTGGGTCTTCACCGTCCCTACGCTGATGACCAGGTTGTCGGCGATGGTGCGGTTGCTGGCGCCCCCCGCTAGCCAGCCCAGCACCTCCGTCTCGCGGGCGCTCAGCGGCTCCACCAGGGCCGCCTCGCCGCTCAGGCGCGGGGCCAGGGGGGCTTGGCCGCCGGCCGGTCCCCAGCGTGCCCGCAGCCGCTCGGCATAGGGTTGCTGCGGCCCGCGCACGCGCGCCAGCAGGTCGGCCATAGCCGGGCCGGCCTCGATGAACAGCCGTACATAGCCCTCCGGCTCGGCCTGGGCCAGCGCCTGGGCCAGCGCCGCCAGCGCCTTGGGCGTTTCGCGCTGGGCGTGCAGCGCCGCCGCCGTCAGGGTCAGGCAGGCGGTCAGGGTGTGCTGCCGGCCCTGGTCGGTGGCGGCCCGGCGCGCCGCCGCAAGGTGGCGCAGGGCGTCAGCCGGGCGGCCCGCGGCCAGGCTCACCCGCGCCAGGATCAGCTCGATTTCGTCGCGCCCAGCAGCGCCAGCGTCGCTGGCCGTCTGCTGCGCCGCCCACTCGGTGGCGGCCCCCAGCTCGTCGGCGGCCAGGTCCACCAGCGCCGTGGCCGCCCCCAACTCGTCCAGGGCGGGCTGGGCAAAGCCGTGCTCGGCGGCCAGGTCCCCCGCGCGCCGCAGGGCCGCCCGCGCCGCGCTCAGGTTGCCTTTCCCCGTCTCCAGCCGCGCCTGCAGCAGGCTGGCGGCGAAGATCGCCCCGGCATTGTGCCCCTGTTCCGCAAAGGCCATCCCGCGCGCCAGCATCGCCTCGGATTCGGCCAATTGATCCCACTCGTACAGCACTTCCGCCAGGTGCACCAGCGCTTCGCCCGCGAACACCGGCAGGGCCCCCGCCGTGCTCGTCGCCTCGCGCTCGACGCCGCGGAAGGTCTCCGCCGCCGCGCGCAGGCGGCCCTGCTGCATCTGCACTTGCCCCAGCCGGGCCGCCGCAATGACGGCGAACAGCGGGGCCTTGAAGGTCCGGCTGAGGGCTATCACCTCGCGGTAAGCGTGTTCGGCCTCGGCCGCCTCGCCCCGCAGCCGGTGGGCGTTGCCCAGCGCCTGGTAGGCGATGCAGCGCAGCCACCAGTTGCTCTCGGGCAGGTGGGCCAGCGCTTCCTGCGCCAGGTGCAGGGCCGCCCCCGCCTGCCAGTGGGTGGAGGCATACACCCCTTTCAGCACGGCCATCTCGCCCCGCACCGGCCCGCGCTCGGCCGCCGGCAGTTTGGGCAGGGCGGCTTCGGCCGCCTGGAGCTGGTGCTCAAACGCTTCGCGGCTGGCCGAGTAGGTTCGCGCCCACGCCCGCGCCAGGCACAGCCGCGCCCGGCTGGCCACCATCTCGGGCGGCAAGGCCCTCAACCAGGTCTCCAGGGTCACCAGCTCGCCCCGCTGCACCAACTGTTGATAGCTGGCCTCGATCCAGGTGGCGGCGCCCTCTGCGTCGGGGGCGGCCAGCGCGTGCCACACCGCCTCCGTCACCATGCCGTTGTTGGCGAACCAGGCCGCGGCGCGCCGATGCGTCGTGGCCTTGGCCTGCGGCGTGGGCCGGGCCACGCTTTGCAGCGCCTCCGCGAACAGCGGATGATACCGGTACCAGTGCCGTTCGCTGTCCAGCGGCGTCAGGAATAGGTTATTGCGCTCCAGGTGGTCCAGCATGGCCTGGCTGGTGGGGAGGGAGCCGGCCAGCGCCTTCGGCGGCGCGTCCACCACCGCCTCGCACAGCGGCGCGCACAACCGGCGCAGCAGGCACGTCTGCAGCAGGAACTCGCGCACGTGCCCCGGCTGGCGGCCGATGACGTCCTCCGCCAGGTAATCCAGGATGAAACGGTGGCTGCCGGCCAGCCCAGCCACCAGCGCGCCCCGGTCAGCCGGCAGCGCTGGCGATCGCAGCGCCAGCGCCGCCAACTGCAAACCCGCCGCCCAGCCCTCCATGCGTTCATCCAGGGCGGACACATCTTCCGCGCTTAGGTCCAGCCGCAGCAGCCCATTTAGGAACTGGTCCGTCTCGGGCGTCGTGAACCGCAGTTCGCCCGCGCGGATCTCGGTGAGCGCTCCCCGCGCCCGCAGGCGCGCCAGCGGCAGGGGCGGGTTAGCCCGCGAGGCCATTACCACCCGCAGCCCGGCCGGCAGGTGTTCCAGCAAAAACGCCATCGCGTCGTGGATGGCCGGGTTGGTGATCGTATGGTAGTCGTCGAGGACCAGCACCGCCGGGGGGGCGTCATCGGGTGCTTCGCCCGGTGTTTCCAGCCGGTTGATGAGCAGGGCCAGCACCGTGCGCGGCGCGGCCGCCGGGTGCTGGCTGGGCGTCGCCAGGTGGTGGGCGGCCTGGCTCACGCCCGGCCGCACGCGGTCCAACGCTGCCGTCAGGCAGCCTACAAAGCGGGCCGGGTCGTTGTCGTCGGCGTCCAGCGACAGCCACGCCACCGGCCGGCGGGCGCCCTCGGCGGCGTCCAGGGTCAGCAGCCACTCCACCAGCAGGGTGGTCTTGCCGAAGCCGGCCGGCGCGCACAGCAGGGTGAGGGCGCCTTGCAGGCCCGCTTCCAGCAGAGCCGTCAGGCGCGGGCGCGCCACCATCTCGCCGCGGGCGGGGGGCGCGCGCAGCTTGGTGTTCACAAATGGGACAGCGTGTGGCAAGGGTTCACCCCCTGGCAACTGCTCCGGCGGACTGCAATCGCTCCCATTTTGCGACAGAGCCTCTCCGGAATCACTAACCATTCGTCCTATTAGTTACCTGACGAATATCGTGATTCTCCAATCCCCCCAATCGGGGTGATGACGTCCGCTTTGGCGTCTGGTATCAACTCCCCATGCGCCCCTCGCTCTGCCTGGCCCTGGTCCTGCTGCTGGCGGCCTGTTCGGCGCCCGCCGCCGCGCCCACCCCTTCCGCCGCGCCGCCGCCCAGTGCCACGGCCACCCGGCCGCCCTCACCATCGCCCGCTCCCACGCTGGCCCCGTCGCCCACGCCCACGGACATGCCCACTTCGACGCCCACCGTCACGCCCACCCGCGTTTTCACCGCGCCGGCTCTCCCCGTCCACTTCCGCGGCGGCCCGGCCCGCGCTGGGGCCTACGACCTGGCCCCGGTGGCCGCGCCGCCCGATATCCGCTGGCAGAAGAGCGGCCTGGGGCTGGGCGTCCACGGCGCGCCTGTCCTGGCCGCTGATGTTCTCTACGTCCCCACGCAGAACGGCCGGCTGCGGGCCTTTGAGGCCCTCACCGGCGACCTGCTGTGGACCTTCGGCAGTCCCGGCGAGATCGTCTCGTCTCCCACCGTGGTGAGCGACACCGTCTTCGTCTCGCGCGGGCGCGAGTTCCACGCCCTTGATACCTCCACCGGCGAGCCGCGTTGGAGCTTCCGGACGGGCGGCTTTATCTACACCTCGCCGCTGTACGTGGAGGGCCTGGTCTACTTTTCTGAGCAGGATGGCATCTACTATGCCCTGGACTCCCTCACCGGCGCGGAGGTGTGGCGGGCCGAGGTGGGCGGCTTTGTGCTCTGGCCGCCCGCCCTGGCCGATGGCCGCCTGATCGCCGCCCTGGGGGAGAGCATGGTGGCCCTTGACCCGGCCACCGGCGCCGAGTTGTGGCGCGCCGAGCAGGGCGAGTGGTGGGCGCCCCCGGCCGTGGGCGAGGGCCTTATCTACGCCGGCAACAGCGACCGAGCTTTCTATGCCCTCGACCCTGCCACCGGCGAGACCGTGTGGCGTACGGAAAGCCCCGGCGACGACTGGTCCGCGCCGGCCCTGGGCGGCGGGATGGTCTTCGCCGGCAACCGCGACCAGCACATCTACGCCTTCGACCTCGCCACCGGCGAACTCGCCTGGACCTTCGCCGCCGACGACTGGGCCGTGAGCGACCCCGTTCTGGCCGGTGAGGTGCTGTACGTTAATGTCGGCAACCACGACCGGCGCGAAGGCCCCCGCCCCGCCTATGCGCTCGACGCCGCCACCGGCCAGGAGTTGTGGCGCTTCGTCGCCGATGCCCGCCTGCTCTCCGCCCCGGCGCTGGGCGAGGGCGTCCTCTATCTCCTCTCCACCAACGGCACGCTGTACGCATTGGAGTAGTGCGGGCATGGCGGCGGCCAGCGCCGCCTGGGCGCGGACTCGCCCAAGTTCGTCTTCCACGTTCACGACACCGCGGCGCGCGCCACCCTCGTCGGCCGCGGCGTGCAGTTGGGCGAAATCCGCTCCCCCGCCCCGGGCGTGCTCGTCTGCGACGGCGTGGATCCGGAAGGCAACCACTTCTCCCTCGAACATCGCGGCTGATTGTCGTCGGCCCTCATCGTCACAAGGCGGGCGCAGGGCAAGTCACCGTTGGCCTCGCGGTGAACCTTGCGTCCTGGCCGCGGGTAGTCTACCCGTAACCCATCCCTATTGCGCGAAAGGACTCGCCCATGCTCACCCGCCGCCTCGGCCGCTCCAACCTCCAAGTCTCCGCGATTGGCCTGGGCTGTTGGGCCGCTGGCGGCGAGATGTGGCTCACCCGCGACGGCGTGACCCGCGAGCCGATGGGCTGGGCGGGCGTGGACGAGGCCGAGATCAACCGCGCCTTTCACCGCGCCCTCGACCTCGGCATCACCCTATTTGACACGGCCAATAACTACGGCTGCGGCGACAGCGAGCGCCGCCTGGGCCGCGCCCTGGCCGAGGCCGGCGCGCGTTCGCGCGTCGTCGTCGCCACCAAGTTCGCCTCCATGTTCGACGAGGCCACCCGTACCCACCGCTTCGATTGGGAGTTCGCTTTCACGCCGGAGGCCATCGAGGCCGCCTGCGACGACAGCCTGCGCCGCCTCCAGACCGATTACATTGACCTGTACCAGCTTCACAACGGGCAATACCCCGCCGAGCAGGCCCCGGCCGTGGTGGAGGCCCTGGAAGGCCTCGTCGCCAAGGGCAAGATCCGCTGGTATGGCTGGAGCACCGACTTCCCCGACCGCGCCGCCGTGTTCGCGCAGGGCGAGCACTGCGCCGCCATCCAGCACCGCCTCAACCTCCTCAACGACGCCACGGAGATGCTGGACCTGTGCGCCGCTCATGACCTCGCCAGCCTGAATAAGAGCCCGCTCGCTAGCGGCTTCCTGACGGGCAAATACACCACCGATACCACCTTTCCCGACACTGATGGACGCCACGGCGTAGACCTCAAGACGCCCCGCATGATCAACCGGCTGGAGCGCCTCGAGCAGCTCCGCGCCCTCCTCACCCGCGAGGGCCGTACCCTGGCCCAGGCCGCGCTGGGCTGGAACCTGGCCCGGAGTCCCCTGACCATCCCCATCCCCGGCTTCAAGAGCGTGGCCCAGGTGGAGGACAATGCGGGCGCGCTCGACCGCGGCCCCTTTACCCCCGTGCAGATGGCCGAGATTGAAGCCGCCCTCGACCGTTCCACCCTGGTCGTTTAGGGCAGAAGCAGGCCGCCTGATCGGCATGGCGTCGTCCGGCCTTTCACAGGCCGGCCGGCGGCCATAAAGGCTGCGACTACTTGTTCAGGACGGCGTAGTTCGGCCCTTTACGGGCCGGCCCGCGGCCATAAAGGCCGCGACTACGGATGGTGCAACAAGGTCATCCGACGAGGCACCAGCACGTGCTTCTGCACAGAGAAACGCCAGCGCCACCCCGACCCGCCGTGTCATTCCGATCCCGCCTCAGCCCGCTGGACCTGGCGCGGCACTCGTGCGGGTGATTTATCTTGCCAGCAGATTCCTCGTCGCCAAGCGCGCTCCTCGGAATGACATGAACCGATAAGCTTTGAATGCCATGAACCGATGAGCTCGGAATGCCATGAACCGACGGGCTGGATCAGCGCCCCTAAGCTGAAGCACGCCCAACGACGCACGACGCCTCCGTATTGGCGTTTCTGGGGGATATTGGCCATAATCCTCCCATGCCTAACTTCGTCGATTGCAGCCACACCGTCGAGCACGGCCTCATCACGTATAAGGGCCTGCCCGCCCCCATCATCTGCGACTACCTGAGCCGCGAGGACTCCCGCCAGCACTACGCCCCCGGCACCGAGTTCCAAATCGGCAAGATCGAGATGGTCGCCAACACCGGCACCTATATCGACTCGCCCTTCCATCGCTTCCCCGACGGCATCGACCTGGCCGGCCTGCCCCTGACCTCGCTCGCCGATCTGCCAGTCACCCTCGTCCGCCTTCCAGCGGACGCGGGCCGGGCTGTGACCGCCGCGGCCTTCGCGGGTCTTGAGCTGGCGGGCCGCGCCGTGCTCGTGCAGACCAACTGGTCGCGCCACTGGCGCACCGATCAATACTTCGAGGGGCACACCTTCCTCACCGAAGACGCCGCCCACCTGCTGCGCGACTCCGGCGCGGCGCTGGTGGGCATCGACTCGTACAACATCGACGACACCGCCGACGGCCGCCGCCCCGTGCACACCGCACTCCTGGGGGCCAACATCCCCATCGTCGAGCACATGACGAATCTGGCGGCGCTGCCGGACCAAGGGGGGCGCTTCTTTGCCGTCCCGGTCAAGGTGCGGGCCTTCGGCACCTTCCCAGTCCGTGCTTTCGCTCTCGCTTGAGGCGTCATGCCGAGCGCGAACGCCATCAACCACGGCCTCCCAATCCATGCGCGCGCGAAAGCCTGCCCTGCCGAGAGCGGCCCTTCGGCTCAGCGAAGCCGAAGGGCAACTTCTTGCTTCTCTCCGCGCACTCCGCGTGCTCCGCGGTGAACCGGTAGCCGGGCGGCCATGAACTTCGGCTTCGTCATCGACAACCGCAAGTGCATCGGCTGCCATGCCTGCTCCACCGCGTGCAAGTCCGAGAACGAAGTCCCGCTGGGCGTCAACCGCACCTGGGTCAAGTACGTGGAGAAGGGCACCTTCCCCGATACACGGCGCTTCTTCCAGGTGACGCGCTGCAACCACTGCGCCAACCCGCCCTGCACCCACATCTGCCCCACCACCGCCATGTACCAGCGGCCGGACGGGATCGTGGAATTCAACAGCGATCTGTGCATCGGCTGTAAGGCCTGCATGCAGGCCTGCCCCTACGACGCCATCTACATCGACCCCGACACGCGCACGGCCGCTAAGTGCCACTACTGCGCGCACCGCACCGACATCGGCCTGGAGCCGGCCTGCGTCGTCGTCTGCCCTGAACACGCTATCCTGGCCGGCGACCTGGACGATCCCAACACCGAGATCGCCCGCACCCTGGCCGCGTTTCCGGTCAGGGTGCGCAAGCCGGAGCAAGGCACGCGCCCCAAGACGTTTTACATTGAAGGCGACTCGGCTTCCCTCATCCCCCTGGCCGCTGTGCAGATGCCCGATCTGCTGTGGGCCGAGCGCCCCACCGGCGGCGACTGGCGCGGCCCCATCAACATTGAGCCTGGGAACATGGCCGCCGCGCTGATGCGGAGCGAGCCGCGCGAGACCTACGCCCCCGGCCACCGCGTGCCCTGGCACTGGCCCGTGCCCGCCTACCTGGTCGCCAAGGCCATTGGCGCGGGCGTCTTCATCGTCAGCGCCGTGGGCGTGGCGTTGGGCTGGCTCCCGGAGGCGTCACCTTTCACCGCAATAGCCGCCTTCATTTCTCTCGTTTTTATAGGACTGACCACTGTCCTGCTTGTGGCCGACCTCGACCGCCCGGAGCGCTTCTGGACCATCCTCATCCGCCCGCAGTGGCGCTCGTGGCTGGCGCGGGGCGCATTCATCCTCATCGGCTTCTCGCTCGTCGTGGCGCTCTATTGGCTGGCGTATGTTCTGGGCCAGCCGCAATTGGCTCGCTGGCTCGTGTGGCCCGGCGTGGTGCTGGCCGTTCTCTCGGCCATCTACACCGCCTATCTTTTCGGGCAGGCGGAGGGCCGCGACCTGTGGCAATCCAAGGTGCTGCCCCTGCACCTGCTGGTGCAATCGGTCCAGGCCGGCGCGGCGGCACTCTTGATTCTGTACGTCAGCCTGCGCCGGGGCGCCGCGGGCGACGACCTGTATTGGCTGCTGCTCGTCTTCGCCGTGGGTCTCAGCGCCAACCTGGTGCTGACCGCGTCCGAGCACGCCGCCCGCCACCCCACCGCCGAGGGCGCGGCCGCCGCCCGCCTGATGCACCGCGGAGCTTACGCTGCCTGGTATTGGGGCGGGGTGCTGGGCGGCCTCGCGCTGCCGCTGGCGCTACTCTTCGGGTTTGCGCTGCTGGCGCCGGGGCTGGCGGCGCTCGAGGCGCAGATGGCGGTTCTCCCGGCTGTCCTGGCCGCCGCGGCTGTGCTTTCACTATTTGGCCTGTTCGCCTATGAATGGGCTTACGTTATGGCGCCGCAGGATGTGCCGAACAGCTAGAGGTCGGAAGTAAGAAGTCAGAGGTCAGATGTCAGAAGCTGGCGACCGTTTACTGCAATTTCCTCCGCCTGACCGCTGGGACGACTGGGAGGAGTTCGACTCCAAGGCCTGGCCGCGCAAGGTGGCAAAGCGCTACCGGCTGATTCCCACCGTGTGCTTTAACTGCGAGTCGGGCTGCGGGTTGTTAGCCTACGTGGACCAGGACACCGGTAACGTTCGCAAGTTCGAGGGCAACCCGGCCCATCCCGGCAGCCGGGGCCGCAACTGTGCCAAAGGCCCCGCCACCCTCAACCAGATCAACGACCCGGACCGCATCCTCTACCCCCTCAAGCGCGCCGGGCCGCGCGGCAGCGGCCAGTGGGTGCGCGTCACCTGGGACGAGGTCCTGAAGGACATCGGCGGCCGCATTCGCAAGGCCATCCAGGAAGAGCGGCACAACGAGATCATGTATCACGTGGGCCGCCCCGGCCACGACGGGCTGATGGAGTGGGTGCTGCCGGCCTGGGGGCTGGACGGCCACAACTCGCACACCAACATCTGCTCCTCCGGCGCGCGGGCGGGCTACGCCTTTTGGATGGGCTTCGACCGGCCCAGCCCCGACCACGCCAACGCCAACGTCATCCTGCTCATCAGCAGCCACCTGGAGACCGGCCACTACTTCAACCCGCACGCCCAGCGCATCATGGAAGGCAAGTTGGCGGGCGCCAAGCTCATCGTCTGGGACACGCGCCTGTCCAACACTGCTTCGATGGCCGACACCTGGATCGCGCCCTGGCCCGGCTCCGAGGCCGCCATCCTGCTGGCTATCGCCAACCACCTGCTTCAATCCGGCCGGTATGACCGGGAGTTCGTGCGAAAGTGGGTGAATTGGGAGGAGTGGCTCACAAACTTGGACGAAGGACGAACCCCACAAAGGGACGTGGGGCAGGTGACGAAAGACGAAGGTCAGGACGACCGGCGACCGACGACCGACGACCGAGAGTGGGACGAAGGACAATGGCACGACGTAGGACGAACCCCACGAAAGGATGTGGGGCAGGTGACGAAAGGCGAAGCCGATCCGAGCGCTAACACTTCGTCTTCCGTCCTTCGTCCTTCGTCGTTTGAAGAATTCGAAGCCGCTCTAAGGAGCCACTACGCCCGCTACACCTTCGAGTACGCCAGCCAGGAGTCGGGCATTGATCCTGCCATCCTGCGCGGCATCGCGGAGGATGTGGCGAACTGCGGGGGCAAGCTGGCGACCCACAACTGGCGCAGCGCCGGGGCCGGCAACCTGGGCGGCTGGCAGGTGGCGCGCTGCCTGTGGTTCCTCAACGTGCTCACCGGCAGCGTGGGCGTGGAGGGCGGCACCTCCGCCAACGCCTGGGACAAGTGGGTGCCGCGCCCGCCGCACCTGGCCCCGCACGTCAAGCGCTGGAACGAGCTGACCTGGCCGCGCGAGTATCCCCTGGCCTATTTCGAGATGAGCTTCCTGCTGCCGCACTTCCTCAAGGAAGGGCGGGGCAAGCTCGATGTCTATTTCAGCCGGGTCTACAACCCCCTGTGGACCAACCCCGATGGCTTCTCGTGGCTGGAGGTCCTGCGCGACGAGAGCAAGATCGGCCTGCACTTGGCGCTGACTCCCACGTGGAACGAGAGCGCCTGGTGGGCCGACTACGTACTGCCGATGGGCCACTCGTCCGAGCGCCACGACATCATGAGCCAGGAGACCCACGCGGGCCAGTGGATCGCGTTCCGCCAGCCGGTGCGCCGCGTGGCGCTGGAGCGCCAGGGCAAGCCCGTGCGCCGCACCCACGAGGCCAACCCCGGCCAGGTGTGGGAGGAGACTGAATTTTGGATTGACCTGAGCTGGGCGATTGACCCCGACGGCGCTTTGGGCATCCGCCGCTACTTCGAGAGCCCGCACCGCCCCGGCGAGCCCATCACCGTGGACGAGTATTTCGGCTGGATGTTCGAGCACAACGTCCCCGGCCTGCCGGAGGCCGCCGCCCGCGAGGGTCTCACCCCGCTGGCCTACATGCGCAAGTATGGCGCGTACGAGATCCGCCAGGGCGCGCAGGCCGAATACGCCCGCGCCCTCTCACCCGAGGAGCTGGCCGCCGCCACGGTGGACGAAGCAACCGGCATCCTCTACACGCAGCAAGCCGCCGCCCCGCCGCTCAACATCGTCCCCACGCCCGCGCCCGTCGCCGCCGCGCAGGGTCGCCCCATTGGCCTTATGGTGGATGGCGAGGCGCGCTTTGGCTTCCGCACCCCCTCGCGCCGGCTGGAGCTGTATTCATCCACGCTGGCCGCGTTCGGCTGGCCGGAACTGGCCCTGCCCGAGTACGTGCCCAGCCACATCCACCCGGACCGCGTGGACGCTGCCGCAGGCGAGTTCGTCCTGCTGTCCACCTACCGGCTGCCGACACTCATCCACACGCGCAGCGCCAACGCTAAGTGGCTGGCCGAAATCTCGCACGCCAATCCCACCTGGATGCACACCAGCGACGCCGCCCGCCTGGGCCTGCGCTCCGGCGACCTCGTCCGCGTCACCACCGAGATCGGGCACTTTGTGGACCGCGTGTGGGTGACGGAAGGCATCCGCCCCGGCGTCATCGCCTGCTCGCATCACCTGGGCCGCTGGCGGCTGGCGGAGGGCGAGGGGGTCAGCCGCGCCGCCTCGGCCCTCGTATCCCTGAATGAGAGCGCCGGCCAGTGGGACCTACGCCAGAAGCACGGGGTGCAGCCCTTCGCCTCGGACGACCCCGACACGAGCCGCGTCTGGTGGACCGATGCCGGGGTACACCAGAACCTGACCTTCCCCGTCCAGCCCGACCCGGTCAGCGGCCAGCACTGCTGGCATCAAAAGGTCACCGTCACCCCCGCCCAGCCCGCCGACCGCTACGGCGACGTGCACGTGGACACTGCGAAGTCCACTGCCGCCTACCAGCGCTGGCTGGCGCTGACCCGCCCCGCCACCGGCGAATGGCGCCGGCCCAACTGGATGCTGCGCCCCTTCCGGCCAGATGTGAGCGCGTATCGGCTGCCGGCGGATGGCACGTGAGCACGTGGGCCAGAGAGCACGTGGGCGCGCACGCCCAGTGACATCGTCGGATCAACGACAGCACCGATTCGCTGAGCCACCCTGAGATCACTGTTATGCTGAGCGCGAATGAAGCCCCTCCATTCTGCCGCCCTCTCCGCGCGCGAAGCATCTCAAAGAGTCGGCCTTGCCGAACGTACCTTCATTAATCGCCGCCCTCTGGCTCCGCGAGCCCGATGATGCCCGGCTGGCCCGCGCCACAGGTGAACTCGGCCTCCCGGTCGCTTCGCCCCCGGAACTCGCGCCCGCCTTCACCCACCTCTTCCTCCTCAACGTTTTCCCGTACGGCGACGTCTTTACTACGCCGACCGCCGAACTTAACGGCCCCGGCGCGGACGCTGCGGCCCAGGCATACGCCGCTCACGGCTTCGCCCTGCCCGAGCTCAACGAAGTTGCCGCGCCCGACCACCTCGGTCTACAGCTTGCCTTCCTGGACCACCTCGCGGCCCGAAACGAAGCCGCCGCCCGCGCCGCCGCGCTCGCTGATCTGCTCGCATGGGCGCCCGCCGCCTGCCTCGCCGTCCAGCTTGAGCCGGATGTGCATCCCTTCTATCACACGCTGGCAGGAATTACCCTGCAAGGCCTCCTCGAAGAAGCGCATCGGTTGCCAGAGGAACCGCCGCTCCTTTCGACACCCGACCGCGGCCCCCTGCCGGACCTGGAGGGTGAACTGCGCCTGCGCGATCTCGTCGCCTACTTTCTCGCGCCGGCGCGCTGCGGCCTGTGGCTCTCGCGGGGGCGGCTCGGCGCCCTCGCCCGCGGCCTGGGCCTGGCGCTCCCGTTTGGCCCGCGCGCCGAGGTGGCTGAGGCGCTGTTCGCGGCGGCGGGCAGCGCCAGTCACTTCGGCGGCCTCGTCGCCGCGCTGACCGCTGAATTGTCGATGTGGAACCGGGGGTGTTGCGCCTGGCCGCCGCTGGCCGCCGCGGGCTGGGTTGCCCGCCAGCGCCAGGCGGAGAGGCAGCTTGTGCTTGTGGGCGAAGCTGCGTCAGATGCCAGCCGTTGATGGCGGTATCCACATTCGTTTCAGCAGTTCCATCCGTTGACGAAGGTTTTCAGTTTGCGCGCTGCCGGTGCACCAGCAGCACCCCCGCCAGCACCATCACCCCGCCCAGCACCTGCCCCCAGGCCAGCCCCTCGCCCAGCAGCGGGACGGCCAGCAGCGCCGTGAGCACCGGCTGGCCAAGCAGGGTGGGGGCCACCACGGAGGCCGGCAGCCGCCCCAGCGCATAGCTCACCGCGATGTAGCCGCCCACTTGCGTGAACAGGGCCGCCGCCAGCAGATAGGCATACGTCGCCGCCGGATAACCGGTCAGGCCATGGCCCAGCAGCAGGCTGGCCGCCAGCAGCCCCACGGCACTGGCGGTAGTGGACACCCACCAGGCCGCCACGGAGCTGAGCGTGTCGCGCGCCCGCTGGGTCGCCAGGAAGAAGGCCGCGTAGAAGACGCTCGCTACGAGCCCCAGCAAGTCGCCATAGCCCA
>CAZCEC010000069.1:0-7295 GCA_964497615.1 uncultured Anaerolineales bacterium | reverse complement strand
CAGCGCCGGGTGGGCGAGGTAGTCGCCGCCCAGCACCACCGCCGCGCCGAGGGTCGCCAGCAGCAGGCCGGCCCAGAACACGCGCCCCAGACGCTCGCGGAACAGCACCAGCGCCCCCAGCCCCACCCAGATGGGCGCGGTGTTCGCCAGCAGGGTGACGTTGGCGGCATTGCCCACCATCACCGCCGTGCTCCACGTCCCCAGGTCGCCCGCGAAGAACAACCCGGCCAGGGTCGCCAGCCACAGGCCGCGCCGGGGCAGGGGGCTTTCGCGGCGGATGCGGCGCAGGGCCGGCAGGGCCATCACCGCCGCCGCCAGCCCCACCCGGTAGAAGGCGCTCACCGAGCCCGGCGCACCCGCTAGCCGCACCAGGATGGCCGAAAACCCCAGGCTGACGACGGCAAAGGCCAGGGCGAGGTAGGGGAGGGCGCGGGAGGACATGGAAACAAGGGAAATAGGGGAAATGGGGGAAATCGGGAGTGGGGGACTCAGGTGACTCGCGATTGGGCGGAAGTGCAGAGTATACCAAAGCACATTGTTGTCGCTGAAGTTGTCGATGCATGGGACTATGTGGATGCTGGCGGGCAGACCATCCACGTCGCCGAAGCTGAAGGGATCATGCGCAAGCCGCTGGCGTCACTGATCCCGTAGTGGCGAATTCATTCGCACCATCTTAAATTCGACCAGCCGCGCGAATGAATTCGCGACTACAAGAATCGGGCGCGAGAGAATTCGCTATACGAATTGCGCGCGAATGAATTCGCTACTACAGGAATTGCGTTGGATGCGATGCTCGACCGGGTCCAATCATTCATCGCGTTTCACGCTCGCCGTTTCAGGTCGTCAGTCGCCCGTCGCCGGTCGTCCCGCTGCTTCGCGCTGCCGGCGATGAACACCCCCGCCACTACCAACGCCCCGCTCACCCCCACGCACTTCGCGGCCTGCTGCTGGGCTTGCTCCACCGCCCAGGCCTTGAGCTCATCCTTCATGTCCTGCACCAGCTCGTCGGCCTTGGCCGCGCCGGCCTCTTTGACCTCCGCCATTTTCTGGTCCAGCCTGTCCTTCAGCGCCCGCGCCTCCGGCGGCACCACCACCAGGGTCAGCGCCACGGGCGCGCCCACAGCCACCGGCTGCCCGGCGGCGTCATAGCTCACCAATTGCCACTGCTGTTCGTAGACGCCGGCCCCGCCCGGCGCACGGGCCGGGATGGCCCAGGTCGCGCTATCCCCTGGACCGACGAATGCGGGCAGGGCATAGCTGGCCGCTGCGCCGTAGCTGTCGCCCACGATTTGCAGGGTCGTGTTGGCCGGGTCCCAGGCCGTCAGCCCGTCATTCTTCAACGTCAGGTTGGCGCTCAAGGTCTCGTCGGGGAACACGATGGAGACCGGCCAGCCCTGCGGGTTGGCCGCCCCCGCGCAACTCACCGGCAGACCCAGTTCGTCTAGCACCGCCTGCGTCACCGCCCGCGCAAACTCGCGGCGCTCGTCGCGCAGGGGAGTGGCATCCGCGCCCACGCTGCCCAACTCGATCAGCACTGCCGTCGTCTGCCAGGGGTGGATGTACAGGCCGCCCGCCGCCGTCTCGGGCCAGGCCCCGCGCGGGGCCAGCCGGAGACGGTCCGCCACGGCCCAGGTGAGCCGGTCGGCCAGGCGGCGGCTGCCCTCATCGTCCGCGCCGCCCACCGTGTACCATGCCAGGGGACCGGTGAGCGCGTCCGCGCTGCTGGTGTGCAGGGCCACCGCCAGACGCGGCTGCTGGCCGTTCACAATCTCGTGGACCGTCGCCAAGGAGTGCTCGTCGTCGTCGCCGGTGCGCGTCAGGCTCACGTCCACGGGGCAGCGGGCCAGCATCTCCTGCGCCTGCCGCGCCACGTCCAGGGCCACGTCCTTTTCGGTGAGGCCACCCGCCTGGTCGCCGGGGTCAATGGCGCCGGTGCTCTCCGACCACCAGCCGTGGCCGGGGCTGAGGACGACGACAGGGCGCGGCCCGGTCTCGGCCGGCTGGCCCTTGGCGCCGCCGCCGAAGCCCACGGCTGCCAGCGCCGCCACGCCCGCTCCGCCGCGCAGGAGCCACCACAGGCCGCCCAGGGCCGCCAAAATAAGCAAAATCCGCCGCATCGTGTCCTCCCGGTGTAGTTCCCGGTGGGGAGGATGCAAGGGGCGTGCCTGGGGAGAGCGTGTGAGCGCGTGCGCGGGTGCGCGTGTGAGTAGCTGCGCCGGTCTCCCACGGGTGTTCGCAAGGCGGTGGGCGGGCAGACGGCGCCGGAGTTCACGCGCTGGTGCCTGGACACGCTGGGCGTGTGCGAGCGGTTACAGCGGGTCAAATTCAGCGGCAAGACCTACCTGTTGCCGCAGTCCACGCTGCCGGGTGCTTTGCCTGAAGCCGCGCCCATCGGCCGCGGCCAGCGGCAGAACACGCGCCAGGCCAAGGACGAGCGGCTGGCGCAGGCCGCGAGAAAGCGTGACGCGTTGGCTGCCCAACGGGCCGAAGCTGAAGCCCGCATGGGCCGGCCGCGCAAGACCCGTTCAGACAAAGGCACCAAGCGCGGGCCGCACAAGAAGAAGTAGCGGCCGGCGCGGGACAATCGGTTGTTAAGGTGCGAGGCTGGCTCCGCGTGGGGCCGGGCTGGCCGCAGCATTGGGGGATCCACCTCGGTCATCCCTTGGTGATCCGTCGATACCAATGGAATATGTAGGTTGCTGCCGGGTAACTGATGATGAACGGTCCAATAGCGAGAATCAGAATTACTACCACCAAGTCAGGCCCCCAGCCCGCTCCTGCAATTACAACTAGCGTGTGCACAGCTGCTAGACCGACGGATACGGCAATCGCAAACGAATTGGCCGTCAAATTGGGGTTGCGCAGAATGTTCCGGGCGAGTGCGATCAGGATGAGATAGCCTGCGGACCCTACGAGTAGTACCCGCAAAGTAGGCATCATTCTTGCTCCGGATCCCAAGGGGGCATAATGTTCACGGACAAGCCGTCTTTCGAATTGTTCTGCCATGCAGTAACGATGTATCGTATGATGCCCACCTCAGTGAAGACCAGCAACAGCTCGATAGGCACAACTACGACCACGTCGAGTGCCACGCCAAACGGTCCCATTACCTCGGGCGCTGCGAGGCCGACCACCAGCAAGGACACCTCGGCTGCGGTGAATGCAACAACGACGATGGCCGCTGTTACCACCAACCCAACCTTCTCTCCTGGCGTAAGTTGAACTGGTGGTGTTGATCCGACGGTCGCATTGCCGGCCGCCCACTGTGCGGGCGCCACGAAGCACGGGTCGGATGCAGGACTGTCGTCGCCATCATCATGGCTGTCCAGACCTGCTAACAGGTCGCTCCCCGCACCACTCGTTTCATCCTCGGGTATGCAACCCTCAGTTTCACAACCATCGTCTTCCCTATGTCCGCTGGGATCAGTATACTTGAGCGGGTCGCCCAAGACATGTGGGGCATGTATCGGTCCGCAACCCTGTCCGCTCGGGCCACCGGCTACGCGTATGGGCGGCCGGCGACGGCCAACCCGAAGGCTGTGTGTGGCTGGCCCGGCGGCCTCGCGGCGATCCGCCTCGGGTATGCTTATGGGCGCCGGTCATCCGACCGGCTAACCCGTGGACATGTGTGCCGGCGGGCGCTCGCCCGTCATGTTCCCCCATTCTCCATTGAGCCTCCGGCCAGGCACCGCCGGGCGGTAGACTTCCCCTGAGCGCGCGAGCAGGAGCGTCTACCGGGGCCAAGACGTTAGGGCCGATCGCAGCTTGCTTGAGACGCCGCCGGTCACTCGCTGACCGCGCTGGCGAGCTCGCTCCTTGTGGCTGATCGCCCTGCTCGACTCTGCCCGCTTGGGACGGCCACGCTCGGTGGCGAACCCGAGAGAATGTGTGAAGTCCGCGCCCTAAAAACCGACGGTGCCTGGCCCCCTGGATCCGGTTGTCCCTATCCACAGGAGGCCACATGTTTACGTCTCACGCTCCCCCCAATCTGAGTTTGGCTGAAGGCCCGCCCAACGCGCTCGCCCCCACCGACCGGCTGAGCCTGCTGGCCCTCGGCCAGAGCGCCCGGCCCGAGATCGTCGCCCGCCGCGCCCGGTTTCGCGACGCCCGGCGTTTCGTCGGGCTGGACATCCACCGCGATTACCTGGTGGCCACAGCCGTCGACCGCGAGCTGGAAGTCGTCTATGGCCCGCGCCGGGTCGAGTGGGCGGCCTTCGAAACCTGGGCGACCAAGACCCTGGACGGCGGCGACGCGGTCGTGGTCGAGATGACCACCAACACCTGGGACGTGCACGATAAACTCATCGAGCGTGTCCACTCCGTCACCGTCGTCCATCCCCCGCACGTCAAGTTGGTGACCGCCGTGCCGGTGATGAACGACAAGCGCGCCGCCGAAGCCCTGGCGATGCTCCACGCCGCCGGGCTCTTGCGCGGGGTGTGGGTGCCCGACGAGCAGAGCCGCGAGTGGCGGGCGCTGGTGGCCCAGCGCCAGGACCGGGTGCACGCTGCCACGCGGGCCAAGAACCGGCTGCACGCTGTGCTTCACCGCCACCAGTTCGAGAAACCGGCGTCGTCCTTACCTTTCTCCCCCAAACGCCACGACTTCTGGCTGTCGCTGCCGGTCTCCCCGGCCGAGAAGCTGGCGGTCGAGCTGGACCTGGAGACCATTGATCAGGCCGAGGCCCAGATCGCCCGCATCGAGGCCGTCATGGCCCGTGAAGCCTTGAGCGACGCGCGGCTGCCGTTCCTGGTTCAGTTGCCGGGCATCAGCACCCTGGGCGCGCTGACCATCCTGGCCGCCATCGGCCCGATTGACCGCTTCCCTAGCCCCAAGAAGCTGGTGGGCTACGCCGGTCTGGGCACGCGCCGCCACGACTCCGGCCAGAAGCACTCGGGCGGGAAGATCACCAAGGCCGGACGGCGCGACCTGCGCTGGGCGCTGGTGAATGCCGCCCAGAGCGCCAGCCGCACCCACCCGCACTGGAAGGCGGAGTTGGCGCGGTTGGAACCGCGCACCGGGCGCAACAAGGCGATTGTGGCGATCGCCCGCAAGCTCCTGGTGGTCATCTGGCATGTGCTCACCAAGCGCGAAGCGGATCGCCATGCGATTCCCGACCAGGTCGCGTCGGGCTTCATCTACGTGGCCTATGGCGACGTGGGCGCCCGCAACCTGCCGGGCGGGCAGACGGCGCCGGAGTTCGTGCGCCGCAACCTGGATGCGCTGGGGATCGGGAAGGACCTGCAGCGGGTCAAGTACGGCAAGCACGAGTACCTGCTGCCGCAGTCGAGCCAGCCCGGTGCGCCGCCGGCAGCGGAGCCGGTGGGCCGGGGCCAGCGCCAGAACACGCAGGCCGCCCGCGAGGAGCGTGCCGCGAAGGCCGCTGCCAAGCGGGAAGCGCTGGCCCAGAAACGCGCCACGGCGGAAGCCCGGATGGGCCGGCCACGCAAGACACGTTCCGATAAGGGCACCAAACGAGGGCCGCACCAGCCCAAGTAGTTTGCGGTTGAGCCGCTGAACAACTGAGGCACGGGCGACGCTGGCTCAGACGGGCCGGGCGCGCCGCGGCATTGGGTGGTTCAGTTGTTAAGGTGCGCTTCGCGCAGCGTGCGCGCGAGAATTGCCTATTGCCTGGTCAGTTCCAGGTACCGTACAATCAAGGCACCCCCAAGGGAAGGCGAGACGGGCCGGAGGTTTCGACTCAGTCTCGTCTCTCGTTTTGGATCCTGACCGCAATCTCGTCAGCGACGACCTGAAGGTTGTCGATATCGAGTAATTGGCGCAGATTCGAACAAGACAAAGTGTTCGACAAGAACACCAGATGTGTTGGCTCCGCTGGAAAGGTGTAAAACACAACAGACGATGCACTAAGTACGTCATGGAGTAGTTCAGCAGACCTTGGCCGGTCATTCCACTCGGTGATCCGATCAATTTGACCCGGTGGCATGTTTATCCCTTCAATGGAGTAGCCGTGAACAGCTGCCGGCCAGTATCGCTGGAAAATCACTGAGAGCACAGATGTTGGAACCTCTATGTAGGTTCTACTGATCTGACCAGGCCCATAGTGAGGCGGCTTGTCAGATCGAACGGAAGCCGTGGCCAGATCAGCATGTACGCTGCGCTCCCTGGCAATGTCGACCTCAATGGGTACTGACTGCGTGGAATTTTCCGGATGAACCCATCCCATGATGCTTAGGTACCACCACCGGTGCTCATCGGCGAGTCTCTTTAGTATCGAAAGCCGAAGAGGGTCAGCCCAAGCCGCCCGTCCGGAATCGTCATCCATTGCGCTATGGAACATGACATAGCATACACTTACGTTGTCCAGTAATGGGGACTCCTCCCAATTTCGGCCGGCGAAAGTGAACTGGCCGTCGGTCAGCCCACGCTTGGCCAGCGCTGCATACTGGCTGTTACCAGAATGCCGGATGAGCCTATCATCTCCAGAACGTTGTATCTTGTCTTCCCACAACTCCACTTGCAGCAATTGCGGCATAACCATCAGCTCCTATGGACTCAAGGACATCGGGTCGAATAATACTGCCAGCGTTTTCTAGCCGTCATGGCCCCAGAGCGCAGACTGGGGCGGCCAGGCCACAACTAGGAGAGGTAATTAGCCGAATGGCTCGATAGGCCAAGTATAGCGCGCCACCCAGCGCGCCGCCTTGCGCGAAAGGTTTCCAATTGCCGCTCGAATCACCCCCTGACCGGGACTCATAGAGACCGGTGTTGGGATTGTAGACACCCGGAGTATCACGTTGCCCGGGCCGGCCCCACCTGGGATTAGGCGGGAAGTCCTCTCCGCCCCGCGGAGGGTCTCCCGGAACACGCCGATTCCAATGAGGATCCTCACCTTCGGTCAACCCTCGCCGACCAATGTCTGGTCGATAGACGGCGTCCGTTGGGTCATCGCGATTTCTATAGCCTGGCCCAAGATCTTGCCAATTGTCATTCCATTCCCAGCTGTCGTCGTTCAGTCCTTCAACGACAGGTGGAGTTGGTCGCCCCTCTCCTGAGAAGTCTGGCGGAGCGATTTGTTCAGCATAAGAATAAGGATCGGGAGTTGCTACTGGCGACGGACCCGCCAGGGTCCCCTCAGGGCTGGGGGTGCTAACAGGAGCGGCGCAATTCGAAATGCAAAGCGGATTCGGTGGTGTGGGAATTGGTGGAGGACAGTTGGGACCTAGACATACTGGATCATGACCACTAGGGTCAGTATACTTAAGGGGGTTCGATAGAGAATGCGCGCATTGGGCCCGGTGCACCGGCGGGGAACCCCGTCGCCGGCGGCCGGGTC
>CAZCEC010000068.1:22884-34338 GCA_964497615.1 uncultured Anaerolineales bacterium | reverse complement strand
TGACAGAGACCATGTAGGTGCCGGTGGGCACGTCGCTGATGGCGAAGTTCTCCTGCAGGCGGTCATCGCCGTTGATGCTGTCGCTAAGGTCGGAGTAGGTGAGCACGAAGCGGTTGCGGGGGCGGTCGCTGTCGGTGTCCACAGGCCGGATAACGACGGTCGCCTCGGGCACAAGGTTGCCCTGCGGATCCACGACGCGGCCGGCGATGATGCCCCAGGGCCGCCCATCCACCGCCAGGGGCCGGAACCACAATTCGGGATTGCGGGTAGAGGCGTAGTCGTTGCGGCCGACGCGGACCTCGAAGTGCAGGTGCGCGCCGATGGCGACGCCGGTGGACCCCACAGCGCCGAGCAGATCACCGGCCTCGACCTCGTCGCCGACCGCCACGTCAACACGCAGCATGTGGCCATAGAGATTGAAAACGGGCTGGCCGTCATAGGCTTGATCCAATTCGATGACGACCAGGTTGCCGTAGAAGCTGGTGGCCGGGCCGTAAGCGGTGGTGCTATCGTCGCCGGCCACGACCACCGTGCCGGCGGCGGCGGCGATGATGGGCGTGCCGCCGCCATTGAAGAACTCCACCCCATGATGGGGTTCGCGGAACCCGCCCTGGGTGGAGGCGTAGGGATAGGATCGATCCACATAGTTCACAAAACCCTGGTCGGCCGGGATGGGGCGCTCGAGCCAAAAGTGGGCGGCGGCCGAGGCGCACGACTGGGTGGTGCAGGGCGTGGCCGGCGTGTGGGTGGGGGGCGCTGAGTACAGCGCGGCAGTCGCGGGCGGGGTGATGGTCGGGCCAGCGGTGGGCAAGGGCTCGGCGGGCGGGGTGCGGGAGGCTTCGTCCTCTGGGGTGGGCGGCATAGAGGCCAGCGCAGTGGGCGGCGTTGAGGCCAACGCAGTGGCGGCGGGCGGCGCGGGGGTGGCTTCGCTGCCGGCCATCACGCTTGTGAGTTGATTGCACGCCACCAGGCTGAGGGCCAGCACAAGCAGCAGCGCGGGCGGGGGGGCACCGTCAATTCGGCGCGGCATAGCGGGAGGGTATTGGGCCTGGCCGGAAGGAGAACCCCGCCGCTACTTGCGCTCGCGCAGCAGGCGGTCCATGGCGGCCAGGGCGTCGTTGGCGCGCGCCTCCAGGCCCTGGAGCTCCTTGAGCCAGTGATTGGCGGTGGCGCGATCGCGCACGACGGCGGCGTTGGCGCGCACGTTGAGGGCGGCGCCGGCCAGGCCGGCTTTGACCAGGCTGGCGGCTGAGCCGGCGTCGATGATGGCGTTGACGTTGCCGCGCTCGGCGGCGATGACGGCCAGGCCCAGCGTGGCGACGGCATCGCGGGCGACGCGCAGGGGCACCTCGCCCGCGTGGATGTAGGCCTGCTCCACCGTTTCGTCGCGGGCGGCCTGCTGCTCGGGGTTCTGCTTGGGCAGCCTGAAGGCTTCCATCACCGCATCGAAGGCGGCCGAGTCTTCGGTGACGGCCTGGGTGAGGCTGGCGCGGAGCTTGTCGGCGCTCTCCGCGACCGACTGCATCTGCGCCTCGACCTCGGCGTACTTTTTCTTCCCTAGGGTCAGGCGGGCCACCATGCCCACCAGGGCGGCGCCCATCGCGGCGCTGTAGGCGGCGGCGGCGCCCCCGCCGGGCGTGGCCGTGCCGGCGGCCAGACGTTCGAGGAAATCTGCTTCAGCTTGCTGAGGCGCGAGGGCGGGCGGCGCGGCTTCGTCCGCCGTTTGCGCGAGCAGGTTGTTTTCGAGAATCTGATCGGCTTCGAGGTTGTCGAGCTGCAAGTACCACTGGGCGGCATCCACTAACGCGGCCTGGGGCGCCAGGCCCACCAACTCGGTGCGGGTGATGGCCGCGCCGTGGCGGGCGGCCTCGCGGCGCACGAACTCCACCACGCGGGCCAGCGGCGTCTGGGTGAAGTCCGTCAAGTTCATGCTCACCTGCGCCTGCCCGTCTACCAGCAGGCCCAGGGCCTTGACGAAGCGCAGGCCGCCGGAGGAGAAGCGCACCGCCTTGGCGATTTTCTTGGCGATGGCGACATCGGCGGTATTGAGGTAGGCGTTGTAGGCGATGAGGAAGGCCCGCGCGCCGATGATGACGGCGCCGGCCGGCCCGACCTGGCGCGGGCCGTAGTCCGGCTCGCGGCGCGAGATGGCGGCGATCTCGGTTTTGAGGGCCTCGTACTCGCCGCGGCGCACGTTCTCCAGGTTCTGGCGCTCGGGGCGGGTGGCGGCGGCCTCGTACAGATAGACGGGCAGGCCCAACTCGCGGCCCACGCGCTCGCCCAGGCGCTGGGCCATGGCCACGCAGTCCGCCAGGGTGACGCCGCGCAGGGGAACGAAGGGGACCACGTCGGTGGCGCCCAGGCGGGGGTGCTGACCTTGATGCTCGTCCAGGTTGATTAACTCCGCGGCGCGTGCGATGCCGGCGAAGAGGGCGGCCTCCACGGCGGCGGGCGCGCCCGCCAGGGTGACGACCGTGCGGTTGTGGTCTAGGTCGGAGCTGACGTTGAGCACGCGGAGGTCCGCCCCGCCAGTCGCACGGATGGCGGCGACGATGGCGTCCACCACGTGCGGGCGGCGCGCCTCGGAGAAGTTGGGGACGCACTCAACCAGGGGGCCGGAGAGGGACATGGGCGGTGATCAGGCGCTGGCGAGGTTCAGGGTCTTGAGGTGGTCGAAGCTGACGAGCTTGCGCGTCTCTTCGTCCCACAGCCGCAGGTTGACGCACTTGAGGCTACTAAGCAAGCCAAAGGTGCTGACCTGCTGGAATTCGGGATTGTCGTCGTGACACTGCTGGAGGGCGTAGTTGGGGATGCGGGAGCTGAGGTGGTGAATGTGGTGCAGACCGATGTTGCCGGAGAACCATTGGAGCAGCTTGGGGAGCTTGTAATACGACGAGCCCTGCAGGGCGGCCTCCGCGTACTCCCAGTCGCCGGTGTGCTCCCAGTAGGTGTCCTCGAACTGATGCTGAACATAGAAGAGCCAGACGCCGAGGGTGGCGCCGATGATGATGATGGGCAATTGAACGGCCAGGACGGCGCCAAAGCCCAAGAAGTAGCCCAGCACCATAAAGACCGCCAGCAGGGCGAGGTTGGTGAAGACGACGCTGAACTTCTCGCGCCGCCCCACGCGGTTGGTGACGACGCGCTGGGCCACCAGGAAGAGCACCGACGGCGCGACGCCGAACAGGATTAGGGGATGGCGGTAGAGGCGATAGAAGACCCGGTGCCAGCGGGGCAGGGCCAGGTACTCGCGGACGGTGTAGGTCAGGGGCACATCCCAGGTGGCGCGGCGGTCCAGGTCGCCGGCGGTGGCATGATGAATAGCGTGATTATGCCGCCACTGATAGTAGGGGGTGAAGGCGAAGATGCCGGCGATAGTCCCCAGGAAGTTGTTGGCGCGCTGCGACTTGAAAAATGAGCCATGACCGCAGTCGTGCAGGATGATGAAGATGCGCATCATAAAACCGGCGCCGACCACCGCCAGCGCCAGGGTGAGCAGGTACGACACGCGCAGGCTGAAGTAGGCCAGCACCCAGACTGCGAGGAAGGGCACGAAGGAGTTGGCGACCTGCCACAGGCTGCGGCGCAGATCTGACTTTTGATACTGGGCAACGATTTTCTGCCAGGGACGGCGGGGGGCGGCAGCGGGCGGGGCGACGAGGTCCGCCGATGGAGCGGGCGAAGTGAGCGTATTGTGCATGCGGTTCTCCTAGAAAGTTGTACGGCATTCTACCACGCGCAGAGCGTGTTATACTCGGCGCGGTAATCAGTTGCGAGAAATGCATGAATTCGGACCCAAGCGAGTGGTTTAAGAATCAACTCACCAGCAGCGGCGCCGGCTTTGTGTGGGCGGTGGGCGAAGTGCCGGCGGAGCGGCAGCAACGCGAGCCGCCGCATATGCCGGGCCAATGGTCGGCGGCACGGCACGTGTTCCACATGTTGTTCTATGAGCGCGAGACGGCCCTGCCCACCATGCGCCTGTGGCTGGATCAACCCTTCGACGCGTCCACGGCCCCGGATGAGGATGTGGCCTGGGACTCGCTGGCCTCGGTGGGTGAGATGCTGGACCAGTTCCAGCAGGTGCACGCTGAGGTGGTGGACCTGCTGACGAAGTTTCCGGCCTCGGCGTGGAACGAGACGCGCGAGACGGTGTGGGGCGAGGTGACGCTGCACTGGGTCATCGCCAAGACGTATCAGCACACCGCCGAGCACATCCACCACGTCTTGAACCTGGCCCTGTTCTGGGAGGTTTCACCCGCGCAGCCGCGCCTGCACTAAGGCGCCGGCCGCCCGCCCAGATATGGCTCGCTCCCGGTCACGCCCCAATTGGATGTGGCTGCTGGCGCTCCCTGCCGCCGGGCTGGGAGCTTTCTTCGCCTGGCTCAGCCAGCGCCCGGTGGTAGGCGTCACCGGCGCGCCAGTTTACTACCCCCTGGTCATGCTCTATCACGGCGGGGCGAATGCCATCTCGGTGAGCCTGGTGCTGCTGGCGGTGGGGGTGGCGGGGTTCTGGGTGCCGCAGGCCCTCGGCCGGCGCCCGCGCTGGCTGGGCAACGGCGTGGCGGCGCTGCTGGCGCTGGGCGGGGGCGTGCTGGCCTGCTGGGGCAGCCTGCCGCAACTGGTGGCCCCCTACCGGCACCTGGACCGGGCCGAACTGAATGGCATCACCTACCAATTGGGGCTGCGGACAGAGGCCGTCGCGGAGCAGTTCTGGTTCGTTTTATGCACCTGTGATACGTCCGGCCTGAACTGCGTATGCCGGGACCTGGTGGAGACCGGCCCCGAGGCCATCACCGCTATACCCCAGCTCGTGCCGAACCCGGAGACAGGGACCCTGGCAGTGCTGGTGGGCGAACAGACGGTGTTTGAGTATGCGCCGGAGTAATCTCGCTGCGTTGGGGTGGCTGGCCCTCGTCCTGGCGGCTTTGGCGTGCGCGCGCAACGATGCGCCAATTGACCTGGGGGCGATTACGCCGGTGGGCAACGCTACGCCGGTGTGGCTGCAACAGGTGCCGCCGGGCGAGGCCACGGTGACCCTGCCGCCGCCCACACCGCCGGTGCCGGGAGTGCCCACGCCCACCGTGCGGCCCACGCAGGATGCACGCTCAGCGCCCACGCCCAACCCCACGCGGCCCTCGGTGCTGGAGCGACAATCGGTGGAGGAGTATACCGTGCAGCGCGGCGACTCGCTGAGCGCCATCGGAGAGCGCTACGGGGTGAGCGCAAGCGAGATCGCCGAGGCCAATGGGATGCTGGTCAGCGACACCCTGTTCGTCGGGCAGGTGCTGTTGATCCCGGTGCCAAACACCAACGCGATCGGCTCGGCCTTTAAGCTGCTGCCGGACAGCGAAATGGTATATGGCCCGGCGACCACCGACTTCAACCTGACGGCATTCGTGGCGGCCTATGGGGGCTATCTGGCGAACTACGCGGAGGAAGTGCCGGGGCGTTACCTGGATGGGTCCACGACAGCGCGTCTATTGACGGGCGCGGAAATCGTGCAGACTATCGCCGAGCGCTACTCGGTCAATCCGCGGCTGCTGCTGGCGGTGCTGGAACATCAGGCGGGCTGGCTGCGGCAGGCCGACCCGGACGACGACACGCTGGCATTTCCTATTGGGTGGGTGGAGGCGGGGCGCGAGGGGCTGTTCCGGCAACTGGCCTGGGCGGCCAACCGGCTAAACTATGGTTACTATGCGTGGCAGGCGGGGAGCATCGTGTCGTGGGGGTTTGGCGACGGCTCGATCAAGCTGATTGCGCCCACGCTGAACCCCGGGACGGTGGGGGTGCAGAACTTCTTCGCCGACCTGCTGCTCACCCCCGGCCAATGGGAGGCCGTCGTCGCGCCGGATGGGTTCTATGCGACCTACAAGGCGCTGTTTGGCAACCCCTTCCGGCTGGCGTATGAGCCGCTCGTGCCGGCGGACCTCGTGCAGCCGCCCCTGCAATTGCCGTTTGAGCCGGAGCGCGTGTGGGCGTTCACCGGCGGGCCGCACGGCGCGTGGGACACCGGCTCGGCCTGGGGCGCGCTGGACTTCGCACCGCCCGCCGAGGTGCTGGGGTGCACGCCCTCAAACGAATGGGTGACCGCCTCCGCGCCGGGGTTGGTGGTGCGCACCGGCGACGGCACGGTGCTGGTGGACCTGGACGGCGATGGCTACGAGCAAACGGGCTGGGTGTTGTTCTATCTGCACATCGAGGCGCGCGAGCGGGTGCTGCCGGGCACGGCGGTCCAGGCGGGCGACCGCCTCGGGTATCCGTCGTGCGAGGGCGGGGTTTCGGGCGGGACGCATGTGCATTTCGCGCGCAAGTACAATGGCGAGTGGATCACCGCCGACGGCGGCATCCCGTTCGTGCTGGATGGGTGGGTATCGGCCGGGCTGGGGCGGGAATACGATGGGACGATGACCAACGGCGACCGCACGATTGAGGCTTGCGACTGCCGCGCCGAATTCAACGAGGTGTGGCGGCCGTGAACCCCCGCATCCCCTACAACCCCAAGAAGCGGCGGGGGGCCGCGGCGGCGCAAGATGAGCCGGAAGGGCTGGGGTGCGCGCGCTTCTTGTGGCTGCTGATGCCGCTAGTGGCGGTATCGTTCGTGTGGGTGTGGCGTTCGCGGGCGGCGGGCGGGGAGGGGCTGCCTGGGCCAACGGCTACCGGCGCAGTGCCCACGCAAGCTGTTGCGACGTTGACGCCCGCGCCGCTGGAGGCCACCGCCGCGCCCTCAACTGAACCCACCCTGGTTCTGGTGACGCTGACGCCCGCACCGCCGCCAACCGCCGAGCCGGCCACCGGGTTGCCGACGCTGATCGCGCTGCCCACCAGCACCCTGCCGCCGGAACCCTCGCCCTCGCCGACGGCGATTATGACGCCGGCCGGAACCTTGCTGTATGAGACGCAGTCGGGCGACACGCTGGCGACGCTGGCGGCGCGGTTTGGGGTGAACCCGGCGGACATCCAACTGGCCTCGGCGACCGGGACATTGGGCGCGGGCCTGCTGGCCGATGGTCAACTGCTGGTTGTTCCAAATGTGCTGGGCGAGGTGGGGCCGGGCTATCACATCCTGCCGGATTCGGAGGTGGTATTCAGCGGCGCGGCGGCTGGCTTCGACCCGCAAGAGTTTGCGGCGCAGCGGGGCGGCTATCTGGCGGAGTACGTGGGCTATGCGGACGACCGCGCGCGGCCCGGCGGCGAGGTACTGTTGGTCGCGGCGCGTGACCACTCGATCAACCCGCGGCTGCTGATGGCGCTGTTGGAATACCTGAGCGGCTGGGTGCTTAACCCATCGCCGGAGGGGGACGCGCTGCGCTACCCCTACCGCTACGAGCACCTCTACCTGACCAACCTCAACTCGCAGTTGACGTGGGCGACGAGCCAGTTGGCGATTGGCTATTACGGCTGGCGCGACGGCAGCCTGACCGAAATCCACTTCAGAGACGGGACCAGCCTGCGGCTGGACCCCAGCCTGAACGCCGGCACCGTGGCGGTGCAGCACTACTTGGCCCAGGTATTTGACCGAACGGATTGGGACGTGGCCGTGAGCCCGGAAGGCTTTGCCAATACTTATCGCGCGCTGTTCGGCGATCCGGCGGCCCGCGCGCTGGACCCGCTGCTGCCCGCGGACCTGGTGCAAGCGCCGATGGCGCTGCCCTATCCGGTTGGGTCCACGTGGTATCTTTCGGGCGGGCCGCACGGCGCGTGGGAACTGGGCGGGGCGCAGGCGGCCCTGGACTTTGCGCCGGGCGCGGTGGTGGGCGGCTGCGCGCCGTCCTCCGCGTGGGTGACGGCCGTGGCGGCGGGCCTGGTGCTGCGCTCGGCGAACGGGGCCGTGGTGGTGGACCTGGACGGCGACGGCCGGGAGGCCACCGGCTGGGTGGTGCTGTACCTGCACATTGCCACGGAGGGGCGCGTGGCCGAGGGCACGCTGGTGGAGCGCGGCCAGCGCCTTGGGCATCCGTCGTGCGAGGGCGGGCGGTCCACCGGGACGCACGTGCACATTGCGCGCAAGTACAACGGGGAGTGGATTCCGGCGTATGGCGCGGTGCCGTTCGACATGGGCGGCTGGGTGGCGGGGCAGGGCAAGGGCGAATACTATGGGACGCTGACGCGCAACGGCGTGACGGTGGAAGCCTGCACCTGCACGGCGGCGTGGACGGCGGTGAGGCATGAACAGTGAAGAGTGACGGGTGATTGGCGGCGACCGACGACCGACAAAGGACGAAAGACGAAGGACGACAGATGAAGGACGGAGGACGGAGGCAGGGAGGGGGAGGGGCGGCGGGGGTGGGACGAAGGGCGGACGATGAGGGGGAGCGGGGAAGCTGAGGGCGGGGTTGAAGAAGAAGGTTGGAAGACAATGGGGAGCGGGGGGACAGCGAGGCGCGATGGGTTGGTGGTGGGTGAGGGTCGGCGGCGGCGGTCGCTCGCCGGTAGTCAGGCGTCAGTGGTCGGGCGTCGGTATTTGGTGAAGAGTTGAAACTCTGGATCGGTATTCTTCTCTATATGGTGGTCCTCCTTCTGGGGGCATGCGCGCTGCCACCGGCCTCGGTGCCGACGGCGCTGCCGACTCTGACGCCGCAGCCCTCCGTGACGCCCTCGCCGACGCCGGACTTTGACGCGACGCCGCTGCCCACGCGCGCGCCATTCGCGGCCGGGCACACGCTGCCTTACCTCACGCAGACGGGCGACATCCTGGCGGCGGTGGCCGCGCACTTCAACACCACGCCGGAGGAAGTGCTGGCGCTCAACCCGGGCCTCGCGCCGACCACCACGCTGGTTTCCGGGCAGGCGCTCACCATCCCCGCTTACTGGTTCGCGCTGGGCGGCTCGCCGTACAAGATCATCCCCGACAGTGAGTTAGTGTTCGGACCGCCGGCGGCGGGTTTCGACATTGACGCTTACGTGGATAGCCAGCCGGGTTATCTGCGCGAGATGTCGTCGTTCGTGGCCCGGCGGCAGCGCAGCGCGGCCCAGACCGTGCTCTATGTCGCGCAGCAGTACTCCATCAACCCGCGTGTGCTGCTGGCGCTGATGGAATACCGCACCGGGGCGCTGACCCGCGCCGAGGTGGCCGAGGCCGAGCGCAACAGCCCATTTGGGCCCATCCCGCGGGTCACAGGGCTGTATGCGCAACTGCGGTATGCGGCCGAGCAGTTGAGCGTGGGCTACTATGGCTGGCGGACGGGCGCGCTTACCTCGCTGACCCTCGATGACCAGACGACCTCGCGGCCCGACCCGTATCAGACCGCGGGGAGCGTGGCGGTTCAGTACTTCTTCGCGCAGGTGATGGACCTAGAGACGTTCACGGCCGCCACGGGGCCGGGCGGTTTTGGAGCGACCTTCATCGGGCTGTGGGGCGATCCGTTCGAGGGCGAGGTCCCCGAGGTGCTGCCGGGCAACCTGGAGCAGCCGCTATTGGACCTGCCATTTCCGGCGCGCGAGACGTGGGCGTTTACGGGCGGGCCGCACCCGCCATGGGGCGAGCGGCTGCCGTGGGCGGCGCTGGACTTTGCCCCGGCGGGCGTGACCGGTTGCAGCAGCACGGAGAAGTGGGTGACAGCGGCGGCGGCGGGCGTGGTTGTGCGGTCGGGCGAGAACATGCTGGTGCTGGACCTGGATGGGGATGGGCACGAACAAACCGGCTGGGTGCTGGTTCACTTCCACCTGAGGGATGACGGGTTGGCCCCCGCGGGGACCGTGGTGCAGGCAGGCGACCCGCTGGGGCATCCGTCGTGCGAGGGCGGGACAGCCACGGGGACGCACGTCCATTTGTCGCGCAAGTACAATGGCGAGTGGATCCCGGCGGAGGGCGTGCTGCCCGGCATCGCGCCCTTCAATCTGGGGGGATGGGTGGCGCAGAGCGGCCCGGAGCCATACACCGGCCGGATGACGCGGCTGGGAACATGGGTGGAGGCGTGCACGTGCAGCACTGCCCGCAATACGGTGTATTGGGTGGATGATTAGGCGCGGTACAGCAGTCGCGCGGTGCAGCGGGCGCGGCGGGGATGCAGTCCCACCCGATTGACGTAAGATAGTGCGCGTGGTACAAGTGCAACCCGGCTGATGGAACCGCGTAGTAGGCGATAACGTCTGGCTCACGGGGAGAATGCAAGCACCCAGGGGCATTGTGCCAGCCAAGCGTTGGCGATAGAATCCCATCACCGTCCAACGACCGCCTGCTCGGGGCGGACAGACAGGTAGGTGTCATGCTTTCCGCGCTCGCCACACTGCTGAAGCGAACGTTGGCTGGGCTAGGCCATCCCTGGCTGCGGCGGGGCGGCCTGGCTGCGCTGCTGGCGGGGCTGTTCGTGGCGGCCCCGCGGGCACTGCCCCCGGCCGAGGCGGGCGGCGCGGCGCAGGCAGCGCCCATCACGCTGACAGCCGTCGCCGGTTTCGACGGGTACTACAAGGAACTGCGGTGGGTGCCGCTGCGCATCACCGTGGCCAATGACGGGCCGGACGTCAGCGGGACGCTGCGTGTGGAGGCCCCGCGCTTCAACAGCAACGACATCATCGTTACACGCGCCGTCGAACTGCCCACGCAGTCGCGGCGTGAGCTATTCCTCTACATCCCCACGGAAGGCTTCATCAGTTCGCTCAAGGCCACCTTGCTGGTGGAGGGCAATGAACGGGCCACCGCGACGGTGCGGGTGGTGCAGGCCAGCGCCAGTGACTTGATCTATGGCGTGATGTCCGGATCCCCATCGGCCTATGCCGTGCTGGCCAAGGTGGAACCGATGAATGGCACGACCTTTGTGGCCCAACTGGAGGCGGTGGACCTGCCGCCGGTGGCCTATGCCTGGCACTCGCTGGATGTGCTGGTGGTCTCGGATGCGGATACGGGGGTGCTTTCGGCCGACCAGCGAAGCGCACTGGCGGGCTGGGTGGCGGCGGGCGGGCGGCTCATTGTGGCGGGCGGCCCTACCTGGCAGCGCACCGCCGCCGGGCTGGGCGATCTGTTGCCCCTGGCGCCAGCGGGCACGCAGACCCTGACGGACCTGGGCGGGCTGGCGAGCTACGCGGCAGCCGCGACACCTGCGGGCGCGGGCGTGGCCGCGGTGGGGGCGTTGAGCGAAGATGCGGCGGTCCAGGCCTCCGCGAACGGCGTACCGGTGGTGGTCTCGCGGCGGATGGGATTTGGGCAGGTGACGTTCATCGCGCTCGACCCGGGGTTCGACCCGCTGCGGGGCTGGGACGGCGTGGAGGGGCTGTTCCGCAACATCCTGGCGGGCACGGCCCAGCGGCCCAGTTGGGCCAACGGCATGCGCAACTGGTATTCAGCTCGCGACGCCGTGAACGCGCTGCCCGGCCTGGACTTCCCCTCAGCTTTTCAGATTTGCGGCTTCCTGGGGCTCTATCTGGTGGCGGTGGGGCCGGTGAATTACCTCGTGCTCAAGCGGCTCAAGCGGCGCGAGTTGGCGTGGGTCACCATTCCAGGGCTGGTGCTGGTGTTCA
>CAZCEC010000068.1:0-22874 GCA_964497615.1 uncultured Anaerolineales bacterium | reverse complement strand
CCTACCTCACCGGGTATCAGTTGCGCGGCGCGCAGGCCAGCCTGCACCGGCTGGCGGTGGTGCAGGTGTGGCCGGATGCCGACTTTGCGCGAGTGGAAGGCGTGGTGGGGCTGTTCTCGCCGCGCCGTACCGAATACGACCTGGCCTTTAGCGGCGGCTTCCTGGCGCGTCCCATGCCGGTGGACACCTACGGCGCGCAGGGCGCCACGTTTACCGTAGAGCAGGCGGACGCATTCGTGATCCCCGACGTGCGCCTGGAGGTGGGCGCGGTTGAGCCGTTCGTGGTGCAAGGGCAGGTGGCGGCGCCGCGGTTCGAGGCGGACCTGGTGCTGGACGTGAGCACGGCTGCGGGCCGAATTCACGGAACGTTGGTCAATGGCAGCGACTTGATCTTGCAGGATGCCGTGCTGCTGGGGCCGGGCACGGTGGACCGGTTGGGCGACCTGGGCCCCGGCGCCTCCATCAACGTCAGTCTGTCGCTGCTGAACGCGCGGGCCTCGGTGGCGCCGTCGAACGATGTGCTGCCGGCGCTGGCGGGGCAGGTCTCGGCCTTCCCGCCCACCTGGTTCACGCCCAGCAGCTATGATTCGACGATTGACGATATCCTGGGCAACACCTATTACTACAACGACCGGGAGCAGTTCCGGCGCTACTCGCTGCTGTCGTCCATGATCGACTCGTACAGCGGCAGCGCGCGGGGCAGCGGCGTGTATCTGGCCGGGTGGACGGACACCTCGCCCGTGCCGGTGGAAGTGGTGGGACGCAGCTTCGAGACGATTGACCGGACCCTGTACCTCGTGGCGCTGCCGCCCAAGCTGGACTTGGGCGGCGGGCAGGTGGTGATTCCCCCGGCGCTGATGCAGTGGACGCCCCTGAATACCAACCCCAACACCTCGCCTACGCCGTATGATATGTACCTGTACCAGGGCAACGAATTTCTGCTGCGCTTTGTGCCGGCGCAAGTGGTGCCGTACACCGAGGTCGAGACACTTACCATGCACCTGACCAGCTACGGGCTGAGCGGCACCGCCACGGTGGATATCGCCGTGTGGGACTTCGCGGAGGGCGTGTGGGTGGAAGTGCCGCCGGTCATGTGGGGCGACACGGATATCCCGCAACCGGAGCGGTTCGTGGGCCCCGGCGGGCAAATCCAGGTGCGGATACAGAACAACGGCCAACTGCAGGTGAGCGTGGAGCGGCTGGACTTTACGCTGGCGGCGAGCCAATAGCAGGACGACCGAAGGCAGAAGGCAAGAGGCAGGGCGCAGACGAAGGACGGAAGACGAAGGACGGAATGCCGAAATCCGACGACGGACGACCGACGACCGGCGACGGACGAAGACGATAGACTTTCCGGTTGACCAACTGACGAGTTGACGAATTGACCGTAATCCTGGAAACCAAGAATCTGACCAAACGCTATGGCCGGCTGGCGGCGGTGAGCGATCTGTCGCTGCGCGTGGAGCAGGGCGCCATCTACGGGTTTGTGGGGCCGAATGGCGCGGGCAAGACAACCACCATGCGGATGATCACGACGCTGCTCCAGCCGACCTCAGGCGAGGGGTGGGTGGCGGGCGCGTCCATCACGCGCGACCCGCGCGGGGTGCGGCGGGCCATCGGCTACATGCCGGACTTTTTCGGCGTGTATGACGACATGCGGGTGTGGGAGTACCTGGACTTCTTCGCCGCCTGCTATGAAATCCCCGAGGCGACGCGGGCGGGCCTGATCAAAGACTTGCTGGAACTGGTGGACCTGAGCCACCGGCGCGACGACATGGTGGACACGCTTTCGCGCGGCATGAAGCAGCGGCTGTGCCTGGCGCGCACGCTGGCGCACGACCCGCAGGTACTGATCCTGGATGAGCCTGCCTCCGGCCTGGACCCGCGCGCCCGCATTGAAATCCGCGAGCTGCTGCTCGAGTTGAGCCGGCTGGGCAAGACGATTTTCTTCTCGACCCACATCCTGGCCGATGTGGCCGAAATCTGCACGCAGGTGGGCATCGTGGAAGCGGGCAAGCTGGTGGCCGAGGGCAGCCTGGCGGAGATGCAGCGCCGGCTGCGCCCGCATCGCCGGCTGCACATCACTCTGCTGGGCCACGCCGAGGAAGCGCAGGTGGCGCTGGCGGGCCGCGAGGGGGTGATCGAGACGCGGCTGGCGAAATCGGAGGGCGGCAACGGCGCGCCGCCGGAGGGCGCCCCGGCCGACGCGCAGACCCTGGAAGTGGATTTTAGCGGCGAGGACGAAGCCGTGAGCGCACTGCTGCGCGACCTGGTGGGCCGCGGCCTGCCGGTGCTGCGCTTCACCGAGACGGTGCACGACCTGGAAGATGTGTTCATGCACGCGACCAAGGGGATTGTATCCTGATGAGTGCCGCCGAAACCGCCGTGCCCGCCCCCAACCCACCCGCGCCGAGCGCGCCATCGGCTGCGCCGACCCGTGGACTGCGCCAGTGGCTCACCCGCAACCCGGTGGTGCTGAAGGAATTGCGCGGGCGCATGCGGGGTCCGCGGGCCTTTATCGTGCTGACGGTATATCTGCTGCTGATGAGCGGGTTTGTGACGCTGTTGTACATGGTGTATGTGGCCTCGACCAATGACGTATACAACGGCACCAGCAGCCAGGTGGTGGGCAAATTCGTGTTTGGGGCGGTGGTGGGCATCGAACTGCTGCTGGTGTGCTTTATCGCGCCGGCCTTTACGGCCGGGGCCATCAGCGGCGAGCGCGAACGGCAGACCTACGATTTGCTGCGCACAACCCTGCTGTCGGCCGGGGGGCTGGTGCTGGGCAAGCTGGCCTCGGCCCTGTCATTCATTTTGCTGCTGCTGATCGCGGCGTTTCCTTTGCAGAGCCTGGCGTTCCTGCTGGGCGGCGTCTCGCCGGAGGAAGTGGTCATTGCCACGCTGGTGCTGGTGGCGACGGCCTTTCTGTTTGGCGCGTCGGGCGTGTTCTTCTCATCCTTTATGCGCCGCACGCTGGGCTCCACGGTGCTGACGTATGCCTTTGCGCTGATGGCCACGCTGGGCCTGCCGCTGATCCTCATGGCGGTGCTGCCGCTCACCAATCTCTTCTTCTACAACACTACCCCCGGCCCGCTGCTGGAGGTCGTGCTGATCTACGGGCTGGGCCTGCTGATCGTGACGAACCCGATCGCTACCGCTGTCGCGACCGAGGTGCTGCTGGTGACGGAGCAGACAGCCTTCTACTTCGAAATCCCCCTGAGCAACGGCGTGAATGTGCCGCTCATTTCGCCCTGGGCGCCCTTCATCGTCTTCTGCCTGCTGCTGGGCGCGCTGATGACGGTGGCGAGTATCTTGGCGGTGAGGCGGGCGGAGCAGTAGGGGAACGGGAGCGGGTTGAAGAGCGTTAAGGTGATATACGGGTGAATGCGGGATAGGTGACGGGTGGACACTCAGCGAGATGCCTCACTGCGCGAAGTTGAAGCGCGCCTGGCCGATTGGCTGATCCGGCTGCGGCTGCGGGATGCCGTGCTGTGGTCGGTGCGGGGCCTGGCGGCGGGGCTGATCCTGGGCCTGGCGCTTTCGGTGCTGGCCCGGCTGAGGCCGCTGCTGCCGGTGCCGGCACTGCTGGGCCTGGGCGTGGCCCTGGCGCTGGTGGGCTTTGGCATGGCGCTGGCGCTGGCCTACTTTTGGCCGCGCCCCAAGCTGCGCGCCGCCCGCTATTTTGATCAACTCTTCGGACTGAGGGAGCGGACCTCAACCGCCATGGAGTTGGCGCAGGACCAGACGGCTGTGCCCGCCTGGCTGCGGCGCGACCAATGGGCGGATGCGGCCGCCGCAGCGCGGCGCGTGACGCCCGCCCGCCACTTGCCCATCCGTCTGGATAGACGCGACTTGCTGTCAGTGGTCGTTGCCGCTGCGGCCCTGGGGGCTTCGCTGTATCTGCCCAACCCGCAACAGGCCATCCTGGCCGAACAGATTGCGGTGGAGCAAGCCATTGCTGAACAGATCGAGGCGCTGGAAGCGGCTCGCGAGGCGATTGAGAACAACCCCGACCTGACGGAAGAACAAAGGGATGCGCTGACCGAGCCGCTGGACGAGGCGATTGAGCAGTTGGAGGCCGGCGACCTGACGCAGGAGCAGGCCGTCGAAATCCTGGCGGACACGCAGGAGCAGTTGGAAGCGCTGGCCGACCCCAGTGCGCAGGACACGGCGGAGGCGCTTCAAGAGGCGGCCGACACCCTGAGCCAGAATCCCACGACGGAGGAGGCGGGCGAGGCGCTGGCGAATGGCGACCTGGAAGCGGCCGCCGAGGCGCTGAGCGACCTGGACCTTTCGCAACTGAGCGAGGCCGAACAGCAGGCGCTGGCCGAGCAGTTGGCGGCCGCGGCCGAGCAATTGGCTGATAGCAACCCGGCAGTGGCGGAGCAGCTTCAGGCGGCCGCCGAGGCGCTGCAAAACGGGGACACCGCCGCCGCGGAGGCGGCGCTGGACAATGCCGCCGCGGCGATCTCCGAGGCGGCGGCAGCGGCGGCGGCGGCTGAGGCTGCGGCCGAAGCGGCTGAGGCTGCTGGCGAGGCGCAAGAGGCCGTGGCCCAGGCCGGCGGCGAGGGGCAGGGCGAGGGTCAAGGTGAAGGCCAGGGCCAGGGTGAAGGTCAGGGAGAGGGCCAAGGCCAGGGTGAGGGGCAGGGGCAAGGGGAGGGTCAGGGTGAAGGCCAGGGCCAGGGCGAGGGGCAAGGGCAGGGCGAAGGCGATGGTCAGGGCAGCGGGTCCGGCCAAGGCGAAGGCAGCGGCGAGGGGCAGGGGGGCGAGGCTGGCACGGACCCGATCGGACAGGGCAACGGACCGGGCGACGGCGGCGAACGGTCGTATGAGGAGATCTATGTGCCTGACCGGCTGGGGGGCGATGGGGGGACGGACGTGACGATTGAGGGCGACGGCGACCCCAGCGGCGAGGTGATTGGCGAGGGCGACACCAACCCGACCGACTTTGGCGACGTGACGGTGCCCTATGATGAGGTCTATGCGGGATACCTGGACTCAGTGTACGAGGCGATGGACAGCGGGACGTACCCGCTGGACATGGAAGACATCATCCGCATTTACTTTAGCTCGCTGGCGCCGAACTGAGCGGTATGGCTGATCGGCGCGGATTCCTCGGCCACTCCCGTCGAGCTTCGCTGGGGGCGGGCGAACGCCTCGGTATGACCATTCTGTCTGCCAGACTAATTCAATAGGAAACTCTCATGGAAGCTCCGACCCAGACGCAGGTTGAGGCGATTGTGCCGGGCGGCATGACCGTCCAGGAATTCCGCGACACGGCGGCCGATATCGAAGCCGAGGTGGGCAAGGTGATCGTGGGACAGGCGGAGGTGGTGCGGCATGTGCTCATCTGCCTGGTGGCGGGGGGACACGCGCTGCTGGAGGGCGTGCCGGGGCTGGGCAAGACCATGCTCATCAAGACCCTGGCCGATGCGCTGACGCTCCAGTTCTCGCGTATCCAGTTCACGCCAGACCTGATGCCGGCCGACATCGTGGGAACCGACATCCTGGAGGAGACGAGCGACGGCCGGCGCGAGTTTCGCTTTCAGCCCGGCCCGATCTTTGCCAACCTGGTGCTGGCGGACGAGATCAACCGGGCCACGCCCAAGACGCAGTCGGCGCTGCTGGAGGGGATGCAGGAGAAGTCGGTGACGGTGGCGAAGCGTACCTACCGGCTGGACGAGCCCTTCTTCGTGCTGGCGACCCAGAACCCAATTGAGATGGAAGGCACCTACCCGCTGCCCGAGGCGCAGTTGGACCGCTTCCTATTCAAGGTCAACGTGAGCTTTCCGTCGTCGGGCGACCTGGTGGAGATTCTGGGCCGCACCACCGGCCAGCAGAACCCCACGGCGGGCAAGGCCGCTACCGGCGCGCAGATTGTGGCGATGGGCAGGCTGGCCCGGCAAATCCCCATCGCCGCGCACGTCGCGGACTATGTGGCGCGGGTGGTGGTGGCCTCGCACCCCGACCACCCGGCCGCGCCGCCAAAGGTGAAGCAGTTCCTGCGCTACGGGGCCTCGCCGCGCGGGGCGCAGGCGCTGGTGCTGGGCGCGAAGATCACGGCGCTGTTCGCGGGCCGCCTGAACGTGGCCTTTGACGACGTGGCCGCCGTGGCCCCGGCGGCGCTGCGCCACCGGCTGCTGCTCAACTTCGAGGGGCAGGCGGAGGGCGTGACGACGGACGACGTGGTGGCAGAATTGCTGGACAAGGTGCCGAAGGACGGCAAGTGAGCGTGTGAGCATGTGAGCACGTGTGAGGGCTGGCTGCCTCGCGCGTTCACTTGCCCATAGGCCCACGTGCTTAACCATGGCACTCTTTGATGAAAAGACCCTCCGCAAGCTGGACCGGCTGGCCCTGGTGGCGGCGCAGGTGCGGGCCGGGCAGATCAAGGGCGAGCGGCGCTCCACCAAGCGCGGCACCAGCATTGAGTTCGCCGATTACCGGGACTACACGCGCGGCGACGATCTGCGGCGGGTGGACTGGAACGTCTACGCGCGGCTGGAACGCCCGTACATCAAGCTGCTGGAGGAAGAGGAAGACCTGGCGGTCCACGTGCTGGTGGACACGTCGCGGTCGATGGATTATGGCGCCGGTGCGGCAGCGCCGGGCGATGCCGAGGCGGAGGCGCGGAACAAGTTTCGCTATGCTCAACGGCTGGCGGCGGCGCTGGCCTACGTGGCGCTGGCGGCGGGCGACCGGCTGACCGTGGCGGCGCTGCGCGACACGGGCACGGCCGAGCAGTTCGGCCCGGCGCGCGGCAGGCCGCACACCCTGCGATTGCTCCAATTCCTGCAAGACCTGGAACCGGGCGGCGCCACGAACCTGGACGCGGCATTGCGGAGCTATGCGCTGGGTACGCGGCGGGCCGGGCTGTTGTTTCTGATTTCGGACATGTTCTCGCCGGCCGGGCACCGCGCTGGGCTGAGCCTGCTGCAGGGGCGCGGCCACGAGGTGGCGGTGCTGCACCTGCTGGCCCCGGACGAATTGGACCCGCCGCTGGCCGGGGACCTGCGGCTGATCGATGCCGAGACGGGCACGCCGCAGGACGTGACTCTGGACGGCAGCCTGCGCGAGTTGTACCGGCGGCGGGTGGCGGCGTGGCGCGACGAGATCGAGGCCTATTGCCTCAAGCGGCGCATTCACTATGTGCCGGTGACGACGAGCGTGCCGTGGGATGAGGTGGTGTTGTTCAACTTGAGGCAGAGGGGCATGGTGAAGTAGCCGCTCTATGGCTCTCCTAGCGCCCCTCGCCCTGCTGCTCGGCCTGCTGGCCGTTCCGATCCTGATCCTGTACATGCTGAAGCTGCGGCGGCGGGAGGTGGAGGTGTCGTCCACCCTCCTGTGGCAGCTGCTGCTGCGCGACCGCGAGGCGAATGCGCCCTGGCAGCGGCTGCGGCGAAATCTCCTGCTCTTCCTCCAATTGCTGCTGCTGGCGGCGCTGGCGCTGGCGCTGGCACGGCCCTTCCTGCGTGTGCCGGCAGTGGCGAGCGGGACGTTGGTGGTGCTGCTGGATGCGTCTGCGTCTATGCAGGCCGCCGACGTGGCCGGCGCGCCGACGCGGTTTGAGCTGGCGCGCGGCGCGGTGCGCGAGATGATTGATGGGCTGGGCAGCGGCGGGGCGATGTCGCTGATCCTGGTGGGGCACCAGCCGGAAGTGCTGGCGCCGGCTACCTCCAACAAGGAAGTGCTGCGGGAGGCGCTGGACCGCGCCCGGCCGTCCGAGGTGCCGGCGGACTGGGAAGCGGCGATGGCCCTGGCGGCCGGCTCGGTGCGGGCAGGCAGTGCGGAGGCCAGCATTGTCGTCGTGGTCTCGGATGGGGGGCTGCCGGAGGACTTGCCGCCGCTGCCGGCGGAGGTGCGCTACCTGCCCATCGGCCAATCGGCGGACAACCTGGCGCTACAGGCGCTGGCGCTGCGGGCCGCGGCGGGCGGGCCGCAGTTGTTTGCCAGCGTCGCCAACTTTGGCGATGCCGAGCGGGCCGTGATCGTGTCCATATCAATTGACGGACAACTGACGACGGCGGAGCAGTTGGTGGTGCCGGCAGGGGGCACCGCTGAATTGGTCCTGGCTGATCTGCCGGCGCGCAGCGCCGCATACGAGGCGCGCCTATCGCTGCCGGCAGGGCAGACGGGCCCGCTGGATGCGCTGCCGGTGGACGACACCGCCTGGGCGGTCTTTCAGCCGCCGAGCGCGGGGCGGGTGCTGGTCATCACCCCCGGCAACGTGTTTCTGGAACAGGTCTTCGCCGCGCTGGCGGAGCCGCTGGGCTTGCAGCCCTTCCGGCTCAAGCAGGATCAGCCCCTGCCGCCGGAGCTGTTCGACCTGTACGTGTTTGACGGCGTGATCACCGACACACTTCCGGCCGCCGACCTGCTGCTGATCAACCCGCCCAGCAACAGCCTGTTCGAAGTCGGCGGGCAGTTCACGAACACGAGGCTGCTGAGGGTGGCGCAGAACGATCCGCTGGCGGCCTTTGTGGATTGGAGCGACGTGCACCTGTTTGCGGCCAGCCAGGTGGCGCTGCCGGACTGGGCGCGGGTGGTGGTGGAGGCGGAGGGCGGGCCGCTGGTATTCGCAGGCGAGACGGGCGGGCGGCGCGTGGCGGTGATCACCTTCGATTTGCACGCCTCGGACCTGCCGCTGCAAGTGACCTATCCGATCCTGATGGCGAACCTGCTGGGCTATCTCTCGCCCGCGCAGGCCTTTTCCGCGCCGGATGGGCTGCGGCCAGGTGAAGCGCTCACCATCAAGCCGAGCGGCGGCGATACCGCCATCACCATCGAGGACCCGAGCGGCATCCAGTACGCCGCCACGGCCACGGAGGCTGGCGTCATCTTCGCCGACACGTATCGCCTGGGGCTTTATCGCGTGTTCTCCAACCAGGGCAGCGTGGGGCAATTTGCCGTCAACCTGTTCGATCCAGCGGAATCGGACATTCGACCGGCAGGGACCATTCGCATCGGGCGGAGCGAGGTGACGGCCACCGTGCGTGAGGATCAGGGCCAGCTTGAGTTCTGGCCGTGGATCGCGGGGCTGGCCTTCCTGCTGCTAGTGGTGGAGTGGTGGGTCTATCATCGCGGCGCGACGCTGCCGAGGGTGCGCGGCTGGCGGGGCATCTTTCAGCGGAAGCGCGTGGAGCTTGGGGATTGAGTGCCTCACTCTCCGGGCTCCAATCGCTGGCGGACCGGCCGACGCTCTATGTGCTGATCGGTCTGCAAGGCTCGGGCAAGACCACCTGGGCGCGGGCGAATGCGGCGCGGCTGAGGGCCGCCATCGTGGCGTCGGATGAAATCCGCAATGAACTGGAGGCAGCCGGCATCGCGGCGGAGGGGCAGGGGGACCGCGTCTTTGCCATCGTCGGGGAACGAGCGGCTCAATTGCTGCGGGCGGGGCAGAACGTGATCGTGGATGCCACGCACATCCGGCGAAGCTGGCGGGCCGATGTGCTGCGGCTGGCGCGCCAGCACGGGGCACGGCGGGTGGCGGTGTGGTTCGACCTGCCCTTGGAGACGGCCTTGGGGCGCAATGCCCGCAAGCCGGGCGGCGGCTGGGGCGACCGCCCGGTGCCGGAGGCGGTGGTGACGGATCTGGCGCGCGAACTGGAGGCGCCGGGGGGGGATGAGTTTGATGAGGTGGTGAAGATCGGTGTGTAAGTGTGTGGGTATGTAGGTATGTAGGTGTGTACGGCATCCGGGCACACCTACATACTTACATACCTGTTAACGGTTGATGACGTTCACGTCGCCCTGGCTTCTCGTATTGCTGCTGGCCCTGCCGCTGATCGTGTGGCTGGGGCGGCCGTCGCGCGGGCCGAGCCGGCGGCGCGAGATTATCAGCCTTGGGCTGCGGCTGCTCATCGCGCTGCTGCTGATCCTGGGGCTGGCGGGGCTAGAGATGCGGCGCGCGGCGGCGGACCTGGCGGTGGTCTATCTGGTAGACCACTCGGACTCGATGCCGGCGGCGGCACGGCAGGTGGCGCTGGACTATGTGCGGGCCGCATTGCAGACAATGGGACCCAACGACCGTTCGGGCGTGATCGTCTTTGGCGGGGACGCGCTGGTGGAGCGCCCGCTTTCGGCGAGCAAGACCCTGGAGGGGTTCACGTCGCGCGTAACTACCCTGCAAACCGATCTGGCCGAGGCGATCCGGCTGGGGATGGCACTGCTGCCGCCCGACAGCGCCCGGCGCATGGTCATCCTGTCCGACGGGATCGAGACGACGGGTGACGCGCTGGAGGCCGCGCGGCTGGCCGCGGCCAGCGGGGTGCAAATCCTGGTGGTGCCGTTCTCGGCGCAGAGCGGCGCGGAGGCGGTGGTGACGACCGTCACCGCGCCGGCCAATTTGCGCGAGGGCGAGCAGTTTGGCCTGGAAGTGACCATCGACTCGACGGTGGACCAAAGGGTGGGGGTGCGGGTGCTGGCGGGGACGACGGTGGTGTACGAGGGCGTGCTGGAACTGCGGCGGGGCACCAACCCGTACGTCCTGCCGCTGACGGCTGGAGCGCCGGGTTTCGCCGAGTACCGGGTGCAGATCATCCCGCTGGCGGGGAGCGACGTCTTCTACCAGAACAACGAGCTAGCCGCGTTCGCGCAGATCGCAGGGCCGCCGCGCGTGCTGCTGGTAGAGAATCCTGAACCGCGAGATGGGGTGGACGAGGCGCGGGAACTGGCGGCGGCGCTGGCAGCCGCCAACATCCTGGTGGACGTGGTGGAGCCGACCGGGCTGCCCTCCGAGCTGGCCGAGCTGTCGGAGTACGTCTCGGTGATCCTGGTGGATGTGCCGGCGGGGCAGCTTTCGCAGCGCCAGATGGCGGCCATCCAGTCGTACGTGCGCGACCTGGGCGGCGGGCTGCTGGCGGTGGGCGGGCCGTCGTCCTATGGGGTGGGCGGGTACTTCCGTACGCCGCTGGAAGAGACTCTGCCGGTGGAGATGCAGATCAAGGACCAACTGCGCCGGCCGCGCCTGACCATCGTGTTTATCATCGACAAGTCGGGCAGCATGGCGGATTCGTCGGGCGGGGCCACCAAGGTGGACCTGGCCAAGGAGGCGGCCCTGCGCTCGCTGGAACTGCTGATGCCCACCGATAAAGTGGGCGTGATCGCCTTTGACGACAGCGCGGCCTGGGCGGTGCCCATCACCGGCCTGGAAAACTACGACGACATTGTGAACGGCATCGGCAGCATCCGCGCCGACGGCGGGACCGACATCTTTGCCGGCGTGCAGGCAGCGTCGCAGGTGCTGCCCGAGGACGACTCGGCCGTCAAGCACATCATCCTGCTCACGGACGGGGGCGCAGACCCGACCGGCATCGCCGAGATGATCACGGCCATGCACGACGATTACGGCATCACCCTGTCGGCGGTGGGCGTGGGCTCGGACGCCGCGCCATTCCTGCCGCAACTGGCTGAGGCAGGCGGCGGGCTGTACCACTTCGCGGCCGACCCGGCCTCCATCCCCACTATCTTTACCGAGGAGACGGCGCTGGCGACGCGGGCCTATATCATCGAGGAAGAATTCTTTCCGCGGCGGGTGAATCCCAGCCCCATGCTGAATGGGATCGAAGCGGTGCCGTCGCTGCTGGGCTACGTGGGCGCGACCACCAAGGACGCGGCGCAATCGGTGCTGGTGTCGGCGCAGGACGACCCGATTCTGGCGGCGTGGCAGTATGGGCTGGGCCGGTCGGTGGCGTGGACCTCGGACGCGACGGGGCGGTGGGCGAAGAACTGGGTGACGTGGGAGCAGTACGTGCGCTTCTGGGCGCAGGTGGTGCGCTACACCATCAGCACCGGCACACCGTCGAACGTGGAAGTGACCGTGACGGAGAAGGGGGATCAGGCCATTGTCACGGTGGACGCGCAATCGGAGGCCGGCGATTATCTGAACGGGCTGACGATGCAGGTGAACGTGGTGGGGCCGGACGGAACGACCCAGACCCTGACGCTGGTGCAGACAGCGCCAGGGCGGTATGTGGGCGTGTTTGAGCCGACGACCGAGGGCGCGTACCTGATCCGCGTGGCGGGCGCGGACGGGGACCCGGCCAGCGGCGAGGCGAAAGTGGCGCAGACGGCGGGCTGGGTGCTGTCCTACTCGCCGGAGTACCAGACGCTGGCGGCGGACCCGAACTTCCTGGCGCGTGTGGCAGCGGCCACCGGCGGGAGGGTGATGGGCGACGACCTGAGCGCCATTTATGCCCATGACCTGCCCGCGCCGCGGGCCGCCACGCGCCCGGTGTGGCCGGCGCTGCTGCTGCTGGCGGCGGCGCTGCTGCCGCTGGACATCGCGGTGCGGCGGCTGGTGGTGACGCGGTATGAGGTGCAGCGCGGCTGGGAGCGCCTGATGGGGTGGCTGACGGTGAGGCGGGCCGCGCCCGCGCCGGTGTCAGCGCAGCGCGCCGAGCAGCTTTCATCGTTGTTCCGGGCCAAGGGGCGGGCGGGGCAGCCATCGGTGGAGGACGCGGCGGCCCACGAGACGCCGGTGGTGGCGCCCATCGTGCGGACGGCGGAGGCACAAGGGCCGGCCGCCACAGCGGCGGCGATGCCTGAAACGAAGACTCAGGCGCACCCAGCGCCTCCATCAACCGCGCCTGGCAGCGGCGCCCAACCCGCGGCCACGAGCGCCGCGCTGCTGGCAAAAAAGCGGGCGCGGGAGAAGAAGGCGGAGTAGCGAGGCGGTTACGACTTGAAGAAGTCCTTGGGATAGGGCTGGACCGTGGACGGTTCAGCCCGGACGGCCAGGCCGTAGATGGGCTGACCGGGGTAGTACAGCACGCCGCTGTTGCGGCCAATGACCCAGCCGTCGTGCTCGCTCTTGAGCACCTTTTCCGCAATGGGGCGGCCCCACATATCGCGCACCTCCGCGAGGGGCTGGCCGGCCTGGATCGAGTCTCCAGCTTCACACAAGTGATGAATGACGCAGGGCTGGCTGACGCGCGGGGCCGACAGGCGGCGGCACGGGAAGCCTGGCATGGGGCGCGGGATGCCGGTGATAGGTTCCGGGTCGCCGGGCAGCATGCCCGCCCAGCGCATGATGTTGCGCAGGCCAGCGGCAGCGGCACGGACGATGGCAGGGTCCGGCACAGCGCCGGTGCCCAGCTCCATGGTGACGGCAGGGAGGCGCAGCAGGTTGGTGATGGCGGCGGTGGTGGAGCGGTGGAGCTTTTGGGCCAGGTAGTGCTTGACGGGCATTTCCTGAACGATGGCATGGCCGTAGGCGGCGCACATGGCGGCGACCTGGGCATCAACGTTTTGCGCTGCCGCCCGCGCCGACTTGCGTTCCTTTGGTGTGCCATCATTGCGGTAGAACACCCGGTCGCGGAAGACAAATGAGACTGAGCCGATCCAGGCGTTGTGCAGGTCCACCGCACAGCCGCCGATCTGCCTGATATCGTCGAACAGGCGCCCGTAGGCTCTTTCCAGGGAGGAAGGCGGGTCGTCGTCCAGGCCGAGGGCGGTTGGGGGCTTGCCATCGGGCCATAGGCGGTTGGGGTCGGCGTTGTGGTAGTAGGCCTGCCGCTGCATGGTACGCAGGCCGGCCGGATTGAGGGCAGGCAGGGCCACGATGGTGCCGTGAAGGTGACGGACCAGGTCGCGGGTGATGGTGCGATGGATGACCTGGAGGCCGGTGTGCTCCGGGCCGTGGATGCCGGCCAGGACCCAGAACACCGGGCCGGCGGGGTCGCCCTGAGCGAGGATGACGGGCATGGCGTCGGCGCCGCCGACGGGGTGGGTGACCAGGTCGTAAGTGCCGTATTTGATGCGGCCGGGCGCGGCTCGGGCGGTGCCAACCTGAATCGGCATGGTGCTCTCCTCGGAGTAGCGCGAATGTCTTATCGAGACGGCCCAGCGGGCCGTCTCGATAAGGCGTCGCAAGGCGCTGTGAAGGCCTACAAGGTAAATGCCCCCGTGACGGTGCGGACGATGGCATCCAGGCCCTTGGCGAGGTCGCGTGTCTCGATGTACTCGTCGGGGCGATGCGAGTTCGCGCCGCGGGTGAGGCCGATGCAGACGCAGGGCAAGCCGCGGCTGAGAGGGATGTTGGCATCGGTGGAACCGGCTTCGAAGCTGTAGCCCGCGATGCCGGCGGCCTCCAATGATCGGGCCGCCAACTGCACCAACGGGTGCTCGCGGGGCAGGCTGCCAGCCGGACGGTCGCCGATGACGCGGGCCTCCACCTGCACCTCCCCGGTGTTGAAACCAGCCGCCAATGCCTCGACGCGGGCCGCCACCGCCTCCAGCAGGCCGGGCGCCTCCGAGCGCAGGTCCAGGTCGAAGCTGGCCTCACGGGCGATGGTGTTGACGGAAGTGCCGCCGCTGATGGTGCCGATGTTGTAGGTCGTTTTGGGCGTGAGGGGCAGGATGAGGTCGGTGATCTTGCTGCCCAGGCGAACCAGGGTGTGGATGGCGGAGGGCCGGCCGAAGTACATCCAGCTGTGACCGCCCTCGGCGCGGGCCGTGACGCGGTAGCGCCGGACCTGGATGGCCACGTGGTTGATGTGGCCCAGGGCCATGCCCTCCAGCACGATGGTGGCGCTGACCTGCTCGCCCCAGCGGTCCATCACGCGCCGCATCCCGCGCAGGTCGCCCAGGCCCTCCTCGCCCGTGTTGGCGGCGAGGATCAGATCGCCGGGCAGGGTGACGCCCTCCAGAGCCGAAATTACGCCTAACAACCCAGCCACGCCGAGGGAGTTGTCGCCAATGCCGGGGCCGGAGATGCGGTCGGCGGTGCGTTCGAGGGTGAGGGGCGTGTCGCGGGGGAAGACGGTATCGGTGTGGGCGGTGACCAGCACGGGCGAGGCCTGGCCCTGGCCGGGCCGGCGCGCGTAGACGTTGTTGAGGTCGTCTATCTCCACATCCGCCAACCCGAGGGCCTGGAACTGCGCCTGCACGAACGCGGCGCGCTGGGCCTCCTCGAAGGTGGGGGCGGGGATTTGCTGAATCTGGCAGGCGAGATCAAGGACGCGACCGGCGAGATCGAGGCTCAAGGCAGGCTCCTGGGCTAGGTTAGTGTCCATGGGGTCACATTTGGCGGACGGCGGCACGGACCTGCGCCGCGCGGCGCTGCAACTGGCCAGCGGCATGGTCCAGGGCGAAGAGCGCGCCCAGCCCCTCGACGACGAGGGAGGCGCTGACGCAGCCGCGCACGGCCGCCTCCAGGGGGTCGCCGGTCTCGGCCAGGCCGACCATGAAGCCGCCGCAGTAGGCGTCGCCCGCGCCGGTCACGTCGGTGACGGCGGCGGGGTAGGCGGGCACATGCCAGCGGCGGCGGGTCTGGGCGTCGTAGACCCACTGGCCCTGCGCGCCGAGCTTGAGGACGACGCAGCGCGGCCCCAGGGCGGCGAAGGCTTCGGCGGCCTGCCACAAGTCGGGCAAGGGGGCCGGAAAGAAGCCGCGGGTTTCCATTTGCGATGGCAGGAAAGCATCCACGTGCTGGAGCAGGCGGCCGACATCGGCGGCGTTTTCAGGCTGCATGTAGCGGACGGATGGGTCGAGGGTGATGAGCGGGACCCCGTGGGCACGCAGCCAGGCGGGAAAGTGATAGTGGACGCTGAAATCGAAGGGCGCGAGGTGGAAGGCGTGGGCCGGCAGGTAGGCAGGGGTTACTTCCTCTGGGCGCAGGCCCAATGGACTGATGTGGTCGCGGTCTTCCTGGCCGGTGGTGGAGTTCGTGTAGCCAGCAAGGTCGGGCGGCAGGGGCAGGCCGAGGCGGGCGAAGTGACCGGCCGGGTTGGTGTCATCGCGTTCTTCGAGCGAGGTGTAGGCATAGAAGGTGCGCGTATCCAGCGGTTCGGGGCGGCGGATGACACCCTGGGTATCGAGGCCGCGCCCGGCCAACTGTTCCAACCAGGCCGGCGGGTAATTGCTGCCGACGCGGGCCACGAGGCCAACCGAGTCTGTCCACAGGCGCGCGCCGACGGCGGCGTAGACGGCGTTGCCGCCGATCTGGCGCAGATGGGCAATGCCGGCGGGCGTGATGAAGTAGTCTTCACGCAGGCCGCCAACTACGGCAAAGATGACCGGCGAGGGGAACATCGCGGGCGGATTGTAACCAAGTCAAACGGGATGTCAACGGGCTGGGTATGAAATCGGTGTGAGCACGGCGAATGTTAATGGCCTTCAACATTAATGTTGGCGCGAATGTTAAAAACCAGTACCGTATTCTCTTGCGGAATCTTAAGAGTCTCGCTATAATCGAAACCATATTGGGCAGTCGGTTGGTATTGGGGAAAGATGACCACCGGGCTGCCCAAATCTTTCGGGGGAAGGCGGCATGGCCATAGCAAAAGTCCTCTTACTCGAAAGCGAACGAGCCAATGCACCCTCGTTCGCGGCAGCACTGGAAAAGCGCGGCTACGCACTGACGGTCGAACGAACAGCCAAGGCAGCCCTAAAGCGGTCACAATCGCTAGGCCCGGATATTCTGGTGCTGAATGCCGCGTCGCTGAAGACGAGCGGCGCCCGGATCTGCCGACAATTGAAGACGGCCACTAATGGGCGGCCCATTGTGGTCATCGCCGACAAGAAGAACGTGCCCGACTCCAACTGCGGGGCGTCGGCGACGCTGGTGGCGCCGTTCACGCCGCGCAAACTGCTGAACAGCGTGGCGCGGCTGCTGCCGGGGGACGAGAGCACCACCCTGCAATTGGGTCCGATTAAGCTGAATTTGGCCCAGCGCCGCATTGCGGTCGGGGGGCGCGAGGAACGGGTGACGCCCAAACAGGCGCGGCTGCTGGAGATGTTTCTGCGCGCGCCCGGCCAACTGCTGTCGCGCAAGTTCATTATCAAGCACGTGTGGGACACGGACTACACCGGCGACACGCGCACGCTGGACGTGCACATGAGCTGGCTGCGCAGCGTGATCGAGCCGAACCCGCGCAAGCCGCGCTACCTGAAGACCCTGCGGGGGCAGGGGTATCGGCTGGATGTGCCAGGCTAAGAGAGAAAGAGAAAGAGAAAAAGGGCCAGCCGATGGCCCTTTTTCTTTTGGGCTTACGGCAGGTTGAGGGCCTCGGTGATGGGCCCCAAAGCCCAGTCAATGGCGGGGCGGTCGATGATGAGGGGCGGGGCGAAGCGGATGACGTGCTGGTGGGTCTCCTTGCACAGCAGGCCGCGGGCTTGCAGGGCCTCGCAGAAGCGGCGCGCGCCGCCGGCCTCGGGCTTTAGCTCCACCCCAATGAGCAGGCCCCGGCCGCGCACTTCTTTGACGTGGCGGCTAGGAATCTCGGCCAGGCGCTCCTGAAAATACTCACCCTCGCGGGCAGCGTTCTCAATCAACCCTTCGTTGACCAGCACTTCCAGGGCGGCACGGCCCGCGGCGGCGGCCAGCGGGTTGCCGCCAAAGGTGGAGCCATGCTCGCCCGGCTGGAACAGGCCGAGCAGGGCGCGATCGGCCACGACGGCGGAGACCGGGTAGACGCCGCCGCCCAGCGCTTTGCCGAGGATCAGTGCGTCGGGGCGCACATCCTCGTGGTCGCAGGCGAAGCGCCGGCCGGTGCGCCCCAGGCCGGTCTGGATTTCGTCGGCGATGAGCAGGACGTTTTGCTGGCGGCACAGATCGGCCACGGCGCGCAGGTAGCCAGGCGGCGGCATGATGACGCCGGCCTCGCCCTGGATAGGCTCCAGCAGGACGGCGGCGGTATTGGGCGTGATGGCGCTCGCCAAGGCGGCGAGGTCGCCGTAGGGCACCGTGACGAAGCCGGGCGTGAACGGCCCAAAGGGGTCGCGATAGAGGGGTTCGGTGGAAAACGAGATGATGCTAATGGTGCGGCCATGGAAGTTGCCGCGCAGGGTGATGATCTCGGCCTGGCCGAGGGGGATACCCTTGACACTATAGGCCCACTTACGCGCCAGCTTGAGGGCGGTCTCGACGGCCTCGGCGCCGGTGTTCATGGGCAGGGACATCTCGTAGCCGCTGAAATCGCTGAGGGCCTTATAGAAAAGCGGCAGTTGATCGTTGCGGAAGGCGCGCGAGGTGAGCGTGACTTTCTGGGCCTGGTCCACCAGGGCCTGGATGACGGCGGGGTGGCGGTGACCGTGATTGAGGGCGGAGTAGGCGGAGAGGCAGTCGAGGTAGCGGCGGCCGTCCACGTCCCAGACCCACACGCCTTCGGCGCGTTCGATGACGACATCAAGGGGGTGGTAGTTGTGGGCGCCGTAGTCGTCTTCGAGGGCGATGTAGTCTTTAGCCAGCATATCAAACACCTCTACTTCAAGAGCGTAGTCACACCAAGATGCCTCGGCAACCCCCGCCAAATAGCGGCGGGGGCAGGCGACCGCCTCGGAATGACAGTACCTATGCGCGGCGACGGGCGCCGGTCTTGCGCGCGCGCGTCACGACTTTGCGGCTGGCGCGGCGGGGCGCGGGCTTCGGCAGTTGGCCGTTTTCGGCCAGGACGAAGGCCAGGATGGCCTTTTGGGCGTGCAAGCGGTTCTCGGCCTGGGGGAAGACGACGGACTGCGGCCCATCCATCACCGCGTCGGTGATCTCCTCGTTGCGGTGGGCGGGGAGGCAGTGCATGACGATGGCGCCGGGCGCGGCCTCGGACAGGAGGTGCTCGTTAACCTGGTAGGGCGGGAAGACGAGCCGGCGTTTCTCGGTCTCGGCTTCCTGGCCCATGCTGGTCCAGGTGTCGGTGTAGACGACGTCGGCGCCGGTGACGGCTTCGTGCGGGTCGCGCACAAAGAGCAGGGCTGAGCCGGAATCCTCAGCGATCTGGCGGCCCAGGTCCACGGCCTGCGGGTCCATATCGTAGCCTTCGGGCGCGGCGAGGGTGAAGTTGGCGCCCAGCTTGGCGCAGAGGTGTAATAAGGAGACGGCCACATTGTTGCCATCGCCGACAAAGGTAATGTTGAGGCCTTTGAGGGGGCCCTTGTGCTCCTGGATGGTGAGGGCATCGGCCAGCGCCTGACAGGGGTGGTTGTAATCTGAGAGGCCGTTGATGACCGGCACCGAGGCGTAGCGGGCCAGGTCCAGGATGTGCTGGTGGCTGAAGGTGCGGGCCATGATGGCCTGGACGTAGCCAGAGAGTACGCGGGCCACGTCGGCGACGGATTCGCGCCCGCCCAGGCCGATCTCGTTGGGCGACAGGTAGAGGGCGTCGCCGCCCAGGTGGCGCATGGCCATATCGAATGAGACGCGGGTGCGCAGGGAGGGCTTTTGGAAGACCATGCCGAGCACCCGGCCCTTGAGCAGGGGGCGGTTGCCGCCGCGGCGCCAGTCACGCTTGAGGCGCACGGCGAAGTCGAGCAGGTATTGCAGTTCTTGGGCGGTGTAGTCGGTGATGTGGAGGAAGTGGCGCATGGGATATGAGAAGTCAGAGGTCGGAGGTCAGAAGTCAGAAGTTAGAAGTGAGGCTAAGGTTTGGCGGCGCGGGGGCCAAATTTGGCGGATAGAAGGTCGAATAGGGTGGGAGCGCCGATTTCCTGGAGGTCGTAGCCCACGCGCTGGGCGGGCAGTGCGAGCTTGAGGACGCGGCGCAGGTCAATGGGGGTGCCGATGAGCACCAGATCGGCGGGGGTGCTGTTGATGGTGGTTTCGAGTTCCTTGATCTGGGCAGCGCTGTAGCCCATGGCCGGGAGGACGGCGCCGGTGGTGGGATATTTGGCGAAGGTCGCGGCAATGGAGCCGACGGCGTAGGGGCGGGGGTCGATGATCTCGGCGGCCCCGAAGCGCCGAGCCGCCACCCAGGCCGCGCCATAGGCCATTTCGCCGTGGGTGAGGGTGGGGCCGTCCTCGATGACGAGGACGCGCTTGCCGCGCACGAGGGCGGGGTCTTCCACCGTGAGGGGCGAGGCGGCCTCGACGACGGCGGCGGCGGGGTTGAGGTCGCGCAGGGCGGCCCGGAGGGCGATGACGTTGCCGCCATCGGCGGTGTCGACCTTGTTGATGACGATGACGTCGGCCATCCGCACGTTGGCTTCGCCGGGATGGTAGAGCGACTCGTGGCCGGCGCGGTGGGGGTCGGCGACGACGATGTGCAGATCGCTGTGGTAGAAGGGCAGGTCGTTGTTGCCGCCATCCCACAGCACGATGTCCACTTCCTGCTCGGCCTTACGCAGGATTTTCTCGTAGTCCACCCCGGCGAAGACGACCACGCCGCGGTCGAGGTGCGGCTCGTACTCCTCGCGCTCCTCGATGGTGCAGTCGTACTCATCCAGGTCGTCGTAATCGCCGAAGCGCTGGACGTTTTGGGCAATGAGGTTGCCGTAGGGCATGGGGTGGCGGATGGCGGCAACCTTGTAGCCCAGGCCGCGCAGCGCTTCGGCCACGCGGCGGGTGGTTTGGCTCTTGCCGGCGCCGGTGCGCACCGCGCCGATGGAGACGACGGGTTTGGTGGACTTGATCTTCGTGGCAGCTGGGCCGAGCAGGCGGAAATTCGCGCCGGCCGCGAGCACGCGGGAGGCCTGATGCATGACGTAGGTATGGGGCACGTCGCTATAGGAGAAGACGACCTCGTCCACGCGGAGATCGCGGATGAGGCGCGGGAGGTCGCTTTCAGGGTAAATCTGGATGCCGGTGGGGTAAAGGGTGCCCGCCAGTTCGGCGGGATATTGGCGGCCTTCGATGTTGGGGATCTGGGTGGCGGTGAAGGCCACCACTTCGTAGGCGTCGTTGTCGCGGAAGACGGTGTTGAAGTTGTGAAAGTCGCGGCCGGCGGCGCCCATGATCAGGGTGCGCGTTCTGGGCATGGCAGGTGACTCCTCAGGTTGGGCGTCAGAACAGAATTCCTTGGCCCGGTTCGCCTCGGAATGATAACGCCTGGATGCGCTTACTATATCACAGGGTCACATCACGTCGGGGGCCTGGATGACGAGCAGATGCAGGGCATTGGCCAGGGCCTGGCGGGCGGCGGCGACGAGGCGCAGGCGGGCCTGGCGCGCGGCGGCGGCCTCGGTCTGGAGCACGGGCACGGCGTGATAGAAGCCGTGGAAGGTCTTGGCGAGATCGTAGACGTAGTTGGCGACGTGCAGGGGCTTATAGTCCTGCGCGGCCTGCTGGACGACGCCGGGGAAGCGGGAAAGGAGATCGATTAGCTCGACTTCGCTAGGCTCCAGGGCGTGAGTGAAGGGGGCGTCGGACGCGGGCGCGAGGCCGGCGGCCTGGGCCTTTTTGAGGATGCTGTTGGCGCGGACGTAGGCGTTCTGGATGTAGGGCGCGGACTTGCCGTCGAAGCTGAGGGCGCTCTCCCAGTCAAAGACGATGTCGCGGATGGTGTCCACTTCGAGCATGGCGTAGGTGATGGCGCCCAGCCCGACCTGGGTAGAGACGGCGTGGCGCTGGGCGTCGTCCAGGTCGGGGTTGCGCTCGGCGATGACGGCCTGGACGCGGCGGTAGGCTTCGTCGGCCACGTCCTTGAAGAGCACCACCGTGCCGCGGCGGGATGACATGGCACCCTCCGGCAAGGTGACGTAGCCATAGGACAGGTGATAGCACTTGGCGGCCTGGGGGAAGCCCCATAGCTCCAGAATCTTGAAGGCCTGCTGGAAGTGCAGGCTCTGGCGGAAGTCCACCACGTAGATCGAGCGGTCCACGTGGTATTGCTCGAACTTCTCGCGGGCCAGGGCGAGGTCCTTGGTGAGATAGAGGGAGGTGCCGTCGCTGCGCAGGATGACGGCGGTGCGGTACTTGTCCTTGGTCAGGCCGAGCTTCTCGTCAATCTTGACGATGACGGGGCCGGCGGGGCGCTGGTCCTCGGCGATGTCCTTCGCGATCAACTCCTCGACGATGGCCTTGCTAGGCTCGTCCACTTCGCTTTCGAAGAACCACACGTCAATCTGGATGTCGAGCATGGCCAGGATGTCGCGCAGCTCATCCAGGCTCCACTCGCGGGTCTCGCGCCACAACTCGTAGACCTGCGGGTCGCCCGCGTCCCAGCGGCGGTACATCTCGCGGCGCTCCAGGTCGTAGGCTTCGCGCTGGGCCTTCTGCTCGGGCGTTTCGCCGGGCTGGGGGTCCAGCAGGGCGGTGGCCTCGGCGTAAATCTTGAGCATCCACTGGCCGCGCTCGTGCAGGCCGGCCGGTTCCTGGCCCTGGTAGAACTTCTGGTAGGCCCACATGACGGTGATGACGCCCAGGCCGATGTCGCCGGGGTAGGAGGCGCGGATGGTGTCGAACCCGGCAAACTGCGCGATGCGGGCCAGGGACTCGCCCAGGAGGGCGTTGCGGGCATGGCCGATGTGGAAGGAGTGATGGGTGTTGGGTTGGGCGTACTCGACCATGACGCGCTCGGTCTTAGGCGCGCCGCGGCCAAAGTCTGCACCTTGGGTGATGGCGGCCTCGACCACGCGCCCGGCGAAGTGGGCGGTGTCGAAGTAGGCGTTGACGTAGGCCTTGTCGGCGACGAGGCGCGCGAAGCCGGGGGGCAGGGGCGCCTGGGCGGCCACGAGCTGGGCCAGGGCCTGGGCGCGGGCGGGCACGCCGCCGTCCAGCTTTTTGCCGGTACGGGCCTCGGCGGCGGCGGCCTGGAAGCAGATGTTGGTGCCCAGTCCCCACTCGCCCGCGAAGGGGATGGGCTGCCACTTGATCTCGCCCAGATCAGGGATGCCCTGACTGGCGAGGACGTGCTGGATGCCGCCGGCGATGACGGCTAATTCGCGCTCGAACATGGGGTGGTTGGCTCCGGGTAGTGGGGAGGATGATAGCACAGAAGGATGAAGGATGAAGAGGCGACGAAGGACGAAGGACGGAAGACGGAAGATGGACGACGGACGACCGATGGCAGGCAGCATGCGCGGGTGGCGGGGGTGGGCGCAGATAGGGACGGGGGGCGGGAGGCGGCTACCACTCGGATGGCGGGGCAATGCGAGACGGGGCGCCGCCCCGTCTCCACAAGGGGGCAGGGAGGATGAGGGGAGGCGGCCTTAGTCGTCGTCGAGGG
>CAZCEC010000067.1:13947-35089 GCA_964497615.1 uncultured Anaerolineales bacterium | reverse complement strand
TAGGGCACGGCGGGGTTGGCGCGCAGCCAAGCCAGCGGCACCTCGGCCAGCACCAGCTTGGCCGCCGCGCGCTCGGCGGTGGTCTCCGCCGCTACGCCCGCCAGCCGGTCCCCCGACTTCTCCTCATTGGCCTTTCCCATGAGGACACGGAGGTCGGGGAAGTCGTAGGTGTGGCCGAAGAGGGCGGTACGGAGGAGCATGGGTTAGTGGTAAAACACCAAGGTCTTCACGCTTAAAGGGACTACTCTTCCGTCCATCAGCGGCGCGCCCAGATCGAGGTAGTCGCCTTCGGTCAGGCCCACCTGATCGATGACGAGCAGGGGGCGGGCCGGGGCCATGGCCTTGATGGTCTGGCCGAGGGCCTGAGCATAGTCGCGCTCGATGATGGCGACGAGCGGCCGGCCGGCGGGCAGGGCGGCGGCGAAGGCGCACAGCCCGGTCGCCAGTTGCAACAATAGAGTGTAGTCGAGGGGGCGGTTTAGCTCAAGCGCGATGGCGAATGAATCGGCGGCGGGGTCCACGTCCCAGCGGCGGGCGGCCTCGGCGACGGCCTGGGCCACGCGGTCGGGGGCGAGGTCCGCGTCGAGCGCGGGGCGGATGACGGGGACGTTGCGCATGGGCAGGAGGGCGCTTTCGGCCCAGATGGTGGAACCGGAGAGGGTGACGGTTTGGGTGCTGGCGCCGAGGACGGTGGCGCGCAGGGTTTCGGCGGGGCGGACGATGTTGTAGGCGCTGAGGCCGGCGTGCTGGCGCAGGGATTCGGCCAGCAGCGGGCCCACGTCGTCGTGCAGCGCGGCATCGGCGACGGAGTGGATGGACAGGGGCGCGTAGTAGTAGTGGCCGATGCCGCCAGAGAACATGAGGGTGGAGCCGCGGCCGGAGACGGGCGCGGGCGGGGTGAGGTAGAGCTTGTGAGCCAGGGGCGAGGCTGTGCCCTCGATGAGTTCCAGGGTGAGGTCCGCCATGCGGCCGGTGAAGCGGCGCAGGGTGGGCAGATCGGGGACATCGCCGGGGGCGAGGCGCAGGCCGAGGTCGGCCAGGATATGCTGGGCGGGACCGGCGATATGCCGCAGGCGGCCGGTGGCGCGCTCGATCTCCAGAATACGGCCGCCGTAGTTCATGGCGGCAGCGGCCTGGAGCGCGCCCGAGTTGAACAGGGCTGAGTTGGCGCTGCCGCCGCCGATGTCCACATTTGTCACGCGGGCGAAGTGCTGCTGCGAATAGAGCGCCGCGCCCGCGCCGCGCCCGGCGATGAGGCTCTCCAGGTGCGGGCCGGCCACGCTGACCACAAACTCGCCGGCCAGGCCGGCCACGGCCTTTAGAATCTCATCGGCATTCTGCTTTTTGGCCGTCTCGCCGGTGATGATGACGGCGCCGGTCTGCACCTGGGCGGGGTCCACGCCCGCGGCGGCATACTCGCGGCGGGCCAGTGCCGTCAGACCGGCGGCGTCGATGGTTGTGGCGTCGCGCAGGGGCGTCAGGACGATGGGGGATTGGTAGAGGATGACGCGATCGGTGATGCCGATGCGGGGGATCTGGCCGAGGCGGGCCGTGTCCTGGAGGGTGAGGCGCGAGAAGACGAACTGGGTGGTGGTGGTGCCGATATCAATGCCGACCGAGAGGATATTCACCCAGCCAGCCGCGAAGCGCTCTCCGCGCCGAGCCGGTCCACGAGGTAGCGGGCGATGGAGGCGCGCTGGGTGACCTCGGGCAGGCCGGGCACCGGTTCGGCCAGCGATTCAACGCGGGCCTTTTCTTCGGGGGTCTTGAGGTTGGCGACGCCGGCCTGCTTGAGTTGGGCCAGGGAAAGCTCGGTCAGGCGCTTGATGACGGTGTCGGGTTGGAGGGTGTCGCCGCCGCCGCGCGAGTCGTCGGCCTGCACGCTGGCGCGGGCCTGGGCCAGGAGGTCAATATACGCCACGCCGCCGAGTTCAAGGATGAGCAGGCCGAGGTTCAGGCGGGCCAGCTCGGGCGGCACCTTGGGGTCCACCGCCTGTTTGAGCTCTTCCAGGCGGGCGGCTTGCTGTTCGGGGGTGAGGGTGGCGCGGGCGTTGAGGGTGTACTGCGCCGTTTGATACAGTTCCTGGACGCTGGTGAAGCGGAGCAGCAGGCGGTCCACGAAGCGGCGGCGATAGGCCATTAACTCGATGTCAATCTGATCCTTGCACAGGCGCTGGAACTGCTCGTAGAGCCAGCCCACGTCAATGTTCAGATCGGGCTGGCCGGTGCCGCCGAACTGGCGGGCGAGGGTGAACTTGGTACGGATGAGGGTGGGAAAGCCGACGCCCACACCCAGGATGAGGACCATCTGGTCCACGCCTTCGGGGGCATAGAGGCGCGCGACGAGATAGGCGCCCACCGCGGCCAGGGCGTTGAGGCCGACGAGGTATTGGCCCCAGCGGGAGGCGACGGCCTCGCGCGGGTACTCGTTGAAGGCAGAAGTGAGCTCGGCCAGGCCCACGCCCGCGCCCAGCGCGCCCACCAGGGCGAAGGGGGCCAGCAGGTAGATGGCGTCCAGCAGCCGGCTTTGGAAATCAATGACGAGGGGATGGAGGCTGGTGCCCTCGAGGGGCAAGGCCAGGAAGAGCGCCAGCGCGCCGAGCAGCACGATCCCGAGGGCGAGGCCCAGGTTGAAGCGGCGGCGCAGGTCGGCGGCGGGCGGCGTCATGTCAGGAGCGGGGGTTTCGGCTGGCGGGCCGCATTCCCTTGGTGATGGGCATCTGCTGTTGAGGCAGGTTGGAAAAGCGCGGCACGGGGACGACGAGCGACCCGTCGGGGCTGTGGGGGTCTTCGCGGATGACGACCAGGCTCAGTTCGGCCAGGCTTTGCAGGACTTCCCAAGCCTCGCGCGGGGCGAACTCGGTTTGGGCGAGCACCTGGCTGGGGCTGACAGCGCCGTGGCGGTCCAGCCAGTCCAGCATCTTCGACTGCACCTCAGTGAGGGTGGGTTCGGGTTCCATGGCAACTATGATTATAGTCCCGTGGCATGCCAGAGCAAACCTGCGCGCGAGGCGAGGATTTGGCGTTTCTCGTGTATACTGCGGGGGTCTCTAACACACTTATAACCTGATGGCCTCCCACATCCTGGTCGCCGAGGACAATGGCGACATCATCGAAGTCATGCGCGACATCCTGGAAACGGACGGGCATCGCGTGACGTGCGCACGCAACGGCCGCGAAGCCCTGCGCGCCTTCGAGCGCGAGGTACCCGATCTGATCGTCTCGGATGTGATGATGCCGCTGATGGATGGGTTTGGACTGCTGTCGGCGGTGCGGGCGCACCCGGCCGGGGCGGCGGTGCCGTTCCTGTTTCTTTCCGCCCGGACGGAGGTGGCCGCGACGTCACAGGCGCGGGTGCTGGGCGCGGACGATTACCTGTTCAAGCCGTTCGAGGCCGACGACCTGAGCCTGGCGGTGCGGGCCAAGCTGGCGCGGCGGCAGGCGGTGGAGCGCTTCGACACGCGCGCCGCGCATTTGCAGACGGTGGTGATGCTGGCGAACGTGGTGGAAGCCCGCGACCGCAACACGCGCGGGCATGTGGAGCGGGTGCAGCAATTGGCGCTGGAACTGGCCCGCGCCCTGGACTGGCCGGAGGAAGCGCTGGCAGTGCTGGAATTTGGGGCGCTGCTGCACGACCTCGGCAAGATCCTGGTGCCGCGCGCGGTGCTGAACAAGGCCGGGCCGCTGGAACCCGACGAGTGGGCGGCGCTGCGGCGGCATCCAGAGGATGGGGCGAACATGCTGGCCGGGGTGGACCATCTGCGCGCAGCGGTGCCGTATGTGCTGCACCACCACGAGCACTGGGATGGCGGCGGCTACCCGCACGGGCTGGCGGGCACACAGATCCCGGTGGAGGGACGGCTGCTGGCGGTGGTGGATGCCTATGATGCGATGACGAGCGAGCGGCCGTACCGCCAGTGCCTGAGCGCGGCGGAAGCCTACGCCGAGATCGAGCGGCAAGCGGGGCGACAATTCGACCCGGAGATGGCGCGGGCGTTTGCGCTGCGGCGTTCGCCAGCGTAGGGCTGCGTTCCGGCTCGCGCCAAAACCCGTTCGTCAGGCGTCGGCCGCCTTCACCTCCACGCCCGCCAACTTCTCCAGCGCCTTTACCAGCGCGTGATTGCCTTCGGCGCCCAGCCCATCGGCCTGGAGTGTGCGGTATAGATTGAAGACCAGGCTGGTGGCCAGCACGGGCACGCCCAGTTGATCGGCGGCGCCCAGCACGAGGCGCACATCTTTCTGCTGTAAATCAATGGTGAAGCCCGGCCGCCAGTCGCGGGCCAAAATCTGCGGGCCGCGGTTGGAGAGCATCCAACTGCCGGCCGCGCCCGGCGCCACGGCCTCCAGGGTCTGGCGCAGGTCCAGCCCGCCCGCCTGGGCGAACAGCAAGGCCTCGCTCATGGCCAGGGCGTGGCCCACCACCAGAATCTGGTTGACCAATTTCACCATCTGGCCGTCGCCTTGCCCGCCGACGTGGGTGATCGTTTTGCCCATGGCTTGCAGCATGGGCCGGGCCCGTTCCACTTGCCCGGCTTCGCCCCCGATCATGATGCTGAGCGTGCCCTTGGCCGCGCCCTCGCTGCCGCCGCTGACGGGCGCGTCGAGCATGTGCGCGCCTTTAGCCGCGACCTGCGCCGCCAGTTCGCGGGTGGTGTGCGGGCTGATGGTGCTCATATCAATGACCAGGCTGCCGGGCCGCAGGCCGTGCAGCACGCCGGGCGGGTCGTTGCCGGTGAGCACGGCCACCACATCCGGCGTATCGCTGACGCACAGCGCGATGATGTCGCAGCGGGCGGCCAGGTCGGCGGGGCTGAGGGCGGGTTTGGCGCCCTCGGCGGCCAGCGCGTCCATGCGGCTTGAGGTGCGGTTCCACACATGCAGGTCAAAGCCAGCCTTCAGCAGGTTGCGGGCCATGCCCTGGCCCATGATGCCCAGCCCAATAAAGCCAACGGTTTCGGTCATTAGATGCTCCTCACGGCGTGGATTGAGTTGGCATTATGGGGCGGCGGCGGTGGGTCTGTCAAATCGCGCCTGTGGAGATGACCAACAAAAACGCCCGGCGCCAGGCCGGGGAGGCGACCATTGGAACGCCCCCCCGGCCTGGCGCCGGGACGAATCGATACCGAAGCAGCGAGCGGAGCGTTAGTTGAGCTGCCGCAGGACCAACATCACCTTGCCCTGCACGGAGACGTTGGCAGGGTCCACGTAGATGGGCTGCATGGTGGGGTTGGCCGGCTGGAGGCGCACGCGGCCGCTCTCCAGGTAGAACCGCTTGAGGGTGGTTTCGTTGCGGTCGTTGAGCCAGACGGCCACCATGTCGCCGTTGCGGGCGCGGTCGGCCTTCTTCATGACGACGATGTCGCCGTCGCTGACCATGGCGTCGATCATCGAGTCGCCCTTGACGCGCAGGGCGAAGAGATCGGGCTCGTCGCTGATCAGGTCGCGGGTGAGCTCGATGACTTCGTCCCCGGCGGTTTGGGCGGTGTCGCCTACCATGACGGGTTCGCTGGCAAAGATGACGCCGGCCAGCGGGATGCTGATGCGGTCGGTGTCGCGCCCGCGGCGGCCGGGGGCGTCCACCAGGCGCACGCCGCGCGAGACCTTCAGGTCGCGTACGATGTGGCCGTCGCGCTCCAGCTTGTTGAGGTTGTAATTGACCACCGAGGTCGAGGAGATGCTGACCGCCTCGCCGATCTGCCGGATCGTGGGCGGGTAGCCTTTCTCCCGGGAAAACTTCCCGATGAAGTCAATCATATCCTTTTGACGCTCTGATAACTTGCCCTTAGCCATTTCCACCTCCATGTGCTGCTTCGGTATGTTAAGGATTTTATACCGAACGCCCGTTCCAGTCAAGCACATATTTTCTACCTGGAATCAGGGCGATTCCTGACCAGAGGGCGGAAACAGGCAGTTTTTCGGGCGCCGGAGCGGGCTGACAGGGGCTCAGTCGTCCACCACGTGGCTGTGACCAGCCGGGCACGTGCCTCGGGTGCAGTCGTAGAAGCCGACTTCGAAGACGGGCGGTTCGAGCCGCCAGCAGGCGTCGCAGTAGACGAGGCCGCAGTCGGGACAGTGAAAGGCCACGAAATCGGAATCCAGGCCGCGCGCGAGGGCGAAATCGCCCTGGTCAATGGCCTCGAAGAGCGCCATCAGCCCGGGCGCCGGGCCGAACTTGGTGACCGTGCCCAAGAAGTCGGTGCGTTCGAGGCGGTCGCGCGTGTGGGTGCGCGGGGCGGGCGCACCGGCCGCCTGGGCGGCGCCGGCCACGGTGGCGGGGAGCAGGGCAATCTCGGCGGCGGCCCGGCCGCAATGGGCGCAGGCGAGGGTGAGGTGGCGGGAGGCGGTGAGTTCCATAGCCAAGGCGGCGCAGCGACCGGGCGCGCCGGCCGCTAGACGACGCGAGCGATGGCGGTCAACCCGAGAACCAGGACGCCGCAGAGCAGGTTGAGACGGGTGAGGGCCAGTTCGCGGCGGCGGAGCGCGTCGGCGCCGGGGGCGTCGAGGCCGCGGGTTTCGAGCAGGGCCAGGCGGGCCAGGGCGGGCTGGACAGCGAATTGTAGATAGAGGCCGATGATGACCATGCCGCCGATGGCGAGGTGCTTGATGAGGATGGCGACGGCCCAGGCATTGTCAATCTGGAGCAAGCCGGTATAGTTTTCGTTGGCGGACATCTGGGTGAGGCCGGTGGCGATGAGGACGGCCAGGCTGCCCCAGGCCAAAGGCTCAAAGCGGCGGTGGAGATCGCGCAGCAGGCCGGCGAGCTGCGGGCCGGGGCCCAGCACGGCGCGCGCGCCGGGCCACACCACCAGGGCCATGAGCGCCAGCCCGCCCACCCACACAATCGTGGCGATCAGGTGCAGCCAATAGGATAAGGCCAGGGTCCAGTCACTCGGCGCCGGCATGGGCCGTATGATATGCCAACCGGCAGGATTTTGCCTGGCGCGCCGTCTATCCGTCAGCGAGACGACAGCCGCTGGGCTGGTGAGCGGGAGTATAATCGTTTCAGGGTGCGCCTGACACATGACCATTGACTCGAGCCGGGTGCAGCGCCAACTGCGGGAGGGGATTGAGGCGGCGAAAAGCGGCAACCGCGTGCTGGCGCGCGAACGGCTGCTGGAGGCGGTGCAGCAAGACCCGCAATTGGAGGCGGGCTGGTGGTGGCTGGCGCAGGCGGCGGACGACCAGCGCGAGCAGATGCGGGCGCTGGAGCACGTGCTGCGGCTGAACCCCGAGCACAATGAGGCCCAGCAGGCGCTGATTGGCTTGCGGCAGAAACGGCTGGCGGCCCGCGATTACAGCCAGCCGGATTGGGAAGCCATCCTGCCGCAGACGCCGCTGGAAAGCGATGACGGCATTGACGACCCATATCAATGCCCCTATTGCGGGCGCCCGGCCGGTACGGACAGCGAGCGCTGCCCGCACTGCCGCGGCCGGCTGATTGCGCGGGTGGCGCGGCCGGTCAGCCCCGGCGCGCTGGCGCTGGTGAAGTTGTTGCTGCGGCTGGGGCTGGCGGCGGGTGTGCTAGAACTGGCGGCGCCGTTTGTCGCGCTGGGCGTGAATCAGTCGCCGGCCAATGCCACGACCTTTGCGCCCGTGTTGAGCCTAATTGGGGTCCAGATCGTCCTGGGCGATGTCGCGGCGCTCGGCGAACCGGAGGCGTGGCTGCTGCTCCAGATCCTGCTGGTGCGGCTGGGGCTGCTGGCGGCGGCGCTGCTGGGCTTGGGCCAGCGGCTGGCTCTGGCCTTTTACGCGGTGCTGCTGGTGTGGCTGGCCGACGTGCTGGTGAGCGTTTATTTGCTCATCACGGGCAGCCTGGGGCCGGGCGCGGCAGCCTTCAACCTGATCGTCGCCGTGATTGGGGCGACGGCGCTGGTAGGAGTCGCCGACCAGTTTGCGGTCGAGCGGCAGCGGCTGCTGGTAAAGCCCGACGGCGGGGCGCGCAGCGCGCTGGACTACTATCGCCGGGGCCAGGCTTACCAGCGGCGCGGGATGTGGGCGCTGGCGGTGGCCCAGTGGCGCAAGGCGGTGGGCCTGGCGCCGCAAGTGCCGGACTTTTACAAGCATCTGGGGATGGGCTATGCTCAGATCCAGCGCTTTGACCGCAGCCTGCGCGCCCTGGCGGAGGCCCAGCGGCAAGCGCCCAACGATGCCGATATTGCCGAGATCATCCGGCTGGTTGAGTCGAGGGCTGAGCGGCACGCGCTGTTGAGGCAGTAAGACGATGGGACTCGAAATCATCTGGCAAACGCTCTCCAACCCCAACGTTGCGTTCTGGCTGTTGGTGCTGGGGCTGTGGGCGGTGGTGTTTGCCGTCTCGGTGCCGGGAACGGGGCTGCCGGAGACGGTGGCGGTGGTGTGCCTGGGGCTGGCGGCCGTGGGGTTGGTGAGGCTGCCGGTGGCGATTGGCGGGCTGCTGCTGCTGATTCTGGCGGTGGTGCTATTGATCCTGGAATTTCAGATGCACGCGCACGGGGTGCTGCTGGTGTTTGGGATGGTGGCGCTGGCCCTGGGCGCGATCTTCCTCTTCCGTCCGGAGGCGGAGGCGGACGTGCGCCTCTCCTGGTGGACGATTGCGGGGGCGCCGCTGATCTCGAGCGCGGCCTTTGGGTTCCTCATCCGCAAGGGGTTGGCCGCCCAGCGCGCGCCGGTGCTGCAGAACCCGGACCAGGTCGTGGGGCAGCGTGGGGTGACGCGCACGCTGGTGGCGCGCGAAGGCACGGTGTACGCAGGGGGCGAGGAGTGGAGCGCGACGGCCGATCCGGCCATCCCACCGGAGACGGAGGTGGTGGTGCTGGCGCGGGAGGGGCTGACGCTGAAGGTGGCGAAGGCGGAGGCGGGTGAAAAGGTGAGCGGCGCTCCGTGAGCGGCGCTCGCAGAGCGCGTAGGCGGGTGGGCACACGGGCGCGCGCCACTGGGCGCAGCGCTCGACTAGCGAGGAGAGGCGAAGATGCCAGGCTATCACATTAATCAGCTTTTCGAGGGCGGGATTGCGCTGACGGCATTGTGCGTCGTGGGCGCGGTGGTGGTGGTGCTGGGCATCATCATCGCCACCTCGGTGCGGGTGGTGCCGGAGTATCAGCGGCTGGTGGTGCTGCGGCTGGGCCGGGTGATCGGCCAAAAGGGGCCGGGGTTGGTGCTGCTGCTGCCGATCATTGACAGCGCCCGCAGCGTGGACCTGCGCGAGCAGGTGCGCGAGATCCCGCACCAGACCTCCATCACTAAGGACAATGCGCCCATCTCGATTGACTTCCTGTGGTACTACAAGGTGGTGGACGCGACCCTGACGGTGGTGGGGGTGGGCAACTTTGAGCTGGCGGCGCAAGGCATGGCGACGACGACGCTGCGGTCGGTCATCGGCGGCATCGCGCTGGACGATGTGCTGTCGCAGCGTGAGCACATCAACCAGACCCTGCGGGTGAAGCTGGACGAGGTGACGGAGCGCTGGGGCGTCAAGGTGACCAACGTGGAAATCCGCGAGATCATCCCGCCGCGCGACGTGCAGGACGCGATGAACCGGCAGATGTCGGCCGAGCGGACGCGGCGCGCGCTGGTGACGGAGTCCACCGGCGACAAGGAGGCGGCCATCAACCGGGCGGAGGGCACGAAGCAGGCGGCCATCCTGGCGGCGGAAGGCGAGCGGCAGTCGAACATTCTGAAAGCGGAGGGCGACAAGCAGGCGCAACTGCTGCGGGCGGAGGGCTTCGCCAGCGCCTTGCAGCAGATCTACGCCGTGGCGCAGAGCATTGACCAGAAGACGATGACGCTACAGTACTTCGAGACGCTGAAGGGGCTGGGGATGTCGCCCGCGACGAAGTACATCTTCCCGCTGGAGTTTACGAGCCTGATCCAAGGATTCGTAGGCGCGAACCGGGAGGAGAAGAAGTAGCGGGGCGTTTCATCAACGGATGGAACCGATGAAGATGGGCGGCCGAGAGGCCGCCCGTTTCAATCCCACCAGAATATCAAGGTGTCGCCATAGTCGTACGGCTTGAGGTCGAGTCCCTGCCGTTCCGCCAGCTCGTGTTCGAAGATGGCGCGAATGACAGCGCGGACGTCAGCTTCGCGGGGCAGGTGTACATTGAAGGTGTCGGCATACGGGCCGCCCTGCTCGCGCACGCGGTATGGCTCGTCGTAGATGTTATCCACCAGCACAAAGAGCGCGCCCAGGTCATAGAGCCGGTTGACAAAATCCAACGCCTCCTGGCGGTCATAGAAGCGATTACCCGCGAAGCAATGCTCGCTTGGGTTCTGCATTAGCCAGGCGCGCGCTTCCTGGGCCGGCGCAAACGACCGCTGCTCATCGGGATCAGGGCGCGGCCGGGCCGCGTCGGCGTCCCATTTGGCGTTGTAGCCTTCCTCGTCATACTCGTCGAGCAGGGTCATTTCGGGCGCCAGGCCAATGTGCCACTCGGCGCCGGCCAGCGCTTCGTCCTTCAGAGCCTGGCACATGGGGCAGTCGTCGTGAAAAACGTCGTCCAGGTGGTCGTGCGGCACGACGCTTGGCATGCCCTGCTCCTCGTCGCGGATCATCTGGCGTGGGGTCAGGCCGCTGAGTTCGTCCTGGGGCGTGAAGAACCAGGCGCGGATGATCTCGTCCACGCGCTTCTGCTCCCGGCTCAACGAGGTCTCGTTAAATTGCGCGGCCTGCTCCGCCCACAGGTTGCGCAGGTCCTTGACAAGCATGCCGTAGAGAACGGCTTCGTGCTGGCAGGTGGGCATGGGCAACTCCTCATTGCGGCACCAATCGCGCCGGTTCATATCGCTTGCTGAGATAACCTGGATAAGCCAGATTCAGGGATTCATGGGCTGGAAGCCGTACGTGTAAGTCTCGCGGGCGTCGGAATAGGGGAGGATCAATGCCGTCGTCGGCGCGTAGCCTTCCGGCGCTACCGCCACGAGGCTGTTCTCCAGGGCGGGATCGCACGCGCTTGGGTACATGCCGCTGACGTGCGCCGTGCCGTCCGGGCCGGTCGTGGCGCTGCCGAGGAAGGTAAGGGAAAAGCTGACCTCGACGCCCTCCAGGGGCGGCTCGTTGTCTTCCCGCAGGCCGTTGCCGTTGGTGTCAACCCAGGCGAAGGGGTCGGCGGAAAAGAAGCAGTCGGCCAAGACCTCGGGGGTGGCCGTTGGGACGGGCGGCGGCGGCTGGACGGCCTGGCAGGCCAGGGCCATCAGCAGCGCCAGTGGGCCGACGACCAGCAGGCGCCGAGCGTGTTGGCTCAGGGTTGACATGCGGGCATCGCTTCTTTCTCGTGACAATAGCATAGGAGGTATTTCCATTCGAAGCAACGGGCAAGGCGATTCTGAGTTACACTTGCGCGCCAGCCGGAAGGGTGAGCCTGGAGGTCATATGCCCAATCGACGCGTGGTTGCGACGGTCTGCCTGGGGGCGCTGAGCGCGTGGCTGCTCTCGGGCTGTATTTTTGGGATCGCGCCCGTGCGACCCCTGCCGCGGGAGGCCTTTGCCAGCGTTGAAGAGGTGGCGCTGGCGGTGGGGGATGACGGGATGAAGCACTATGCCTGGACCGAGTGTTTTGGCGAGGACGCGACGTACACTTGCGTGTTAGTCTATAGCCGCGTGGCCACCGGCGCGGTGATCTACAGCTACGGGTTCGTGACTCCGATCGGCAATTTCAGCCGCTATCCGGATGTGGCTGTGACGGACAGCGGTGACGCCTACGTGGTGCGGTCCGAATGCACCGACTTCAATGACTGCGTGGATTACTGGACCGTGTTCCCGGCCATCAACCCTGGAGCCGTTGAGCCGGTCGCCAACCTGCTGCATACTTCTGAGGTGGACAGTGAGGGCCCGCCGGTGGTCGAAGCGCGCGGCACCGATGCCTATGCCGCCTACTACGTCACGGTAAGCGGTTTTGTCCGGCTGCGCTACCGCCAACTCACCGGCGGCAGCCGCAGCGGTTATATCGACTCCAGCGTCCTGTCGCCGGTCGACGCCAGCCTGGCCATCGATGCGAACGGCGACCTGCACGCCGCCTGGGTGCGCAACCCGGTGACTGATACTTTCGTCGCCTACTCCAACAACATCGGGGCTTTGGGTGACTTTCCGGCCGCCGGCACGTTTGAGGGCGGCGGCAACGATTACCTGATTACCCACCCGGTGCTGGCGCTCGACAGCGAGGAGCGCCCCTACCTCGCTTACACGATCAACAGCGGTTTGGACGATACTATCAAGGTGCGCTGCCTGGATGTGCCAGCGGACTGTTACCGCGACGCGACCCTGCTGACCGTCCCTGAAGTGGACGGCGGGTGGAATGTTTACCGGAACGTGGACCTGGAAATGATCGGGCTGCAGCCGCAGGTGGTGTTTGCGGCGACGCACGACAGCCTGGCTTATAACGAGTTGTGGTGGTACCGGCCGGCGTCCACCGGCGGCAACACCGAGCCGGCGCGCGTAACAAATACGGCCAACGCGAATGAGGGCGCGCCGCGCATTGTCAAGGAGAATAGCACCGCGGGCGATATTCCCGTGATAGGCTGGCGGATGTACGAAGTTAATCTGGCTGGTGTGCAGGCGCCGGAGGGGAGTCCGGGCACGTGCTTTGGCGATGCGTACATGCTGTATTACTCTACGGCCGAGATCCAACGGGTGTTTGAGGACCGGGGCACGTGCGCCAACAGCGGCGCCGACCTGGCCTCCAACGGTCCTTGGGTGGCTGGGGTGTGGACGGATGAGGAATCCGATCAGATCGCGTCCCACGCGGCCTGGACGACGTTCAACACCTATCGGGTGGACCTGCCGCTGGTGAAGAGGTAACAGCTAGCGCAGGATCACCGGCAGGAAGAGCAGGCGCAAGAGGAACTCGTCATAGCCGATGTCGAAGCCGGCGTTGACCGGGCGCGGGTCGCCGTCGATGTCGGTGAAGACGCCGGCATTGACGCCGGTGTTGATGGCGTTGGAGTTGGGGCGCAGGTGATAGTCGTCGTGGTCCGGGCCGGCAAAGAGCGGGTTGCCGGCAAAGCTGTGGCCGCCGCTGGCGACGCCGCCCGCCGTGGGCGTGGGGACATTGAAGAACAGGTTGTAATCCTCAAAGGCAGTGCCGCCGGTGCGGGTGATGCCAACGGTGTACGAGGCCACGATGGTGTTGGTGATGCCGGCCGGGCCGGCGGCCACGTGCAGCGCGGGCGCGCTGGTGGCGCCCGGGCCGGCGACGGTGAGGTGCAGGAGCGTGGCGCCGCCTGAGCCGGCGGCGAAGAACGCCGCGCCGCTGGTGGCGGCTGAGTTGCGGGCAAACAGGGCGTTGACCAGCCGGCTGGGGGCAGCGCCTCCGCCATAGACGGCGCCGCCGAGGCCGGCCGAAGTGTTCTGGAGGAAACGCGTATCGGTGAGCACGATTGACCCGCCGGCCGTCAGAGCGCCGCCGAGACACCCAGGCGTCTGGCAGGCATTCCCCTGGAAGAGCCCAGCGCTGATCACGGCCTGGCCGGTATAGATGCCGCCACCCCGGCTGCTGGCGGTGTTGCTGACAAAATCGGTGCTGGCGAGCACTAAGGCCGAGGCGTAGAGGCCGCCGCCATAGCAGCCTGCGTCAATGCAGTCATTGCCCTGAAAATCTGCCTCGGACAAAGCCGCCGGCCCAGAAACGAATGCGCCTCCGCCATCAAAGCGGCTCGTATTGTCAATGAAGTTCGTGCGTATGCCCGTTAGCATCCCGTCCACGAACAGCCCCCCACCGCCACAGGCGAGGCCCAGACACTGATTGTCCTGGACGAGGACATTGTGCAGGATGGCATCGATAGCAGCAGAGGCGCCGCCGCCCGGACCCTTGCTGGAGTTGCTGATGACTTGGGTATCGGTGAGCACCAGCGTGAAGCCGGACACCCCGCCGCCGTAGCAGTCCGTGTCGGTGCACTGATTGTTCTGAAACAAACTCCCCGAGGCGGTTACATCCGCCGAGGAGACCCCGCCGCCGGAGTTGGCGCTAGTGTTGCTGAGCACCTGCGTATCGGTGAGCACCAGTGCAAAGCTGGAAAAAATCCCGCCGCCCTCGCCATCGGTGCGGTTGCCGGCCACCAGCGACTGGTCGAGGCTGGCCCGGCCGTCATAGGCGTTCAGGCCGCCGCCCGCCGAACCCGCGAAGTTCTCAAGGATCTGGCTTTGGGTGATCGTGATGAGACCCCGGCTTTCGATGCCGCCGCCATCGAACCCGGAGGTGTTGGAGTAGATGGTGGTGCCGGCCATGATGGTCTGCGACCCAACGGCAGTCCACAGGCCGCCGCCGTGGTTGGAAGTGTTGTGCTCGACGAGGCTGCCGGCGATCAGGAAGGTGCCAAAGGCCTGCACCGCGCCGCCAAAGGAATTGCCGCGATTGCCGGCCAGCCGCGAGCCGGTGAGGCTCAGGTTGCCCGTGCTGCGGATGCCGCCGCCGAGGTCGGCGGTGCTGCTGAGGATCTGGCTGTCGATGATGATCAGGTTGCCGCCGCCGCTGTAGATCGCGCCGCCTTCAGAGGTGGAGCCGTCCACGATGTTCGGCCCGGCCTGGCCCGCCAGCACCGGCGGACCGGCCCGGCAGCTATGGATGAGGGAGCGCTGGATGAAGACGACGCTCTGAAAGCTGAAGATGCACCCGCCCGACCCGTCGCCGATGACGCCGTGCGCGACCACCATATCCTCCAGACTCAGGTCGCCGCCCAGGGGGACGCTGAAGACAGGGCGGACATCACCGCCGCTGAGGGTGATATCGCCGAGCACGCCGCCGTCGAAGCCGATGCCGGTGGTGATTTGCAGGGTGGCGGTGATGACGATGGTGTGGGGCGCGGGGCCGCAATTGAAATCGATGTTGCCGCCATTGTTGGTGAGCACGAAGGTGACGGCGTTCTGGAGGGCGGCCGGGGTGCAACTGCCGGCAGTGCCGGTGCCGACGGTGGCATTGGCGGCGAACACGGGCTGCACGGTGTGAACGCTGCCCAGCGCCGGGCCAGCCAGGATAACCGAGGTGATGAATAGCCAAGTTGCCAGACGAGACATGCCTTACCTGCCCTGCTCAACGCCCGCTGGCGTGGAGCGGTCGATCCATGCGGAGATGCCATGAGCGGGCGCCCGGCCCACCCATCCTCGTAGCAGCATAACCAAATCAGGCGCTCAGCGCATCGGTCGCAGGTTAGGTGTCGAGCATAACTTTAGGAGGGGGCCTTGTGCTCACGGGCACAATTCAGAATAGGGCCCAGTACCATTCCCGGCGGCGGGCCTTGAAAGCGGCGTAGGCGCGGCAGGGGAAGTAGAGCGCGGCGGTCACGGCGGCCCAGACGGTATAGACCACGGGCAGGCTGAAGCGCTGGCCGCCCGCGCCGAAGCGGGCCAGGGCGTGGAGGAGGGGAATATGCAGAACGTAAAAGAACAGGGGGACGCGGCCGTAAGTGATCAATAGCAACCCCAGGCGGCCGGGCGCGTGGTCGAGCCAGGCCAACAGCAGCAGCGCGGGGCCGAGGGTCATCAGGAGGAAGTCAAGCGAGGGCGGGTACTTCTCGGCATTGAGGAAGGCCAGTACCGTCCACAGCGGGCTGCGCTGAGGCGCCCACGGCAGGGGGTCGCCATACCGGTTGATGAGGCGCAGCAGGATGAAGGCCAGCGACAGCGCCAAACCCAGGCCGATCAGCCAGCGGCGGCGCTGGGGCGCGGGGCGGAGGAAGAGGGGGCCAAGGGCATAGCCGAGGGCCATGACGCCGATCCAGGGTATGAGGGGATAGAGCACGAAGACTTCCGCGCCGCCGGGGAGAAAATGGGAACGAGGCATGTGCAGGATGTTCCACAGCCAGCCGGGGAGGCCGAGCGGCGGCGAGCGGAAGCCATCCAGCAGGTTGTGACCGGCGATCAGCAGCACGCCGATGGCGCCGACGACCCACAGGGGCAGCCATACGAGCCCCGCCAGAACGACCATAGACCAGCCCAGGGCCCAGATGACTTGTAGCAGGTAGAAGCCTGGCTGCGCGTCGAAGTGCCAGCCAAAGTTCACCACCGACAACTCGAGCACGATGAGGAACAGGCCGCGCAGCAGCAGGAAGCGGCAGACCTGGGCGCGGGTGCGGCCCCGGGAGCTGTAGAGAAAGGCGCCTAAACCAGCTAGCAGCACGAATACCGGCGCGCACAGGTGGGTCACCCAGCGGGTGAGGAAATAGGCGGGGGTGGTGCGGGCAAGGTCGAGGGGGTTGAACGCGGCGTTGGCGAAGAAGTCGCGGGTGTGGTCGAGGGCCATGAGGACCATGACCAGGCCGCGTAGTTGATCGAGGGCGGGCAGGCGCTCAGTGGGGGGTGAAGGGTGGGTCATGGATGGCTGGGCCTCCTGACTGACGCTCAGCTTGACACGTGCCCGCCGAGGGGTGTACACTGGGCACCATATTTAGTCTTAGCTAAATAAATATTTAGTCATATTGGGGATTGGGGCAGCATGATGCGTACACTCATCGTTGGGGCTGGCATGGCCGGGCTCACCCTGGCCTATTGGCTGCGGCGCGCGGGCCACGCGCCGGTGGTGGTGGAGAAGGCCCCCGCCCTGGAGCCGCGCGGTTTCCTGATCGGCATCCGGGGCGGCTCGATCACGGTGCTGGACAAGATGGGGGTCCTGGACCGGGCGCTGGCGCGGGCCGCGGACACGATCCACTATCACGTGCTGGACGGGCGCGGCCGGCGCATCAACGGGGGGCGCTACCTGAGCTACCGCCAGGATGAGCGCGGCAAGCTGCCCCTGAACCGCGCCGACCTCCAGATGGTGCTCTACGACGCGGTCAAGGATGAGGTCGCCATCCACTTTGACACCGAGTTGAGCGCACTGAACCCCACTCGCACCGGTGTGGAAGTTGAGTTCACCGGGGGCGCCGGGGGCAGCTTCGACCTGGTGATCGGCGCGGATGGTGTGCACTCGCGGGTGCGGCGGGCTATCTTCGGCGAGGCGGGACCCCACCCCCTCACCGCGGCCTATGCCGCCTTCATCGCTCCCGCCCCGGACCACGTTGAGAGCTATGTCCAGTTTGCGCCGGGCCGCATGTCGGTGATCTACGACCTGGGCCGGGGGGAGGTGGGCGGCCTGTTCATCCTGCGCGAAGTGCCCAGCCAGGGCGGGGCTGGGCTGCGCCAGCACCTGATCGACCTGCACCGCCAGACCGCGCCCCCCATCGCCGCGGTGCTGGAGGCGCTGCCGGACACGCTCACGGTCTTTGCCGATCAACTCATCGCCGTGCGTCTGCCCGCCTGGTCTCAGGGCCGGGTGGGGCTGGTGGGCGATGCCGCCTACAGCCTGACGCCGGCCTCGGGCTTTGGGGCGACGGCGGCGCTGGCAGGGGCCTACTGGCTGGCGGAGGCCCTGCAGGCCGAGGGGCCGGCCGGGCTGGTGAGCTACGAGCGCCGGCTGCGGCCCGCCATCGAGAAGCGGCAGCGCACGGCGGCCGGCGTGACAGCACAATTGGTTACTCACAACCCGGTGATGATGTTCATTCGCGAGACGATGCTGAAGCTGATGAAGGAAGACGGCGTCTACAAGTCTCAATCAGCGGAGATGTTTGGGCTGGAGGCTACGGCGCGGGCGTAATGGCCGTTGCGCCGGTGACAATTTCCACGGCAAAGTAGGTCCACGCGGTGTAGCCAGGCAGCGAGCGGGAGCCGGGCGGCGGCCAGGCGCAGGGTCAGGCGAACGGCTGGCAAACGACAGCTTGCGCGCCTCGGTTTAATGCTACACTACACGGTACGACATGGAAGCGTTCACCAACTCACTCGGGCTGACGGTTATCTACCTGGTGCTGCTGGGCATCGGCGTGGTTTACGCCGTTATCATCCTGATCGGGGGCGGGCTGGGCGACATTGACCTGCCCGGCGTGCCAGAGATTGAGATCGGAGCGGACGGGTCGCAAGGGGGCATGGGCGCGCTCTCGCCGGTGGCGATTGCCAGTTTTGTGACCGCCTTTGGCGCGTTCGGCTTGATCGCCCTGGGATTGTTCAACGTGGCGCCGGCGTGGAGCCTGGCGTGGGCGGGCGGCGGCGGACTGGTGACGGCGGCGCTGGCGCACCTGGCATTTACATACTTCTTGCTGAAGCCGCAGGGGTCATCCGAAGTGCGGACCCAGGACATCGTGGGGGCGGTGGGCGAGGTGACAACGCCCATCCCGCCGGACAGCGTGGGCGAGGTGGCCTTCGTGGCGCAGGGCGGACGGGTGCGCTACCCGGCCAAGTCGGCGGCGGGGGTGGCGATTGCGCGCGGCACGACGGTGACCATCGAGAAGTTGGTCAGCGGCGTGGTGGTGGTGCGCCCGCAGGAATAGGACAAACCAGTAGAAGGAGTCTGCCGTGGTCATTGATGGAGTGCTGGTGGCCGTTATCGCGGTCGTCGCGGTCCTGTTTGTCTTTCTGGTGCTGGCGATTGTGTATGCCAGCCGCTACAAGAAGGTTGGCCCGAACGAGGTGCTGATCATCTCCGGGCGTGGGGCGATGGTGGCGGACGCGGCCGGCCAGCGCACACGGCGCAGTTTCCGCATCGTGCGCGGCGGCGGCGCCTTCATCCTACCCGTGCTGGAGCGGGTGGACGACATCTCGCTGGAGTTGATGACCATCGAGGTGGTGACCAATAACGTCTATACCTCGTTCGGCGTGCCGGTGACGGTGGACGGGGTGGCGCAGGTGAAGGTGGGCTCGGACGACGTATCCATCATCACCGCCGCCGAGCAGTTCCTGTCGAAGAGCACGAAGGAAATCCAGAACGTGGCGCTGCAAACCCTGGAGGGCCACCTACGCGCCATCCTGGGCACGCTGTCGGTGGAGGAGATTTACCGCGACCGGGACAAGTTTGCCCAGCGGGTGCAGGAAGTGTCGGCGCTGGACATGCAGAACATGGGCCTGGTGATCGTCTCGTTCACGATCAAAAACATCCACGACCAGCAGGGCTACCTGGACGCGCTGGGCCAGGCCCGCATCGCCGAGGTGAAGCGCGACGCCGCCATCGGGCAGGCCAACGCCCAGCGCGACGCCAACATCCAGGCGGCCAAGGCGCGGCAGGAGGGCGAGACGGCCAAATTCGAGGCCGAGACCAAGATCGCCGAGGCGCAGAAGAACTACTCGGTGCAGAAGGCGGATTACGATGCCGAGGTGAACCGCAAGAAAGCCGAGGCCGAGCTGGCCTACACCCTGCAGCAGAACATCAGCAACCAGAAGGTGAAGGAAGAAGAAGTCCAGATCGCGGTGGTGGAGAAGCGCAAGCAGATCGAGGTGCAGCAGCAGGAAGTGGCGCGGCGCGAGCGCGAGTTGGAGGCCACCGTGCGCAAGCCGGCGGAGGCCGAGCAGTTCCGCCAGCGCACGCTGGCCGAGGCGCGCAAGTACCAGCTCGAGATCGAGGCCGAGGGCCAGGCGGCGGCGACCCGCAACCTGGGCACGGGCGAGGCCGACGCCAACAAGGCGCGCGGGTTGGCGGAAGCCGACATCATCAAGGCCAAGGGCCTGACGGAAGCGGAGGTGATCCAGGCGCAGGGTCTGGCCGAGGCCGAGGCCACCAGCAAGAAGGCGGCGGCCTGGGAGCAGTACACGCAAGCGGCCATCCTGCAGCAGCTGTTGGACAAGCTGCCGGCGTTGGCGAGCGCGGTGGCGCAGCCGCTGGCGCAGACCGACAAGATCGTGGTCATCAGCAACGGGAGCGAGGGGAGCACGGGGGCCTCGAAGGTGACGCGCGACGTGACTGACACGGTGGCGCAAATCCCGGAAGTGATCGAGGCGCTGACGGGCATCAACCTGATGGACCTGCTGCGCAATCTGCCAGCAGTGAAGGGGGCCATCAAGTCCAGTGAAGGAGGCCAGGCCGGGCACAAGGACGAAAGCGCGTAGCCAGCAGCGCGGCCACATTCGCCAACACGCGGCGGGGAGGTACCCATCAAGGTATCGCCCCGCCGCTTTGTTTTACCGGGCGGCTGGGGCACAGCGGGAACGGAACCCAATGCCCTGAGGCGTTGGGGCTACAATACGCGGCACGGAAGCGGACCCGAGCGAGGCGCAGCCATGAGCCAACAAGACGTGGAAGTCATCCTGGCGCGGCAACTAGCCGACTATCTGGCGCTGCCGGTGTTTATTGTGGACCAGGGCGGGGGCTTGCTGTTTTACAACGAGCCGGCTGAGCTGATCCTGGGACACCGGTATGACGAGACCGGCCCCATGCCGGCGGAAGAGTGGAGCACAGTCTTTGAGCCCACCGACGAGGCCGGCCAGCCGATGAAGGTGGGCGACCTGCCGCTGACCATTGCGCTGGTGGAGCGCAAGCCGGCCTACCGGGCCTTCTGGATCAGGGGGCTGGACGGGGTGAGGCGGCGGATCGAGGTGACGGCCTTTCCGCTGATCGGGCAGGGTGACCGCTACCTGGGGGCGGTGGCGTTATTCTGGGAGACGCCCACATGAAGGCGTGCCTGTGGGGCACGCGCGGCTCGCTGGCCGCGCCCGGCCCCGACACGGTGCGCTATGGGGGCAACACCTCGTGCGTGCAGGTGACGGGGCGCGAGGGCACGGTGCTGGTGCTGGATGCCGGGACCGGGCTGCGGCGCGCGGGGCTGGCGATGGGCGACACGCCGGGCCGGGTGGACATCCTGCTGACGCATCTGCACATGGATCACATCCAGGGGCTGGGGTTCTTCGCGCCGCTGCGGCGGGCAGATTGGGAGGTGCACATCTGGGGGCCGGCCAGCACCACGCTGGGGCTGCGGGCGCGGCTGAACCGGTATCTTTCGCCGCCGACATTTCCGGTGCTGCTGCGCGAGCTGCCGTGCCAACTGCACCTGCATGAGGTGCCGCGCGGCGACTTTGAGATTGGCGAGTTCCGCATTTCGTCGGTGCTGGTGTGCCATCCGAACCCGACGGTAGGTTACCGGCTGAGGACGGGCGCGGGCACGCTGGCCTATCTGCCTGACCATGAACCGGCGCTGGGGGCGCGGCGCTTTCCGCTGGGGGCCGAGTGGACCTCGGGGTACAGCCTGGCTGAGGGCGCGGATGTGCTGATCCACGATGCGCAGTACAGCCGGGAGGAGTATGCGGCGCGAGTGGGGTTTGGGCATAGCTCGATCTCGCAGGCGATCGAGTTTGCGGTGCTGGTGCAGGCCCGGCGGCTGGTGCCGTTTCATCACGATCCGGGGCACAACGACGACGACCTGGACCGGCTGATGCACGCGG
>CAZCEC010000067.1:3514-13937 GCA_964497615.1 uncultured Anaerolineales bacterium | reverse complement strand
GTTTGAGGTGGCGCCGGGGAAGGAGGGGGCGGAGTTTGAGGTGGGGGCGACTTAGGACGACCGACGACCGACGACGGACGACCGGGTGGGGAACGCGGAAAGCAGAAGGCGGGTAGGAGAAAGCGGATGGCGACGCGCGCTGGGGAGGCGCGGGACTCAGGGGCGCGGGGACTGGCCCCATTGGAAGGCGTGGAGGAACACACCCACGACGCCAAACAGGCCCAGGTGGAAGACGTAGAGGACAAGGCTGAGGCTGAAGGCGGGGATATTGCGCCAGTGCAGGGCGACCATGAGCAGGTCGAGGGCGGAGGCGGCCATCATCAGGGTGGCGATGTGGCGCAGGCGGAGCCAGTCGCGCTCGACTAGAAACCACAGCAGGCCGACGCCAAAGGCCGTGAACCAGGCGGCGAAGATGCGGGTGACCAGGGGCGTGGTGGGCCAGGGCCAATAGGCGACGGCGGGCCCGGGCAGAACCAGCAAGAACAAGCCAATCAACGTCAATAGTGCGCCCAGGCCAACAGCCACGAGGCGGGTGAGCAGGCGCGTGGGCACGGCGGGGGCCCAGGCGGCGCCGCGGCGTTCGTGCTGCCAGTAGAGGCCGGCCGCCAGCAGGGGCGCGCCGATGTAGACCACGAGCCAATAGACGAGCTTGAGGCCCGGCGTGAAGCGGTCCAGATGCAGCAGGGTGACCAGGGAAATGAGCACGCCCGCCGTGATGAGGATGGGGCCAAGGAAGCGGGCCGCTTCCCACTGGCCGCGATAGGCGAGCCAGCCAACGACCGCGGCGCCGCCGAGATAGAGGGCACCAAACAGGGCGGCATTGATGGGCGGCCGGATTTCCCAGAAGAAAAGCTGGCTGGTGCGGCTGGGGAAGAGAATGAGCACGACTGCCCCGGCGAGGGCGTTGACGGCGACGAACCAGAAGACGAGCCGAGCGAAAAGTGAGAGGCGGGTGGAGGGCATAGGTGTTCTAGAGGCGCTGGAACACAGCCTGGACGATGGCGAGGCGCTGCTCGGCGAGGCTGCGGACGAGGTTGGCGAACATTTCGGGGAAAGCTGGACCCAGAAGTAGGTGCAGGCCCAACGGGAATGGCACGCCGTTGCGGGCGCGCATGCTGGCAAGCTGCGACTGGCAGGCCTTCAGGGCGGTGGCGCTCTCATCGATCCATTCCAATTCGCCGAAGCCGGCCTGGAGGATGGCGGCGCGGTGAGCGGCCTGGGACAGGAGGTGGCTGTCGGCGGGGTTGACGGCCCAGGGCACAGGAAGGTGCACGGGGCCGGCCGGGCCGCCGACGATCTCGTGCAGGGCCAGGCGGCCGCCGGGCCGGAGCACGCGCCACGCCTGGGCATAGAGGCGCGGCTTGTCGGGGATGTTCATGGTGCTGTGCTGGGTCCAGACGACATCGAATTCACAGGCGGCAAAGGGCAGGTCGAGGGCGTCGCCGTGGCGAAAGGTGACACGCTCGTCGAGACCGACCAGGCGGGTGAGGACTTCGCCGGCCTGAACGTAGGCGGGGGTGAGGTCGAGCACGACGACGGCACAGCCAAACTCGGCGGCCAGGGTGCGGGCGGCTCCGCCGAGGCCGCCGCCCAAATCGAGAATGCGCTGGCCGGCGGACAGGCCGGCGCGCTGCGCCAGTTCGAGGGTGGCGGCGCGGCCGCGGTTGTGAAACTGATCCAGCGGGGCGAGATCGGCGAGTTGAAGAGCGTCCAGGTTGTGGCCGGCGGCGGTGAGGGCGGCCAGGAGGCGCTCAGGCAGATCGGGGCCGGCAGGCGAGGCAGCGGACGCGGGAGCGTAGTGCTGGGCGAGGCGGTCCGCGGAGAATTCGTTGGAGGACATTAAGGTGTGCTGGCCAGGTCGAGGCTGAGGATCGCAGTGCAGGAGGGCATAGGGGCCTGGATCGGGCCAAACGCTGGGCAAGAGGGGATTGTACTCGACCGGGGAAATTACGCGAGGGCGAAGGACGAAAGATGGAGGACGGACGACCGTGGAATGTTGGGGTGAACGATGGAAGGGTGGAGCGGTGGGCGTGAAACGTGAGGCGTGAATCGTTGAGAAGCAATGAGATGGGGAAACACCGAGCCGGCGCGGCCCAAGCAGTACAGCTTCGGGCGACGCGCCGGCTGAGGGGTTGAAGTGTGCGATTGGGGCGGGGCGAACGCGCCGGGCAGGCGCGACGCCCAGGCGTTGAGCGTTCTGCGCTCAACGCGGGTGATTAGTAGCGGCGCTGGCCGCCGCCGCCGCGATTGTCGCGGCCGCCACCGCCACGCCGGCCGCCGCCGCCGTCGCGGCGCGGGCCGCCAAAGCCGCCGCCACCGCCGCCGGGGCGATCCTCGCGCGGGCGGGCCATGTTGACGGTCAGCACACGCTCGGCCACGGACTGGCCGTTGAACATGCGGATGGCATTCTCGGCCTCGGCCTGGTTGCTCATCTCAACAAATGCAAAACCCTTCGAGCGGCCGGTGTCGCGGTCCTTGATGAGGGCGACAGACGAAACGGTGCCCGCCTGGGCGAAGAGGTCCTTGAGGTCCTCCTCCGTGGTGGTGTAGGCGAGATTGCCGACGTACAACCTGGATGGCATACGATTCTCCTCGTGCAACCGGCGCGCGGCCGGTCAGCAAAAGCCGCCGTTCCCGTGGGACTGGCGGCGGCGGGCCCGCTCAAGGCAGGGTTGACTGCGAGAAAGTGTACCACCAATTTGGAATAGTGTGAGCGCAAGTTGGGCTGAAGAGGCCAGTTTGCGGCTGGTTGGGGACGCAAGAGCCGCCCGCGGCGCGGCGAGGTAGAATACCGGCATGGGCTGGGATGTGATCGGTCACGATTGGCTGGTGGATACCCTGCGGCGCGACCGGGCGCAGGACCGGGTGCGGCACGCGTATTTGTTCACCGGGCCCGCGGGCATTGGCAAGCGCACGCTGGCGGGGGAGTTTGCGCGCGCGCTGCTGTGCCCGAATGCCGACCCGCCCTGCGGACAGTGCCGGCATTGCCAACTGGCGGCGAAGGGCAATCACCCAGACATATTGACGGTGGCGCCGGTGAAGGCCGCGCGGCAATCGCTGATCCGGGTGGATGCGGTGCGGGCATTGAACTACGACGTGACGCTTAAGCCGGTGGAGGCCGCGCGGCGCGTGGCGCAAGCATTGAACTTTCACGCGGCGAATGCCCAGGCGATGAATGCGTTTCTGAAGACGCTGGAGGAGCCGCCGGGCCGGGTGGTGATTCTGATCACGGCGGAGGGCGCCGATGATTTACTGCCGACGATTGTGTCGCGCTGCCAGGTGTTCAACTTGCGACCGCTGCCGTTGGCGGTGGTGCGCGAGGCATTGATCACGCGCTGGCTGGCGCCGAGCGAGAAGGCGGACCTGCTGGCGCACCTGGCGCAGGGGCGGCTGGGGTGGGCGGTGCGGATGCTGAATGACGAGGCGGCGCTGGAGGCGCGCACGCAGCGGCTGGACGACCTGGCTCGGCTGGTGGGCGGCACGCGGGTGGACCGGTTCGCCTACGCCGAACGGCTGGCGAAGGAGGGCGTGGACCGCATCCGTCCGACGCTGGACCTGTGGCAGGGCTATTGGCGCGACGTGCTGCTGAGGACGGCGGGGACGGAGGCGGCGCTGGCGAACCCGGACCGGGAAGCGGAGATCCGGCGGCTGGCGGAGGCGATGGGGCCGGCCGAGGCGCACGCGGTGGTGGCGGGGCTGCGGCGGACGGGCGAATTGCTGGGCAAGAATGTGAACGCGCGGCTGGCGCTGGAGGTGTGTTTGATGGGGTGGCCGAGGGTGCAGTGACAAAGAAAGAGAAAGAGAAATAGAGAAGGAAGCAGGAAGAGAAACGCCGGGCGCGTGGCGCGAGCTTGGGCTGTATGTGGCCGGCGGGTTTGGGTTGTTCTTCGCCGGGTCGCTGCTGCTCAACCTGATCTTTGACGAGGTGACGCTGAGGGCGAGCGTGGCGGTATATGCGCTCAATTTGATATGCCTGGGGGGCGCGGCCTATGTGCTGGGGGTGCGGCGGCCGGGGCGGACGTGGGCCGAGTTCGGTTTGCGGCCCTTTAACCCGGCGTGGCTGTGGGTGGCGTTGATGGCGGCGGGGGCGAGCCTGCCGCTGCGCGCGGGGGCGGCGCTGCTGGCCCAGTGGCTGAGCGGGGGCAGCCTGGCCGACTTGCAGCCGCGGCTCGACCTGGTGACGCCGGACGGGCCGCTGGGGGTGACGTTCGCCGTGACGCTGCTGGGCGCGGGGCTGCTGGCGCCGCTGGCGGAGGAGTTGTATTTTCGGGGATTGCTGCAGGGCTGGCTGCGGACGCGGTTCGGCTTTTGGCCGGTGGTGGTGCTGAGCGCCTTTCTGTTCGCGCTGGGGCACTTCGACAGCTTGCCGGTGATGGCGTCCACATTCTTTTTGGGGCTGATCTGCGCGGCGGCGGTGGAGCGGGGGCGGTCGGTGTGGCTGGGGGTGTTGATTCACGCGGCGAACAACAGCCTGGCGGTGGCGCTGGTGTATGCGGCGCTGGCGGTGGGGGGGTGAGCGACGAGGTTGGCAACGGATTTGGAAACGGATGTAGCGGATTGGGCGTTGGAGGCACTAGCGGGATGGAAGACGATGGGTGGCCTTCGACCCAAGGCGGAAGGCAGAGGCGGATATCTGACGACGGGCGATGGACGACGACCGACGAAGGATGAAGGATGATTTGTCTTTCTCGGCGCTCTCCCGAACTCATTGGTGAGATGGGGAAAGAGGGCCGGTAACGGAATACGCAACGTGGAAGGCCAATGCGCGTAATATGTTCAGGAGGCCATTGACATGAACCAAAGCTACACGAATGCACCCGGCCAGCGGCTGGACCTGCCGGATCCGAATGTGACGGCGCAGGGCAAGGGCGTGACCGGGATGGAGTACAAGATCATCGGGACGACGTTGCAGGCGGTGATCCTGGAGCTGGACCCCGGCGAGACGATCTTCTCGGAGAGCGGGGGCATGGCGTGGATGACGGCCAATATCGGGATGAAGACCAGCGGGCGCGGGGGCGGGCTGGGCGGGGTGCTGAAGCGCGCGGTGAGCGGGGAGTCGTTGTTCCTGGTGGAGTACACCAGCCAGGGCAGCAAGGGCTTCGTGGCGTTCGCCTCGGACTTTCCGGGCAAGATCGTGCCGCTAAACCTGGCGCAGGGGCAGCAGATGATCGCGCAGAAGCAGGCGTTCTTGTGCGCGGAGAAGACGGTGGACCTGGACATTCACTTCCGGCGGCGGCTGGGGGCGGGGCTGTTCGGCGGCGAGGGGTTTGTGCTGCAAAAGCTCACCGGGCCGGGCGTGGCGTTCGTGTGCCTGGACGGCGAGATCATGGAATACACGCTGGGCGACGGCGAGATGCTGAAGGTGGACACCGGGCACGTGGCGATGTATGAGCCGACGGTGTCGTTCGACATCGAGATGGTGAAGGGGTTCAGCAATATCCTGTTTGGTGGGGAGGGGCTGTTCCTGGCGACCTTGCGCGGGCCGGGGCGGGTGTGGCTGCAAACGATGCCGTCGCAGAATCTGGCGAAGGCGGTGATGCCGTATCTGCCGAAGGCGGGGGCGGGGTAGCAGACCCTATCCGGCAGAATTCACCGCGGAGCACGCAGAGAGCGCGGAGAAAGACGGGGGATAGGGCGTGATGTCAAGATTACGCCTGTTGACGCTCATAGCAGTTGGCGTGCTGGGGGCGTGCCGGCCGGTGGCGGGCACGCCGCCAGTGCCGACCGGTGTTGTTGAGCGACCGACAGCCGCAAGCCCAACAGATTCGACTGCACCAATTCTGACTATTACAGTCGGCCCCAGTGCGACCGGCAACCCAAGAGCCAGCCTGACACCAACCGCCAGTGCAACCCCATTTCCTGCCACAGCGACAGCTACACCCAATTCGCCTGCGGTTGACGACGTTTGTTCTGATTTGCCCCAAGCGGACATGGGCGATGGCCCTTTGGTGTTCGTGGCAGATTGGGATGGGGACGCCGATATATACTTGATTGATCCGGATGGAAGCAACCTTCTTCGCTTAACTGACAATCAGGTTTATGACATGAGCCCGGTCTGGTCCCCAGACGGTAGCCGGGTGGCCTTCTTGTCCGGACCGGTATCGGGGCCGTTCGGTCTCTACATTATGGACCTAAGACACGGGCAGTTGTCGATGCTCACCACCGAATCGGTGAGTGTTGGAAAGACCAACGTTTCGCCTGAAGGAGTCATTGAGGCGTGGAACCCACCTGACTTGCCTCGTTACTACCGCTGGTTCGCCTGGGCACCTGATGGGCAGTCAATTGCGTTCCTGGGTGCTGATGGCGCGTTCACGGATGTGTATATCGCCCGCCTAGACGGTTCTCCCCTTGTGAACTTGACCCATGGGTCAACACTGGGGGAGTTAACCTTATCATGGTCGCCCGATGGCAGTTATGTTGTATCCGACGCAGCATTGGATAGCATCGGCGTACAGCGCCGAATTCATCTCATGAAGTCCGATGGCTCCAGTATAGGTTGGATCGATGCAGAGGTACTCAGCGACCAGCAGCCGCAGTGGCAGCCAAGCGGAGAGCGTATCCTGTTCATTTCCATCGAGAGACCAGGCCTGAGCCCCGAGCAATTATTCTGGGTGAGTCCAGATGGGACGAATCGCAGGCAACTTACCGATTCTGATACCTTCAAAACATCAGCCATATGGTCGCCTGATGGGCAAGGGGTAGCTTACGGAGCAGTAACACTGGGGACAGGATCACCTCCTTCGATTACATCACGCGGGCTATACATCATACGGCCTGACCGGCTCCAAGAAGATGTCATTGCAGAGTCCCTCAATCTGGACATAGACAACTATGCTTGGGCTCCAGACAATCGGCAATTAGCCTTCATCCAGGAAGCGGCTGGCCGTTGGAATCTGTATGCCATTGACATATGCAGTCGAGAGAGACGGTTAATTGTTGAGGACATACTGACTGAGGCTGTTAGCTGGAATCCAGTCGGACGATAAGTTCGGTGGCAAGACCGGCCGCCGTTCGCGCGTACAACGCGCTCCTGCGGAAGTTGGGCGAGCGAGTCTACGCGGAGCAGCGCGGGAATGCCATTGGCAGGCGGGCCGACTGGATAGCTCCAGAATGAGGCGGGCGAGGGCCACGGCGCCATCTCCGCGGGGAGGTCGCCGAAGGCGATCACGAAGGCGGCGCTGTCATTGACCTGGACCCAGAGGTGGCGGGCGATGGCGTTTAGGCCCAGAGCAATTCTGTCTCGTAGGGCGCCGTCGTCAGGTCGATGAGCATCGAGTGGAGTTCGATATCGAACCACTCGCGAAAGAGCCGGAGGGTGAGCGGCTTGGGCCAGAGCGCCGGGTCTTGGAACCAGCCGCCTAGCTCAAGCTCAAAGACCTGCCGAAAGTGCTGCTCGACGTAGCGCCGGGAGTCGGAAACAAAGTCAAAGTCAGGCGTGAGGAGGACTAGGCACTCGTCGCCACGCAGCTCGGCCAGGGTGAGCGGGTGGTCCCAGCCGGGCGAGGCCTGCAACCAGTCCAGCATAGGCTGTTTGGGCTTGAGGACGGCGGCCATGCGGTTGAGATTGCGCGGCGTGGGCTTGGGACGGCGGTGAAGGACGACGCGCCTGGGCATAGGACCTCCGGTGATGGCAAGGCAGTGCGCCTGAGAATGATAGCGGGAGTGGCGGATTGCGCAATGACGCTGGCGGGGGTGCTTTGACGGGCTGACGGCCCCATGTTATTATTCTAAACCTCGCTCGTCTGCTGCGGCCCGCGCTCTCGTCTCGAGGGCGCTTTTTGTGTGAGGCCAGGAAATGCGAACCGTCGATTGGCATGAGGGGGGAGTGCGCCTGATTGACCAGCGGCTATTGCCCAACCGGCTGGAAACGCCGGTCTATCACGACTATGTGGAGGTGGCGAAGGCCATCACTGACATGGTGGTGCGCGGGGCGCCGGCCATCGGGGCGACGGCGGCGTTTGGGCTGGCGCTGGCGGCTTTTCAGAGCACGGCCAAGGACCGGCTGAGCCTGCTGCGCGACCTGGAGAAAGCGGCGGCGGTGCTGCGGCACGCGCGGCCCACGGCGGTGAACCTGAACTGGGCACTGACGCGGCTGCTGCGGGTGGCAGCAGACGAGAGCCTGGAGAGCGCCGACGATGTGCGCAACGCGCTGCTAGCCGAAGCGCAGCGGCTGGCCGACGAGGACGTGGAGATCAACCGGCGGATGGGCTACAACGGGGCGGCGCTGATCAACGACGGGGATGTGATTTTGCACCACTGCAACACGGGGGCGCTGGCGGCGGTGGATTTTGGCACGGCGCTGGGGGTGGTCTTCGCCGCGCACGAGCAGGGCAAGCAGGTGCACGTGCTGGTGGATGAGACGCGGCCGCGATTGCAGGGCGCGCGGCTGACGGCGTGGGAACTGGCGCAGAAGGGCATCTCTTACGACATCATTTCCGACAATGCGGCGGGGTTCTTTCTGCACAGCGGCGAGGTGAAGATCTGCCTGGTGGGGGCGGACCGGGTGGCGGCCAACGGCGACGTGGCGAACAAGATCGGCACGTACCCGCTGGCGGTGGTGGCGCACGAGAACGGGGTGCCGGTGTACTCGGTCGTGCCTACGTCCACCGTGGATTTGTCGCTGGCGCATGGCGGGCTGATCCCGATTGAAACGCGGGACGAGCGCGAGGTGCTGGGGCTGGAGTTCGACGGCCAGCCAGTGACGCCAGCGGGCGCGAGCGCCCGCAACCCGGCGTTCGACGTGACGCCGCACCGCTACCTGGCCGGCATCATCACCGAGAACGGGGTGGCGCGGGCGCCGTTCACCGACAGCCTGGCGCGGGCAGTGCGCGGCGAAGCCGTGTAGGCTGGTTCTTCTCTCTTTCTTCTTCTCTTTCTATTCTCTCTCTTTTCTCATGCGCTTCGTCATCACCGGCTCCATCGCCTACGACTACATCATGTCCTTTCCGGGACAGTTCAAGGACCATATCCTGGTGGACAAACTGGATTCGTTGTCCTTGAGCTTCCTGGTGGAGAGCATGACGCGGCATCGCGGGGGCGTGGCGCCCAACATCGGCTACACGCTGGCGCTGCTGGGCGAGCGGCCGGCGCTGCTGGCGACGGCGGGCCACGACTTTGGCGACTTCCGCGAGTGGCTTGAGGCGCAGGGCGTGGACACCGGGCCGGTGAAGATCATCCCGGACGTGTTCACGGCGTCGTTCTTCGCCGGCAAGGACCGCATCAACGGGCAGATCGCGCTGTTCTTTCCAGGGGCGATGGCGCACGCGGCGGAGGTGTCGTTCCGCGACCTGCCGTACCGGCCCGACTTCGCGGTGATCTCGCCGGACGACCCGGCGGCGATGACCAAGCACCTGCATGAGTGCATTGACCTGGATATTCCCTATGCCTACGACGTGTCTTGGCAGTTGGCGCGGCTGACGGCGGAGGAGATCGAGACCGGGGTGCTGGGCTGCGCGATGCTGGTGGTGAACGACTATGAGATGAGCCTGATCACCGACAAGACCGGGATCATTGAGACGGACCCGCGGCTGGGCGACAAGATCGTGGCGGTGACGCGCGGGGAGAACGGCGCGACGATCTATGCCGGGGGGCAGTTCTACGGGATCCCGGCGGTGCCGCCGAGGCAGATCAGCGACCCGACCGGCGCGGGGGACGCCTTTCGGGGCGGGCTGCTGCGCGGCATGGCGGCGGGTTGGGGGTGGGACGTGGCCGGGCGGATGGGGGCGCTGGCGGCGACCTACTGCCTGGAGACGCTGGGGCCGATCAATCACCATTATTCGCGCCCCGAGTTCGTGGCGCGCTATCGCGAATTCTTCGACGACAATGGACTACTGGATGCCTTGAAGGAGCCAACGTATGCAGAACCACGACATTAAGAACGCTCGGCTGGCCGACGGCGGCCGTTACCGGATCGAGTGGGGCGACCAGGAGATGCCGGTGCTGCGGCTGATCCGGGAGCGGTTTGCCAAGGAGCAGCCACTGAAGGGGGTGCGCATTTCGGCCTGCCTGCACGTGACGGCCGAGACCGCCAACCTGATGCACACCCTGCAACTGGGCGGGGCGGACGTGGTGCTGTGCGCCTCGAACCCGCTCTCGACGCAGGACGACGTGGCGGCCAGCCTGGTGACGCACTTCGAGATCCCGGTGTACGCCATCAAGGGCGAGGACACGCGGACCTATTACCAGCACATCCAGGCGGCGCTGGATCATAAGCCGCACATGACGATGGATGACGGGGCTGACCTGGTGAGCACCATCCACAAGGAGCGGACCGACCTGCTGGAGACGATCATCGGCGGGACGGAGGAGACGACCACGGGCGTGATCCGGCTGCGGGCGATGGCGGCGGATGGGGCGCTGAAGTTCCCGGTGATGGCGGTGAACGACGCCATGACCAAGCACTTCTTCGATAACCGCTATGGCA
>CAZCEC010000067.1:1979-3498 GCA_964497615.1 uncultured Anaerolineales bacterium | reverse complement strand
GACGGCGTCGTGCGGGCCACGAACATGCTGCTGGCGGGGAAGACGTTTGTGGTGGGGGGGTACGGGTGGTGCGGACGCGGGCTGGCTTCGCGCGCGCGGGGGATGGGGGCCAACGTGGTGGTGACGGAGATCGACCCGCTGCCGGCGCTGGAGGCGGTGATGGACGGCTACCGCGTGATGCCAATGGCCGAGGCGGCGAAGATCGGCGATATCTTCTGCACGGTGACGGGCGACATCAACGTGCTGGACAAGCACCATTTCGCGGCGATGAAGGATGGGGCCATCATCTCCAACTCGGGCCACTTCAACGTGGAGATCAATATTCCGGGGCTGGAGGCGATGGCCAAGGAGAAGAAGCGGGTGCGCGAGTTTGTGGAGCAGTTTGAGCTGCCCGACGGGCGGCGCATCAACCTGCTGGGGGACGGCCGGCTGATCAACCTGGCGGCGGCGGAGGGGCACCCGCCGAGCGTGATGGACATGTCGTTCGCCAACCAGGCGCTGGGGGCGGAGTACATGGTGCAGCACGCGCAGGAGCTGGAGAAGCGCGTCTATCCGATCCCGCCGGCCATTGACCGGGAGATCGCGCGGCTGAAGCTGGCGGCGATGGGGGTGGCGATTGACACGCTGACGGCGGAGCAGGAGAAGTATCTGAATTCGTGGGAAGAGGGGACGTAATCTCCCAGAGTTGTTATCGCCACCCGACGCGGCTGGCCGTGGAGCAGTGCGAGGACTGCCGGCGGCCGGTGTGCGGGGCGTGCTTGTGGTACGGCGAGGGGGGCAAACGACTGTGCCCCGATCATGCCGCGGACGCGCTGCACGCCGGGCAGGAGGTGGCGCCGCCTGAGCGGTATGCCGAGGGCATCCTGCACGCGCAGATGTCGGCGGCGCGGCCGGCGGCGGGGGAACTCCCCTACAAGGGCACCAGCACGGATGTGACGGCGCTGGTGGCGGCGATTAGCGGGGTGTCGGCGCTGGCGGCGTGCGCGGGGCTGTCGTGGGTGATCCCGTTTGTGGCGTTCGCGCTGGGGCTGGTGGGGGTGCTGCAGGCGCGCGACTCGGCCAACCCGGGGCGGACGCGGCTGCTGGCGGGGCTGGGGCTGGCCAGCGGCGGCATCTTTGTGCTGATGCTGCTGGGATTCGTTCTCATCGTCATGCTGTGCGCGCTGACGATCTCGCTGACGAATTTTTCGGCGGGGCCGCGAGTGCTGCCGACGGCGACGCCGTAGACGGATTAGGGGGCGGGGGTTTCGGTGGGCGTTTCGGCGGGGGCGGGGGCGACGACCTCGATGGTGATGAAGATGCGGTCGCCGAAGAGGTCGCCCGCGGGGTTGCGGGCCTGCCAGCGGCCGGTGTAGGAGCCGGGCTCGGCGGGGGCGACCATGTTGAGCTCGATGACGGCGTCTGTGCCGGCGCGGGCGGGGTAGAGCATGTGCTCGCTGCGGGCGCCGAGCGCATTTCCACTGACTAAGACCAACCGATAGAGCGAGTCCCAATCGCAGGTGCCATTGTTGCGGACGGA
>CAZCEC010000067.1:0-1969 GCA_964497615.1 uncultured Anaerolineales bacterium | reverse complement strand
TGATGGGCTGGCCGGGCTCGAACTGGGTTCCATCGGGGACGGTGAGGTCGTCCAGGAAGTCGGCGTCGTTGGCGCAAGGGCCGAGGGTGGGTGAAGGGGTGGCGGTGCTTGCGGGGGTGGCGGTGGCGCCCGCAATGATTGGGTCCGTGGCGGTTGGTGTGGCGGACGGCGCGCCGGTGATGGGGACCGTTGGCGCGGGGGTGTCGGTGGCGACGGCGACGACGACGGGCTGGGTTGTGGTAAGAGGCGCGGTGGAGGAGGCTGGGGGGGTGGTGGTGGCGCAGGCGGCGGTGAGCAGCGCAAGGGCCAGCAGGCGGAGGCGGAGCATAGGGGGATTATAGCCGGAAAACGGGGGAAATCGGGGCCTCAGGGGCCTCGGGGGGAAGGAAAGGTGGGGACCTGTGGGCAAAGGGGGGATTCGGGGGATGATGCCAGGAAACAGGGGAAGTAAGGGAAATGGGAGAACGAACAACACGGGCTGGGAAACAAAGCGGGACTGGATGACGGAGGTGAGTCATCCAGTCCCGCTTTTATGTTAATGACTTGCTGGGGGGCCCTATTTTGATCCGGTATAAGCGGTAACGGTTACTCGTCCAGCATTTCTTCGGGTTCGGGCTCGTCCTGGTCCTGGTCCGCTTCGACCTGGAGGGGGGCGCCGGTGGCGGCCTGCTGGGCGCGGATGGCGAGGTCGATCTCGTCGGCCATGGCGGGGTTGGCCTTGAGGTAGTTCTTGGCGTTCTCGCGGCCCTGGCCGATGCGGATGTCGTTGTAGGAGAAGAAGGCGCCGCGCTTGGTGATGATCTCCAGGGCGGAGCCGATGTCGATAAGGTCGCCGACCTTGGAGATGCCTTCGTTGTACATGATGTCGAACTCGGCTTCGCGGAAGGGCGGGGCGACCTTGTTCTTGATGACGCGGACGCGGGTGCGGGCGCCGATGACGTCGGCCCCTTCCTTGATGGCCTGGATGCGGCGGACGTCCATGCGGACGGAGGCGTAGAACTTGAGGGCCATGCCGCCGGCCGTGGTCTCCGGGTTGCCGAACATGACGCCGATCTTTTGGCGGAGCTGGTTGGTGAAGAGGACGGCGGTGTTGGACTGCTTGATGGCGCCGGAAAGCTTGCGCAGGGCCTGGGACATCAGGCGGGCCTGGAGGCCCATGTGGCTGTCGCCCATTTCGCCTTCGATCTCGGCGCGGGGGACGAGGGCGGCGACGGAGTCGACCACAACGACATCCAGAGCGCCGGAGCGGACGAGGGCTTCGGCGATTTCGAGGGCCTGCTCGCCGGTGTCGGGCTGGGAGATATAGAGGTTGTCCACGTCCACACCGCACTTGGCGGCGTAGCTGGGGTCGAGGGCGTGCTCCATGTCCACATAGCCGCAGACGCCGCCGCGGCGCTGGGCTTCGGCGACGACGTGCTGGCAGATGGTGGTTTTGCCGGAGCTTTCGGGGCCGAAGATTTCGGTGACGCGGCCGCGGGGGACGCCGCCGATGCCGAGGGCGAGGTCGAGGGCAAGGGAGCCGGTGGGGATGGATTCGACGTTCATGTGCTTGGCCTCCCCGAGGCGCATGATGGCGCCGTCGCCGAAGCGCTTGGTGAGGTCGGTGAGGGTTTTGTCGATGGCGTTGCGGCGGCCGGCGTCGATGGGCGGGCGGGCGCCGTTGCCGTGGCCATTGCCGAGGGCGGCAGCGGCGGCGGCGGAGTTGATGCGGCGGCCCTTGGGGGCGGCTTCGGTTTCGGCTTCGGCGGGAGCGCCTTCGCCGAGGGGCAGTGTTTCGGCGTCGGTGGATGGGTCTTTCTTGCGACGGGGCATGGCGGTGTCCTCCTCAGGACTGTTTGCGATGCGGCTGCGCAACACAGCCGAACAAGTGTACTAGGGAGTAGTATAGCCCAGGTGTTCTAGAAGTCAAGGAGGAAAAAAGGGGGGAAAGGCGAGGGGAATAAGGGGAATAAAGGGTATGAGGGGCGGG
>CAZCEC010000066.1:35649-37285 GCA_964497615.1 uncultured Anaerolineales bacterium | reverse complement strand
GGGTGGTGGTGGTGTGGGGGGTGGTGGGACTGGTGGTGGTGGTGGCCGCTGGCGCCCCGCCCGCCGGACTATGGCGACGCCCCAGACCCGCTCTACCCATCGCTGCGCGAGAACGATGGCGCGCGCCACCTGAACCCGGACTACGAGTGGCTGGGGCCGGGCCGCAGCCGCGAGTACAACGCGTGGGTGACGAACCTGGACACGTTCGACGACGGCGTGACGGTGAACCTGCCCGCCGGGGTGGTGAGCTTTACGGTGAGCGTCTCGGGTTACTGGTGGCGCTACAGCGCGGTCAATCCGCTGCACGTGCACGGGTGGATTGACTTCAACGGCGACGGCGACTGGGCCGACCCGGGCGAGATGGTGGTGAACTGGAGCGGGTATCCGGGCAGCGGGGGCTGGCCCGCCTTCACCCTCAGCCGCACGGTGGCGCTGACGATCACCGTGCCGCCGGGCGCCGTGGGGAGCACCTGGGCGCGGTTCCGGCTGGACTACGACGAGAACGTGGAGAGCGTGACGGGACCGGCGCGCTATGGCGAGGTGGAGGACCACCCGGTGGTCGTACCGAGGCTATACCTGCCGATCATCCTGAAGTAAAGCCTCACCCCCTACCCCCTCTCCTGAATGCGAGAACCAAAGGCGCGTTCAGGAGAGGGGCGACCAGGCCGAGGCGGGTTGACGAGCGGGCGGAGCACCGCCCGCTTCTATTTAAGGGGCTTGAGCCAGACGTGCTGGCGGTAGCCGTCGTCGTGCCAGCCGGGGGGCAGGGCGGGGAGGGTGCGCTCGGCGGCGAAGAAAAGGAGTTCGGCGAGGCCGGCGCGGGCGGCGCGGTCGCGGATGGCGGCGATGAGCTGGCGCGGCAGGCTGGGGGCGGGCGTCCACAGGTGCACATCGGCCACGCCGCGCTCGCGGGGCTGCTCGTCGAGGACGAGGCAGGCGGGCGCGCCGCGGACGGTGAGGCGCCAGGCTTCGGTGCGCAGGCCGTGCCAGGCGTCGAAGCCGGGCTGGGCCTCGGGGCGGGCGCGTTCCCACTCCTGGCGGGCGGATTGGTAGCGGCCAAAGGGCATGGCCCAGCCGCTGGGACCGTGCTCGGCTTCATAATCGCCCAACGGCTGCGGCTCGGCCAGATATTGCGTGCGGCTGGGCAGGACGGGCAGGCGGACGCGCCGCCAGGTTTCGAGGGGCTGGAAGCCGTGGCGGGCGTAGAAGCCGGGCGCCTCGGCGTGGGTAACGGTGAGGCAGTCGCAGCCGAGGGCGCGGGCGTGCTGCTCCAGGCGCTGCATGAGGGCGGAGCCGAGGCCCTGGCCGGTGTGGCCGCGCAGGACGTAGAGCACGCCGACATCCAGGCTGCGGCCAAAGGGGAGCGGCTCGAGGCTGTGCCAGGCTTCGGCCACGGCCAGCACGCGGCCATCGGCCTCGGCGACGAGGGCCAGGCCGCCGCTGCCGGGCGCGAGCAAGCGGGCGAGAAAGTGAGCGTAGGTGGCGGGGTCGAGCCAGGGGCCGCCGTTGAGCCAGCGCTCGTGGGGGAGCAGGTCGTGGTAATCAGCCAGGGTGGCCAGGCCGGCGGCGTCCCAGCGCTTCCAGGCGACGATGTCGGCGACATGGATGGCGACGATGGCGGGGACGTCGGCGAGGC
>CAZCEC010000066.1:23763-35639 GCA_964497615.1 uncultured Anaerolineales bacterium | reverse complement strand
GAGGAAACGCGTTCAATGTTCGGTCACGGTTACGCGATGATGTTCCTCGCCGAATCGATGGGAACCGAGGAGGACCCACAGCGCCTGGAGAAGATTCGCTGGGTGCTGAAGAAGGCGGTCGACCTCACCGGGCGCAGCCAGAGCCGGATTGGCGGGTGGATCTATACGCCCGACATGGATGGCGACGAGGGCGGGGACGTCGGCGAGGCGGGCGGGGCGGATGAGGGGCATGGGGAGGCTTCGCTAGGGGACGCGGGGGGAAGGAAATAGGGGAAATGAAGGGAATGAAGGAAATCGGGGATGCTTCGCCAGGGGACTCAGGGATTAAAGGGTATGAAGGGTATACGGGGCGGGGTGACGAATGTCAAATGACAAAACAGGGCGGGCGGGGTATAGTTTGGGCACTTCGCGCACTTGAGAGAGGCTGACCATGGATGCTGAGGCGACCCCCACGATGGCGGACCGCGACCTGGACCTGGACGCGGCGCTGACCGACATGTTGTTCCAGATGGATGGGCTGGCGGGCACGCGGGCCGACGTGGAGGTCGAGGTGGCCAACGGGCACGTGACCCTGCGCGGGTCGGTGCAGTCGCCGATGGTGGCGGTGGAGGTGGAGCGGGCGGTGGCGGGGGTGCCAGGGGTGACGGGGGTGAGCAACTTCCTGGCCGACGACGGCACGCTGAGCCGGCGGGTGGCCGAGGCGCTGGCGCTGGACCCGCGCACCAGCGCGATCCCGCCGGGGTATGAGGTGACGGTGGTGTTTGGACATGTGACGGTGATCGGGCAGTTCACGGATGACGAGGCGCGGCAGGTGATGGCGGTGGCGCAGGGGGCGGCGGGCGTGCGCAGTGTGAATGTGAAGACGTACTGACTACAACTCATCCCAAATGGGCTGCAGGACGGTGATGGCGCGGGCGAGGCGCGCGGAGAGCGACGCCAGTAGTTCATCGCTGAAGGGTTCGTAGGGCACGACTTCGTAAACTTTGGTCCAGCCTTTATCCCACGGCTCGGCTTCCCATTGGGGGCCGAGCGTGGCTTTTATTTCGGCCATGTGCCGCGAGAAGCCGGCGAGGAGGGCGGCGTTGAGGGCGCGGTCGCGGCTCTCGAAGTGCAGGCCCAACTCCAGCACGCCGCGGCGCTCGCCCATGTTCCAGACTTCATAGTGCAGGCGCGGGTCGCGGTAGTAGAGCTGGCACAGCCAGCCCCAGACGGTGGTCTTGAATTTGCGCTGGGCGGGGGGCAGGTGCGGGCGCACGGCCTCGGGCAGGGCGCGCATGAAGGCGGAGGAGGTGAGGCGGGGCATGGAGCAAGTATAAAGGATGAAGGATGAAGGGGTAACTGACGGCGAAAGACGAAGGATGGAAACCGAGAAACCTGAGAAGCTGGGCGTTTACCATGAGAAGGCGCGCACCATTCCCGTTTATCGACGGGCTGACGTCTTGGTGCTCGGCGGGGGCCCAGCCGGGTGCGCCGCGGCGACGGCGGCGGCACGCTGCGGGGCCGAGGTGGTGTTGGTCGAGCGCTTTGGACATTTGGGCGGCCTGGCGACTGGCGGTCTGGTCATTTGGATTGACCGGATGACCGACTGGGATGGCCAACGGGTGATCGCCGGGTTCGCGGCCGAGATCATCGACCGGCTGCCCAAGGAGGCCGTGTTTGGGCCGCCTGAACCTGCCTGGGGCAGCCGCGCGCCGGAACTGTCCACTTACTGGCAGGAGCGCGCCGCGGCGTGGCATGGGGTGGTGACCTGGTCACCAACGGTCGATCCAGAATATCTAAAGCTGGCGCATCTCGACCTGGTGTTGGAGTCGAAGGCGCACCTGATGCTGCATGCGTGGGCGGCCGAGGCGATTGTGGAAGACCAGCGCATGCGCGGCGTTGTCTTTGAGAGCAAAGAGGGCCGCCAGGCGATCATGGCGAGCGTGGTGGTGGATGCGACCGGCGACGGCGACATTTTCGCGCGCGCCGGCGCCAGCTTCGACAGTGATTTCGACGAAACGACGATTCATCACCGCATGAATGTGGCCTGGCTATGGTGCGGCGTTGACATGGAGCGATGGATCCGTTTCAAGCAGGAAGCACCCGAAGCTCATGCGCAATTCCTGGACCAGGGGCGCGCAGTCCTGGGGTGGATCGAGCGGCCGCATGTGGCCTGGCGGAACGACGTGGCCTTGTTCATGGGGCCCAAGTTGAGCGGCTACAGCGCCCTGAGCATCGCCGACCTAACCGCGGTCGAGATCGAGTCGCGGCGGCGCATGCTGGCGCACCTGGATTACTTCCGGCGCCACGCACCGGGGTTTGAGAAAGCCTGGCTAATGCTGACCGCGCCGCAGATCGGCACGCGGCACTCGCGCCGCTTGGCTGGCGTGAAGCGCATCCGCCAGGCGGACTGGAAGAGCGGGCTGCGCCATGCGGATGAAATCGGCCTCAGCCCCTCAACGTCACTGAACACGGGCTGGGTCTCCGTGCCGCTGGGGAGTCTCATCGCGCGCGATGTGGACAATCTGCTCGCGGCGGGGCGCAATATCTCGTGTGATCCGCAGTCGCATTTGTTCATGCGGGAGATACCCCAGTGCTGGATGACGGGCCAGGCCGCGGGCGTGGCCGCGGCGCTGGCCGCCGGAGCGGGCGCCAGCGTCAAGGACGTCTCAGTTGAGGCGGTGCGCGAGCAATTGCTGAGGCAAGGGGTGTTCCTGCCGGCGCCGGGAGGCGGGGGGTGAGGTGGGCCGCGGGTTGGCCGGTGTCAGGTCAACGCCGGAGGGTGGCGATGAGGCGGGTGGGATATTCGAGCAACGCCAGCGCGTCGTGGATGGAGGCGCAGACGACGTCGGCGCTGAGGAGGGCCTCGACGGCCAGGCCCTCGTCGCCCAGGACGGCGAGGCCGATGGCGGCGGCCTTGAGCATGCCGGCGTCGTTGGCGCCCTGGCCGATGGCAATGACGCTCTCCGCGCCGAGCTTTTCCACGTAGGCGGCCTTCTGCGCGGCCTCGTCGCCGGGCTGGAGGCGGGTGGCCCGCATCCCCAGCATCAGGTCAATGTGCTCCTGCCGGCCAAAGGTGTCGGCGGTGAGCAGGTGGAGGGTCAGGCGGTCGCGCAGGGCGGCGACGGGCTTGGCGACCTTGTCGAGCAGGCGGCCGTCCTTGGCGAGCGTGCCGTTGACGTCGAGGACGAGGTGGGAGAGGCGCAGGTTGCCGCGGCCGGGGATGGTGAGTTCGATCATGGTCTCTGATTAAACACCGAATTGAGCAGCGGGGAAAGGTCACGACCTTTCCCCGCTGCTCAATTCGCTATTCTTCAAGCTGAACAAGGTCGGCATACGTCTCGCGGCGGCGGATGAGGCGCGCGTCGCTGCCGTTCACCAGCACTTCGGCGGGGCGGGGCTGAGAGTTGTAGTTGGAGGCCATGCTGAAGCCGTAGGCGCCGGCATCCAGCAAGGCGAGCCGGTCGCCGGGGCGGAGGGGCGGCAAGGCGCGGCCGCGGGCCAGCACGTCCGCGGATTCGCAGATGGGGCCAACGAGGTCGGTGGGGGTCGTCTCGCTGGATGGTTCGCGCAGGGGCAGGGCGCGATGGTGGGCATCGTATAGCGCGGGGCGAAGCAGGGTCTGCATCCCGGCGTCGAGGATGAGGGTGCGGCGGCTGGCAACGTCCTTGACGGCCTGGACCGTGGCGAGCAGTACCCCGGCGCTGGCGACGAGGTAGCGGCCCGGCTCTAGATGGAAGCCGTAGCGGCCGGCCAGGGGGCGCAGGCGCGCGACGATGGGGGCGGCGAAGTCTTCAATGCTGGCGTAGTGGTCATCGTCGCGGTAGGGGACGGGGAAGCCGCCGCCGAGGTCGAGGTGGTCGATGCTGGGCACTTGCCGGGCGAAGTCGAGGGCGACTTCGAGCGCGGCTAGGGTGGGAGCGGCGTCGGGCACTTGCGAGCCGATGTGGATGTGCACCCCGCGCAGGTCGAGGGCGGGGAAGTCGCTCCAGCGCGAGGCGAGGGCGACGGCCTCGGGGACGGGAATGCCGAACTTGCTGCCGCTGCCGCCGGTGCGGATGTGGTGGTGGGTATCGGGGTCCACGCCGGGGTTGAGGCGCAGGGCGACGGTGGCGCGGCGGCCCGCGAGGGCGGCCAGGCGGTTGAGGCGGGCGGCCTCGTCGGCGCTTTCGACGTTGAACCAGCCCACGTTTGCGGCCAGCCCTTCATTCAACTCCGCGTCGGTTTTGCCCACGCCGGCAAAGACGATGCGGGTGGGGTCAGCCCCGGCGCGCAGGGCGCGATAGAGCTCGCCGCCGGAGACGATGTCGAAGCCGGCGCCCTCTTCTTGAAGGAGGCGGAGCAGGGCGAGGTTGAAGTTGGCCTTGATGGCGAAGCAGATGAGGGGGTCGAGCGGGGCGAAGGCGAGGGCAAGGCGGCGATAGCTGGCGCGGAGGGCGGCGGCGGAGTAGACGTAGAGGGGGGTGCCGTGCTCGGCGGCGAGGTCCGCCAGGGAGACGTCTTCGCAATGCATCACAGCGGCATGGTAGTGGAAGGGAGGCATGGAGGGATTATACGCGGGGCGGCGGCCTGGCGGTTCTGGCAGGATGATGAATTAGTCCACCGACCGACATGCCCAGGCCCGCCCGGCGCTGAAGACGCCGGGCTAGTATCGACGCCGGCCCAGGCTGGCTTCCGGAGGTGCGTTACTTTTCCTGGACCACGGCAACCAAAATCCAAGACCCGCCTGCGCGGACGACAAGCGCGACGGGGATTAGCGGGCTTCGAGGACGATCAGGGTGAGGTCTTGGGGGGGCGGGATGCCGGGTGCAAGGAGGTGGGCGAGGAGGGCTTCGGCAAGGCGCTGGGCGTTGAAGTAGTCGCGGAGGTGGAGGAAGCGGGCGATCTTGGGACTGTCGGCGAGGGCGTGGACGCCGGGGGAAAGGGCGATGTAGGCGTCGCCGGGGGCGAGGCTGATGAGGGGGGGGGTGGGGGGGGGGGGGGGGGGGAGGGGGTTGGGGGGGGGCGTCAGCCAGGCGGAGGTAGTGGAGGATGGCGGGGTTGGCGCGGGCGGTGAGGGCGGCGAGGGCGGGGTCGAGGTGGAGGGTGAGGAGAGGGGCGGTGCTGTGGGTGAGGGTGAGGAGGAGGGGCGCGGCGAGGGGGGCGGCGAGGTCAGGCGGGAGGCCGGCGAGCGCGTCGCGGGTGGGGGCGAGGCTGGGGTGGGTGAGGGCGGCGAGGAAGAGGCGGGACGGTGGCAACGGATTGGGTAACGGATGTAGCGGATGGCGGATGGGCGGATAGGGGACTGGGTGTCAACGGATGTGACAGCGGACCACAGTCTACACAGAATCGGGCAACTATGGTACTATCCGCCCCGGCTGCGCCAATGGGGCGCAGACTATTCATGCCGTCTGGACCGGTGCGTGCGTGCCTCCCTTGGCCGGGGGGGCGGCGCCCGGCGCGAAGGGCGGCATTAGCCTAACGCATAAAGGAGCTTCCTCAATGGCCGCTATCTCCATGAAGGCCCTGCTCGAAACGGGCGTCCACTTTGGGCATCGCACCCGTAAGTGGAACCCGCGCATGAAGCCGTTCATCTTCACCGAACGCAATGGCATCCACATTATCGACTTGCAGCAGACCGTGGCCGCGCTGGACCACGTGTATAACCTGGTGCGCGACACGGCGGCCCAGGGCGGGGTGATCCTGTTCGTGGGCACCAAGCGCCAGGCGCAGGAATCTATCCAGAAGGAAGCCGAACGCTGCGGGATGCCCTACATCAATCAGCGCTGGCTGGGCGGCACGCTCACCAACTGGAAGACAATCAAGGACCGCATCGCCGAGCTGAAGAAGCTGGAAGAGCGGCGCGACAGCGGCGACTTTGAGCGGCTGACCAAGAAGGAAGGGCTGATCCTGAGCCGCGAGATCATCAAGCTCCAGGACCGGCTGGGCGGCATCCGCGACATGACCAAGCTGCCCGATCTGGTGTACGTGGTGGACGTGCGCCGCGAGGACACGGCCGTGCACGAGTCGAACATCTTGAACGTGCCGGTGATCGCGCTGGTGGACACCAACTGCGACCCGAGCGGCGTAGACTACGTGATCCCGGCCAACGACGATGCCATCCGCGCCATTAAGCTGCTGACGGCCAGCCTGGCCGACGCGGTGCTGGAAGGCAAGGCGATGCGCAAGGATGAGCCGGCCGCGCGGGATGAGGGCGAGGCCTATGGCGAGGCGGTCGTGAGCGAGGAAGAACTGTTGGGCCCGGCCACCCTGGCGAAGATGCAGTCGGGCGAGTTGAGCTTTGAAGAAGAGGCCGCGGCAGCCGAAGTGGCCGCGGAGAACACTGGCGAGGCCGCGCCCGCCAGCGCAGGCGGCGAGGAATAACGGGCATGGAAGTCACGGCACAGATGGTGAAGGAACTGCGCGAGGCCACCGGGGCCGGCGTGCTGGACTGCCGCAAGGCGCTGATCGCCCACGACGGCGACGTGGCCAAGGCCACCGCGTATTTGCAGGAGAAGGGCCTGGCCGCCGCCGCCAAGAAGGAAGGGCGCGAGGCCAAGGACGGGATGCTGGAACTGTACTCACACGGCGGCGGGCGCGTGGGCGTGATGGTGGAAGTGAACTGCGAGACCGACTTTGTGGCCCGCACCGAGCAGTTCCGCGCCTTTGCCCACGACCTGGCGCTGCACATCGCCGCCTCGTCGCCGCGGTATGTGGATGTGGGAGAGATCCCGGCGGACGTGCTGGAGGCCGAGCGCGCCGCGGCCCGCACGCTGGCCGAGGGCAAGCCGGCCAACGTGGTTGACCGGATCGTCGAAGGCCGGCTGGAGAAGTTCTACGTGGAGAGCTGCCTGCTGCGGCAGCCGTTCGTGAAGAACGAAGACCTGACCGTGGCCGACTTGCTCAAGCAGACCATCGCCGCCATCGGCGAGAACGTGGTGATACGCCGCTTTGCGCGGTGGGAATTGGGCGAGGCCGCCTGAAGGTGACGACGACCGGGTGACTGTCTGGGACAGCCGCCCGGTTTTTATGTGGGGACCAGGAGGAAAAGGACCATCTATGTCGACTGCCAAATACCGCCGCATCCTGCTCAAGTTGGGGGGCGAGGCCCTGGCCGGGAACGACGGCCACGGCATTGATCCAAGCCGGGCGGAGGACATCGCCGCCAAGGTCAAGATGGTGCGCGAGATGGGCCCGGAAGTGGCCGTGGTGATCGGCGGCGGCAACTTGTGGCGCGGGGTGGAAGGGCTGGAGCACGGGATGGAGCGCGCCACAGCGGACTATATCGGCATGCTGGGGACGGTGATGAACGCGCTGGTGCTGCAAGACGCGCTGGAGCGGGCGGGCGTGGTGACACGGGCCATGACGGCGCTGGAAATGCGGTCAGTGGCGGAGCCGTACATCCGGCGGCGGGCGACGCGCCACCTGGAGAAGGGGCGGGTGGTGATCTTTGCGGCGGGCACCGGCAACCCGTATTTCACGACGGACACGGCCGGCGCGCTGCGGGCGATGGAGATTGACGCCGACATCTTTGTCAAGGCCACCAAGGTGGATGGGGTGTACGACGCCGACCCCATGACCAACCCGGACGCCCAGAAGTTCGAGACGATCTCGTACATTGACGCCCTCAACCGGCGGCTCAAGGTGCTCGACAGCACCGCCATCAGCCTGTGCATGGACAACAACCTGCCCATTTTGGTGCTGGACCTGTGGAATAGGGATGACCTGGTGCGGGCCATGCGCGGGGAGGCGGTGGGGACCATCATTGGGAAATAACCGGCTTGCGCGGGGGGGCGGGGGCGAGTATGCTTAGGGGCGAGGAAAGCCGGCCATGATTAAGGATGCTCTAACTGAAGCGGAAGACCGGATGAAGGGCGCCATTATGGCGCTGACCAACGACCTGGCCGGGATACGCACCGGCCGCGCCTCCCCGGCGCTGGTGGAGCGGCTGGACGTGCAGTATTACGGCACGCCGACGCCCTTGCAGCAGTTGGCGACCATCTCGGCGCCTGAGCCGCGCCTGCTGACCATCAAGCCCTTTGACCCGGCCTCGCTGAAGGACATCGAGCGCGCCATCCTGGCCTCAGACCTGGGGCTGACGCCCAACAACGACGGCAAGCTGATCCGGCTGAACATCCCGGCCCTGAACGAGGAACGCCGCAAGCAGCTCACCAAGGTGGTCGGCCACCGGCTGGAAGAGGCGCGGGTGGCGGTGCGCAATATCCGGCGTTCGGTGCACGACGACATGCGCGAGTTCGAGAAGGAGAAGCTCATCTCCGAGGACGATCTGACGCGCGGCGAAAAAGACCTGCAAACCCTGACCGACAAATACGTGGAAAAGATTGACGAGCTCGGCCAGCGCAAAGACGCCGAGATCATGGAAATCTAGATGGAAGCGCTTAAGTTACCGACGCACGTTGCCATCATCATGGATGGCAACGGACGGTGGGCGCTGTCGCGCCACCTGCCTCGCCTGGCAGGGCACCGAGCCGGCGTGGAGAATCTCCGACGGATCATCACGGCCTGCGTCGAGTTCGGTATCAAACATCTGACTATCTACGCCTTTTCCACCGAGAACTGGGGCCGCCCGCGCGAGGAAGTGGACGGCCTGATGTTCATTCTGAACGAGGTGCTGGACAAGGAGCTGGAAGAGCTGCACCGTCAGGGCGTGCAGCTGCGCCACATCGGGCGCCTGGAGGGGCTTGCCAACGGCATCCAGAAGAAGGTGCGCCAGGCGATTGCGTTGACGCAGCACAACGACCGGCTGGTGCTGAACGTGGCCTTCAACTATGGCGGGCGCGATGAGATCGTCCACGCCATCCGGCAGATGCTGGCCGACGGCGTGAAGCCGGAGGCGGTGGACGCCGACCTGGTGAACCGCTACCTCTTCACGGCAGGCCAGCCGGACCCGGACCTGATCATCCGCACCGCCGGGGAATTGCGCGTTTCGAATTTCCTGCTGTGGCAGGGCGCCTACGCGGAATACTTCGCCGCCGACGTGTATTGGCCCGATTTCGACAAGGAGCAGTTGCGGCTGGCGCTGGAGCGGTACGGCCAGCGCGAACGGCGTTTTGGGTTGGTGTCGCACCAGTTGAAGCATCCGACGCCGTGAGACGGCGGGGGGATAAACCCCCCGGCGACAAGCGCACCAGGCGGGGGGATCAACTCCTGACGACAAGGGCACGGTGTGGGGCGCGCCAAGTTGCCGGCGGAGACGGGACACCGTCCCGTCTCTACGGTGACGGGCAAGCGCCGTGATTGGCGGGCGCAAGCACTGTGCAAACCGTGGAGCCAATGACGAGCAACCTGGCCGCACCGGCCGCCCGCCAGGGCGACCTGCGCGACCGCCTGGCGGTGAGCATCCTGCTGATCCCGGCGGCGCTGGTGGTAATCGAGATGGGGGGCTGGCCGTTCGCGGTGGCGGCGCTGGCGCTGCTGGCGCAGGCGGCGCGCGAATACACCCGGCTGTTTGTGCACACACGGTTCCGCCCGGCGGTGGCGCTGGTGATTGGTGGGGTGGTGCTGCTGGTGGCGGCGGAGCAGTGGCCGGGCCTGAACCCTGGCGGGGCGCTGCCCACGGTGTTGATCTTGGCGGCGGTGCTGTGGCACCTGCTGGATTACGAACGGGGCGCGCCGGCTTCGGGCAGCGATTTTGTCATCACGCTGGGCGGCATCTTCTACCTGGGATGGCTGGGGCGCTATTTCGTGGCGCTGCGCGGCCTGCCCGACGGGATGTGGTGGCTGGTTTCGACCTTGACCAGCATGTGGCTGGCCGATACGGGGGCCTACACCTTTGGCCGGTTGCTGGGCCACCGGTTGGTGCGGCGGCCCATGGCGCCGCGGCTGAGCCCTAAGAAGACGTGGGAGGGGTATGCCGGCAGCGTGCTGTGCGGGGGGCTGGCGGGCGCGGGGCTGGGCGTGTTCTGGAGCCTGGGCGCGGGGCCGGGTAGCGCGCTCACCTGGCAGGCGGCGGGGGTGCTGGGGCTGCTGGTGGGGGCCCTGGGTCCGGTGGGCGACCTGGGGGTGTCCATGATCAAGCGGCAGAGCGGGGCCAAGGACACGGGCCGATTGATCGCCGGCCATGGCGGCGCGCTGGACCGGATCGACTCGTGGCTGGTGGCGGTGCCGCTGGGGTACTATTTCACGATTTGGATGACGACACTACGATGAGCGAGAAACCTGACCGCAACCTGGCGTTGGAACTGGTGCGCGTGACCGAGGCGGCGGCACTGGCGGCCGCCCGCTTTATGGGCCGGGGTGACAAGGAGGGCGGCGACCGCGCGGCGGTGGACGCGATGCGGCTGGTGCTGAACTCCGTAGAGATGGACGGGGTGATCGTCATCGGCGAGGGCGAGAAGGACGAAGCGCCTATGCTGTATAACGGCGAGCGGCTGGGTACCGGCTCCGAGCCCCAGGTGGATATTGCGGTGGACCCAATCGACGGCACACGGCTGCTGGCGATGGGCCGGGCCAACTCGCTGGCGACGGTGGCGCTGGCCGACCGGGGCAGCATGTTCGAGTTTGGCCCGATCGTGTACATGGATAAGATCGCGGTGGGGCCGGAGGCCAAGGGGGCGATTGACCTGGAAGTGTCGCCGCTGGTGAACCTGCGCAGCATCGCGCGTTCGAAGGGCAAGGACATCGCCGACCTGACGGTGGTGGTGCTGGACCGGCCGCGGCACGAGAAGTTGATCGCCGATATCCGCAAGGCCGGCGCCCGCATCCGGATGATTACCGACGGCGACGTGGCCGGGAGCCTGATGACGGCCTGGCCGGACTCGGGGGTGGATGTACTGATGGGGATCGGGGGCACACCGGAGGGCGTAATCTCCGCCTGCGCGCTGAAGGCGATGGGGGGCGAGATCCAGGGGAGGCTATATACGCGCAACGAGGCGGAGGCCCAGGCGGCGCGGGAGCAGGGCTTCGACCTGAACCGGGTGCTCACCACCAACGATCTGGTGCGGTCGGACAATGTCTTCTTCGCCGCGACGGGCATCACCGACGGCGAATTGCTGGATGGGGTGAAGTATTACGGCGACGGGGCGCGGACGCACTCGCTGGTGATGCGGTCGAAGTCGGGCACGGTGCGCGAGATCGTGGCCCGCCACCGCTGGGACAAGTTGATGCAGATCAGCCAGGTGCAGTATGATTGACGGTCGGGTGGCTCGGTGCTATAATGCAGTGTAGTCACCCCCAGGTATTGTGATCCTCGTTCCCCCAATAGTGGGCTAATCGATAACTTGTGACGCTTGAAAACTGAGTCTGTCAAATTGTGGCCGTGACCCGGCGGGACGTGCGTACCTGCCGGGTGGTCTGCCGCTTCCCAACTGGGAGAAGAAGCCATGGATATTACTGATCTGCAACCCAAAACCCTTGACCAATTGCGGCTCGTGGCGCGCGATTGGGACATACCCGCCTACAGCCGGCTGAAGAAGGACGACCTGATCGTCCGGCTGCTGCGGGCCAACGCCGAGAAGCAGGGGCTGGAACTGCGCGGCGGCGTGCTGGACGTGGTGGAAGACGGGATTGGATTCCTGCGCGCCGAGCATTTGATGCCGGGGCAGGAGGATATCTACGTCTCGCAGTCGCAAATCCGCCGCTTTGGGCTGCGCACCGGCGACATGGTCATCGGCCAAGTGCGGTCGCCCAAAGACTCGGAAAAGTATTACGGGCTGCTGCGGGTGGAGACGGTGAACGGCATGGACCCGGAGCAGGCCAAGCGCCGCCCGGCGTTTGAGAGCCTGACCCCGATCTTCCCCGACACCCGCTTCGACCTCGAAACCAGCAAGAACGTCTTGAGCACCCGCTTCCTCAATCTCATCGCCCCCATCGGTAAGGGCCAGCGCGGGCTGATCGTGTCGCCGCCGAAGGCGGGCAAGACGACCGTGCTGAAGGAAGTGGCCAACGCCATCAGCCGC
>CAZCEC010000066.1:2338-23753 GCA_964497615.1 uncultured Anaerolineales bacterium | reverse complement strand
CCGAGGTGCACCTGATGGTGTCCCTGATTGGCGGGCGGCCGGAAGAAGTGACGGACATGGACCGGTCGGTGGACGCGGAGGTGATCGCCTCGACGTTCGACGAGCCGGTCACGTCGCACGTGCGCGTGGCGGAGATGGCGCTGGAACGGGCCAAGCGGCTGGTGGAAGGCGGGCGCGACGTGGCGATCCTGCTCGACTCGCTGACGCGGCTGGCGCGGGCGTATAACCTGGTGGTGAACCCCTCCGGCCGCACGCTCTCGGGCGGCCTGGACCCGGCGGCGCTCTACCCGCCCAAGAAGTTCTTTGGGGCGGCGCGCAACATCGAGGAGGGCGGCTCGCTGACCATCGTGTCCACCTGCCTGGTGGACACCGGCTCGCGCATGGACGACGTGGTGTACGAGGAGTTCAAGGGCACGGGCAACATGGAGCTGCACCTGTCGCGCAAGCTGCAGGAGCGGCGCATCTTCCCGGCCTTCGATATCGAGCGCTCGTCCACCCGGCGCGAGGAGCTGCTGCTGGGGCCGGACATCACCCAGCGGGTGTGGCTGATGCGGCGCATGTTCGGGCAGATGGTGACGCCGCCGCCGAACGGGGCGGGGATGGACCTGACCAACGCCACCGAGGCGATCCTGGAGCAACTCCGGCAGACGGACAACAATATGGAGTTCCTCGAAACCCTCGGCAAGAACGGGCGATAAGCGTCGCGTGTTGGGTGTTACGTGCTCACTGGAGACGTTACTTGGCACTTGAAACGTGGCACCTGACACTTCTTATGTCCGCTTGACGCCGGCCTACCGCCTGTTATGATGCCCCAACCCCGCCGGGCAAGCTTGCCGGCGAGGGCTGGAGTAGCTGGTGGCAACCGATACGCAGAGTTCAACTGAATCCCTGGCGCCAGCGGGGCGCGAGGCGGGGCCGGCCACGGGGCTGGCCGCGCCTGAGGTGTGGGTGAGAGTGGCGACACACGCGCTGGCCATCGGGCTGGTGGTGGCGGCGGTGTGGCTGGCGCGGGTGGACCTGAAGACGGTGCTGCCGGCGGCGCTGCCGCCGGAGCTGGCGGTGATGACGCCCACCGTGGCGGCCGTGGTGGTGACGGCGCCGCCCCAAGCGACCCCCACGCAAGAACCCCTGATCCTCGAAATCTCAGACGAAGACCTGTCGGCCGAGGAGCCGGACATCACGCGGCTGGCCGATGTGCATACCATCATCCCCTCGCGCCCGCGGTACGAGGTGGTCAAGTACACCGTCGTCCAATACGACACCCTGTTTGTCATCGCCGACAAGTTCAACCTGGAGCCGGAAACGATCCTGTGGGGCAACCCGGCGCTGGCCGATAACCCCAACCTGCTGTCGGTGGGACAGGAGTTGAACATCTTGCCGATCAATGGGGCGCTGCGCGTGGTGCAGGCGGGCGACACGATTGAGAAGATCGCCACGGCCTTCCACGGCACGGTGGACGACATCGTCAACTTTCCCGGCAATGACCTGGACCCGTCGGAGCCGGTGTTGGTGACCGGGCAGAACATCATCATCCCTGGCGGCTGGCGGGATTCGATTGTGTGGCAGTTGCCGGTGATCACGCGCTCGACCGGGCCGAGCGCGGGTTCGGGCGAGCCGGGGGCGTGCAGCGGGCCATTCTCCGGGCCGGTGGGCACGTTTACCTTTGTGTGGCCGGCCAATAATCACTATCTCTCCGGCACCGACTATCTGCCCATCGGGCACCCCGGCATCGACATTGCCGCCGGGATGGGGGCGCCGATCTACGCGTCGGACACAGGCGTGATCGTCTTTGCCGGGTGGAGCACGCGCGGGTATGGCAACCTGGTGATCGTGGACCACGGCAACGGCTGGCAGACGGCCTACGCGCACCTGAGCCAGATCAGCGTGAACTGCGGCGGCGCCATCTACCAGGGCCAGGTGCTGGGCCTATCGGGCAGCACGGGCAACTCCACCGGCCCCCACCTGCACTTCGAGATGCGGCACTCGGATTACGGGCGCGTGAACCCGTGGCTGTATCTGCCGTAGTGTGGGAGTGTGGGGGTATGGGGGTGTGGGCGTAGACCTACGCCCACACCCCCATACCCTCCTACAGCACTTTGTCAGTCGAGCCCATTTCTTCCGAACAACCGACGCCGCCCAGCGAGCCGAATGCCCTGGCGCGCATCTGGGCCGACCTGGTGGCGGCCGGCTGGGCCGAGGGGCTGCGGCGCTATGCAACGCATGGGCTGCTGCTGCTGGTGCTGGCGGCCGCCATCGGGGTGCGGCAGATTGACTTTGGCTTTCTGGAGCAGTGGGTGGCCAAGGCAGCGCTGCGCCCCGGCGGCGAGGAGGGCGGACTGCCCGTGGCCGGCCCCACCCCCACGCCGACGCCCGGGCTGCCGAATGCGATTGAGGCCACGCTGCCTGCGCCCACGATCGAGGCGGCCGCGGGCGGCCCGATTGAACGGCTGGCGGAAGTGCATACCCTCATCCCCACCCGCGGCCGGGCGGAGGTGATCACCTACACCGTTAAGGCGGGCGATACGCTGTTCGGCATCGCGGAGAACTTCGGGCTGCGGCCGGAGACGGTGTTGTGGGGCAACTACTTTGTGCTCCAGGACGACCCGCACTCGCTGTTCCCGGGGCAGGTGCTGAACATCCTGCCGGTGGATGGGACTTATCACTTCGTGGTGGAGGGCAACACGCTGGCTCAGGTGGCACGGTTCTATGAGGTCGAGCCGGAGGTCATCACGGATTGGGGCAGCAACAACCTGGACCCGGCCGCGCCGGAGTTGACGCCCAACACCTATCTGGTGGTGCCGGGCGGGCGGCGCGCGTTGCAGAGCTGGGAAGTGCCGACGATCACGCGCGAGACCACGGCCACGGCGGCCAACAACTTCGGGCAATGCCCAGGCGGGTATTCGGGGGCGGTGGGCACCGGGTTCTTCGTGTGGCCGGCGGATAATCACTTCCTGTCGGGCTACGATTTCACGGACATCCATCACGGCCTCGACATCAAGGCTGGGCTGGGCGCGCCGCTGTATGCGTCGGACAGCGGGGTGATCGTGTACGCCGGGCCGAACGACTTCGGATACGGCAACCTGGTGGTGATTGACCACGGCAACAGCTGGCAGACGGTGTACGCGCACCTGAGCCAGTGGAACGTGGTCTGTGGCGAGAGCGTGTTCCAGGGCAATGTGATCGGGCTGGCGGGCAGCACGGGGAGGTCGTCGGGACCGCACCTGCACTTCGAGGTGCGCTATCGCGGGTCGTATGTGAACCCGTGGAGTGTGTTGCCGTAGGCAAATTCGGTTATAATCCCGCGCTACTCGCCCAGCCGGGCCCACGCTAGTCCAACCTACTCGCCGGCTGGCCGTTCAGGGAGTCAAGCTCATGAGCCTGATCACGCTGGAGGGCCTGCCGAGCACCTCGGTCAAACCCATCCGCATTCTGCGCGACAGCCTGTATATCGAGCCGATCTCATCCTGCAACCTGCATTGCCGGATGTGCTACACGAATGTGGTGAACGGCCCCGACCGGCAGATGCTGGACCAGGCGACAATCCTGGATTTCACGCGGCGGGTGGCGGCACGCACTCCCAAGCAGTTGTGGATTTACTGGTGCGGCACGGGCGAGGTGTTTCTGCACCGCGACTTCCCAGCGATGGTGAATACCCTGATGGCCGAGTACCCGGAAGAAGCGGTGACGCAGACCGTCCAGACCAACGGCACGGTGCGGCGGCTGCGCGAGTTCACGAACCTGGAACGGCTGGACTTCTGCGTCTCGATTGACGGGTCGAAGGAGTTTCACGAGTGGCACCGGGGCAAGCACACTTATGACCGGACGGTGGCGTTTTGCCGGGAGGCGTTTGACCGGGGGGCGCGCTCGGTGCTGGTACGGATGCTGCTGACAAAGGACAATATCTGGTACCTGGACGAGTTCAACGACGAGCTGCTGGAGAAGGTGGGGCCGCAGGTGCGGCTGGCGATTGGCGCGCCATATACCAACCGCGAGCTGAAGGGCGTGCGCCGGGCGCGGGCCATCCACCAGGGCGAAATTGACGACAACAAGGCCATCAGCCGCGAGGCGGCGATGGAAATCCTGGCCAGCAAGTATGGCAACCGCTACGAGCTGGACGAGGACCCCGAGGCGGTGGACAACTACCTGAGCCTGACGACCTACGGGGTGTTTAGCTGCTGCCACGGCATTATCCGGCTGGGCGGGCCCGAAGTGCAGGTGGAGACGTTGGACAGCCGCCTGGAGGCCTCGGAGAACAAGTGCCGGTCGTGCTCAATGTTCCCATGCATGTAGTGCCGTGGGCGACGGCGGACGGGCGCGGTCAGAGGACGACGACTAGACGGCGGGGTGAAGCTTAAGTTCCGGGACGCGCTGGAAGTGGCGCGCATTCCGCGTGAGCAGGGTGAGATTGTGGTGGAGGGCGGTGGCGGCGATGAGCAGGTCCGCGTCGCCGATGAGCTGCTCCTGGCGACGCAAACTTCCGCGCACACTGGCGAAACGCTGCATGATCGGCCGGTTCAAGGGAACAATATCGACTCCGCGCAGGAAGTCGACCAACTGCCGCCGGCTGCGGGCCGAGTCGCGTCCGTAGTAGACACCTTCATAGACCTCACCATATGTAACGAGGCTGATCGCCAGTCCTTTGCGCTCAAGTGACGCGAGCAGTTTAACCGCTTTCGCGGCGCCCAACCTCCAATCCACCACCCAATCACTGTCAACCAGGTACTTCACAAGTCCACGGGCGGGCGGGGCGGCAGATCGCGGCTCTCCCGGATGGCTTTCTTGAGCGCCTCACCGTCAATCAAGCCCTTCCAGCCTCCGGCTGAAGCCAAAAATGCCCGCCGGTCTGCCTCTGTTCTGCGACGGCGGCGTTTGGGCGGGCGGGCGGGGCGAAGCACAACGCGCTCACCGTCTGTCTTTTCGACCACAATAGCCTCACGGTCTCGCGCCACGCGGTCAAAAACGCCCGAAACGTCTGCGGCGAATTCGTCAAACGGAATGACGGTTCTTTCGCGGGACATCACCTCACCTCCACGGCGTGTAGCATAGCACCGGCCGGACAGGCTGGGCGATGCGATTTGGGAATAACGCGGCGAAGCGGCTAGGCCGCGGGCGTGGGGCGGGCGCGTTTGGCGAGGTAGAGGGCAGCATCGGCCAGGGCGATGAGGGAGTGCAGGTTGGCACAGTCCTCAGCCATGACGGTGCAGCCGGTGCTGATGGTGACGTTGATGGGGCCGGCGTCGGTATCGATGGGGGGCTCGGCCACGCGGCGGCGCAGGCGCTCGGCCACGCGCTCGGCCTCCAGCAGGCCGCATTCTAGCAGCAAGACCACGAATTCGTCGCCGCCATAGCGGCCAATCAGGTTGGGCTCGCGCAGGCTCTCACGGCAGCGGCGGGCCACGGTGCGCAGCACCTGGTCGCCCACCAGATGGCCGTGCCGGTCGTTCACCTTCTTGAAGTCGTCAATATCGAACATCATAGCGGCCAGCGGGCGGCGATAGCGGCGGGCGCGGGCAAACTCCGCATCGCCCAACTCGAAGAAGTGGCGGCGGTTGTGCAGTTCGGTGAGCGGGTCGGCGGTGGCCAGTTCTTCGAGGCGGCGGGCCTTGTCGAGCAATTGGGTGCGCTGGATGGTGAGGGCGGCCTGGTGGCTGATGGCGATGGCGAGTTGCACATCCTGCTGATCAAAGGGGCGGGCATCCGGGCCAGTGCGGTAGGCAAAGGTGAGGGCCACTACGTCTTCGCCCATCATGCCCGGCACACAGACCACGGAGCGGATGCGCATGGCCAGGCCGGCCGGGCCGGTATCGGGCGCGGCCCCGGCGGCCAGGTCGGGCAGAAAGACGACCGAGCGCTGGGTGAGGGCCTGGTGGGCGATATGGGTTGGGAAGCCCAATTCGGCCAGGCGGTCGAAGCGGTCAATCGGCAGCACCTCGCAGCGGCTGGCGCCCAGGGCGACGCGTGCCAGGTTGGAGACTTCCAGCAGGGCGAGGTTAAGATCGAGGATGGTGTTCAGGCGGGTGGCGACTTCGTAGAGCACGAGGGCGTGCTGGTCCACCGATTCGAGCACCAGGTCGCGGGTGAGGGGCTGGGTGGCGGGCAGGCGGCCGCTGCCGCTGGGCGCGGCCTGACGGCTGCGGCGGCTGAGGATGAGCAGGTGCTGGCCGATGCGGATCTGGTCTTCGGGGCTGAGGACGAGCGGGCCGGTGAGGCGGTCGCGGTTGACGTAGGTGCCGTTGGTGCTATCGAGGTCGCGCAGGGTGAGGATGCCGGCGGCGGCGTTATATTCGATGACGGCGTGCAGGCGCGAAGCCGACTCATCGGCGATGACGATGTCGTTATCGGCCTTGCGGCCGAGGGTGGTCTTACCGGCGCGCAGGACGTGCTCGCGCGGCTCGTGCCAGGGCGATCGGATGGTGACAATCCACATTGTCGCTGGTCAAGCGTCCGAGGGGGCGCGCAAAAACACCCCCTGGTCCACTTAATATGCCGTTCCGGCTAGGGAGAGTGTATCCAGAAGCAGGTAGTTGTCAAACGAGCCAGGCGCGGGCGGTGTGGGCGTCGGGGGTGTAGGCCAGGTCGAGCGCCCAGGCGCCGGCCGGGGCGGGGAGCACGGCGCGCCAGACGCCGGCCGGTGGCAGGGGGTTGCGGCGGTCGAAGGTGGACTGGTGCTGGGCCAGCACGGCGGGGTCGAGGCCCAGCTTGCCCAGCAGCAGGGTGATGGGGCCGCCGTGAGTGACGAGAGCGACCGGGCTATCGGCCTGGGCGGCTTCCAACCATGCCGGCCAGACGCGCGCGAGGATATCGGCCGCCTTCTCTTCGGGGCGGATTTCGGCCAGTCGCGGCTCAATGGACCACTGGGCTTGGCCGGCCTGGGCGGCCAGGAGGGCGGTGCGCTGGCAGCGTTCCAGCGGGCTGGCGAACATCTGGCGCACGCCCATGTCGCGCAGGAACTCGCCCAGTCGTTCCGCCTCCTGTTCACCCTGGGGGGTGAGGGGCGGGCCGGGCGGCAGGTGATAGACGAGGTCGGTGCGCGACCAGTCGGGGGTGGCGTGGCGGACGAGATAGACGGTGGGCAGCATGGGGGCCAATTTACCACACCGGCGCAGGTTGGGGACGCTGGCCGTTTGGTTAGCGGGAGAAACGGTAGATGATGCCGGCGGCGTAGTCGGCGACGTAAATGGCGCCGTCGAGGCCGCCGGTGATGTCGAGCGGGCGGTCGAAGCCGGCGGCAAATGGATGGACTTCGCCGGTCCAGCCGCTATCGGTGCGTGTGACGTGAATGCGCACGACGCTGCGGCCGATGTCGGGGTCGCCGGAGTTGGCGCCGTAGAGCGTCACAAAGATGTCGTTCTGCCACTCGCCGAAGATGCCGCCGGTGTAGAAGAACATGCCGCCCGCGGCGCTGTGCGCCGGCAGCAGGGCCACCGGCGGCTGGGTGTCATGACAGTTGCGCCCGCCGCCCTGGCCCCAACAGTCGGGCCAGCCATAGTCGCCGTCCGCGATGATGAAGTTTAACTCATCGGGCACGCCGGAAGCAGGCACATCGCGGCCATTGTCGATGGCGAACAGGTCGCTGGTGCCGGGGTAGAAGGCCAAATCGTAGGGGTTGCGGGTGCCGGTGGCGAAGACGGCCAACGCGGAGCCGTCGGGCTGGGCGACCAGGATGGTGGCTTCGCGGTCCTGAATGGCGGTCTCGCCGCGGTCGGAGGTGGAACCCTGGCCGATGTACAACCGGCCGTCGGGGCCGAGGACGAGGCCGTTGGTCTGGTGGCGCAGGGCGGGCAGGCCCTGGATGAGCTGGCGGAACTCGTCGGCGCGGCCATTGTTGTCGGTGTCGCGCAGGCGGGTGACGCCGCCGCGATGCCCGACGTACAGGTCGCCATCCACCCAAGCCAGGCCCAGCGGAGCGGAGAGGCCGGTTCCATAGGCGCGCTGCTCGTCGCTGGTGATGCGGCCGTCGCCGTCTGTGTCGCGCATGGCAATGATGTCGCCGCCCAGGGTGGCGACGTAGAGGGTACCGTCGCGGCCGAAGGCGAGGCTGGTGGGATTAGCGAGGCCCTCCGCCCAGACGGTGACGTTGACGCCGGGTGGGGCGGTGACGTCGGCGGGAGTGCGCGGGCCAGCCAGGCGGTTGCGGATGGCGCCGCCGATGAAGGCGGGGGTGACGCCGCCCACGTAATACGCCAGCATGGCCGCCACGATCAGGGCGATGACCAGGCCCCAGGCCAGACGGCCCAGCCAGACCTGCGCGGGACGCGGTCGGTCTTCGGGTTCAATCATGGCAGGAATGGGGCGCGCGGCCCATCACGGCGCATTCTCGGGGCCCTGGTTGACGAAGCGCCGGTACCAGCGCAGCAAGAGGGCCTCGTCGAATTGCGTCAGCTCAAGCTGGTGGGTCCAGGCCAGGGCGACGATGGGGGCGGGCAGGCCGGTATAGGGCGAGACGACGATCTTGACGGTGTTGAAGCGGCTGTCGGGCGGGGCCTTGTCGAGCAGGGTCTGGAACTGGGCCACCAGATCGGGGCAAGGCTCGGCGCATTCGTAGAGATAGACGACGCCGCCACGATAGAGGTTGGTGACGTAGTTGCCGGCCAGCACGGGCGCTTCGGCCAGGCCCCACGGGGCGGGGGCCTCGTAGCGCTGGCCGGAGGAGGGCGGGTTGTTGGCGTGCGTGAGGGCCTGGCCGGCGGGGTAGACGGCCGCGCCCTCGTCGGGCATGAGGGTTTCGCCGGGCAGCGGGCCGGGGCGCAGGTTGGCGAGGGCGAACCCGGCAATCAGCAGGATGAAGAGGCCGATGGTACCGAGGATGATCAAGTTCCAGGTGAGGGAGCGGCGGCGGCGCTCCTGGCGCAACTGCTCGCGCTTGCTGAGGCGCGGGGCGGAGGGGTTGTATTGGGGCTGGGACGAGGCGGCGCGCTTGCTCAACACGATTCTCCCGACGAGTGATTGAGGAGGATTATAACATTGCCGCCGCTGCGGGAATGGCCGGGGCCACCGGCGTCAGCCGCGAAAGTAGTAGAATACCCTCACACCGCCAATGGGCTGTGAAGCGCGCATGACCATTGAACCCCTGCAACTAAGTGTCAGTGTGAGCCTGGGCGAGGACGCCCTGCCCGACGAGCTGGACGACGCCGCCCGCCGGCTGCGGCAGGAGCTGCTGGACGCCGGGCTGGAGGAGGTGGAACTGGCCGAGGGCGGCCCCGTGCCCACCGGCGCCAAGCCCGCCGAGACGTTCATTCTGGGCGCGCTGACCCTCACCCTGCTTCCCAGCATGCTCACCACCCTGGCGGCCGTCATCCAGGATTGGACCGGCCGGCGGCCAGGACGCACGCTCAAGCTGGCCTACAGCACCGGGGAGCAGCGCTTTGAGCTGGAGTACGACCCGGAAAGGGTGGATGTGAACGAGGTGCTGGCCCGGCTGGTGCAGGCCCAGGCGGGCAGCGGGCCGACGGCGGCGGGCGCGCGGGTGGGCGGCGACATGGTGGCGGGCGACAAGGTGAGCAACATCACCGCCGAGGGCGATGCGGTGGGGCGCGACAAGGTGACGCACATCCATGCCGCGCCAGGCACGACGATCATTGTGAACGAGTCCGCCGCGGAGGTGTTGAAGCCTGTCCCGCCCGTGGACCCGTCGCCGCCTGGCGCCGCAGCGGAGGCCGGCGATTGACCCCAAAAGGAGGGCTTCGCACAACCGCGGCAATGAAGGCTCAAAGCCCGCCTGGGTGGGCTGAGCGCGCAATAGATGGGCCAGAGGAACCGGTGAGTCGCTGAGTCTTAGGCGCGCAGGCGGCGGCCATCTGGGTCGAAGAGCGGCTCGGCGGCGACAGTGGCGGGGAGGCGCTCGCCGAAGTATTCGATCTGCAGGCGCTGGCCAGGCGCGGCAAGGGCCAGGGGCACAAGGGCGTAAGCGATGTGACAGCCCACGCTGTAGCCAGTGTTGGCCGAGGACACATAGCCCACCACGCGGTTGTCATCGAGGACTGGCTCGCGCCCAAGGACGACGTCGCCGGGCCGGTCGAGGGTGAGGCAGGTCAGGCGGCGCTCCAGGGGCTGGGCGCTGCGCTCCAGCAGGGCGGCGCGGCCCACGAAGTCCCCCTTCTTCCAGCGGACAAGCTGCTCCAGGCCGGCCTCGCGCGGGGTGAGCTCGGCGTCCAGGTCGAACCCCAGGCGGCGGTAGCCCTTCTCGATGCGCAGGCTGTCCATCGCGCCCATGCCGGCGGCGATGAGGCCGTGCGGGCGGCCGGCTTCCCAGATGGCATCCCACACATGCAGGGCATACTCGGCGGGGACGTAGATTTCCCAGCCCAACTCGCCTACATAGGAGACGCGCAGGGCGAAGCAGGGGGCGTCGCCAACTGTGAGCGGGCGGGCGGTGTAGTAGGAGAAGTGTTCGTTGGATAGTTCGCTGGATGTGTCTCGACGACCGAGATCAGTAGCCGCCATGGCCGAGGCCAGGATGGCGCGGGAGAGGGGCCCCCAGAGGCCGAGGGCGGCATAGGCGGAGGTGACGTCGGTGAGGGTGACGTCGAGGGCGCGGAGGGTGGCCTGGCGGCGCAGCCAGGCCAGGTCGCGGGGGCCGGCGCCGGCCCCGGAGAGGACGCGGAAGCGGTCGGGGGCGAGGCGCACCACGGTCATGTCGGAGCGGATGCCGCCGTGCACATCCAGCATCAGGGTATAGACCACGCGGCCCACGGCTACGTCCATCTGGTTGGTGAAGACCCACTGCACCAGCGCCAGGGCGTCAGGGCCTTCGACCTCGATCTTGGTGAAGGTGCTCATATCGAACAGCCCAGCGGCGGCGCGCACCTGCCAGTGTTCCTGGCCCTGGATGGGCAACCAGTATTGGGCCGCCCAGCCGGAGCGGGCGGGCAATTCAGGTTGGGGCAAGCTGGCGTTGGCCTCGCACCAGGCAGCGCGTTCCCAGCCGCTCATTTCAATGAAGTGCGCCTGCTGCTCAACGTAGCGGGCGTGCAGGGGGGTGTGGCGCAGGCCGCGCGGGCGGCGCATGGGCTCGGCGGGGTGGATGATGAGGTGGGTGTTCTTGTAGGCCTCCTCGCCGCGGACGTGAATGTAGCTGGGGGCGAGAGCGTGCCGGTGAAAGCGGCTGATATCGGCCTCGCGGGCGTCGAGGCTGGGGGCGCCGTGGGTCATCCACTCGGCGATGGCGCGGCCTGCGCCGCCCGCGTGGGTGATCCAGATGGCCTCCGCCAGCCACAGGCCCTGCACGTCCGGGTGCGGACCGAGCAGGGGCATGCCGTCGGGCGTGAAGGAGAACATGCCGTTGAAGCTCTCGACGATGGGCAGGCCGGCGATGAAGGGGAAGACCTCTGCCAGGCGGCGGTGCGGCTCGGCGAAATGCTCGGGGGTGAAGGCGTTCTTGGAGGGGTCGGGGTCGTGGCCGAGGACGGGGCGGATGCGCTCCGGGGCGACGGGCAGGGGGGCGTGGTTGTAGTTGCCGATGCCCCACAAATCGCCGTGCATGCGGCAGTACATCAGGTGGTCGTGGACGCGCACGATGGGCAGGGCAATCTCCTGGTCGTAGGCGGCCAGCTCCGGCGCGGGGCCGACCTTGACGTACTGGTGCTCCATCGGCATCAGGGGCACGGTGATGCCGGCCATCTGCCCGACGAGCGGACCCCAGATGCCGGCGCAGAGGAGCACTGTGTCTGTCTCGACTCGGCGTGGGCCTTCTGGCGACTGGGTGTTGACGGCGCGCACGCGGCCCGCCTCGATCTCGAAGCCGGTGACAGCAGTGTGGCCGTGAAAGCTGGCCGCGCCCTGGGCCATGGCCGCGCGGGCGAGGGCCTCGGCGATGACGACGGGGGCGCCGATGCCGGCACCGGGGGAGAACAGGCCGCCCGTGATCTGGCGCGGATCGAGGAGGGGCACGAGGGCGTGGCACTCGGAGGGGGACAGGAGATGCGCTTCGACGCCATAGCTCTTGCCCCAGCCGGAGCGGCGCTTGAGCTCCTGCCAGCGTTCAGGTGAGCGGGCGACCTCCAGGCCGCCGAGGAGGTGTGCGCCGGGGCGGCCGTCTATGCTAAGGCTGGCGTAGAGCGGCAGGCCATACCGGGCGAAGTCAGTGAGCAGGCGCGAGGCGGAGATGAGGCTGAGGCCGCCGGGGGCGTGGCTGGTGGAGCCGCCGGTGTGGAACAGCGGCCCTTGGTCCACGACGACGATATCGCGCCAGCCGAGCTGGGCCAGGTGATGGGCGGCGCTGCAGCCGGCGATGCCGGCGCCGATGATGACGAGGCGGGCGGAAGCGGGCAGGGGAGGGTTCATATGAAGCGCGGGAACAAAGATTCCTCCGGGCAAGAGCGGCCCGTCGGAATGACATCGGATAAGGCGGGAGCGACACCAGATAAGGTGAAGGGCGCTGATGACACGTGTTAGGGTCCGGCCGGCGGGAGCAGCGTGAATGCCTAAATCGGACTGTGGGCTGTAATTGACACGGCGGGCATACGGGTATAGATTACCCGACAACTCCGCCCGGACGCAAGGCGGCGGAGTGCAATGCCCCCGTAGTTGCGTAAGGCGCCACAGGGTAAGAAAGGAGGACCGGCCAAATACCCTCTGCACTTCAGTCCGTAATCTGGCACATGACGCCCATTTAGCGTTGAAGGAGGAGATCAATGAGTAGTACGTCCAAACAGCAGCGGATCCATCCGGCCGCGCTCGAAGGCCAGGAGCAATTGCGGCAGGGCCGCATCAGCCGCCGCGAGTTTCTGCGGCTGGCCACGCTGGTGGGGCTGAGCCTGCCGGCGGCGCGGGTACTGGCAGCCTGCACCCCGGCCGCGGCCACCGGTACGGCCGGCCCCAGCGGCGCCATCAAGCGCGGCGGCACCCTGCGAGTGGCGATGCAGATCCAGGCGGTGGATCACCCGGTGCGCTTCTCGTGGGTGGAGGCGCCCAACAGCCTGCGCCACGTGTTTGAGTACCTGACCGAGACCAACAGCCAGAGCATCACTAACCCCTATTTGCTGGAGTCCTGGGAAGCCAGCGACGATTTGATGACCTGGACGCTCAAGCTGCGGCAGGGCATCCGCTGGTTCAGGAACGGCGAGGAAGGCGACGAGTTCGTGGCCGACCACGTGAAGTGGAACTTCGGCCAGTGGCTGGATACCGACCAGAGCGCCGTGGTGGGGCTGTGGGCGGGATTTTTGACCTCGAATGATGTGGAGGTGGTGGACAGCCATACGGTGGCCCTGCACCTGTCCAAGCCGAACATCGCCGTGCCGGAGTACCTGTTCCACTACCCGGCGATGGTGCTGCATCCGAGCTTCGATGGCGATGCGTCGTCGGGGCAGAACTGGAGCACCGGACCGTACACCCTGGCCGAGTATCTGCCGGGCGAGCGGGTGCGGGTGGTGAAGCGCGAAGGTTACTGGCAGAACGGCGCCGATGGCGACCCGCTGCCGTACCTGGATGCGATTGAATTCATCGACCTGGGCAACGAGCAGTCGGCCGCCGTTAACGCGCTCAAGAGCGGGCAGGTGGATAACATCTACCAACTGACGCCTGACAACTTCCTGGCGCTGAAGGATGACGCGAGCGTGAAGATCGAAGGCGTGGGCAGCGCCAAGGCCAAGGTGCTGCGCGTGCGGGTGGACATACCGCCGTGGGACAACAACGACGTGCGCACGGCGCTGAAGATCTGCCAGGACCGCGAGAAGATCAACGCCAGCGCGATGTACAACGAAGGCCTGATCGGCCATGACTGCCACGTCTCGCCGGTGCATCCGGAGTTTGCGCCCATCGACGTGCCGGCCTATGACCCGGACCGGGCCCGCAGCCTGCTGGAAGGCGCGGGCTTGAGCAGCCTGGATGTGAACGTCTCGGTGGGCACCGGCTGGTCGGACATCGTGGCCTACATGGAAAGCCTGAAGGAGACGGCGGCGCCGGCCGGCATCAACATCATTATTGATGCCATGCCCAACGACAACTACTGGAGCATCTGGGACCAGACGACGGTGGGCGTGACCCCGTGGACCAGCCGGCCGCTGGGAGTAATGGTGCTGCCGCTGGGCTATGGCTCGGATGAAAACGGCCAGCCGCTGGCCGGGTGGAACGAATCACGTTGGATTGACCGTGAGTTTTCGGATCTGGTGGTGCAGGCGAGCGGCACGTACGACCTGGAGGCCCGCCGCGCCATCATGAAGCAGATCGAGACGATTCAGCAGGAGCGCGGGTCCATCGGCATCGCGTACTGGGAGGCCGTGTGGGAAGTGTTCAACCCGGCGTTCCAGGGCATCACCTCCCATCCCACCTCGTATAACCTGTGGCGCGAGGTGTGGTATGACCCGGACCTGGAGCAGCTGCGGCAGTCGTGAGACCGCCGACCCCCCTCCCATTCCACTGCGTTTCGGGGACCATGGTCATCCCCCAACCCCTTCTCCCCCCGCGCGGGGGGAGAAGGGGAGTTGCGCTGGTGCCCCTCACGTGCTTGCCTCGGCGGGGCGGGAGGCGAGGAGCGTAAGACGCCATGGCTAAGTTCCTCATCCAGCGGATTGCGAGTTTGCTGCTGACCATGGCGGTGGTGTCGGTGGCGGTGTTCGCGTTGACCGAGTTGGCGCCGGGCAATATCGCCATCAACACGCTGGGCAACAATATCACCCCCGAGCAAGAGCAATCGTTCAACAAGCAGAATGGGCTGGACCAGCCGGCCCTGACCCGCTACATCCGCTGGGTGGCGGGGAGCGATTGGGAGGCCGCGGGCCACATCGGCCGGCCGGTGGAGCGCATCTACGAGACGCAGAACCGGCGCTATAGCTGGTGGGTGGTGGGCGACGACGACCGGCGGACGCAGCACTACTCGCCAGACGGAAACACCATCATGGAGCGCGCGCTCCAGCCAAACGGTCAGGTGACGGAGACCTTGCTGGGGGACGAGGTGTGGCAGCCGGACCCGAACGACCCTGGCCGGTTGATCTTCTGGAGTGTGAACCCGCAGGGCCGGGCGGCGATGTGGGTGAAGGGGCAGGGGGCGGTGGAATGGCAAGAGCAATTTGCGTCGTGGACGAGCGCAGTGGGCGCGCCGGAGCGCTACATCCCCCTGCAGAAGGGCCTGCTGCGCGGCGACCCGGGCGTGTCGTTTCAGACTAAGCGGCCGGTGGTCGAGTCGCTGTGGACGCGGCTGCGGAACACGCTGATCCTGGCCGGGCTGGCGTTTGTGGTGGTGATGCCGCTGGCGCTGGTGCTGGGCGTGGTGGCGGGATTAAATGAGGGGCAGTGGGTGGACCGGGTGCTCTCGCTAGGCGGGCTGGTGACCACGGCCACGCCGGAGTTCGTGAGCGGGACGCTACTGATTCTGCTGCTGAGCCAGGGGCTGAAGCTGCTCCCTGGGGCGGTGGTGGTGACGAATGAGCGGGCGCTGTTCGCGCGGCCGGAGATGCTGGTGCTGCCGGTGCTGACGCTGACCCTGGCCGAGCTAGGCTACGTGCTGCGCATTACGCGTGCCAGCATGGTGGAGGTGCTGCGGACGAACTATATCCGCACGGCGGTGCTGAAGGGGTTGCCGCGCTGGCGGATCGTGTTCCGGCACGCTTTGCGGAACGCGCTGATGGCGCCCATCACCGTCATCATGCTGCACGTCAACTGGCTGGTGGGCGGCATCGTGATCGTCGAGTCGATTTATGGATTTCCGGGGCTGGGCACCTACATTCTGGAGGCGGCCCTATTCAAGGATGTGTTTGTGATTGAGGCGGCCACGATGTCGCTGATCGTGATTGCAGTGGGGACGCAATTGGTGGCGGACGTGGCGTATACGTTTTTGAACCCGAGGATCAGGTTTGCATAGGGATCAACCATGACGGCGACGGCAGTGGCGCAGCGGCCCGCGCGGCGCTCGGCCTGGCAGCGGGTGCTGGGCGGACTGGCCATCCTGCGGCGCTCGCGCGTGGCGATGGTGGGCGCGGCACTAGTGCTGTTCTGGGTGGTGGTGGCGGTCTTGGCCGACGACTGCATCATCAGCCCGGCCTGCTGGACCGGCTCGTCGGAATACACTTCCACGCCCTGGCTGGCCATCTATCCCTACGATCAGGGGACGGGGGACGTGCTGGGGGCGCCTTCGGCCGATCATTGGCTGGGGACCGACCGTAGCGGGCGCGACTTGTGGGCGCGGCTGGCCTATGGGGCGCGCATCATCCTGACCCTGGCGCCGCTGAGCGTGGGGTTGGCGGTGCTGGTAGGCGGAATCCTGGGGCTGATGGCGGGCTACTTTGGCGGAGTGCTGGACGAGGTGATTTCGCGCCTCCTGGATTCCGTCATCGCCTTCCCGCAGATCATTCTGTATCTCATCATTATCGCGGCGCTGGGGGCTTCGGCGGCGAATGTGGTGCTGGCGATCACGGTGGCGGGGGCGCCGGGCATTGCGCGGCTGGTGCGCAGCCTGACGCTGGACATCAAGACGCGCGACTATGTGGCGGCGGCGCAGACGCGCGGCGAGAGCCCGTGGTACATCATGCTGGTGGAGATCCTGCCCAACGCCAGCGGGCCGATCATGATCGATGCGATGCTGCGGATGGGGTACGCGGTCTTCGCCATTGGCACGCTCGGCTTCTTGGGGCTGGGGCTGCCGCCGCCCTCGCCGGATTGGGGTTCGATGGTGAACCTGGGACGGCGCTTCATCGCCGCCGGGCATCCGTGGGATGCGCTGTGGGCGTCGCTGGCGACAGCCTCGCTGGTGGTGGGGCTGAACTTGATGGCGGATGGGCTGAATGAGGAAGTGCAGCGGTATCGGTGAGCGTGGGGCGTGGTTCGAGGGGTGAGCATGTGAGCGGAGAGGATTGATGCAGGCGTCGGGGAAGATGGGACAGCCAGTCGTCAAGGTCCAGAATGTGAGCATCGCCTACGAGACGCGCGGCGGCGACATCACGGCCGTGCGCGACGTGTCGTTCCAGATTCACCGGGGCGAGACGCTGGGGCTGGTGGGGGAGAGCGGCTGCGGCAAGAGCACCATCGCCTATGGATTGGTGAATTACCTGGGCCGCAACGGCAAGATCACCAAGGGCGACGTGCTGTTCCAGGGGCAGTCGCTGGTGGGCCAAAGACCGGAAGACCTGCGCAAGCTGCGCGGCGACCAGATCGCTATGGTGTATCAGGACCCGATGACGTCGCTGAACCCGGTGCTGCGCATCGGCGAGCAGATGATGGAAGTGCTGACGGTGCACCGGGGGGTGAGCGAGGAGAAGGCGCGGGCGCGCTGCATTGAGATGCTGGGGCGGGTATATATGCCCGACCCGGCCAAGGTGCTGGACCGCTTTCCGCACCAGATTTCGGGCGGGCAGCAGCAGCGGGTGGTGATTGCCATGGCGCTGCTGAACGACCCGGCCCTGCTGATCATGGACGAGCCGACGACCGCGCTGGACGTGACGGTGGAGGCGGCCGTGTTGGACCTGGTGGCCGACCTGCGGCGCGACTTCGACACCGCCATCCTGTTCATCAGCCACAACATGGGCGTCATCGCGCGGGTGAGCAACCGGGTGGGGGTGATGTACGCGGGCGAGCTGGTGGAGCTGGCCTCGGTGCGCGAAATCTTTGCCCGGCCGCGCCACCCGTACACGCAGGGGCTGATCCGCTGCCTGCCGAACCTGGCGCGCAACAAGTACAACAGCCCGCTGTATCCCATCCGGGGGCGGGTGCCGTCGCCGGCCCACCTGCCGCCGGGGTGCGTGTTCGAGCCGCGCTGCGACTATGCCCGCGACAAGTGCCGGCAGACGCGCCCGGCGCTGGAGCGGCTGGAGGGCGAGCACTTCAGCCGGTGCCTATACTCGAATGAGATCGACCCGGCCGAGTGGCAGCCGCCCCCCGAGCTGGCGATGGAACTGGCGACGCCGCCGGCCGAGAAGCCGGACCCGATCCTCAAAGTGAGCGGCCTGAAGACCTACTACCGGCACACGGATTCGTCGGCGCTGAGCCTGCTGGGGCTGGGCAAGAAGGAGTTCGTCAAGGCGGTGGACGACGTGAGCCTGGAAGCGCCGAGGGGGCTGACCCTGGGCGTGGTGGGCGAATCCGGCTGCGGCAAGAGCACGCTCATCAAGACCATCATCGGGCTGGAAGACATGACGGGGGGGCAGGTGGAGTTCCTGGGCTTCGACGTGAAGCGCAGCGTGGCCAAGCGCGACCTGAACCTGATCCGCGAACTGCAGATGGTGTTCCAGAACCCCGACGCCACGATGAACCCGACCTACAGCGTGGGGCAGCAGATCGAGCGGCCGCTGCGGCGGTTCAAGGTGGTGCCAAACGACCAGGTGCGGGCCGAGGTCATCCGGCTGCTGCGGGCGGTGAAGCTGGACGAACACTACTACGACCGGCTGCCGCGCCAACTGAGCGGCGGCGAGAAGCAGCGGGTGGGCATCGCCCGCGCCTTTGCCGGCCGGCCGGACCTGGTGCTGTGCGACGAGCCGGTGTCGGCGCTGGACGTGTCGGTACAGGCGGCGGTGCTCAACCTGCTGCTGGAGATCCAGCGCGAGCAGAACACGACCCTGATCTTTATCGCCCACGATTTGAGCGTGGTGCGCTACTTCTCGGACTACATTGCGGTAATGTACCTGGGCCAGGTGGTGGACCACGGCCCGGCGGCGGCCATCTACCAGCCGCCCTATCACCCGTATACCGAGAGCCTGCTGGCGGCCGTGCCGGTGCCGGACCCGACGGTGGAGCAAGAGCACATCCGGCTGGAGGGGTCGGTGCCCAGTCCGCTGCACCCGCCCAGCGGCTGCCGCTTCCACACGCGCTGCCCGCGCCGGGGGCTGCTGCCGGACGGGGGCAAGGTGTGCGAGGTGGAAGCGCCGCCGTGGCGCGACGCGGGCGGGGGCCAGCACATCTATTGCCACATTCCAGTGGAGCAGTTGGCGGCGCTGGAGCCAGTGATCCAGGCGGCGGGAGGCTGAACCATGCTGGTCAAAGACTATATGACCCGGCACCCGATCCTGATCGGACCGGAGATGGCGGTGGCCGAGGCGCAGAAGCTGATGGTGGAAAACCAGATCCGGCATCTGCCGGTGGTGGGCGACGGCAAGCGGCTGCTGGGGCTGGTGACGCGCCAGCGGCTGGCGATCCCGCCGGAGACGCTGGGCAGCCTGGACGTGTGGGAGATCACCCGCTATTTGGCCGACCTGCGGGTGAAGAAGGTGATGGTGAGCGGGGCCGACCTGAAGACGATCGGGCCGGAGGCGACCCTGGAGGAAGCGGCCGACCTGATGATTCAGCACAAGGTGGGCGGGCTGCCGGTGGTCGAGGGCGGCATTGTGGCCGGCATTATTACGGAGACAGACCTGCTGGTGGAATTGCAGAACCTGCTGGGCGCGAAGGAGCCGGGCTGGCGGGTGGTGATGCGCGTGCCCAACAAACGTGGGGAGTATCTGCGGCTGACGCGGGCCATCTCCGACCAGGGTTGGGGCATCATGGCGCTGGGCAGCGTGCGCTCGCCGCGCCAGGCGGAGGGTTACGACATTGTCCTGAAGGTGCGGCACTGCTCGCGCAGCGAACTGGAGGCGGTACTGAAGGGGATGGAGGGGCAGGAACTGCTGGATTTGCGGGAGACGAGTTAGCGGACGCGCAGGGTGAGGTAGCGCGAGACGAGGATCATGCGGCCCGTGGGGGTGTCGCATAGGGTGACGCCCATATCTTCCTCGAAGACGCGCAGGCGGGTGCGGGTGGCAGCCATGAGGATGCACTGGCCCTGCCCGTGGCGCTCCGGGCCGAGGTCGAAGGTGGACGAGTACCAGGTGTAGACCTGGTTGAAGGGCGCGCTGCTGACGTAGGTGGCGTCGCGGCGCAGGACGGGATAGCGGCCGGGGTAGAAGTGGCTGCGTTCGGAGGTGAGGACGGCCCCGGCGAACTCGGGCGGCGAGTACCAGGCCAGCAGGCCCCACACGCCGCCGGCCGCGAGCGCGCCCGCCAGCACCAGCACCAGCAGGCCGCAGCCGGCGAAGAAGCGCTTCTCAGACCGGGTCTGCGGTAACATTCGGGCGGAGTGTAGCACGGGTCAACCAGTCAAGGGCAGGATACATGCAGATCGAGATCGGCGCGCCGGCCAGCCTTCCGCTGGCCGCAATTCGTTATGAGGAGGGGGCGGCAGGCTTGTTGGGAGTTACGCTCCAGCACCCGCCGCTGAATCTGTCGGCGCGGAGGGGGGAGGGGCTGAGCGTGGAGGGCGCGCGCGGCGAGCAGGCCGGCGTGTTCGCGCGGCGGTTCCTGCGCCACCACCATTTGCCGGAGCAGGGGGAGATCGAGATTGAACTGGCGCCGCCCAGCCACATGGGCCTGGGGTCCGACGCGAACCTGGCGCTGGGGGTGGCCGAGGCGCTGGCGTGGGTGCACGACCGGCCGCGCGCTGACACAGCGGCGCTGGCGGCGGCGGCCGGGCTGGGGCCGGAGTGGGGGCTGGAGACGCACGGATACGCGGCGGGCGGGGTGCTGCTGGTGGAGGCGCCGTGGGCGGGCGAGGGGGCGCCGAGGGCGCTGCGGCGGCAGGCGCTGGCGCACCCGGAAACGGCTGCCTGGGTGTTCGTGCTGTATCTGCCGCGCGTGCCGGCGGGCACGCCTGGCACATTGGAAGCCGACCGCCGCGCCGCGCTGTTGAGCGCCATCCCCCAGTTGAGCGCAGAGACCGGGCGGCTGGTGGAGGCGGCGCTGTGGCCGGCGCTGAGCGCGGACGATCTCGAAGGCTTTGGCCGGACGCTGCGGGAAATCCAGCGCTTGAATGCTGAAGCGTTGAGGGCGGCAGGCGCGGCGGCGGCGCTTTCTGAAGAGGAGCAGGCGCTGTTGGCGCTGTGCGAGGCGAACGGGGCGGCGGCCTGGGGGCGCAGTCTGGGGGGGCTGGGGCTGTTTGCGCTGATCCGGGGGCGCACGGCAAGCGTGAAGCTGCGGCAGGCGCTGGTGGGCCGGGTGGGTTATCATGGCGGCACGGTGATGGCGGCGATCACAGACAACGAGGGAGCGCGGCAGGTGGTGCACGACGCGCCGCCGATCTACACGGGCGCGAGCCCGCTGGTGAAGGGGAAGAAGTAATGCTTGCCGCTGTTTGTTACGAATTTGGCAAGCCGCTGGTCGTGGAGGAGATTGACCTGGACCCGCCGGGGCCGGGGGAGGTGAAGGTGCGGCTGGCGGCGGTGGGGGTGTGCCACAGCGACCTGAATCTGGTGCGCGGGCAGTGGGCGGGGTGGGCGGCGCCGCCGCCGGTGGTGGCCGGGCACGAAGGCGCGGGCGTGGTGGCAGAGGTGGGCCCGGGGGTGATGGGTCTGCGACCGGGCGACCGGGCGGTGGTGTCGCTGCTGCGGTGGTGCGGGCGGTGCTTCTTCTGCGCGACGGGGGCGCCGCACCTGTGCGAGGGCAAGTTTGCGCTGGCGACTGAGAAGCGGCTGCGCAACCGGCGCGGCGACCTGCAGTTGTGGCAGGTCGATCCATGGCGTGC
>CAZCEC010000066.1:0-2328 GCA_964497615.1 uncultured Anaerolineales bacterium | reverse complement strand
AACCAGGGCATCAGTACCGGGGCGTTCGCCGAATATGTGGTGGTGGACCAGTCGCAGGTGATCCCGATCGCGGACGCGATGCCGCTGGACCGGGCCTGCCTGCTGGCGTGCGGGGTGATCACGGGGGTGGGGGCGGTGTTGAACACGGCCCAGGTGCCGGCGGGCAGCAGCGTAGTCGTCATCGGCACGGGCGGGGTGGGGGTCAACACGGTGCAGGGCGCGCGGCTGGCGGGGGCCGCGCCCATCATCGCGGTGGACGTGCTGTACCACAAACTGGCGGCGGCGCTCAAGTTTGGCGCGACGCATACCATCAACGGCCGGGAAGAAGACGCGCGCAAGGTGGTGCGGGGGCTGACGGGCGGGCGCGGGGCCGACTATGTGTTCGTGGCGGCGGCCAGCACGGCAGCGGCGGCGCAAGGGCTGAAGCTGGCGCGGCGCGGCGGGGCGATTGTGCTGGTGGGGATGCCCAACAGCGGCGAGAGCGCGCCGCTGGATGTGGCCGACTTTGTGTGGCGGGGGCAGCGGGTGCTGGGCAGCAACGTGGGCAGCACGCGGCCTAGCATCGACGTGCCCAAGCTCGCTGAGCTGTATGGGCAGGGACGGCTGAAGCTGGACGAGTTGATTACCGGACGGTATCCATTGACTGAAATCAACGCGGCGCTGGACAGCCTGGAGCGCGGCGAGGCGCTGCGCAACGTGTTGGTGCTGGCGCCGGAACTGCTGGAGGCGGTGTGACCGGGCGCTCCGACCGGCGGGCAGCGCGGCTGCAAGCGCGGCGGGCAGATTCGCCGGTGGCGCGGCTGAGGGGCCAGCAGCCGCGCGTGTCCTTCCCGCCGGTGGAGTGGCTGGGGCCGGAGGCGCTGGAGCAACTGCACGACGCCTCGATGCGCATCCTGGAGAACATTGGTCTGGATTTCATGGATGACGAGGCCCTGTCCATGTGGGCCGAGGCCGGGGCGCAGGTGGACCACGCCGCGCAGCACGTGCGGCTGGACCGGGGGTTGGTGCTGGAACTGGTAGCGCGCGCTCCGAAAACGTTCACCTGGCGCGGGCGCAACCCGGCGCGGGACGTGGCGGTGGGCGGCAACGCGGTGGCCTTTATGCCGCAGGGCGGGGTGGTGTACGTCAACAGCCTGGACACCGGCCGCCGCCCCGGCACCCTGGCCGACTACGAGAATTTCCTGAAGATCAACCAAAGCCTGAACGTGATCCACTTCGCCGGGGAGCAGTTGATTGCCCCGGCAGAGGTGGAGGTTTCGCTGCGGCACCTGCGGCGGCTGCAACTGGCCGTTACCCTGAGCGACAAGCCGCTGATGGAGGCCGCGCATGGCCGCGAAATCACCACCGACGCGGTGAACGTGGCACGGCTGGTGTTTGGCGAATTGAGCGGCGGCCCCGTCATCGGGGGCGTGATCAATGCCAGCAGCCCGCTCCGGTACGACAGCCGGATGATCGGCGGGTTGTTGACGTATGCACGGGCGCGGCAGGCGACGGTGATCACGCCCTTCATCCTGGCGGGCGCGATGAGCCCCATCAGCATCGCCTCGGCGCTGGCGCAGCAGAACGCGGAGGCGCTGGCCGGCATCGCGCTGGCGCAGTTGGCCCGGCCGGGCGCGCCGGTGGTGTATGGGGGCTTTACGACGAATGTGGACATGCGCAGCGGCAGCCCGGCCTTTGGCACGCCGGAGGGCGCGTGGGCGCTGATCGTGGGGGCGCAGTTGGCGCGGCGATATAAGCTGCCCTATCGCGGCAGCGGCAGCCTGAACACCTCCAAGACGCCCGACGCGCAGTCGGCCTACGAGACGCAGTGGACACTGTGGCCGGCGCTGCTGGCGCACACGAACCTCATCATGCACGCCATCGGCTGGCTGGAGGGTGGGCTGACGGTCTCGTATGAGAAAATCATGCTGGATGCCGAGGCGCTGGGGATGTTCGCGCACTTCCTGGAGGGGTTCACGCTGGACGACGAGACCCTGGCGCTGGACATGATCCGCGAGGTGGGGCCGGGCGGGCATCACTTCGGCACGGCGCACACGCAGGCGCGGTTTGCGACTGAGTTCTACAGCCCGCTCCTCAGCGACCGGCAGGGCTACGAGACCTGGCTGGCGGCGGGCGGGGCGGAAGCGCCGCAGCGGGCTAACGCGCTGTGGAAGGAAATACTGGCGGGATATGAGCAACCGCCGCTGGACCCCGGCATCGCGGAAGCCGTGGCCGACTACGTGGCGCGGCGCGAGCGGGAATTGGAGGGGAAGAGTCTGTACGACTAACTCAACCAGTTTCACCGCGGAGCGCGCGGAGATGTGAGAGAAGGTTTGCTCCGCGTTCTCC
>CAZCEC010000065.1:0-37857 GCA_964497615.1 uncultured Anaerolineales bacterium | reverse complement strand
GCTGCTCGGGATCGGCGATGGTCTCGCCAATGTGGACCTCATCCAGCCCGGCGATGGCGACGATGTCGCCCGCCTCGGCCTCGGTCACCGGCTGGCGCTGGAGGCCCTGAAAGACGTACAGGTAGGTGAGCTTGCTGGTTTCAATCTGCCCGTCGCGCTGGATGCGGGCCACCACTTGCCCTTCGCGCAGCCGGCCATTGAACAGCCGGCCCACGGCGATCAGGCCCTTGTACTCATCGTAGGTCAGGGTCGTCACCAGCATCTGGGTCGGCGCCTCGGGGTCCACCGTGGGCGCCGGGATGTGGCTCAGAATGGCTTCGAACAGCGGCTGGTAGTCGGGCGATAGCTCAGGCGTGTCGCCGGCCTGCTGCGTCAGCGCGTTAGAGTAGATGACGGGAAAATCGGCCTGCCGCTCGGTGGCGCCCAATTCGATGAACAGATCGAAGGTCTTGTTGAGCGCGGACGCCGGGTCGGCGTTCTTGCGGTCCACCTTGTTGATGACCACGATAGCCTTGTGGCCCATTTCCAGCGCCTTACGCAGCACGAAGCGCGTCTGCGGCATGGGCCCCTCGGCGGCGTCCACCAGCAGCAGCACCCCGTCCACCATGTTCATCACGCGCTCCACCTCGCCGCCAAAGTCGGCGTGGCCGGGCGTGTCCACGATGTTGATCTTGACGCCCTGGTAGGTGACGGCTGTGTTCTTGGCCAGGATGGTGATGCCGCGCTCGCGTTCCAGGTCGTTGGAGTCCATCACGCGCTCGGCCACGCGCTGGTTGTCGCGGAAGGTGTGCGCCTGTTTCAACAGCCCATCCACCAGCGTGGTCTTGCCGTGGTCCACGTGGGCGATGATGGCGATATTGCGGAGGTTAGTGCGTTCAGTCAGCATTCCATGTCCATAACGCAAAGCCTCGGTCAGGACTGCGGACCGAGGCGGTTCGACTTCCATGCGCCGCCCGGCGAGGGCAGCGGCGAAATCTTACCACGAAGCGCCGGGCGCGAATAGGGGCAGAATCCGCTTGTGCCCGCCGGCACCTCCCGGCTTATGCCAAAAGTCATGCCCAGGTTCTCTCCCCCGGGCCTCGTCCCCGCCCGCCCCTTGCCCTAATCTACAGCCATCCCACGACCGGTGGGCCACGGGAGACAACCATGACCGAGCCAATGATCGAGATCGAGAATGTGTCCGCCGCCTATGGGCGCGGCCCGCGCCGCGTGGAAGCCCTGCGCGAGGTCAGCCTGACCGTCCAGTCCGGCGAAATCTTCGGCCTGCTGGGGCCCAATGGCGCCGGCAAGAGCACCCTGTTGGCGAGCGTGGAGGGCCTGCACCGGCCCGAGCAGGGCCGGGTGCGCGTGGCCGGCCACGACGTCCAGCGCGCCCCCGACCTCGCCAAGCGCCAGCTTGGCATCCAACTGCAAAAGACCGCCTTGCTGGACGACCTCACCGTGTCCGAGTTGATCGAGGTCTACTCGGCCCTGTACGAGGTCTTTCCCACCCCCGCCCAGAGCGCCGCCCTGCTGGCCCGCTTTAGCCTCACCGAGCACAGCCGCAAGCTGGCCCGGCGGCTCTCCGGCGGCCAGCAGCAGCGCCTGGCCCTGGCCCTGGCGGTGGCCAACAACCCGCGCATCGTCCTGCTGGACGAGCCGACCGCCGCCCTGGACCCGCACGCCCGCCGCGCTGTGTGGGACAACATCCGCCAACTGCACGACGACGGCCGCACCGTCGTCCTCACCACCCACGCGATGGAAGAGGCCGAGGCCCTGGCCGGGCGCGTGGCCATCATCGACCAGGGCCGGATCGTGGCCTGCGATACGCCTGCCCGCCTGATCGCGGGTATGAAGGCCAACCCCGTGCTCAAGGCCGCGGTGGAACTGCCCCTGGAGCAGGCGCGCGCCCTGCCCGGCGTGCGCACCGCCCGCTACAGCGGCCAGCACCTGGAACTGGAGACCGCCGAGCCGCAGGCGACGATGGCGGCCCTGCACGACCTGGCCGCGCGCCTGGGCCGCAGCCTGAGCGACGTCATCCTGCGCCAGCCGAACCTGGAAGATGTCTTTCTCAAGCTCACCGGCCGTGCGCTGGCCGAGGACTGATTGATGGTGGCCGCCTACCTCGCCCGCCGCGCCGCGGCCTACCTGCTCGACGTGGCCCTGCTGGCCGGGGCTGTCCTGGTCACCCAGGGCGCGCTGCGCCTGCTGGGCGTGGGCCTGCCGCCCGCCGCCCTCGGCTGGCAAGTCGAGGCCTGGGTGCTGGCGACGGTCTCGCTGCCGGCCTGGCTCTACTTCATCGCGCTGGATCACTTCAGCGGCGCCACCGTCGGCAAGCGCCGGCTGGGCCTGCGCGTCGAAAGCGCGCGCGGCGGCCGCCTCACCTGGGGCCAGGCCGCCTTGCGCACTGTCTTCAAGCTGCTGCCGTGGGAGCTGACGCACGCCACTTTGTTGTTACCCACGCCCATCTGGTTCGACCCGAACGCAGGCCTGCGCCCCGGCCTCATCGCCGTCTACGTCCTGCTGGGCCTGTACGTGGCCGCCGCCGCCCTCACCCCGCGCCGCCAATCCGTGCCGGACCTGTTGTCCGGCGCGGTGGTGGCTCAGAAATAGGAGACTCTGATGCAACGCTTTCTCATCTTCACCAAAGCCATGTTCCTCATCCACCTCCGCACCCGCGAGGTGCTGTTCTGGAACTTCGCCTTTCCCGTTTTCCTGATGGCCATTTATGGCATCATCATGAGCGACGCCATGACCTGGATGACGCCCGGTGTTATCGTGCTCAATGCCCTCAGCTTCGGGCTGGTGGGCGGCTCGGCCATGCTGGTCGAGATGCGCGAGAAGGGCATCCTGCGCCGCCTGCGGGCCACGCCCATGCCGGCCGCGCAGTTGCTCGGCGCCTACCTCGTCGTCAACCTGCTGCTCGGGCTGACCCAAGGCGGCCTTATCCTGCTGATGGCGGTCGTGTTCTACGGCATGCCCCTCACGGCCAGCGGCCTGGCCCTGGGTCTGCCCATGATCCTGGCCGGCGCCCTCACCTTCCTGGCTCTGGGGCAGATCATCAGCGGCGTCGCGCCCAAAGCCGGCGCCGCCACCGGCGCGGGCATGACCATTTACTTCGGCCTCATGTTCATCAGCGACATGATCTTCCCGCTGGACATGCTGCCGGCCTGGCTCCAGAACGTCGTGCCCTACCTGCCGTCCTACGCCGTCACCCAGCTCGTCCGCACCCCCCTGCTCGATGGCGCGCTGGACCCGAACTGGCTGCGGCACCTGGGCCTGCTGGCCGTCTATGGCATCGCCGCTACCCTCGCGGCCGGGCGCCTCTTCAAGTGGGACCCGCGCGCCTGACGACCGGTCCATGAAAGCCGGGGTCATGACAATTGTCAGCCGGCAACTGTCATGACCCCTGGCTGTATATAATAGGATGCGCATGACGCAGCCCCGCCCCCCCGCCGACCTCGGCCACGACACGCCCCTGCCCCCGCGCCTGTTCAGGTGGTATATCACCTTCTGGCACGTGGTCTACCTGGGCGTGCTGGCGCTAATACTGGGGCTGACCCTGTGGCAGGCGCGCGCGGCGCTCGGCTGGCGCGAAGCCGCCCTGACCGTGCTCGTGCTGGGCCAGGCAGCGCTCTATCTGTGGAACTTCATCCTCACCGACCGCTGGCCCCTCCCCAACTGGCGGCTGGCCGTCTACTTTCTCGGCAGCATTGCCCTGTGGCTGGTCGAATGGTGGATCGCCGCAGACTTTGGCTGGGTGGGTATGGCCTACTTCGGGCAGATGTTCGGCGTGCTGCCTCCGCTCGTGGCCGTGCCCGGCACCCTGGTGATTTTCACCCTCGTCGTTGGCCTGGGCCGCGACCTCGATTTCTCGATCTTCACCACCGGCGAATTCATTGGTCCCCTCCTGAGTTGGGCTTCCACCATCGTCTTCTACCTGTTCGTGTACTACGTCACCCGCACCAGCAGCCAGCGCGGCGCCCTGGTGCAGGAATTGCGCGCCGCCCAGGCCGCGCTCGAAGCCGCCCGCGAGCACGACGCCGAGCTCGCCGCCCTGCGCGAGCGCGAGCGCCTGGCCCGCGACCTGCACGACAGCCTCGGTCACGCCCTGGTCGCTATCTCCGTGCAGTTGGAGGCCATCCAGCGCCTGTATCGCGTGGACCCGGACCGCGCCGCCGAGCAAGTGGACGCGCTCAAGGGCGTCACCCGCGCCGCCATGGACGAATTGCGCCGCTCCCTGGCCGGCCTGCGCGCCCCCGGCCTGGGCGACCGCCCCCTGCCCGACGCTCTGCGCACCCTGGCGGTGGACACCGGCCAGCGCACCGGGCTGAACATCACCTGCCGCATTGCAGATGGCGCAGCGCGACTGACCCCGGCCGTGGCCGAAACCCTGTGGCGCGTGGCCCAGGAGTCGCTCACCAACATCGAGCGCCACGCCACTGCCCGCCATGTGGACCTCCACTTGGAAGTTGCCCCCGCCCTCGCCGTCCTGCGCGTGCGCGACGACGGCCGCGGCCTGCCGGCCCGCGCCCTCGGCCCGCTGCCCGACGCCGGCCCGCCCTCGCCCGGCGCCGGCCTGCCGCCGCCCGGCCACTATGGCTTGCACGGCTTGCGCGAACGCCTCGAGGGCCTCGGCGGCCAACTGACCCTGACTAACCTTGACGGCCTGACCGTTGAAGCGAGCGTGCCGCTCATCTGACGAACGACGAAGGACGAAAGACGAAAGCCGAACATGCCGCCCTTCCCTGATTCGCGTCCCATTACCTTACAGCGTATTCCTGCCTTCGGTTGTCGGCCTTCGACCGTCCGCTGTCCCGTCTCCCATCCGTCTTTCGTCGTTCGTCCTTCGTCATGTCCTTCGGTCGTCCGTCGTCTGTCGTCACGCCCTTCAGCATGATTAGAATCCTCATCGTCGAAGACCAAACCCTCATGCGCCACGGCCTGCGCACCATCCTCGAGCTGGAGCCGGGGCTGGAGGTCGTCGGCGAGGCCGCCAGCGGCGAAGAAGGCGTGCAGCGCGCCCTCGAACTGCGCCCCGACGTCATCCTGATGGACGTGCAGATGCCGGGCCTGAACGGCGTCGAGGCCACCGCCACGATCACCCGCGAGTGGCCGGAGGCGCGCCTGATCATCCTCACCACCTTCGACCGCGACGACTACGTCTATCAGGGCGTGCGGGCCGGCGCGCTGGGTTACCTGCTCAAGGACACCCCCGCCGACCAGCTCATCGCCACCATCCGCCGCGTCTATGCCGGCGAAGCCTTCATCCAGCCGGAGATCGCCTCGCGCGCCTTGCGCGAGCTCATGCACCCGCAATCCCAGCCCCTGGAAGCCCTCTCCGACCGCGAGCGCGAGGTCCTCGTCCTGCTGGCCCAGGGCCTCTCCAACCGCGACATCGCCGACAAGCTCGTCATCACCGAGGGCACCGTCAAGAACCACGTCTCCAACGTCCTCGGCAAGCTCCAGGCCGAAAACCGCACCCAGGCCGCCGACATCGCCCGGCGGCGGGGGCTGGTGTAGGCTGCCTCTTTCCACTTGACTCCTTACGTCTTCTCCGATAATATTCCACCCGTAGGATGCAAGTAAGTTCTCGTTGGACGTAGGAAAGCAACGACCCGCGGCTGCTGTATCCCGCGGGGTCGTTTTGTTTTTACCACTCCGATGGCAGAACCAAAGCGCCTAACATCAACACCTTTTTTTCTTGCCTGAGGAGGCAACACAATGAACGAGCGCATCGTCGGCACCGTCAAGTGGTTCAATGGCGCCAAGGGCTATGGCTTCATCGCCCGCGAAGGCGGCGAGGACGTCTTCGTCCACTTCTCCGCCATCCAGGGCGACGGCTATCGCAACCTGGAAGAGGGCCAGAAGGTCGAGTTCTCGATCCAGAAGGGCCCCAAGGGCCTCCAGGCCGCCAACGTCGTCAAGGTCTAAGACTACGTCCACGCAAAACCCAAAAAGGACCCCGGCGCGCCCGCGCCGGGGTCCTTTTCGTTCTGGGGCGCTCAGGTATCTAGGGCAGCCGCGGCTGCCACACCGGGTCCGTGTCCGTCGCCGGGTTGTTCGTTAAGTTCGTCTGGCTCGTCCCCGCGATGGTCATCACATACACCTCGCGGTTGCCATCGCGCAGCGAGACGAACGTCAGCCACTGCCCGTCCGGGCTCCACTGCGCGCTGAAGTTGTTCAGGCTGCTGGTCAGTTGCACGTTCGTCACCCGGTCGGCCACGTCCGCCACCACCACCTCGATGGCCCCGCCCAGCACCCGCGTATAGGCCATCAGCGTCCCATCCGGCGAAAGCGCCGGCTCTTCCGCGCGGCCGCCCTCCTCCTTATAGGTGCGCACCTTCCGGTAACACTCCTCGCAGTCCGGCCAGTAGCGCCAGATCTCATTCGGCCCATCAAGCGTGGAGGTGAACACCAGCCGCTCGCAGCCCGGATAGGCAAAGGGGTCGAACTCGCGCGGGTTGTTGTGCGTCCCGCTGAAGTTGAACGGCCGGAAGCCCTGCGCCAGGCTGGAGAGCGTGATCCCGAAAATCTGGTGCACGCCCTGGATGCGGGTGGACGCCCACCACAAGTTCTCCTCTCCGCACCAGTTCGGCTGGAAGTCGTCACCCGGCGCGTTGGTGAGGTTCTGCGGGTCGGTGCCGTCGGCGTTGATCATCCACAGGTCCAGGCCGTTGCCCCCGCCCCCATCGGCCACGTAGATCAGCCGCGTGCCGTCGGTGCTCCACGCCAACTGCGTCCCGTTAAAATCCCAGTCCGGGCTCCACTTGTCGGTCGGGTCGGTCGTCAACTGCTGCACGTCGCTCCCGTCCGCGTTCATCGTGTACACCTGGAAGAACTGCCCATCCCGGTCGCTGATGAAGGCCAGCCGCCCGCCGCTGCCAATCTGCGTGCCCGCCGCGGTTGGCGTGGCGCTTGGCTCCAGGGTGGCCGTCTCTGTGGGTGTAACTTCTGGCGCGGGCGTGTCGGTGGCTGGCGGCGTGGCGGAGGGTTCTTCTGGCGCGAGCGTGTCACTGGGCGGCGGGGCCTCGGTGTCGGTCACTTCCACGACGATGGGCGCCGTGGCCGTAGCGGCCTCGGTCGGCGCCTGAGTCATGGTCGGCGTCGGTGACTGCTGCCCCAGGGCCAGGCCCAGGGCGCTCCCGCCGGCCAGCGCCGCCCCGCCCAGCACCACAATCAGGCAGCCGATGCCTGCCCACTTCACCCATCCCGGCCGGGCCTTGGCGGGCGCCGGTGCGGAGATTGGTTCCGCTACGGGCAGCGCGCCCGTGGCTGGGGGCGGCGCGGCCGCAGGCGGGAACGCGGCCGGCACTTCCATCATCGTGGGCGGCGGGTGGCCCTCCACCGCCTCCCGCCGGACGGTGGCGCCGTCCACGGGGCGGCCGCCGGCAAGCGGCCCGGTGCCGGGCGGCGCGCTGCGGCCTCCGTGCACCACGGTTTCTCCGCCCACCAGCGGGCCGGTGGCAGGCGGGCGCCCAACCGTTGGGCCGCCGGCTGGCGTAACATGCGGGCCGCGCTCCATCATGGTCGCCATCGCCCCGGGCGCGGCCTGGTCCAGCAAGGCCTGCTTGAAGGCCGTGATGTCGGGGAAGCGGTCCTCCGGCTGCACCGCCAGCGCCTTGGTGATGGCGGCGGTCACAGCGGCTGATAGCTCGGGCCGCAGCGCCTGGGGCGGCGCCAGGGCCGCGTTACCCAGCAGGCGCTCCACGCTGTCTGGCGGCGACTGGCCGGTGAGCAGGGTATAAAGCGTGGCGGCAAGGGCGTATTGGTCCACGCGCGCGTCCGGCTTGCCCAGGCCATACTGCTCGGGCGGGGTGAAGCCCGGCGTGAACGCCATCGTGTTGGTGGCGGTCTTCTGGTCCACCGAGGTGGGCTTGGCCACCCCGAAGTCCACCAGGATCACTTCGCCGGTGGGCGTGAGCTTGATGTTGGCGGGCTTGATATCGCGGTGGATGACGGGCGGGTTGAGGCCGTGCAAATAGGCCAGCGCATCGCAGAGCTGCGAGGCCCAGGCCACCACCAGCGGCTCGGGCAGGGCGCCCTGCCGTTCCAGCCGCGCCTTCAAGTCCTCGCCCTCCACGTAGTCCATCACCAGGTACTGCTGGCTGCCCAGCACGAAGTGGTTGGTGACGCGCGGCAGATGGGCGTGGCGCAGGGCGGCCAGCAGGTTGGCCTCGCGCCGGAACAGCCGCTCGCTCTCGGGCGAGAAGTTCAGGTTCTCCTTGACGGCGCAGGGCACGCCCAGGCTCTCGTCCACCGCCAGGTAGACGGCGCCCATGCCGCCCTGCCCCAGGATGCCGGTGATGCGATAACGTTCGCTGAGGATGGATCCGACTTGAAGTGGCATGCCTTATCTTATCAGTCTGCGCCGGCCCCGGCCAGGGCTTCGGCCGGCTCGGCCGGCGTGCGCCCCGCTTCGGCGATGGCACGCGGCACATTCACCGTGAGCAGGATGCCCAGGCCGACGATAAACAGCACGATAATCGAGAGGATGCCGTAGCGCAGGCTGCTGGTCAGGTCGTTGACGCGTGCGAACAGGAACGGCCCCATCCAGGAGGTGCCGCGCTCGCTGACCTCGTAGAACGAAAAGAACTCCGCCTCGCGCCCGGGTGGGATCATGCGCGCGAACAGGCTGCGGCTCAGCGCCTGGCTGCCGCCCAGGATGATGGCCACCACGAACGCCAGCAGCCAGAACTCCAGTTCGCGCTGCGGCATCCCCAGCACCAGCGCGGTGCTGCGCATCCCCGCAAAGGCATATACCGTCACCACGCTCCAGATCACCAGGCTGGTGATCAGCGCGCGCAGCGCCCCGATCCGCCCCGCCAGCCAGCCATAGAAGTAGGCCCCGCCAAACGCCACGATCTGGATCATCAGGATGACCAGGATGCGGTTGGTAGACGACATGCCCAACTCCTCCGCCGCGAACACCGCCGAGATCACGATCACGGTCTGGATGCCGTCGTTGAAGAACAGGTAGGCCAGCAGGTAGCGCACCGTCTGCGGAAAGTGCCGGATCTCGCGGAAGGTGGAGGCCAGTTGCTTGAAGCCGATGGTCAGCAGGTTGTCGCCGGGCGGCAGTTGGCGGATGGCGTGGCGCGGGCGCAGCGCCCGGAAGGTGATAAGCGAAAAGCCCAGCCACCACACGCCGGCCGAGGCCAGGCTGATGCGCGCCACCATGGCGGTGCTGAGGCCCAGGCTGTCGCCAAACAGGTACAGCACCAGGTTGAGCACCAGCAGCAGCCCGCCCCCGGCGTAGCCCATGGCGAAGCCCGCCGACGACACCTGGTCCTGCCGGTCGGCGCTGGCGATGTCGGGCAGGTAGGCGTTGTAGAAGACAATGCTGGCCCCGAACGACAGGTTGCCCAGGATGAGCAATAACCCGCCGAATAAGTGCTGGCCGGGCACGATAAAGAACATCAGCAGCGCCGAGAGCGACCCCAGCACGGCGAAGATCTGCAGCATGCGTTTGCGCAGGTGCGAGTAGTCGGCGATGGCGCCCAGGACCGGCAGGAAGAACACCTGCAGCAGCACCGAGGCGGAGACGCAGTAGGTGAAGAAGGAGTCGAACCGGATGGCGAAGCCCAGCACCCGGATGAACCCGTTGGCGTCGGCGGCGGCCTCGGCGATGCTGGTCAGGTAGGGGCCCAGGAACACCGTAATGACGGTGGTGCTGAAGGCGCTGTTGGCCCAATCGTACATGGTCCAGCCAAAAATCTCGCGCTTGTCGTTCATCATGGGAGCAGATGCGGCGGCCACGGCACTCTCCTGGTGGGGGTGGATACGGCCAATGATAGCCTCGCCGGGCCAGGGGAACAAATGCGCCGCGCCTCACGCCTGCCCGGAGCGCATTTCACCTTGGGGGCCGCGCTCGGCTTCATCCCACCGGCGCTTTCATTCCGAACCCGCCTCAGCCCGCCAGAGCTGGCGTGAGCCTTGTGCGGGTGAGGAATCTGGCCCCAGGTTGAAATGCGCCCCCTGCCCGGCGTCGGGTGCGGGCGTAAGAAAGCCGTAAGGATTGGTTAATGAAGCCCAACTATGCTGACTGGGATGCGAAATCGCTTGCCCGTTGCGCGTGTGTTACGCTGGCTGGTGTTGCCGGCCCTGCTGCTGTCCGCTTGCAGCCCGGCGGCTGCCACGCCCACCGCCCAGGTCCAGGCCCCGACCCTCGCTCCGGCGCTGGTATCAACGACGGTCCCGGCGACGGTGGCTGCGGTTGAGCCCACCAGCGCTGGCGCCGAACCGGCCGCCACGCAGGTGGAGCCGGCCCCCGCGACGGAAGCCGCGCCCGCTACCCAGGCCGAACCGACCGTGCCGCCGCCCACCGTCACCCCCTTTGTCATCAGCGACGAGTTCACCCCGTCCGACCCGGCCTTGGTGAACCTGGCGGCCGGACAGCCGCAGTTAGTCGAGTTTTTCGCCTTCTGGTGAACGACCTGCAACCGAATGAAGCCCATCGTGCATGGGCTCGAAGCCGAGTACCACACCGAAATTCGCTTTACCTATCTGGACGTGGATGACGCTGCCACCAACCCGTTCAAGCAGGCGCTGGGCTACCGCTACCAGCCCGAGTTCTACCTGCTGGACGGCGAAGGCAACGTGGTGCAGCAGTGGATCGGCTCAGTCACCAGAGAGCAGTTCCTGGCCGGGTTTGAGATGGTCCTGCAGTAAGTCAACACTACCCTACTCTCCAAAGAACTCCTTCACCGTCCGGCCTAGCTCAACGATCAACGGGTGCTCGGCCAACTCGCCCAGCCTGAGGCTCTCACTAATCGACCGGTAATACCACGCCGTCTCCGCCCGGCCCCGCTTGAAGCGCCGCCACAGCCCATCGCCCAGCGCGGCATGGTCCGCCACCATCGCATGCAGGTTGTGCAGCTTGTCGGCGGCGGCCACGAGCTGAACGTCGCGCGGTGCGGTGCGCAAATGCTCCACCGTATGCTGCTTGCGGGTCTCCCACGGCTCATCGCGGGCAAAGGGCTCGCTCGCCCCTTCCACCAGCGCCGCCACGCGCGGGCCGAATCGTTCGCGCAAGGTCTCAAGCGTCACCCCCGCGTCTTCGAGTGTGTCGTGCAGCAGCGCCGCGGCCAGCAGTTCCGGGTCGTTCTCGCCGGCCGCCTGCAAGGTCAACATCACGCCCACTGGATGCACGATGTAGGGCACGTCGGTGCCCTTGCGCTTTTGGTGTGCGTGGGCGCGGGCCGCGAAGATCAGCGCCGCCTCCACCACGGGTGAGTACGTCAAGTGTCCTCCTACCCCAATTTCACGCGGACCCAGGCCAGCGCATCGCCCGGCGTCCCCAAGCGAAGCCCGCTACGCTGTGAGACGCCCGAGTCTTTCAGAAAGTGCCGGGCATTGAGTGTGGCGAGGTAGTCCACCTTGGCCTGATGCGCGGCCAGCAGAATGGGCACATCGGCGGCATGGCTGATCCAGTCAAGGTGTTCACGGACGGCTGTTGGGGATGGGTCACGCTGGATGCGGATGTTTGCCCGGATGATCATCTCGCGCGCAAAGGGCAAGGCCTTGGGCGCCTTGCGGGCCAGGTTGCGTTCCACCTCCACGATGACTTGCTCTGAGACTGTCAGGGCGATGTGCTCGGATTCGCCGAGCAGCAATAGGGCGCGCGCCGCGCCGTGTTCCGAGACGATGCCAGCGATGAGCGCGCTGCTGTCCAGGAACACATCAGGCTTCGGCATATCGTTCGTGATAGTAGCGTTCGCGCTCCTCGTCCAGGGTCGCCAGCAGGTCGTCCAAGGACACATCCGTATCGTCCAGGACCTGCGCCACCCGGTCGCCCAGTTGGTTCACCTGCGATAGCCGCGGCGTGAGCAAAAAGGAGCCGCCGCCGAGGTCAATCAGAGTGAAGACATCACCCTCGTCCAGGTGGTACTTGTTCCGCAGCTCAACTGGCAGGGTCAGGCTCCCCTTCTTGCGAATCTGAACCGTCGTGTTCATCTGGGATACCTTTCGGAAATTCCGATCTTCCGACAAGTATACCACGCCAACTATCCAGGCGCCTCCCCCCATCCCCCTCCCCCTGGCGTTTCGATGCTCAGCCCCTCACCCGCCGCCAGGGTCAGTGTGCACTTGCCCGGCAGGTCAAGGGATTCATTCCCCCGCAGCAGCCGGTTGCGGCCCGGCGCCCCGGGCTGGCCCACCTGCAAGCCCCAGGGCGCGCGCCGCCGCCGCTCGGTCAGCAGCGTGGCCGTCGCCGCCAGGGTGCAGCCCCGCGCCGCCCGATCCGCGCCGGAGGCTGTACTGCTCCACCCGCAGGGGCAGCGCATGCTCCAGCGCCTCGATGGGCGTGTTGCGGGTGTTGGACATATGCACATGGACCCCGCTGGCCGCCACGGCTGCCTGCGGTCCTGCGCCCACGCCGCCGCCCATCGTCTCGTAATAGGCAAAGGGCTCCCCGCTCCCCGGCAGCCGGCCGCCAAACGTGAGGTTGTTCATGGTGCCTTGCGAGGCGGCGGGCACGGCGCCGGGCAGGGCCGGGGCCAGCGCGCCTAGCAGCACGTCCACAATCCGCTGTGAGGTCTCCACGTTCCCGGCGGCCACCGCGTGGGGCGGGCGGGCATCCAGCAAACTCTCGGGCGGCAGGCGCACGCGCAAGGGGGCAAAGGCCCCGGCGTTCATGGGCACTTCGGCGGGGGAGACCGTCGCCACTAGGCAGCGCACCACGTAGGCGGCGGCGCTCTCCACGATGGCGGCGACGGCGTTGAGATTACCGTCCATCGGCCCGGCCGTGCCGGTGAAGTCCGCTTCCAGGCCTTCCGGCGAGACCGTCACGGTCACACGGATGGGCAGGTCTGCGCCGTCGGGCGCTTCCACGTAGTCTTCAAAGCTGTATGCGCCCGGCGGCAGGCTGGTGAGCAAGGTCCGCACCATCCGCTCGGTGTAGGCCAGCAGGGCTTCGGCGTAGCGTTGGGCCTCGTCCAGCCCGTAGCGGGCCACCACTTCCGCCGCGCGCCGCGCCCCCACGGTATGGGCCGCCATCTGCGCCACCAGGTCGCCCTCGCGCTCGGCGGGGGTGCGCACGTTGCGCAGGATCAGATCCCACACTGCGTCATTGCGGCGGCCGGCCTCCACCAACTTGATGGGTGGGATGATGACGCCCTCCTGATAAATCTCCGTGGAGAGCGGCATGGAGCCCGGCGACATCCCGCCGATATCGGCATGGTGCGCCCGCGACGCCACGAAGAAATCCGGCCTGCGCTCAACATGTTGAGTCTCGACAAACACCGGCGACACGAGCGTCACATCCGGCAAATGTGTCCCCCCCAAATACGGGTCGTTCAGGATAACCAGGTCGCCGGGGGCGAAGGGGGCGCAGCGCTCGATGGCGGCCCGCACCGAGGCCGGCATGGCGCCCAGGTGCACCGGGATGTGCGCGGCCTGCGCCAGCAGCCGCCCGTCGCCCAGAAACAGGGCGCAGGAGTAGTCGAGCCGTTCCTTGATATTGGGGGAATAGGCCGTGCGGCCGAGGGTGACGCCCATCTCCTCGGCCACCGAGGCGAAGAGATGCTTGAAGATTTCCAGGCGGATCGGGTCAATCATCGTGCAACCGCCCTCCCAACGGGCAAGCGGGTGAACGGTGTGTTCGGTTGAACGCCTTAATCGTTGGGAACCTTTCGTCCTTCGTCTGTCGTATTTCGTCGAATCAGACTTGCATCAGGATGACGGTGATGTTGTCGTGCCCGCCGCGGCGGCGTGCCAGGAGGATCAATTCATCCACCGCCTTCTGCACCGGGCGGCCGGTGATCACCTGGAGAATCTCCGGCGCCTCCACCAGGTCGCTCAGGCCGTCCGAGCAGATGAGCACCTGATCGCCCGGCTCCAACTGCACGCCCTGGTTGCGCATGGATTGCTCGGGGGCCTCGTCTTCGGCCAGCCGCAGGCGAAAGTCGGCGCGCACATTGGGGTCCGCGCCCAGGTGCCGCCGCACCACGTGCCGGTGCGGATGGGCCTTGGCCTCGGCCGGCGACAGCAGACCGCTCTCAATCGCTTCCTGAACAAAGGTGTGATCCACGCTGGTCTGGATAATGCCGCCCTTCCGCGCCAGGTAGATGCGGCTGTCGCCCACGTAAGCGGTATAAAGCCGCCGGTGGGCCACCAGCGCCACCGCGCACGTGGTGCCCATGCCTTTGAGGTCCGGGTTGGCTTGCGCCTCGGCCTGCACGGCGCGGGCCGCCTGGCCCACCGCCTCATCCAGCATGCGGGCATAGTCCGTGCCGCTCCCGTTGCCCACCGTCTGCCTCACGTGGCGCACCGCCAGGTCGGAGGCCACCTCACCCGCACGGTTGCCGCCAATGCCGTCTGCCACCACGCCCAGGGTGATGGTGGCGCCGCCTTCGCCGTAGTAGGATTGCACGGCGTAGCGGTCCTCGTTGTTCTTGCCGGTCTCGCCGGGATGGGTGCCATGCCCCAGGGTGAGATCGGAGTGCGGCGTAGGAATCATTCAGGCGTCTCCACAGGACCGCCAACGGGGTCCGGCGAGGGTGGATGGCTGGCAGGCGCGTCCACCGGGTGAGGGTCGGGGACCGGCGCGGCGGGCGGGCCGCCGTTTGCGGCTGGCGCCACCCGGGCCACGCGCGCGCCGTTCACCGGGGCGGGCGCATCCCGCCGCTGGAACCGGAGCTGCACCCGGCCCAGGTTGATCAGGTCGCCGGGCTGTAGCGCGTGGCCCGTCTCGGGCGGCAAGGGAGCGTAGTTGACCCAGGTGCCGGATGTGGAACCCGCGTCGTAGATGAGGAACACCCCATTGAGCGCCACGATGCGGGCATGCAGGCGCGAGACGGACCGGTCGTGAAAGACGACCTCCGCCATTGCGCCATCCCGGCCCAGGGTCACGACCTCGCCCGCCAATTCTATATCAGCCCGCGGCGCGCTGCCGCCGCCCGGCTCCACCACCTCCAGGAACACGGGGCCGTGCGCCGGGTGGGCCTTGACGGGCCAGCGAAACAGCGGGCGGGAGGCCTGGCCCGGCTGGGGCGGCTGGTTCAGGGGTTGGGTTTTCCGAAGCGCGCTGCCCTTCGGTGGCGCGGCTGGCGCGGGTCCATTCGGGGGAACACTGACACTCACCTCGGCGCGGGTGATGGGCTGGGAGCGCCCCGCCGGGACGGCTGGCCGGGTGGGCAAGACGGGCACGGTGGCATCGCTGGGCGCGGCGCTGGCAGGCGGCGCTGGGCGGGCGGCCACTTGGGGCGGCGCCTCATCCACGGCGGCCAGGGCCCGGCTGCGGCGGGTGACGCTCCACCACGCCAGCCCGCCGATGGTCAGCGCCAGGGCCAGCCCGGCCACGGCCAGGGCCGCCAGGGGCACGCCGGGCTGCTGCAGCAGACGCAAGGGCGCGGGCGGCTGCGCCGGGGCGGCGGGCACCTGCACGCTCACGTTCACCGTCACCATCGTGGTCTCGGCGGCCAGGCCCAATTCGTCAATGATGTGCGCCTGGAGCACGTGGTCGGCGCCTTCGGCATAGCCGGCCAGGGGCCAAATGAGGGCGCTCAGGCTGGTGGTCGCGGGGGCGCTTGCCACCACCACCCCATCCACCAGCAGTTCCGCCGAGAGCAGGCCGCGGGTGTGCCCGTCGGGGAAGTCAATCACAATCGGCACAGCCAGGCTCTGCGGCTCTGCGCCCGCGGCGCCCGCCTCCGCCGAGGCGGCCACGCGCACCACGCTCGGCGGCAGGTCGCCCAGCCGCGCCATGGGCGGCTCGACGCGCAACGGGAAGATGGCCTCGGCGGTGTTCAACGTCGCGCCATCCGGCAGCGTGATTTGGGCGGCCAGGGTGTGCTGGCCCGTTTCCGCCAGCGCCGACCGGTAGCTCAGGTGATACTGCCGGCCTTCGCCCGCCAGCAGTTCGGTGAACGGCGCGAGCGACCCCGCCCCCCGGAACAACAGCCGGTCGCCGCCGTTCTCCTGCGCCAGGCGCAGCAGGTGGTTGGCCCCCGTGGTGGCTTCGCCGCCCTCTGGGCCCACATACATGGAATATACGCGCACCGGCACGGCCGCCGTGCGGCTGGCAATGTTCGCGAGTTGGCCGGAAACATCGGTCTGCGGCAGGCCGTTGGAAAGAAAGATCAGCAGCCGCCGCATCCCCGGCTGGCGGGTGGCGTCCGAGGCATAGTCCAACCCCCAGTTCAGCAGGGTGAACGGGTCGGCCACGCCGGTGAATTCGCTGGCGTAGCCTTCCACGGCGCGGGCCACATCGCCCGGATCATTGGCATGCGCCACCACCGGCCCCTCGGCAGCCAGGATGGTGACGTCATCCAGGCCGGCGCGCATGGCGTCCTGGGCGTAGGCCAGCAGGTCGTTCTTCAGGTGGTCCAGGCGGGTGACGGCATTAATGTCGCGGGCGCTGAACGAGTCGGAGGTGTCCAGGACGAACACCACCTGCACGCCCACTTCTTGCTCGGCCACGGTGAGGTTGGCGATCGGTTCGCCATTCTCAACGAGGCGAAAATCCTGGGCCGTGAGCCCGGCAATCCGCGCCCCCGCGCCGTCGTTGACCTGCACAAATGCCTGGATTTGGGGAAAGGCACTCGAGTCAACCGCCGTGATCTGCGCCGTGGAATCCCCGCCCTCCTGGGCGCTGGCGGGAAGTGCAGCCAGGGCCAGGGTCAGGGCCAGGAGGGCGCGAAGCAAGGTGCGGCGACTCATGAGGTGGGGCACATTGTAGCATGGGGCCTTGGCGCGGAGTCGATCCCTCCCTAATTCGCCTGGTGAAGCGTGAGGTGGCCTTCAGTCCCCACTTTGCCCGCCCACCCTGGCGGTATCATTGTCGTTGCGTCCAGTTGGATGACAATCGCTGGCCCGGCCAGGATGTGGCCGGCGCGCAAGGCCTCGCGGTCATAGATCGCCGCCGGCAGGGCCTGGAGCGTGCCGTCCATCTCGAACCAGGCCAGGCGCACGGCCAACTGGGCTGTCGCCGGGTCCGGGCTATCGGCGGCCGGCAGCGGCTCGAAATTCAGAGGCGGGGTCGGGCCAACAGCCCGCACGCGCAGGTTGACCATCTCAACCGGCGCACTCGGGTGGGCGTGGCCGTAGCGGCGCGCATGGCGGGCATGGAACTCGGCGGACAGGACCGCCGGGTCGGGAACGCCCGACGGCACCGGCACATTGATCTCGAATGACTGTCCCGCGTAACGCAAATCCGCCGAGCGTTCCAGGCGCACCGCGGCCCTGGCCCCTGCTTCGACAGCGATTTCGGCCAGGGCCGTGGCCTCCCACGGCGCGAACAGGGCCGCCAGCGCCTCGGCCGTCAATCCGGCCGCTGGCCGCAGGATGGTTGTGGAGTAGTCCTTCACCAAATCGGCCGCCAGCATCCCCAGCGCCGAGAGCACCCCCGGCGCGCGCGGCACGAGCACCCGGGCGAGGCCCAGGCGCGCCGCCAACTCACAGGCATGCAGGGGACCCGCGCCGCCAAACGCCACCAGGGTAAAGTCAGCCGGGTCATAGCCGCGCTCCACCGAAATGCGGCGGATGGCGCGCTCCATGGCGGCATTCGCCACTTGCACCACGCCCCAGGCGGCGCGCTCCAGCGCCCCCTCCGGCAGCGGCGCGCCCTCCGGCGAACCGGCCAACCGCGCCGCCAGCGGCCTCAGCGACTCCCGCGCGGCCGCTACATCCAGCCTCATCTGCCCGCCCAGGAAGTGCGCCGGGTGCAGCCGGCCCAGCACCAGGTTGGCATCGGTGACGGTGGGGTGCGCGCCGCCGCGCCCATAGCAGGCTGGCCCCGGCTCGGCCCCCGCCGACTCGGGGCCGACCACCAGCGCGCCGCCCACGTCCAGCCGTGCCAGGCTGCCGCCGCCCGCGCCCACGGTGTGAATGTCAATGATGGGCAGGCGCAGGGGCAGGCCCAACGCGGCAATCTCGCCCTCGGACGTGAATGGGATGCCGCCAGAGCACAGGCACACATCGGTGGAGGTGCCGCCCATGTCGAACGTGATGATGTCCCCACCCGCGATGGCATAAGCGCCCACCACGCCCCCCGCCGGGCCGGAGAGGGCGGTCCGCGCGGCCTGCTGGCGCGCCGTGGCGGCGCTCAGGCTGCCGCCGTTCGACTGCATCACCCGCAGGGGGCGCGGATGCAGACCGGCCTCCAGCCGCCCCAGGTAACGGTTCATCACCGGCGCCACGTAGGCATTGATGACGGTCGTCGCCGTGCGCTCAAATTCGCGGTATTCCGGCAGTAGATCAGATGAAATGGATACATCGAAGTCAGAAGGCGGAGGTCGGAGACCAGCACCATCTGACTTCCGACGTCCGACTTCCAGCATCTCTTTCACCATCCGCTCGTGCTCCGGCCTCAAATAGGAGAACAGGAAGCACACCGCCACGGACTCGATGCCGGCGGCGGCGAGTTTGGGAATCAGGGCCTCGATGGCGGCAGGGTCGAGGGGGATGAGCACCTCGCCCCGGGCAGTGACTCGCTCAGGCAGCTCGAAGCGCCACTCGCGCGGCACCAGCGGGGCGGGCCGCTCGGGCACCAGGGCGTACAGGTCAGGCCGGTTTTGCCGGCCGATCTCCAGCACATCGGCGAAGCCCTGGGTGGTGATCAAGGCCGTGCGCGCCCCGCGCCGCTCCAGCAGCGCATTGGTGGCGATGGTGGAGCCGTGCACCACCAGGGCGCTGGGGTCGGCGGGCAGGTCCAGAAAGTGCACCCCCGCCAGCACGGCCTGAGCCGGGTCGGCGGGGGTGCTGAGGCGTTTGTGCAGCCGCACCCGTCCCGCGTCGTCGAGCAGAACGAAGTCGGTGAAGGTGCCGCCGATGTCGACGCCGAGACGCATGCGGGAGGGGGTGGGGTGTGGAAGTCCGAGAGTGTGGGAGCGGGGCGCCGAACACCCACACTCCCACACTCCGGCACGGAACTACGAAACTGGCGGGATAGCCGGAGCCGCAGGCGCCGCCGCAGCGGGCCGCGCCATGCTCATCTGCTCATACGCCAGGGTCCAGGCTGCGGTCACCCAGGTTTGCAGGATGCCGCCGACGATGATGGCGATAGGCACGTACACCACCAGGCACAGCCCGCCGACGATCATGCCGATATTGCCGGCAATGGCGGCGTCGCTGGAGGCCAGGAAGATGAAGCCGACGGCGGCTGGCAGCGCAATGAATATCACCGGCGCGGCCAGCACAAACCCGGCGACGATGCCGATCACGACCAGGATCAGCCCCAGCACCACGACGCTGGCAAGGTTGTCGCGGATCACCTGCCAGGCGCGGGTCAGCGCGGCGAAGATGTCCAGGTCGTCCTTCACCGCTGCGATCTGCGCCAACTGCGTCCATACGCCCAGCACGGCCACGAGCAGGAACCCGATGCAGGCCAGGGGCGCGAGGCAGATGGTGGCCGCCAGCAGGGTGGAGGCGCCCGCGATCAGCAGGCCGATGATCCACACCACCAGGCCGATGGCGAACACCACCAGGAACTTGCGCACGCCGATGGCCCAGGCCTCGCCGAAGCTCACCTTGCCCTGCTTGTCGGCCAGCCTGATCCCACCGATGAGGCCGCCCCGGCCAATCACGCCCAAAACCAAAGCGATGATAAAGATCACCAGGGCCAAGCAGGCCAACCCGGCAATGATGGCCAGGATGACGTTGGGGTCCAGGTTTTCGCCCAGCATCCGGCGCAGGCCCGGCGGCAGGTCGGGGTTTTGGTAGTCAAAGCGATAGTTGATTTCCGGCAGGCGCCGGCCCACGTTGGGGCTGTTCCCGGCGGCCAGGCCGGCCAGGATGCCAAACAGCCACAGAATCTTGTTATTCCACGTTATCTGCCAGGCCCGGCGCAGAATTGCCCCATAATCGAGTGACATGGTCCATTCTCCTTTGCTATGCCCTCACACCACCGTATACGGCTGGCGCGCCGCGCGGTTGCGCGCGGCGGCGCAAGGGTTATTCCCACTCAATCGTGGCCGGCGGCTTGCTGGAGATGTCGTAGACCACGCGGTTGATGCCGCGCACCTCATTGACGATGCGGCTGGAGATGCGGGCCAGCACGTCATACGGCAGCCGCGCCCAGTCGGCGGTCATAAAGTCGTCGGTGGTCACGGCCCGCAGCGCGCACACCTCCTGGTAGGTGCGGTAATCGCCCATCACTCCCACCGACCGCACCGGCAGCAGCACCGCGAACGCCTGCGAGGTGGCCGCCTTCGCTCCGTCCGGGCCGGGCCGCAATAGCCCTGCCGCGTCCAGTTCGTCGGTCACGATCTTGTCGGCGGCGCGCAGGGTTTCCAGGCGCTCCCAGGTGATCTCGCCCAGGCAGCGCACGGCCAGCCCCGGCCCGGGGAAGGGCTGCCGCCAGACCATGCTGGCGGGCAGGCCCAGCGCCAGGCCCGCCGCTCGCACTTCGTCCTTAAAGAGGAAGCGCAGCGGCTCCACCAGCTCAAATCCCAAATCTTGCGGCAGCCCGCCCACGTTGTGGTGGGTCTTGATCTTCGCCGCCACTTGCCGCTCCGGCCCCTGGCTCTCCACCACGTCCGGGTAAATGGTCCCCTGCACCAAGAACTTGGCCCCGCCGCTCCCCGCCGCTCCGCTCTCGTCCGTCCTTCGTCCTTCGTCGTTCGTCTGCGCTTCTCCTAGCCGCCGCGCCTCCCGCTCGAAGATGCGAATGAACTTCTCGCCGATGATCTTTCGCTTCTGCTCGGGGTCTGTCACCCCGGTCAGGGCCTCCAGGAACTCCTCGGCGGCGTTGATGGCGATGAGGCGCGCCCCCAGCGTATCGCGGAATGCCTTCACCACCGCCTCCGGCTCGCCCGCGCGCAGCATGCCGGTATCCACAAAGATGCAGGTCAGCGCGTCGCCGATGGCGCGGTGCACCAGGGCCGCCGCCACCGACGAGTCTACGCCCCCGCTGACCGCCGCCACCACCGGCGCCGCTCCAACCTGCGCCTGCACCCGCGCCAGAGCTTCTTCCACCATCGAGCCGGGCGTCCACTCGGTGCGTGCACCCGTGGCGGCCAGAAAGCTGCGCAGCACATCGCGCCCATGCTCGGTGTGGTTCACCTCGGGGTGAAACTGGATGCCGTATAGCTTGCGGGACTCATCCACCATCGCCGCGATGGCGCAGTTGTCGGACTCGGCCGCCAGCGCGAACCCCGGCGGCAGCCGGTCCACCTTGTCGCCGTGGCTCATCCAGGCCATGAAGTTGGAATTCGGAAGTCGGAAGTTGGAAGTCGGAACCCCATTTCCGATTTCCGACTTCCGACTTCTGACCTCTGTCTTGACCGGCCGCACCTCCGCCCGCCCATACTCGCGCCGGTCCGAGGCGCCCACGTGCCCGCCCAGGGCCTGGGCCAGCAACTGCATCCCATAGCAGATGCCCAGCACCGGCTTGCCCGCCTTCAGCACGTAGCCGGGCAGTTGGGGCGCGCCGGCATCGTAGACGGACGACGGGCCGCCGGACAGGATGAAGCCCACCGGCTTCAGCCTCAGCACCTGCTCGGCGGGCGCATCGTGCGGGAAGAGTTGGCAGTAGACGTTGAGCTCGCGCACCCGCCGCGCGATGAGCTGCGAATACTGCGAGCCAAAGTCGAGGATGGCGATGGTGTCCATCACGCCTCGAAAACGATCTGCCCGTCGCTCATGTCGGTAATGATCGCCAGCGACTTGATCGGCACGCCCAACGTCGCCAGCGCCGCGCGCCCGCCCTCGAAGGATTTCTCGATGACGGCGCCGATGCCGATGACGGTGGCCCCGGCCGCCTGCGCCAGCCGCGCCAGCCCCAGGATGGTCTGGCCGGAAGCCAGGAAGTCGTCAATGATCAGCACCCGCTCGCTGGAGCGCAGGTACTCAGGCGAGACGATCAACTCCACCGTGCGGCCCTTGGTGTGCGAGGGCGCCAGGGTAAGAAAGATTTCGTTGGGCATGGTGATGGGCTTTTGCTTGCGGGCATAGACCACCGGCAGCCCCAGGTGCAGGGCGGTGGTGAGCGCCGGGGCGATGCCGGAAATTTCGGCGGTGAGCACCTTGGTGGCGCCCAGATCGCGGAAACGCGCGGCCAGCTCGCGCCCGCAGGCGTCCATCAAGGCCGGGTCCACCTGGTGGTTGATAAAGCCGTCCACTTTGAGAATGCCGTTGCCGAGGTTTTTGCCGTCGCGGGCGATGCGTTGTTTGAGAAGGTCCATGGGGGTGAGGTAACCTGTAATGGGTGGGGATTGGCTGCATTATAGCCTGTCAACAAAGCGGCAGGTAAATGCCAGCCAATCAGGCGTTTGTGCCGGTTGGCACGCATACGTCCGCCAGTTATAATGCCCTTTGATTCCCCATGCGCATGTTATTGACAGGCCGCGCGCTGCGCGGCTGGTTGCAGCGACCTTACTACAGCAGGAGCCTGTATGCCGGACAGCACCCCCAAATTCAGTGTAACGACCCTCAGCGGGCAGGCCGCCTGGCACAGCGAGCCCGTGGAGGCGGTGGAAAACAAGCTGGCCACCCGGCTCCAGGCGGGGCTGACGCCGGAGGAGGCCGCCCGCCGGCTGGAGGAATTGGGCCCGAACGAACTGCGGGAAGCGCCGCGCCCGCCATTCTGGAAGTTGGTGTTGGAGCAGTTCACCAGCTTCGTTGTCATCATCCTCATCGTGGCCAGCCTGATCTCGGCCGTGCTGGGAGAGTGGGTGGAGGCGGCGGCCATCATCGCCATCGTGCTGCTCAACGCCATCATCGGCGTGGTGCAGGAGTCGAAGGCCGAGGAAGCGCTGGCCGCCCTTAAGAAGCTGGCCGCGCCCAACGCCTTCGTCATCCGCGGCGGCACGCGCATCACCGTCCCCAGCCGGGAGCTGGTGCCCGGCGACGTGGTCGTCCTGGAAGACGGCAACTACGTTCCGGCCGATCTGCGGCTGATTGAGTCCATCAATCTGCGCATTGAGGAAGCCGCGCTGACGGGCGAATCGGTGGCGGTGGAGAAGACCGCCCAGGCCCGGCTGGAAGCCGATATCCCCCTGGGCGACCGGCGCAATACCGCCTTCATGGGCACCCTGATCACGCGCGGGCGCGGGCGCGGCATCGTCGTCGGCACTGGCATGCACACGCAGATGGGCCTGATCGCCCAGATGCTGCAGACCCTTGACACTGAGCCGACGCCGCTCCAGCAGCGGCTGGACGAACTGGGCAAACAACTCGGCGTCATCGCCCTGATCGTCTGCGGCCTGGTATTCCTGGTGGCCGCCTTCCAGCAGACCGATTTGGCTGTGCTCACCGGTCAGGGGCTGGGGGCCTACTTCACCCAGTACTCCACGGAACTGAGCGACTTCTTCCTGGTGGCCGTGGGGCTGGCCATCGCCGCCGTGCCGGAGGGCCTGCCGGCTGTCGTCACCATTACCCTGGCCATCGGCATGCGCGAGATGGTGCGCCGGCACGCGCTCATTCGCCGGCTGGCCTCCGTGGAGACCCTGGGCGCGGCCAGCGTCATCTGCTCCGACAAAACCGGCACCCTGACCCAAAACCAGATGACGGTGGTGCGCTTGTGGGTGGATGACCGCCTGTTCCACATCACCGGCGAGGGCTACGACCCGCGCGGCGAGTTCAAGCTCAACGATCAGAAGGTGGACCTGACCCGCTACCCCGGCGCCCTCACCTCGCTGTGGGCGGGCGACCTGGCCTCCGACGCCTACCTGGAAACGGTGGGCGCGTCGGAAGGCGGCCAGGCGTACCGGGTGGTGGGCGACCCCACCGAAGGCGCCATCGTGGTGGCCGCGGCCAAGGCCGGCGCCCACAAGCCCGACCTGGAACGCGCTTACCCGCGCCTGCAAGAAGTGCCGTTCGACTCCGAGCGCAAGCGCATGAGCACCATCCTGGACGTGGTGGATCCCAAGCACACTGACCCCAGCCCCTTCGATGAGCACACCGAAGACACTGGCCAAATATACGTCATCACCACCAAGGGCGCGCCGGACGTCATCATGGAGCACTGCACCCACTATCAGCGCATGGATGATGCGCCGGTGCCGCTGACCGATGACCTGCGCGCCCGCATCCTGGACGCGAACGAGGGCATGGCCCAGGAGGCGCTGCGCGTTCTGGCGGTCGCCTACCGCATCACCGACGCGCCGCCCAAGGAGGCCACGCCCGAGGCCGTGGAGCGCGACCTGATCTTCCTGGGCATGTTCGGCATGATCGACCCGGCCCGGCCGGAAGTGCCCCCGGCTATCACCAAGGCGCGCCATGCCGGCATTCGCACCATCATGATCACCGGCGACTACCCCGACACCGCCGAGGCCATCGCCCGCGGCATCGGCCTGCTCCAGCCTGGCCGCCACGTGCTGCCAGGCAGTGAATTGGAAACGCAGACCGACGCTCAACTGGTGGAGACGCTCAAGACGACTGATGTGTTCGCCCGCGTCAACCCGCAGCACAAGGTGCGCATCGTGGAGGCGCTGCGCCAGACCAACGCCGTCGTAGCCATGACCGGCGACGGCGTCAACGATGCCCCCGCCCTCAAGCGCGCCGATATCGGCGTGGCGATGGGCATCACCGGCACCGACGTGGCCAAGGAAACGGCCGACATGGTGCTGACCGATGACAACTTCGCCAGCATCGTCTCGGCGGTCGAGCAGGGCCGCATTATCTACGCCAACATCCGCAAGTTCGTGTTCTTCCTGCTCTCGTCCAACGTGGCCGAGATCATGATCATCTTCCTGGCGGTGCTGGCCGGTCTGCCGCACCCGCTCACGGCCATCCAATTGCTGTGGCTCAATCTGGTTACCGACGGCGCGCCCGCCCTGGCCCTGGCGATGGAAAAGGGCGACCCAGACGTGATGGAGCACAAACCCCGCCCCAAGACCGAGCCGATCGTGCACGGTCCTATGCGCCTGGGCATCGTGGTGCAGACCATTGCACAGACGGCCGCCGTGCTCACCGCCTTCGGCGTGGGCCTGTACTGGCACCTGGGGGCGGAGCCGCTGGCCGCCGGCAATCCCATCCTCGCCCTCATCCGCTACGACTGGTCAGGCATAGATGTGCAGACCGCCGAGACCATGGCGTTCGTCACGCTCTCGCTGGCCGAACTCTTCCGCGCCTTCACCGTGCGCTCCGAGCGCATCTCCATCTTCCGGCTGGGTTTCTTCTCCAACAAGTACCTGGTGGGGGCGGTCGCTCTGTCAATGACCTTGCTGCTGCTGACGGTCTTCGTGCCGTTCCTCCAGCCCATCTTCAATACCCATGCCCTCACCTGGCCGGAGTGGCAGGTGGTGCTGGGGTTGGCGCTCGTCCCGGCGGTGGCGGAGGAGTTGACAAAGCTGTACCTGCGGCGGCGGGGGGACTAACTGGGGACGAAGGACCAACGACGAAGGACGAAGCCGCCCCGGCTGATGCGACTCCGTCCTTCGTCTATCGCCTTTCGTCGGGATTGAGTGGCACCGTCCGAGCGTATCGCCGCTGAGTTAGCCGCTGGGCGCCTGGCACAGCAGGCTGGCAACGCGGGCCGGGCGCGAGTGTGCGCCCGCCGGGCGGCTGGGCTGGGCATCAAGGGCTGGTATCAGCGCCGGGGCGAGGCCGCCTGGGGCGGGGATGCCATGAAGCAGTTGGCCCGCCTTCAGGCCGACCCGCTGGCCCCGGTCGAGGTGCGCGCCGCCGCCGCCCGGCTGGCGACCAAGGTGGACTTCGACCACCAACTTCCCTTCGACGACGATCCGCTGGTGGATGCTGAGCGCATCCTCGCCTGGCTGGAAGTTCCCCCCAAGTCGGTCGCCAGAAACCCACCCGTCGATCCTTGATTTCCCTCTTGACGACTAGAACTAATGTTCGTACAATAATCCCGTGGACCCGCTCACCACGGCCTGCCCGCACGCCTCCTACCCATCGCCCGAGCCGTACGGCCTCCGCTGGCTGGCAGTCCGGTTCGACGCGAAATCATGGCACGCTGTCAATCCTGCCAATCCTGGCAAGGCTGGCAAGGATGGCAAGGATGGCAATGATGGCAATGATTCCGCTGGCACCCCTGGCACCTACCCATCCGCTGGCACTGCTGGCATCGTAGTAGCGAATTCATTCGCCCGTTGCCCGTGCGCCAAGCTGGCAACGCTGGCAACGCTGGCAACGCTGGCGTCGTAGTAGCGAATTCATTCGCCCATTGCCAGTGCGCCAAGCTGGCAATGATGGCAATGGTGGCAATGCTTCTGCCCGCACCCCTGGGCGCTGCACGCCCGGCTGGTCGCGCACGCACCGCTCCGGTGACAGGTACGCCCCACCCCATGGGGTCACCCCTGGCCCAAGAGCTGTTGGGGGACCCCATGCGGTCGTGACTTCTCGCCAGTCACTTCGACCGGCGTTGACCGCCTATCCGGCCTGCACCGTCAGGCCGTCGTACGCCACTTCATAGCCTTGCTGCGCCGCCAGGGCCGCCAGCTCGTCGTGCGCCGGGTTGCAGTCGTGGGCGATGTGCGTGGCCAGGGCGCGGCCATTGGGCTTAAGCAATCCCTCGGCCCGCATCCGCGTCACATGCGCCAGCATTTCAGCCGCGGTCATGTGATCGGGCTGCGGGTCGCACTGGTGGCCGTAGGTGTGATCGAGGATGACCAGGTCGAAGCGCAGGCCGCTTTGGGTTAGCGCCTGCCAGGTGGATTCGGGCAGGGTGGCCGTGTCGGTGCCGTAGAAGAAGCTGTGCCCATCGCGCTCCACGGCATAGAGCAGGGGCTCGACCGACGGGTCGTGGTTGGCGGGGAACGGGGCGACCTGGTAGGGGCCGGCGTTGAACGGCCGCAGCGGCTCGACGACGTGCATTGTGATGTTCAGGCGGTCGCCGACTTCGGGGTCGAACAGGGTGCCGGGTGCGGTGTCGCGCTCAAGCTGCCACGCGGCGCGCTGGGCCGTGGCGGCGGAAGCGTAAAGGTGCAGGCGCGGCGCACCTTCCACGCCATAGGCCGGGCTGCGCGAGAGCAGGTGGGAAGCGTCCAGGTGGTCGGCGTGCCCGTGGGTCTGGAGGCAGTAGCGCACGTTGGTTAGGGAGCAACCGTGCATTTGCGCGGCGGCGTGGATGTCCGGCCCCAGGTCAATCAGCAGGTCGTCGTTGACCAGCAGAGCCGACCGCTTGCGCAGGCTGCGGCCGCCAGCGGCGCGGGCGCTCCGGCAGTTGGCACAGTTGCAGAACGCCTCGGGAAAGGCGTTGGCGGCGGCGGTTCCGAGGAAGGTGAGCTTCATTCGTTGGCGGTGACCCGCCAGCGCGGTTCCTTGCCCTGGAGCACGGCCAGCACTTCCTCGGCGATGGCGATGCCGGCCCGGGCCTGCGCCTCGGCGGTCTGCGCGCCGATGTGGGGGGTGGCGATGACCTTTGGATGTGTGGCGATGCTGCCGGCCGGGGGCGGCTCCTGGGCGAACACGTCCAGCGCGGCGCCAGCCAGGCGGCCAGAGTCCAGCGCGGCGCGCAGGGCGGCTTCGTCCACCACGCCGCCGCGGGCCGCGCACACCAGCCGGGCGCCGGGTTTCATCAGGTTGAACTGCGCCGCGCCCAGCAGGCCAGTGGTCTCGGCGGTGAGCGGCAGATGGAGCGACACGTAGTCGCTGCCGGCCAGCACCCCATCGAAGGTCGCCGGCTCGGCATGGCGCTCGATGATCTGCTCATCCGTGAGATAGGGATCAAAGGCCAGCACCGACATGCCAAAGGCCACGGCGCGGTTGGCGACCAACGCGCCAATACGGCCCAGCCCCAGCAAACCCAGCACCTTGCCCGAGAGTTCCCCGCCCACGAAGGCGCTCTTGTTCCATTCGCCCCGCTTCAACGCGGCATCGGCCGCGGGAACCTGCCGGGCCAGGGCCAGCATCAGCGCCAGGGTGTGCTCGGCCACCGAGATCGAGGCGGCCATGGGGCTGTTGACGACCGTGATGCCGCGCGCGACGGCGGCGGCCACGTCAATGTTGTCGACGCCCACGCCCGCCCGGCCAATGACCTTGAGTTGGGCGGCGGCCTCCAACAGCCTGGCCGTCACCTTGGTGCGGGATCGCACCACCAGGGCGTGATACTCCGGCAGGGCCGCCACCAATTCATCGGTCGTAATCTTGGGATTGTTGACCACCTCGCCCACCGTGGCCAGCAGGGCCAGGCCGTCGGGGGAAAGGCCGTCGGAGACGAGTATCTTCATCCTTGCGTCCTCTGGAACTCCCGCATGAACTCCGCCAGCACTGCCGCGCCCTCAGGCGGGAAGGCGTTATAGAGGGAGGCGCGGATGCCGCCGACGGAACGGTGGCCCTTGAGGCCGCCCAGGCCCTGCCGATCGGCCTGCTTGGCGAAAGCGGCGTCGAGGTCCTCGCTGGGCAGGCGGAAGGTGAGGTTCATTTTCGAGCGGTCGGCGGGCTGGGCGTGGCCGCGGTAGAAGCCGCCGCTCTGGTCAATCACATCGTACACCACCTGGGCCTTGGCGAGGTTGCGGGCGGCCACGGCTTCCAGCCCGCCCAACTCGCGCAGCCACTTGAGCACCAGCCCCACGATGTAGATCGTCCAGCACGGCGGGGTGTTGTAGAGCGACTTGTTTTCGGCCTGGACCTTGTAGTCGAGCATCAGGGGCAGGCCGCCGGGCACGCGCCCCAGCAAGTCGCGGCGGAGGATGACCAGGGTGACGCCCGCCGGGCCGAGATTCTTCTGCGCGCCGGCATAGATCAACCCGTACTTGGAAACGTCTACCGGGCGGCTGACGAAATCGGACGACATGTCGGCCACGAGGGTCACGCCGGGGGGCGGGGCAGGCTCGGCCTGCCACTCGATGCCGTGAATGGTTTCGTTGGTGGTGATGTGCAGATAGGCGGCCTGCGGGTCGAGGTCGAGTTCGGCCGGGATGTGATTGAAGTTGCTAGGCTCGCTAGTGGCGGCGGCGCGCGCGCGGCCCACCTTGCCCGCTTCCTTATAGGCGGCCTTGGCCCACGAGCCGGTGAGCACGTAGTCGGCGGAGGCGCCGGCCGGGAGGAAGTTCATAGGCAGCATGGCGAATTGCAGGGTGGCGCCGCCCTGGAGGAAGAGGATGTCGTAGTCGGCGGAGATACCCAGCAGGGCGCGCAGGTCGGCTTCGGCGGCGTTGAGGATGCCTTCGAAGTGCTTGGAGCGGTGGCTCATCTCCATCACCGACATGCCGGCGCCGGGGTAGTTGAGCAGCTCGGCCTGGGCCTGCTGGAGCACGGTCAGGGGGAGGACGCCCGGCCCGGCATTGAAGTTGAAGATGCGGCCGTCCACGAGGGCGGGGTTGGCGTTGGTCATGATGTGTGACTCCAATCACAAGCGGCGCGAGGGGATTATACCGTAGGGGAGATGGGGACTTGGTCGGGCAGAGTAGACAGTATTGGCGAGGATGATTTCTGCGATTTGCGTCTGTTGTCAACGAGTGAAACGCAATTTAGCGGTACAATGGTGGGCACAAGGGCCCATAGCTCAATGGCAGAGCACGCGGCTCAAAGCAGTAGACCTAACTCAAGGTGTGGGTTGTGGAGCTCGGCATGGCAGTTGGCGCATACTAGAATCACCTTGTCAAGTTCACCGAGCACTGGCTCTAGCTTGCGGTTGGACAATGAGCGCACATCTAGCTTAAAGTCCTTCTCCGCAGAGTCGCGGTGATGAAACACAAGGGCAGCCAGGTTCCGGTGATATCCGCATACGGAACAGCAGCCGCCCTTAGACTTGACCAAGGCTAGTTTTCTGGCTAACCCTCTGCGCTTCTGAGTTTCATAACCCTGGTGGTAGTCGTTCTTGCAGGCGGCGGAACAGAAACGGCGCTGTCGCCCGCGGAGTGAAGTGCCACACACAATGCAAGCTGATGGGTCGGTCACGGCCAAGACTCCTTGACACGGTTTTCTGCCCCGGGCTGCCTCTAGCGTAAGCTATTGGCGATACCTGTCAAATTCGGGGAAGCCTACGTTCGCCAGTGATAGCGGATAGGGTAATCCCGAGCCAAGCCTTGATCGCTCTGCTGGAGCGGCAAGGAAGGTGTAGAGACTAAACGGCAGGCCCCCGGCGCGCCGGGGTGAAGAGATAGTCCAGCCCACAAACCCGAAAGGGGCGGCGAAAGCCGTGGTGGGATGCATAACCGCTTGGTTGCAGGTTCGAGCCCTGCTGGGCCCACTAAACTAGCCCTCCATCCCCTCGCTCAGGGCGCGGCGGCGCACATCGGCTTTGCAAGTCCTCACTCGTTGTTGACAACCCGTTGATGGAACGTTACAAGATTGTTACAAACGTGACAAAGAATGGTACCAAAGGCCCGCTTCCCTGAAAAAGGCTCATATAATGTGTCTATCACTTGGTTGCAGGGGCCTTATCTACTTTGGGGACGCGGGCCGTGTGCGAAGCACATGGCCCGCACACTTTAACCCACGGGGCAGCCGCCGGCCGCTTAAACCAGTCGGCCCACGGGAAGCGGGGGGACTTCGCCGTGGGCCTGATTGGAAGACTGGCCACTTTGGGGGAGTGGGCAGTCATGGGCGCACCTGTTTGTTACTTGTTTGCAGGCGTCTCATCCACTTGGAGGGGACAGATGCGCTTACTGACGATTATAACTCAATTTTCAGTTTTGGTGTGAGAATCTTCTTAGAAATGGCCTGGCCCGTTGGTACTATGCACTTTGTCCGGCGTTTCTAGACCTTTTTAGGACCCCTGGCGGTCTGGAACTCCCGCTCCCAGGCCTCGACCTCGGCCGCGGAGAGCCCCTTTTCCTTTAGCTGGTCCTGTTTGGGCGGTTCCAGCATCTGGCGGGAAAACTCCACCGGCAAGCGCACCGCCGCCCCGGCGCGACGCGCGGCTTCTGCAATCTCGCGGTCGGCGCTCACCACCACCAGGCCGCGCGGGTTACGCTCCTTCAGCAGGCGGTCGCGGATCAGGTCGTCGGCCGTTTTGGGGTGCGGGGCAAACCGCACTTCGAGCACATTGTTCGACCACTTGCCCGCGCCGCCGGGCAGCCCTTGGTCGAAGATCACCACCCCCTTCTTGTCCACCCGCACCAGGTAGGCGCGCAGCAGCTCGATCAGCTTCCGCTCGTCGTCGGGATCATCCAGGCTCAGCTCCGGCATCTGGCCGATGAGGTTGTGGCCGTCGATCAAGAAGGGCATTGAGGTGATTGTAGCATAGGCGTTTGCGTCCCCGCGGGAAATTGCTACTATTAGCCGCGAGGGTGCCATGAATATCAGACGTTTCCTGTTGTACCTCGTACTCAATGCGGTGGTCTCGGCTTCAGCCACCTATGCCGTGTTGTGGTATTGGGACAGCACGCACCCCAGCGGCCGCGGCTTGCCCACCAGCCAGCCCCCGGAAACGGCCCTGGCACTGGCCACGGCCGAGGCGGCCACCCCCGAGCCTGCCGCGCCCACCCTCACCTTGCCCCCGGCCGGCGAAACGGCCGCCGCCGGGCCGACCCCCACCATTTACGTCGTCCAGGCCGGCGACACCATGGGCAGCATCGCCACGCGCTACGGCGTGACGGTGGACGACATCCTGGCGGCGAACAATCTCACCGATCCCAACTTCCTCACCGTCGGGCAAAGCCTCATCATTCCGGTGGAGGGCTATGTGCCGCCCACCGCGACGCCGGCCGAGGCCGCGCCCCTGCCGACCAACCCGGTGGAGCCGCCGCTGCCCACGGCCACACGCGACCCCAACCAGCCCGCGCCCAGCCTGATCATCCGCGAGGTGCGCGGGGCTGGAGTGCTGGCCGACGAAGTCGTGGTGATCTTTAATGAGGGCGGGGCGGTGCAATTGGCGGGGTGGAGCGTGCGCGACGAGACCGGCCGGCTCTACCAGTTCCCAGTCCTCTCGCTCAACCAGGGCGGCACCATTTCCTTGCACACGGCCTCCGGGACCGACACGGTCACCGACCTGTACTGGGGACAGAGCACGCCGGCCTGGGCCTCCGGCAAGCAGATATTGCTAAGCGATGCGGGCGGCACCCTGCACACCCAGTTCACGATCCCGTAGAATGTTGCATTTGGACCCAATTAGCGATATTTTTCTCATGGCGCGCCGCTACCCTACCCTGTTGCGCCGGAGGCCCCTGTGAATTTCGACCGCGTGATCGAAGAACAGCTTCGCAAAGCCCGCGAAGAGGGCAAATTCGACAACCTGCGCGGGCATGGGCAGCCGCTGAGCCTGGATGACAATCCTTACGAGGATCCGACCTGGCAGCTTGCCAATGATCTGCTCAAGAAGAACGGCTTTCGGCCCGACTGGCTGGAAGACGATGTGAGCATCCGCGACCAGGTGGCGCAGGCGCGGCTGGCGGTGCTGCGGGCGCGCGAGTGGCGCACGGGCGAGTTGGCGGCGCTGGCCGGGCAGAGCGGCGCGGCCGCTATTGAGCGGCGGCTGCTGGTGGAGCAGGAGTGGGAGCAGGCTCAGGCACGTTTCCGCACGCGCCTGGGAGAGATCAACAAGCAGATTTTTACCTTGAACTTGAAGGTCCCCAGCACGCGGCTCCAGCGGCTGGCGCTGGATGTGGAGGCTGAGCTCAGCAAGGCCGCGGGGTAAAAAAAAAGAACCGCCCAGTTGGGCGGTTCTGAGAGAGCTACTTCTGTTCTTCCTCAACGACCTTGGCGGTCGCCTCCTCTTTCTTGGCGTCCTGTTCGTCTTTGTTGCCCAGGCCTTCCCTGAAGTTGCGGATGGCAGAGCCGAGCTCGCTGCCGATCTTGCTCAGGCGGCCCACGCCGAAGACGAGCACGACGATCACCAGCACGATAATCCATTCCCAGCCACCGGGCAGTCGCATAAGGCCTTCCTTTTCTTCTCCTCGAAGCTGGCCGGCGCACACCGTGCGCCGGTCGATTTAGGATGGGCGGATTATAACATACTCCGTCTTGCGGGAAGCGTGTCCGTCTGCTACACTCGCCGGAACGAGTATTGGTGAGCTCGTTAACACTGATGTCCCCTCAGGCACTCTATCGCAAGTGGCGCCCCCAGCAGTGGGAAGAAGTGGTCGGTCAGGAGCATGTCGTCCAGACCCTGCGGAATGCCCTGCGCACTGGCCACGTGGCCCACGCTTATCTCTTCGCCGGCCCGCGCGGCTGCGGCAAGACCACCAGCGCGCGTCTGGTGGCCAAGGCCGTCAACTGCCTCCACCCGGACCCGGCCCAGCGGCCTGATAACACCTGCGCCCACTGCGTGGCCGTTACCGAGGGCCGGTTCCTCGACCTGATTGAGATTGACGGCGCCTCCAACAACAGCGTCGAGAACGTGCGCGACCTGCGCGACAAAATCAACTTCGCGCCGAGCGAGGGCCAGTACAAGGTTTACATTATTGACGAAGTCCACATGCTCTCAGGCCCGGCGTTCAACGCGCTGCTGAAGACGCTGGAAGAGCCGCCGCCGCACGCCATCTTCATTTTGGCGACGACCGAAATCCACAAGATCCCGGCCACCGTCTCGTCGCGCTGCCAACGGTTCGAGTTCCGCCGCATCCCGGTGAGCGAGATCGTGGCGCGGCTGAAGGGGCTGTGCGAGCAGGAGGGGCTGGATTACGAACTGGAAGCCCTGGAGGTGGTGGCGCGGCAGGCGACGGGCGCGCTGCGCGATGCCGAGAGCATGCTGGACCAACTGGCCGGCGCGGGCGACCGCATTACCCTGGTCCAGGCGCAGAGCCTGCTGGGCACGGGCGCGGGCGAGGCGGTGAGCGGCCTCATGGCGGCCGCCGCCGCTGGTGACCTGACGGCCGGGCTGGACCTGGTGAATGGGGCGCTGGACGCGGGCGCCGATCCGCGCCAATTGGCCCGCCAGGTGGTGGACTATGCGCGCGGACTGATGCTGGTGCGCCTGGGCAATGCGGGGCTGGTGGAAGCCACGGCGGAGACGCGGGCGGTGATGGCGCGCCAGGCTGAGCGCCTGGATGTGCCCAGCCTGCTCCGGGTGATCCGGGCGTTCAATGCCGCCGCCAACGATGCGCGCGGCGGCTGGCAGCCGCAGTTGCCGCTGGAGCTGGCTGTGGTGGAGGCCTTTCTGCCGCCCGAGGCGCCGGCCGCGTCCGAACCGGCGCCCCGCCCGGCGGCGCGCGAGCCGGCAGCGGAGCGATCGCTGCCACCAGCCCCGCGCGCGCACCCCTCGGCGCCAACCAAGGCCGCCGGCCAGTCGCCAGTGCGGGCGGCGGCCAGCGCCACATCGGCGGCGGCGCCAGTGGCTGGGCCCGCGGAAGCGCCCGCCGGGAATCGCCCGGGCGTTGACATGCGGGCCGAGTGGTCGCGGCTGCTGGGGCTGATGCGGGAACGGGACAAGGCTACCGAGGCGCTGCTGCGCTCGTGCACCCTGGCCGGGTTTGACGGTCAGGTGCTGCGCTTGGCGACCAGCGAGTTTGTGCACAAGAAGATCAGCAGCAGCACCGTGCGGGCGGATGTGGAAACTCTGCTGGCGGAAGTGCTGGGCCAGCCCTGCGCGGTGAAATTCGAAGTCACCTCGGGCAAGCGCGGCCGGGCCGCCCGGTCCGACGACATCCCCGAGGATGGCATGGTGGCCGCAGCCCTGGACCTGGGCGGCGAGATCGTGGAGTGATGACATGACCAAGGGCAAAGGCATGCAGTTGCCGCCCGGGCTGGGCGGCGGGCTGATGGACAAGCTCAACCAGATGCAGGCGGAGATGAAACGCGCGCAGGAGGAGTTGGCGCAGGAGCGCCTGACCATCTCCGCCGGCGGCGATGCGGTGCAGGTGGTGATTGATGGGCAGCAGCGGCTGCACCATCTGAGCATCTCACCGGAGGCGCTTCAGGCCGCCCTCACCGACCGCGAAATGCTGGAGGACTTGCTGGTGGCGGCGGTCAACAGCGCCCTGGAGCAGTCGCAGACCCTGGCGGCCGAGCGGCTGCGGGGGCTGTCGGCGGGGCTGGGGCTGCCGGGGCTGGGTGAATGAATCGCGGGCCGCGCTTGATGAAGCTCACGAGGAGGTGAGATGGATCTGGGAAACTTTTCGATCAGCCTGGCCGTCAAGGACCTGGAGGCCTCGCGCGCCTTCTACGAGAAGTTTGGCTTCAAGGTCTTCATGGGCAACGCGTCTGAGAACTGGCTGATCCTGAAGAATGGCGATCATGTCATCGGCCTCTTTCAGGGGATGTTTGAGAAGAATATCCTGACCTTTAACCCCGGCTGGGACAGCAACGCGCAGAAACTTGGGACCTTTACGGATGTGCGCGAGTTGCAGCGGCAGTTGAAGGCGCAGGGCGTCGCGCTGATGGCTGAGGCCGACGAGACGACCACCGGCCCGGCGAGCTTGATGGCCGTGGACCCGGACGGCAATCCGATTCTGGTCGATCAGCACGTTTGACCGGCGGGTAGAGCTTCTCTGGCGGTTCTCCATGTCCACCCTCGCCACCCCCAAAGCCGTCCAACGCCTGATTGACGAGTTCTCGAAGCTGCCCGGCATCGGGCCCAAGTCGGCCTCGCGGCTGACGTACTTCCTCATCCGCGGCGACGGGCAGCAGCCACGCGACCTGGCCGAGGCGCTGGTGGAATTGAAGGAGCGCACCCGGTTCTGTTCGGTCTGCTTTAACATTACGGATGCCGAGCAGGAACCGTGCCCGGTGTGCGCCGACCCGGCCCGGCAGACGGGCGTGATTTGCGTGGTGGAGGAGCCGCTAGACGTGCTGGCCATCGAGCGCACGCGCGAATACAAGGGCCGCTACCACGTGCTGAACGGTGTCATCTCGCCGGTGGAGGGCATTGGGCCGGAGGACCTGAAGATCCGCGAGCTGCTGGCGCGGCTGGGGCGCGAGCCAGTGAAGGAAGTGATCCTGGCAACCAACATCAGCCTGGAGGGTGAGGCCACGGCCATGTACCTGCAAAAGCAGCTTGCCGCGCATGGGGTGCGGGTGACGCGGCTGGCGCGGGGCCTGCCGGTGGGCGGCGACCTGGAGTATGCCGACGAGACGACGCTGGCGCGCGCCTTGCAGGGGCGGAGCGAGATGTGAGTGCGGCTCGGGAGGAGTTTTTGATCTGCCCTTGACAATTGTGACGCGGGGCATATAATGACGGGTGTAGGACGTTTAGCTCGCCTGCGAGCGGGCAAACCAGACAATTGAGAGAGCGACCCACTCAAAAGGGCCGATGCGAACGAACGAACTTCGCATCGGTTTTTCGTCTCTCTCAGCGCACCTTGACAACTGAAGAGTGACAGGAAGCACACCAGAGTAAGGAAGAGTTGGGGAGCAAGAAACTCCAAGTCCAATGGCGCAGCCATTGGACCGTCATAACGGAGAGTTTGATCCTGGCTCAGGATGAACGCTGGCGGCGTGCTTAAGACATGCAAGTCGAACGGGGCTCGAGCAGCAATGTTTGGGTCCAGTGGCGAATGGGTGCGTAACACGTAGGTGACCTGCCCGGAAGTGGGGAATAACAGTCCGAAAGGACTGCTAATACCGCATACGACCGTGGGGACGGAAGTCTCCGCGCTCAAAGGTTCGTAAGGACCGCTTCCGGAGGGGCCTGCGGCCCATCAGCTAGTTGGTTGGGTAACGGCCAACCAAGGCGACGACGGGTAGGGGACCTCAGAGGGTGGCCCCCCACACTGGCACTGACACACGGGCCAGACTCCTACGGGAGGCAGCAGTCGGGAATATTGCCCAATGCGCGAAAGCGTGAGGCAGCAACGCCGCGTGCGCGATGAAGGCCTTCGGGTCGTAAAGCGCTTTTCGGTGGGATGAGCAAGGACAGTACCACCGGAATAAGGGACGGCTAACTACGTGCCAGCAGCCGCGGTAAAACGTAGGTCCCGAGCGTTATCCGGATTTACTGGGCGTAAAGCGCGTTCAGGCGGTGGGCTAAGTCGGGCATGAAATCTCTCGGCTCAACCGGGAGAGGTTGTCCGATACTGGCGCACTTGAGGGCAGTAGAGGGTGGTGGAATTCCGGGTGTAGTGGTGAAATGCGTAGAGATCCGGAGGAACACCAGTGGCGAAGGCGGCCACCTGGACTGCCCCTGACGCTGACACGCGAAAGCTAGGGGAGCGAACGGGATTAGAAACCCCGGTAGTCCTAGCCGTAAACGATGTTGACTAGGTGTCGACGGTCTCAACCCCGCCGGTGCCGGCGCTAACGCACGAAGTCAACCGCCTGGGGACTACGGCCGCAAGGTTAAAACTCAAAGGAATTGACGGGGACCCGCACAAGCAGCGGAGCGTGTGGTTTAATTCGAGGCTACGCGAAGAACCTTACCAGGGATTGACATGGCCGTAGTAGTGAAGCGAAAGCGGAACGACCCTTCGGGGAGCGTGCACAGGTGATGCATGGCTGTCGTCAGCTCGTGCCGTGAGGTGTTTGGTTAAGTCCACTAACGAGCGCAACCCTTAGCGCCAGTTACAGGTGTCTGGCGCGACTGCCGGTATGAAGCCGGAGGAAGGTGGGGACGACGTCAAGTCAGCATGTCCTTTATACCCTGGGCGACACACACGCTACAATGGCCAGCACAATGGGTCGCCAAGCCGTGAGGCGGAGCCAATCCTAAAAAGCTGGTCTCAGTTCGGATTGCAGGCTGCAACCCGCCTGCATGAAGTCGGAGTTGCTAGTAACCGCAGGACAGCTATACTGCGGTGAATACGTTCCCGGGTCTTGTACACACCGCCCGTCACGTCATGGGAGCTGGCAACACCTGAAGCCGGTCGGCCAACCGCAAGGACGCCGCCGTCGAAGGTGGGGTCGGTGACTGGGACGAAGTCGTAACAAGGTAGCTGTAGCGGAAGCTGCGGCTGGATCACCTCCTTTCTAGGGAGTGCGCCGGGCTGGGTCTTCGGACCCCTGCCCCACCACCCCATCCAAGCAGCACCCCCCGCCCCTTCCGCCCCTCCCGGGCGCTTCCTGTCACTCTTCAGGTGTTGAGGTGTCGTTGGGCCTTTAGCTCAGTTGGTTAGAGCATCCCTCTGATAAGGGGAAGGTCTGAGGTTCGAGTCCTCAAAGGCCCACTTGGGGATGTAGCTCAGTTGGGAGAGCGCCGCCTTTGCAAGGCGGATGTCAGGGGTT
>CAZCEC010000064.1:0-38473 GCA_964497615.1 uncultured Anaerolineales bacterium | reverse complement strand
GCGTGGCACCGTATCGGGTGAGAACGGCTGGCACCATTGGCCCGTAAATTGACACGCGCTCAGGCTGACAAGGAACGGCAATGGCGGCGCGTGTTGAGCAACGCCGACGGGCGGGCGGCGGCGCTAGGCGGGGAGGTGGCGGGTGCCGTCGGGGAGGCGGGCGCCGGCAAGCTTGACGCCGCGGAGGTTGGCGCCGCGCAGGTCCGCGCCGGTGAGGTCGGCGTCGCGGAGGTCGGCGCCGCGGAGGTCGGCGCGGCGGAGGTTGGCGTGGCAGAGCCTGGCTTCGCGGAAGTTGGCGGCGATGGCGAGGGCCTTGGTGAGGTCGGCGCGGAGGAGGGTGGCGCCGGTGAAGTTGGCGCTGGCGAGGTCGGCGCCGCTCAGGGTGGCGCCGGTGAGGTCCACGAGGGAGAGGTTGGCTTCGCGGAGGAAGGCGCGGCGCAGGTCGGCGTGGCGCAGGTCGGACATGGGGAGGTAGGCGCCGCCGAGACGGGCGAGGGGCAGGTTGGCGCCGGCGAGGTTGGAGAGGGATAGGTTGGCGCCGAGGAGGTTGGCGCCGGAGAGGTCGGCTTCGGCCAGGTCGGCGCCGGTGAGGTCGGCGACGGCGAGGTGGGCGAGGGAGAGGCTGGCGCGGTTGAGGTGGGCGCCCGGTTCGATGCGATACCCATTGACGACCATGTACCCGTCCTTACTTAATTCTAACTTTACTGTTGATTGATTTTAGGGGGATTCGGGGCGGGGGTGAATAGGACGGTGTTCCTAAGGCAGGGGGCAGATTCCTCGGCCAAAGGCGGGCCTCGGAATGACATGGCCGGAGGGGGCGGGAGGGGCGGCGGGCAGATTCCTCGGCGCACCCCACCACAGACCGGTGGGGCAGGCGGGCGGGACTCGGAATGACATGGCCGGAGGGGGCGGCGGGGGTGCATTCGCGTTTTGTGGCCGGCGGTTGAAACCGCGCCTACCAAGAGCACAAAGTCGGCCTTCGCCGACTCGTCTCGAGCGCGCGGAGACGGATAGATCGATGCGGCTGTGCGAAGTCCTCTTTTGGGGTCAAACGCCAGGCACAAACCGGCCACTTTCGGTGGATGCACCCGGCAGCGGGGCGCATTTGCGCCGGGGACTGGGCTGAGGCACAATGCGCGCACTGGGGAATTCTTTCGCAGAGGAGAGAGACGATGCTCAAATCAGGGTTGATTCTGGCTGGGGTGACGCTGGTGCTGGGCACGATTGGGGCGTTCATTTTCCCGCTGATCTGCGTGCCGTGCGTGGCGCTGCTGGGCGGGATTGGCGCGGGCTACCTGGCGGGGCAGTTCGATAGGCCGATGGCGGCGGGGGCGGCGGCGCAGAAGGGGGCGGGGGCGGGGGCGATTGGCGGGGTGGGCGCGCTGGTGGCGCACCTGATCGGTGGGGTGGGCAATGCGTTCCTGGTGGGGCCGGAGGGGGCGAGCGACCTTCTGAACAACCTGGGCCTGGATGTGGGCAGCGGTGCGACCGATCCGATCGCGTATTACGGCGGGGCGCTGGGCTCGGCGTGCTGTTTTGGGTTGTTCGAGGTGGCGCTGATGGCGGCGGTGGGGGCGCTGGGCGGGTTCCTGTGGTATCAGATGACGGGGAGCAAGGGGGCGCCTGCGGCGCCGGCGATGTAGGGACGGCTTATCCAGCAACTCGCCCTCACCCCGCCCCTCTCCCTCCAGGAGAGGGAGTCTGCGTGGGATGATGTGTGGCGCCCCTTCTTCCGGCGGGAGAGGGGCGCGGGGGTGAGGGCGAAGTGCTGGCCCTGTGCTACAACTCGTCGCCGGTGAGGGGGTTGATGCCGGTGTCGAGGCTGCCGTCGGCGAGGCGGGCGAGGACGGCGGCGATCTCCTGGCGGTCGAGTTCGCTCAAGACATCTTCGGAAACGCGATAAGGGGCGAGGGCCACCGCGCCGTTGAGGGCTGAGAGCGGCTGCGCGCCCGCGGGCGGGATGCCAGCCACGTACCCGGCCAGGGCAGTGTGCACGGCCGCGCCCGCGTCGAAGTAGACGCTGGTCACGACCCGGTCCGCACCGGGGGAGGCGCCGTTCTCAAAGACGCTCACAAACAAGTCATCGCCCGCGCCGACCACCCAGGCCCCCACCCCGGCGGCGGCTTGCAGACCGGCCTCGCCCGCGGGCCACGCGGCTGAGAACGCCACGTCCGAGCTGAGTTGGGCGTTGAGGGCGGCGCGCTCGGCGGCGAAGGCGGTGGCGTTTTCATCGGCCAGGTCAATGAAATCCACGCGGCAGCGGCTGCAGGCGTAGCGCACGCCGTGCAGGTAGCCGTTGCGGTACTTGGCGCCGAGGGCGGTGGTGGGGTTGGCGATAGCGGTCACCACGCGCCCCTCGGTGAGGTAGCCGGTGACGACACCGGCCATGAAGCCCAATTGGTCCTCGCGAGAGAGCGGGCCGCCGAGGGCCAGCAGGTTGGGCAGGTCTGGTTCGGTTCCAGTGTGGCCAATGTTAATGACATACAGGGCCGGGTCGGCGAGGGCGGCCTCGCGGGCGGCGGCTTCGAACTCCGGGCCGTCGGCGACGAGGATGGCGATGCCTTGGGCCACGAGCGCCCGCAGACCGTCGCCGGTGGGGTCGGAGGCTTGAGATACATGCCAGCCATTGGACTGGGCGGCGGCTTCCACGGCCGACAGGACGCCGGGGGTGCCGGCGCCGGTGGCGATGTAGCCGAGGGTGAGGGGCAGCGGCGTGGGGGTGGGCGTGGGGGGAACGGGCGTGGGGGTGTGTGTGCCGCTGAGTACAGCGGTGCCGCTGACCAAAGCGGGGGGGAGCGTGGAGGTGGGGGCGAGGAGGCTGTTGGTTGCGGCGGCGGCGGAGGTGGCGGTGAGGGCCGGCGGGGCGGTGGGGTTGGGCTGGGCGCAGGCGGCCAGGAAAATGAGCAGGAAGAGGAATCCTCTCACTCCGAGGTCCAGGTTCGTTGGTCGGTGGGTTCGGCGGGCGCTTCGGCTTCGGCGGGGGCGGAGGCTTCGCTGAAGCTGATCACCTCGCGCGGTTTGGCGCCGCTCTCGGCTGGGCCGATGATGCCCTTCTCTTCGAGCACGTCAATCAGGCGGGCGGCGCGGGTGTAGCCGATGCGCAGGCGGCGCTGGAGCAGGGAGATGGAGGCCTTCTTCATCTCGCGCACGGCGACGATGGCCTCTTCCAGCAGTTCGTCCTCGCCGTCGGGGCGCGTCTCCACATCGTTGGCGCCGGGCATGTCCCAGAGGGGGGTCTGGCGCATGGGCGTAGACGCCTGGGTGGTTGGCTGGGCGTAGGCGGGGATGGGGGCGGGCGCAACGGGTGCGCCGGGGGAGGCGGGCTCGGCCAGGACGGCTTCAACGCCGCGGGCGCCCTTCCAATAGCGCACCAGACGCTGGATTTCGGCGTCGGACACATAGACGCCCTGGAGGCGGAGGGGGGCGGCGGCGTCGGGCGATTGGAAAAGCATGTCGCCGCGGCCGAGGAGGCGCTCGGCGCCGGGCTGGTCCAGGATGACGCGCGAGTCCACGCTGGAGGCGACGGCGAAGGCGATGCGGGCGGGGAAGTTGGCCTTGATGAGGCCGGTGATCACGTCCACCGAGGGGCGCTGGGTGGCGATGATGAGGTGGATGCCGGTGGCGCGGGCGAGCTGGGCCAGGCGGGTGAGGGTGCGCTCGGTCTCGTCGGGGGCCAGCATCATCAGGTCGGCCAACTCGTCGATGATGATCACCAGGTAGGGCAGTTTCTTCTCGTTGCTGGCGGAGGCGTGGTCGTTGAAGTCGCCGATGTTGCGGACGCCGGCCTTGGCGAACTTGCGGTAGCGCTCGTCCATCTCGCGCGTGACCCACTGGAGCGAGGCGACCACGCGCTCCAACTCCACGACCACCGGGGAGAGCAAGTGGGGGATGCCGTTGTAACCGGTAAGCTCCACGCGCTTGGGGTCCACCATGACGAACTTGAGATCGTCGGGCGTGTTCTGCAAGAGCAGGCAGATGATGACGGAGTTGACGCAGACGCTCTTGCCGGAGCCGGTGGTGCCGGCGATGAGCAGATGGGGCATGCTGTCGAGGCGGGCGGCGATGGCGGAGCCGGATACGTCCTGCCCGAGGCCGAGGCGCAGGGTGCCCTTGAGCTTGTCGAAGCTGTCGGACTCCATGATGTCGCGCAGGGCCACCAGGGAGGTCTCGGCGTTGGGGACCTCGATGCCGACGTAGCCCTTGCCCGGCACGGGGGCCTCGATGCGGACGGACTGGGCCGAGAGCGCCAGGGCCAGGTCGTCGGCCAGGCTGGCGATCTTGCCGACCTTGACCTTGGTGCGTTTGCCGTTGCGCTGCTCGATGAAGTCTGGCTCGACGCCGAACTGGGTGATGGTGGGGCCGCGGTTGACTTCCACCACTTTGACCGGCGCGCCAAAGGCGGAGAGGGTGTGCTCGATGAGGTTGGCGCGCTGGCGGTCGATCTCGTCGCTGGCGCCGGTCTCGGTGCCGGGGTCGAGCATATCGGGCAGGGCGGGCAGTTCCCAGGGCTGATCGCCGCCGATGACCAGGGGCTGATCGTAGCTGGAGGCCGGGGCAGTGAGGGGCGCGGGGAAGCGGTCGGCTTCCGGGCGGGAGGGCGCGGGGGCAGGCTCTGGCTTGGGGGCCTTGGCACTGGCCGTGGGACGTGAGGCCGCCGGGGCCTTGCCGCGCGGGGCAGGCTCAGGCAGGGGCGGCAGGTCGGGCGGGGCGTCGTCGCGGGCGGCGCGCTCGTTCATGCGAGGGAGGGGGAGTTGGCGCTCGACGGGCCGGCCGCGCACGCGCCGCACCCAGCCGGCCACCAGCAGGATGAGTTCCGGCACGGACAGGCCGGCGGTGAAGACGATGGCGATGATCCACCAGGCGACCAGCAGGACGGCGCTGCCGAGGGTGCCCAGGGCGGTGAGCAGGCCCAACAGCAGCACCGCGCCGATGAGGCCGCCGCCGCGGTTGGCGGCCACCGGGTCGAAGATGGTGTCCTTGCTCTCGGCGACCAGGAAGTGCAGGGTGATGAGCAGGCCCAGGTAGAGCATCACCAGGCCGACGATGCGCTCCGGCTCCAGCTTGGGGAGCTTATCGCCGAAGCGGCGGAGGACGAGCCACAGACCCACGCCGATGAAGGCCAGAGGCAGGCCAAAGACGCCCCAGCCGGCAAGCTGGCGGTTGAGGTTCAGCCAGGCCTGGAGGGGGGCAATGTCGCTTTGGGAAGCGAAGAGGCTGAGGCCGGTGATGAGGCCGACGAACACGAGCAGGATGCCGATGATGTCGAGCTTGCGGTCGAGCGACATGCCGGCGGGGGGCAGGGGCTGCTGGCCCTTGCGGCTGCCGCGGGCGGCGCCATTGCGCTGGCCGCCGCTGCCCTTGCCGGCGCCGCGGGACGCGGGCTTGCTGCCGCCCGCCTTGGGCTTGGGGTCGGCTTTGGCTTTGCCCTTTTTGTCGGGCGGCTTGCGGAAGGGATTCTTAAACACGCTGAGAGGATTATAGCACGCCAGTTCGGGGAAAAGATGTGAGTGTGGGCGTGTGAGCGTGTGAGCCGCTGAGTACAGCGGGGGGTGTGGGCGTGTGGGCGAAGGGTGTGTAGGTGGAAGGTGTGTACGTGAGCGGGTGGCGGTTGAGGGCTTCATCCTCCTTCGGCGGTGGCCCGCACTTGTTGCAGCACGGCGTCGAGCATGGCGGGGGTGAGGCGGCCGGTGTTGGTGTTTTGGCGGCTGGGGTGATAGCTGGCGATGAGGTGGTAGGGGCCGAGGAGGTGATGGGCGCCATGGCCAAAGGCGGGGCGCGGGCGGGGGAGGGCGAGACCGCGCTCGGTCAGGGCGGCGAGCACGGCGTCGAAGCCGATCTTGCCGAGGGCGAGGATGACGCGCAGGCGAGGGAGGAGGGTGAGGTGCTGGACGAGGTGCGGGCGGCAGTTGAGCAGTTCCTGGCGGGTGGGCTTGTTGGCGGGTGGGGCGCAGTGGGCGGCGGCGGTCATGTAGAGGTCGCGCAGTTCGAGGCCATCGCCCAGGTGAGTGGAGGAGGGCTGGGTGGCGAAGCCGGCGCGGTGGAGGGCGGGGAGGAGGAAGTCGCCGGAGCCGTCACCGGTGAACATGCGGCCGGTGCGGTTGGCGCCGTGGGCGGCGGGGGCGAGGCCGACCAGCAGGACGCGGGCGGCGGGGTCGCCCCAGCCGGGGACGGGGCGGCCCCAGTAGGTGTCGGACTGGTACATGCGGCGCTTGTGGGCGGCGACGCGGGCGCAGTAGGCGATGAGGCGGGGGCAGCGGTGGCAGGCGATGATGGCGGCTTCGAGGCGAGGCAGCATGGGGAAGATTCTGCCACGAATTACACGAATTGCACGAATGGGTAGTGCGCGGGGTCGAGGGGGTGCGTTTCTCACCGCGGAGTGCGCCGAGAGCGCGGAGAAAGGCGAAAGGATGGCTGTCATCGCGGGCGGTGCGGCGCCGGTGGCGGGATTGTCGCCTGGGCGGCTCTACGTCATCCGGGAATGGGTCTGGTTGAGCGCACACGCTCATGCGGCAGTGCGCTTATAATCGCGGCATGACTACTAACTTCCTGAATGATATCCAGCAAGTCGCCATCATTGCGCCGGACCTGCGGCCGGCGATTGCGCAGGTGCGGCAGGCGCTGGGGCTGGGGGCGTTCAAGGTGTGGGGGTTTAAGCCGCCGCACCTGCTGAACACGACGCTGCGCGGCCAGGCCGAAAAGTTCACCATGTCGCTGGCGCTGACGTGGGTGGGCAATATGCAGTTGGAGATCATCCAGCCGAACAGCGGGCAGTCGCTGTATCAGGAGTATCTCGATCGGCGGCAGCGGGCGGGCTTGCAGCATTTTGTGATGGACCGCGGGAGCGCCAGCTACGCGAGCGCGGCGCGCAAGCTGGAGGCGCTGGGCTTTCCACTGGCGCAGGAGGCGCGCACGAACGTGGGGGTGGAGGTGGGCCCGGTGCCGGTGCCGCCGGTGCCGAGCATGCTGGCGAGCACGGTGTCCACGCATTTCGGTTACACCGACACGGCCGAGACGCTAAAGACTTCCATCGAGGTGGTGGAGTTTCCGCTGGGGCTGTCGCCGCGGATGAGCCTGCGGCTGGCGCAGCCGGGCACGTGGGTGGGCGACCACCTGGCGTTCGACAAGCTGCCCGAGGACAGCCTGATCACGGACATCCGCAAGCTGTATGTGATCGTGGCCGACCTGGACGCGACCTTGCCGCATTGGCAGAAGTTCCAGACGGGGCCAATCCCGCAGGCGGAGGTGCCGCTGACGGACCTGGACACGGGCGCGAAGTCGCGGGCGCGGCTGGCCTTCATCACGCTGAAGCAGACGCAGGTGGTGCTGGTGCAGCCGGTGGAGGGCGAGGACGTGTTTGCGCGGCTGCTGCGGGAGCGGGGCGAGGGCGGGCAGATCCTGGGGGCCATCCCGCGGGCGAGGGAGGCGGGGGCGCTGGTGGAGCAGTTCGCGGCGCGGGGATGGGCGCTGGGGCTGACGGTGAAGGTGGAGAACGAGGTGCTGCGCTACTTCACGCACGCGGAGGCGCCGTTCGCGGTGGAGGTGAGCCTGGCGACCTAACCCCCGGCCCCATCCCGGCGCTCTGCGAGCGCTCAAGGGAAGGGGAGTTTGCGGCGAATACTGCCGCCTGATCTAACGGTGCCGGTGCACGCTGAGTGCTTGACGAGCAAGCGGGGCGGTATCATAATGGTTCCAAATTGGAACCATTGGGAGCCAGGGTATGCCGTCTATCACCGTCAAGAACATCCCCGCTGAATTGTACGACCGGCTTAAGCAGTCGGCCGCCGCCAACCGGCGGAGCCTGAACAGTGAAATCATTACCCTGATCGAGCAGGGCGTGAGCGCACCCAGGGTGGAGGCCGAGGCGGTGTTGGCGCGCGCCCGCCGTTTGCGGCGGCACACCCGCGGGCAGCCGATCAGCGAGGCCGCCTTCAACGCCGCCAAGCGGTCGGGGCGGCCGTGATCGTCGCGGATACCAACCTGATCGGCTATCTGTTCCTGGAGAGCGAACACTCGGCGCTGGCGGAGCAGGCACTGCGGCGGGACCCGGAATGGGCCGCGCCGTTGCTGTGGCGCAGTGAACTGCGCAACGTGTTGGCGCTACAGGCGCGCCGAGGGGGCCTGTCCCTGGCTGCCAGCCAGCAGATCATGGACGCGGCGCTTGACCTGATGGCGGGCCGGGAATATGGGGTGGACTCCCGCCAGGTGCTGCAATTGGCCGCGAGCAGCGGCTGCTCGGCCTATGACTGTGAGTTTGTGGCCGTGGCGCAAGACCTGGGCGTGCCGCTGGTGACGGGGGACAGGCAGGTGCTGAGGGCGTTCCCGCAGGTGGCGGTGTCGTTGGCGAGGTTTGCTGGCGGCGCGGCCTGAGCTTCCGCTTGGCTTGTGAGGGTGGGGATGAGTCCAGTGTCAACCGGCAGCAATATCACTGTGCGCCCGGCCACCCCAGCCGACCTCGCGTTTACGCAGCAAGACGGGCACAATCCGCCCGAGATTGTGCTGCGGAAGATTGAAGCGCACGAAGTGCTAGTCGCCGAAGTCCGCGGCCAACCGGCGGGCTATCTGCGGCTGGAGTATCTGTGGTCCAGCGTGCCCTATATCGCCCTCATCTTTGTGTCGCCTGAACAACGCCGCCAGGGCGTGGGGCGAGCCCTGCTGGCTCACCAGGAGGCCCACTTGCGCGCCCAAGGTCACGCAACGCTTTACAGTTCCTCGCAGGCCGATGAGCCCGAGCCGCAGGCCTGGCATCGGCATATGGGTTTCGAAGAGTGCGGCTTCATCGCCGGAATCAATGGGAATGGGGTTGGCGAGGTGTTTTTTCGGAAACGCCTTTGAATTGACAATGGCTCGCTCGGATGACCTTCACGCTCTGCCGCCTGATTTGCCGGTGCCGGTGGACGACGGCGCCTGCGCGCACTTGCCTGGGATGCGGCTGCCGGCGGTTGCACTGACGTCGACGGCCGGCCGCCGGGTGGATCTCGCGGCGCTGCCGGGCCGGGTGGTGGTTTATTGCTATCCGCGCACGGGAAAACCGGATGAAGACCCGCCCCCCGGCTGGAACGAGATTCCGGGGGCGCGGGGCTGCACGCCGCAAGCGTGCGCGTTTCGGGACCACTACCGCGAGTTGGAGGCGCTGGGCGCGCAGGTGTTTGGCCTGAGCGCGCAGTCGAGCGAGGATCAGCGCGAAGCTGCCGAGCGGCTGCACCTGCCGTATGAGTTGTTGAGCGATGAGGGGCTGGCGTTCGCGGGGGCGCTGCGGCTGCCGACGTTCGAGGCGGCGGGGCTGCGGCTGATCAAGCGGCTGACGCTGATCGTGCGGGAGGGCGTGGTGGAGAAGGTGTTCTATCCGGTGTTTCCGCCGGATGGGAATGCGGAGGAGGTGGTGGAGTGGCTCAACCAAGCGGCAGGCACGGCAGTATAATTGAGCCTGGATAGGATGTAATGGAGGTAGGGTCAATGGAAGCCTATCGCCGCGAAGCCACAATTGAGCACGATGGCCTACTGACGCTCAACGACCTGCCCCTGCAGGCCGGGGCGAGCGTGGAGGTCATCATCCTGGTACAAGGCGCGCAAACAACCCCAGGCGAACGCTACCCACTGCGCGGTCAACCCATCGTCTATCACGATCCATTCGCGCCGGCCGCGGACGATGATTGGAGCGCGCTCCGGTGATCTTGTTGGACACGCACGTGTGGGTATGGTGGGTGCATGGCGACGCCCGCCTTTCAGAGCCGCTGCGTGCATACATCGAGGTGAATGAAGCGGCCGGCCTGGGCATTAGCATCATTTCGTGTTGGGAAGTAGCAAAGCTGGTTGAACTCAAGCGGCTCGTTCTACCCAAGCCTGTCGAGGATTGGATGGGCCAGGCACTCGCATATCCCGGGATTCAGCTCTTGAGCCTCACTCCGCGAATTGTCGTGGAGTCTACTTCCTTGCCAGGTGGCTTTCACCGCGACCCCGCCGATCAACTGATTGTCGCAACGGCGCGCGTCTACAACTGCCCGCTGGTCACCCTCGACGCACAGATCATGGCATACCCGCACGTTTTGCACCCAGACAGCAGAATGGCCTAGAAGTAGCATTCCAGACTGCGAAAGTGATACCCGCCTGATGCCGTGTACCAACACATGACCCTGGAACTCATCGAATGCATAGTGCGGTGAAACGTAGACTGGCAACCTGTTCTACCACGCTCTTAGTCACTTCGGTCCTGGCCGTGCTGGTAACGGCATTTACGATCGCGATATTGGCGTTTTTGGATGGCAACACCAGTTGGCCAGTTCTGCTCCTCGCCGGTGTGTTCGTGCTAATGGTCTTCGTCATCGCGCCGCTATTGATATTCCTGAGCTGGCGGCGCTACAAAAGGCTGCAAGTTGAACAGGGAACTCTTCAGGGAAGAGTTGAGTATTCGCCCGAATTGAACGCGCGAAGCCTGGAGTTTTTGGTTGATCTGCTCTTCTTTCGTTAGCAAGGCGGTTAATCGCGCGTGCAACCCCGTTCCAGGGCAGGCGCGCTCCTACGTCTGCCGGGCTCGCGGGCTCGTCATCGCGCGTGAGTTTTCGGTTGTGGATTTGATTGTGGGCGCAGGCGGGGTTGACGGAACCGCGCCTGGGATGGGGCGGACGACCGGGCGCGGAATGGGTGCGCCTGCGCGGTTAAAGCTCAGTTAGTGCTAGAATCGGGCTTATGGACGATCCGTCCATTTACCTGGGGCGGCTAAAGCCGATTCACTTGTTCCGGGGCCTGAGCGATGAACAGATCATCGAGGTGGCCAAGGAGCTCGATGTTGAGCGGCACCCGGCGGGGGAGGTCATCTTCGAGGAGGGGGCGGTCGGGGAGGCGTTCTACATCATTGACCGGGGGCAGGTGAAGGTGCTGCGCAAGGTGCGCGGCGCCGCCAAGCAGGTGGCGGTGCTGGTGCCGGGCGACTTCTTCGGCGAGAACGCGGTGCTGTACGGGCGGAAGCGCTCGGCCACCATCGAGGCACTCACCGAGGTGGAGCTGCTGCGGCTGAGCAAGGAAGATTTCGACAAGCTGCTCAAGCGGTTCCCCGCCATCCGGCCCAACCTGCTGCTGACGGCCGAAAGCCTGGAGCTATTCCATCGCAATCCCTTCAAGTGGCTGAGCGACACTGAAGTGGTGTATCTGATCGCGCGCAAGCACCGGCTGCTGCTGTTCCAGGCCTGGGTGGCGCCGCTGTTCCTGGGCGGGGTGATCGCGCTGGGCGCGATCTGGGCGGCTGTGCTGTACCAGATGCTGTGGATTGCATGGGCGGGGGCGGCGCTGGAGGTGCTGATCGCCGGGTGGCTGTTGTGGACGTATATTGACTGGGGCAACGACTTTTACATCGTGACCAACCAGCGGCTGGTGCACCTGGAGAAGATCGTCGTGATCTACGACAGCCGGGTGGAGGCGCCGCTGGCGTCGGTCATGTCGGTGGACGTGCAGACGGACGATCCAATCCAGCGCTACTTCCGCATGGGCGACATCGTGGTGCGCACGTTCTCGGGGCCCATCATGCTGAAGGCGGTGGCGAACCCCGGCATCCTGGCAGCCGCCATCGAGGAGCACTGGCAGCGGACCAAGGTGCGCGAGCGCGAATCGCAGCTCGACCAGATGCGGGGCGTGCTGAAGGACCGGCTGGACCGCGGCCCGCGCGGGGTGGCGCCGCCGCGCAAGCCGGCCGCGCAAACGGCGGCTCCCGCACCCAAGCCGCCGGTGCCGCTGGGACAGCAATTGGCCAATATCTTCAGCCTACAGGTGCGGTTCGAGCAGGGCAATTCGGTCATCTACCGCAAGCACTGGTTCATGCTGGTGCGGCGGACGTGGAAGCCGACGCTGGGGCTGCTGGCGGTGATCGTGCTCACCAGCCTGCTGGCGGCGGGCTTTCTGATCACCCTGCCCATCGCGGCGGTGCTGCTGGTGGGGCTGACGGTGACTATCCCGCTGGCGGGCTGGTGGCTGTATGAATACGTGGACTGGCGCAACGACATCTACATGATCACCGACGACCAGATCTTCGACATCGCCAAGAAGCCGCTGGGGGCGGAGACCAAGAAGAGCGCGCCGCTGGCGAACATCCTGAGCCTGAAGTATGACCGGCCGGGCTTTATCGGCATCGCCCTGAACTTCGGCACGGTGGTGGCGCAGGTGGCGAACACTGAGTTCCGGTTTGAGGGTGTGTTCGACCCAGTGGGAGTGCAGAACGACGTGTACCGGCGGATCGAAGCGCAGAACAGCCGGAAGAAGGCGACCGAGGCCGCGCGCCAGCGGGACGAGATGGCCGACTGGCTGACGGTGTATCACCAGGTGGAGGAGGAGCGGCGCAAGGGGGCCGCCCCGGCTCCATGATAAAATTAAGCGCGTGCCAGGAGCGCGTTGAAAGAGAACCATGCCCATCCGCCCCATCATTGGACCCGATAACCCCGTGCTGCGCCGCAAGGCCAAGGCGCTGGACAATCCCAATACCGCCACCACGCAGGAGTTGATCGAAGACATGATCGAAACCATGCGCGACGCGCCGGGCGTGGGGTTGGCCGCGCCGCAGGTGGCGGTGGGCCAGCGGCTGGTGGTGATCGAGTATGGGGAATTGCCAGAGGATGCGCCGGAGGACGCCGAGCCGCCGGAGAAGAAGCTGTATGTCATCGTCAACCCAGAGATCACGGCGCGGTCGGAGGAGATGGTGGATGGCGTGGAGGGGTGCCTATCGCTGCCGGGCTACGCCGGCAACGTGATGCGGCACGAGGCGGTGACGGTGAAGGCCCTCAACCGGCGGGGCAAGCCGGTCAAGATCAAGGCGCGGGGCTGGCTGGCGCGCATCTTTCAGCATGAGGTCGACCACCTGGACGGCGTGTTGTTCATTGACAGGGCGAGCAAGGTGTGGCGCGTGAAGGACGAAGCGCCGCAAGCAGTGTGAACGCGCGGCGGACGGGTGGCTGAGATGACTGGCGAGCCGCGCTGAAGCAACCCCCATTTCTGGCCCCCTAGTCGATCTGTTCCCCCAGGGCTGGCGGTAATTTCACCGCCAGCTCTCCTTTTAACGTGCCAGCTTCTTGGTGCTTGACAGTGGTACGAATGTTCTAGTATAGTAGAACAGAAATTCTAAGATCAACCACCCAGGAGGCTTCATGTCCGCTCACAAGATCGTCCACATCGAGTTCGCTGGTCCCGACCCCGCGGCGCTTGCCAAGTTCTACGGCGACGCCTTTGGCTGGAAGATCACCTCCCACCCCGAGTTCAACTACCACACCTTCGACACCAGCGGCGAGACCGGCGGCGGCTTCCCGACTGAAGGCGGCCAGTTTGACTACCAGGTGCGGGAGCCGATGGTGTACATCGACACAGACGACATTGACGCCTCGCTGGCCCAGATCAAGCAACTCGGCGGCGAGGCCATCACCGGCGCGGTGGAAATTCCCGGCCAGGGGTGGTTCGCCATCTTCCGCGACCCGGCCGGGAACCGCGTGGCGCTGTACAAGAACCTGGCCCCGTCCGCGTAGCTGAAGCTGAACGCTGTGGCCTCGCCGTCGCGCGCCAATCTCAACTTTCAGGCCGACCGCATCGAGCGGGTGCTGGCCTCGCACCGGGTGCCGGTCCGGGTGCATGGGGGCAACGTGACGCCGCGATGGATCCGGTTCCTGCTGACCCCGGCGCTGGGCGCGCGGCTGGCGACGGTGCGCAACCTCTCGGAGGAGCTGGCGCTGGCATTGGGCGCGGACGATGTGCGGGTGGACCGGGCTGGAGAATCGATTGCCGTCGAGGTCACGCGACCGGACCCGGAGCCGGTGCGGCTGACGCGGGTGCTGCGGATGGTGGACACGGCGCCGCCGCTGACGGCCTGCCTGGGATTGACGGACGACGCGCGGCCGCTGCTGCTGCGGCTGCCATCGCCGGACGTGACGCACGTGCTGGTGGCGGGGGCCACGGGCTCGGGCAAGACAGAATTGATGCGCAGTCTGGTGGTGTCGCTGGCGCTGCTCAACCGCCAGTCGCGGCTGCAATTCGCGCTGATCGACCCGAAGTCGCGGGGGTTTATGCCGCTGAGCGGACTGCCGCACGTCATCGGCGAGGTGGCTTCAGATGCGGCCTCGGCGCGGCAACTGCTGGAGCGGCTGACCCAAGAGATGGAGCGGCGCGACCGTGAACAGGCCTCCACGCCGCGCATCGTGGTGGTGGTGGATGAACTGCTGGACCTGCTGGCGGCGGGGGGCGCGCCGGTGGAGGCGGCGCTGACGCGGCTGGCACAGCGCGGGCGCGAGGCAGGGGTGCACCTGATCGCTGGGGCGCAGCGGCCGTCGGCGGCGGCGCTGGGGCCGCTGCTGAAGGCCAACTTCCCGGTGCGGGTGGTGGGCCGGGTGGGCAGCGCGGACGACGCGCGGGTGGCGTCGGGGGTGAGCGGCTCGGGGGCGGAGAAACTGCAGGGGCGCGGCGACTTTGTGCTGGTGGCCTCCGGCCGCACGGTGCACTTTCAGGCGGCGTGGATCCCGGCGGCGGAGTGGCCGGAGGTGCTGGGGGATGTGGTTGGGCAGCAACCCTGACGAAGGACGAAGGACGAAGGATGAAGGATGAAGGATGAAGGATGAAGGTCACGACCCCGTGGATCCTGACTCCATGGGGATGAAGGGCGAACTTCCTATGTAGGGGACAAGTGACGAAGGACGAAAGACGAAAGCAAACCTCCTTCTACAGGGGGCAGTGACGAGGGAAATCGGCTATGGACATTGGGATGTTGTGGTACGACGACGATGCAAAACGGCAACTGGATGAGAAGGTGGCCCGGGCGGCGGAATATTACCGCGCCAAGTATGGCGTGGCGCCAACGGAGTGTTACGTGCACCCGGGGATGCTGACGGAAAGCCAGCCGGCGGTCGCGGCGGGGGTGCGGCTGCGGCCCAACCGCACCGTGATCAAGAATCATTTCTGGTTGGGGGTGGGGGAGACGCCGAATAACGGCGCTGGGGCGGCCAGCGCGGCGCGGGGGCGGGCGCGGCGCGGCACGTCGTGAGACGCGGGCTGGCCGTGGCTGGATGAGGGGCGGCTGAGGAGGCTGGGATGGACAAAGGGCGTGGATTGCTGTGGACGCTGTTGGGGCTGGCGTTCGTCATTACGCTGGCGGTGGTCGTCGGCCAGAGGCTGTCGTCCGAGGCGATGGCGGTGGTGATCGGCGTGATTGCGGGGGTGGCGGCCAGCATCCCCACCAGCCTGATCGTGGTGTGGGTGGCGTCGCGCGCGCACCTTAGCAACGCACCATCAGTGACGGTGCGCGCGGCGGCGCCCAGCGAGCCGGCGCCTGCGCCCCGCCCGCCGGAACCGCGCGAGCCGCGGATTGTCGTCATGGCGCCGCCGGCCTATCAGAACTATCCCAATTACCCGCCGGGCGCGCAGTCGCTGAATGGTTATGCCCAGCCGGCCGGGTACGCGCCGGCCCAGTATCCGCCGGCCATGCTGCCGCCGCGGCGGTTCACGGTGGTGGGCGGCGGCGAGGTGGCCGCCGAGGCGGAGGTGGAGGAGCAGGAGGTGACGGTATGGGAGCGCTAGACTTGCTGCGGCCGGCGGGGCGCACGCGCGGGCGGGCGCGCCGCATCCACGAGCCGATCGCGGTGCCGGCCAAGCGGAACGGCTACTTTCCGCAGGCGTTCGTGTGGCGCGGGCAGCGGCATGATGTGCGGTCGGTGGAGTCGTGCCGGACGGAGGTGCGGCGCGGGTGGCAGGGGCGGGTAGAGCGGCACCTGTTCCGGGTGCGCACGGCCAGCGCGATCTTCGAGTTGGCGCAGGACCTGGCGCGGGATACGTGGCACCTCGAGCAGATGTGGGTAAAAGAGTAGGCGGGGCGCGGGGCCCAACACAAACGAGCGGCGAGCAGCCCGATGGGCGGCCCGCCGCTCGTGTGATTTTCGGGCCGGGCGCTGTCAGGCGGGCTCGGTGACGACTTCGACCACCAGGTCGGTCATCGAGACGATGCCGATGAGTTGGTGATCCTCGATGACGGGTGCGTGGCCGATGCGGTGGTTGGCGAAGAGGCGGGCCACCAGCTCAACTTTCAGGGAGGGGTTGACGACGATGAGGGGCTTGGTCATCACCTCGTCCACGCGGATCTCGGCGGGGTCGAAGCCATAGGCCAGGACCTTGGTGACGATATCGGCGTAGGTGATCAGGCCGTAGGCATCGTCCGGGTCTTCCTTCTCGACCACCAGGCTGCGGACGCCGTGATGGCGCATGAGGGCGGCGGCATCCTGCACGGTGTGCTCGGGCAGGATGGTGGCGATATCGGTCTGCATGATGTCGCGGGCGCGCAGGGAGTAATTGGCCATTGAGACCTCGGGTGCGGCGGGTCTGGGCGTTCGGATGAACGCTGCGGCTAGGCCGTCAAGGCACCGACCAGGATGTCGAGCGCCGCGCCGGCTTCCATCTGCCCTGTTTTAATACTGACGTCGTAATCAAGCAAGCGGCGATAGATGCCTTCCAGCTCGGGCAGGGTGAAATTGCGGGCCTGGCTGCACACCTTGCCGGTGGGGTAGGGAGCCAGCCGGAGGGCGGCAGAGACCTCGCCTTCGGTGGCGCGCGCATCCAGCAGTTCGCGGGCTTGCAGTAATAACCGGTACTGCCGCACGATCATGCTGAGGATATAGAAGGGGTCGTGGGTGGCGAGGAGGGTGTGCAGCAGGCGCATGGCTTGCGGGCCGCGCTGCTGGCCCATGGCATCCACCAGGTCGAAAATGACGGCCTCGCTGCCTAGGGTCGTGAGGGCCTGCACGTCTTCCACTTCCACGGGGCGTACGTAGGCCACGTAAGCCAGCAGTTTGTTGATCTCGTTGCCAAGCGCGCGGGGGTCGTCTTCCACTTCGGCCAGGGCCTCGGCGGCGGGGCGCGAGAACTCGCCCCCAGCGGCCTTGGCGCGCGCCCGGACCCAGCGGGCCAGGGCCTCGCCCTTCACCAGGGGGAAGTGCTTGACCAGGCCCCACTCGGATTGGGAGGCGGCCTTGAGCACGGCGTTGCGGGGGGGCAGGTCGCGCGGCTCCACGAGCACCAGGGCGGTTGTCTCGGGCATTTGGGAGGCATAGGCCACCAGCGCGGCCAGCGTGTCGCGGGCGCTGCCGCCGAGGGCCGGGCGGGCGTCGCCGGCTTCGGGCTCCGCCTCGGCCTCGCCATCTTCTTCGGGTTCGCCGGCCGCGCTGGAGCGGCTGAGCAGGCGGGTGAGCCAGCCTTCGACCACCACCAGCCGGCGGGCGGTGAGGAACGGCAGCGAGTCGCAGACGGTGCGGACTTCAGGCAGGGTGACGGTGCGTCCGTCGAGGAGGGAGGTGTTGAGCGCGGCGAGGCCCGGGTCGCCAAGTTTGTCCTTGAGGGCCGCCAGATATTCGGCGGCGGCGAACTCGTCGGGGCCGTGCAGGAGGTAGAGCCGAGGCGTCATGCGGCGGGCGACCTACCCCCCATCCCCCATCCCCCATCCCCACTCCGCTTTGCTGCGGGGGCCATGGCCTGTAAGGAAGGCGCCTCCGGGCAGAGCGGCGATACTCCATCCATTTGAGCGCGACGAAGTATCAGCCGGCGGTGGTGACGAAGTGGGCGGGGACGCGGCCGCGGTCGCGGCGGTCGATGCGGACGATGCGCAGGTCGCGCATTTCGCCGGAGGTGGTGACGCGACGCTGGAGCTCCAGCCCGAACGGCTGGGCCAGGATGAGGGCAGCGGTGGCCAACAGGGTGACGAGGGGGAGGCGTTCGCGCCGGGCGGCGCCGCTATTGGCGCCCAAAAAGCCGAGGTAGGCGGCCAGGCCGGCGAAGACCCCGGCGGTGACGAAGTTGGTGCCGCAGTTGGGGTGCACGGCGAGGTGGGTCTCGCCGGCCTTCATGCGGTCGAGGGCCTCGTGGACGGCTCGATCGAGTTGGTCGGTGCTGACGTTGCCGTAGAGGTGAAAACCCAGCGGGGTGGAGCGGCCGACCAGGCTGACGCCGCGCAGGCGCTGCGAGAGAAGGGTGATGGTGGCATGTTCCAGGCCATGGTTGCGCCGGGTGCGGTCCACGGCGGGGACGTCGGTGAGGGGGTTCCAGCGGCGGGGGGCGACATCGGCATTCATGGGGAGCATTATAGCCGACAAACAACCACGCCCGCGGCGCGGCCGAGGGCGTGGTTCCAGGTCCACCGGATGGGTGGACGGCTTGAATACTTGCTGGACTTAATACCAGACCATGTAGCTGGTGCGGGTGCTGCGGAAGAGACCGCCGTAGGTGATGATGAACTCCATCGAGACGATGGTGCCGGCATCCACTTCTGGAACGACGAAGGCCTGGAAGCTGGTGCCGCTGGCGCTGGTGGGCGGGAGGGTGAAGACCTTGTCGCCATCGGGGTAGTGAACGATGAGGGTGACGCCGGCGCCGCCGAGGGGGGCATTGAACTGGTTGGTCACGTAGACGAAGACGGTCTGCGGGGCCTTGGCGACCGCGATGGAGCTGAAGACGGAGGCGCGGGCCTGGATGGCCGACACCTGGTTGGGGAGGGGATCGCCTGGGCTGCCGGAGGGCGGCACGCGCCGCCACTGCTCGAGGTTGGCCCATTCGTAGAAGGCGTCGCCCAGATCGGCGAGGACGACCTTTTGGCCGGCGGGCCGCTGGGGGTGCCACTCCAGAACGGCGCGCTGGAAGTACTGGGCGAGGTAGCCGTTGGACTGGGTGTAGCCGGTGATGGGATAGCCGAAGCGGTCCAGCCCGCCGTTGTGCAGCCAGAAGTTGAGGAACTCGTCACAGGCGATGTGGCCGGTGACGTCGAAGTACTGGCAGGCGGGGTCGCTCAGGCGGGGGAGGCTGCTGAGGGCCGGCGGCGGCTGGAGATAACCCATCTCCTGCGCCAACAGGCCGAGTTGGACTTTGTAGGGGTCGGGGTTGTTGGGGTGCCACTCGAGGCGACCCTTCATGAAATACTGGACCAGGAGGCCGGTGCGCGGGTCGACGTAGTCGGCGGTGATGGGCGGGCCGTACTGCGCCTCGCCGCCGGTGCGGAGGAAGTAATCCACAAACGGTTCGCGCACGGTCCAGCCCGTGGTCTGGGAGACATAGGGGGGGGTGCCTTGCTTGGGCGGCGTTGGCAAGCCGACATAAACAAAGGCGAACATGACGCTGAAGATGCCGGCAAGGTTAAGATATCGTTTCACTGATCTGTCTCCCATTGAGCGACCAAATGCTCTAATGGTTTCCTAACCCACGTGTGGTCATTATATAGGAGCAATTTCCTAGACGCAAGTACCAATCTGCGATAATTTTGGATATGGCACCGATCTTGCATGTTATCGTCAACTTAACTTGGGATAATTGTTACATAAAGTGTGTCTATTCGTCTCCAGCGCGGAGGCGGACGTAGCTGTCGTAGCGGGAGCGGCTGATCTCCCCCCGCTCCATGGCGGCCAGCACGGCGCAGCCCGGTTCGTGGGTGTGGGTGCAGTCGCTGAACTCGCAATCGGCGACGTGCGGGCTAATCTCCACAAAGTAGCCGTCCAACTCTTCCGGTTCGATGTCCCACAAACCAAGCGACCGGATGCCGGGGGTGTCGGCCACGTAGCCGCCCTCGTCCAGGGGCAGCAATTCCACATGCACGGTGGTGTGGCGGCCCTTGGTGGTGGCGGCGGAGACGGCCCGCGCCTGGAGGCCCAAGCCGGGCTGGAGGGCGTTGAGCAGGGAGGACTTGCCCACGCCGGAGGGCCCGCTGAGGACGGACAGCTTGCCGCGCAGCCGCTCGCGCAGGGCCTCCAACCCCTGGCCCGTGCGGGCGGAGGTGTAGAGCACCGGGTAGCCGAGGCCGGCATACAGGCCGAACAGGGCTTCGGCCTCGGAGGCCGAGACGAGATCGGCCTTGTTGGCGCAGATGAGGACCGGCAGTTGGTTGACTTCCGCGACGACCAGGAAGCGGTCGAGCATGCGCAGGCGCGGCGCGGGCTGGGCGCAGGCGAAGACGAACACCACCTGATCCGGGTTGGCGACGATGATGCGCTCGGCGCCGGCCTCCTCGGCGCGCTGGCCGCTGCGCCCGCCGCCGCCCGCCGCGCGGCGTGAGAGCACGCGCTCGCGCTCGGCCACGCTGGCGATCATCGCAGTGCCGTCGGGCTGAAGCTCGATCTCCACCCGGTCGCCCACGACGGCCAGGGCGCTGGACTGCCGGCGCTGCTTGAGGCGGCCGCGCAATTGGCAGACGACGACCTCGCCCGACGCGGTGCGGACCCAGAAGAAGCCGCTTTGAGATTTGATCACCAATCCAGGTTGCAGGGCGGAGGTCATGCGGGGCCGGGCAAGACGGGGCGTGAGACGTGAAACGTGAAACGTGAAACGCAGGGTGTGAGGCGTAAAGGGCTCATACGGGCGCGGTTCAGGGTTCGGGCGTGGGCGTGGCGTTCTCGCCGAACTCGGTTTCCCAGGGCAATAGGCTATAGGCGCGGCCGAGGAAGTAGATTTCCACCAGGCGCTTGAAGATGGGGGCGGCGAAGGCCGAGCCATCGCCAATGTTCTCGATCATCACGACAATGACGATATCGGGCTTGTCGGGGCGGTTGGCTTCGGTGAAGCCGGCGAACCAGGCGTGGGGCAGACCGGCGGCCGGGTCTTCGGCGGTGCCGGTCTTGCCGGCCACGGGGACCTCGAAGGTGGGGAAAAGGAAGCGCACGGTGCCGCGCGGCAGGTTGACGGCGCCGTCCAACCCTTCACGTATGACGGCAAGCTGCTCGGCGGTGACGGGCAGTTGGCCGGTTTCTTCCCGGGACACCAGGAAGGTGGGGTCGCCGCCGGGCGGGGCGATGTGGTGGACGAGCTGGGGGCGCACGATGGCGCCATTGTTCCACACGGCGGACATCATCTGCGCGATCTGGAGCGGGGTGACCTGAAGGAAGCCCTGCCCAATGCCCATGTTCACGCTGTCGCCGGGGGTCCACGGCTCGCCGAGGGTGGCGAGTTTCCAGGCCGGGTCGGGCATGAGGCCGACGGCCTCGGCCACCTGCTCGATGCCGGTGGCGCGGCCGAGGCCGAACGCCAGCGCGACCTCGGCCATGAAATCGGGATTGTACTGATACAGGTCGTAGGCGACGGTGTAGAAGTACGGGTCGCAGGAGTAGGCCAGGGCCTCGGGCAGGTTGACGGCGCCGTGCGGGGCGACGCCGGCCGTGACGGTCCAGTCGTACTTGACAGCGGTGCTGCCGAGGGTGTTCCACACGCCGGTGCAGGTGTAGGTGGACTCGCGGGTGTAGAGGCCGGAGAGCATGGCGGCGGCCATCATCGGAATCTTAAAGACGGAGGCGGGCGGATAGATGCCCTGGGTGGCGCGGTTGACGAGCGGGCGGCCGGGATCGTCGAGGACGGACTGCAGGGCGGCGCTATTGCGGTTGGTGGGGTCGAACAGGTTCGGGTCGAACGCGGGCGAGGAGGCCAGGGCCAGCACTTCGCCGGTGGCGGGCTCGAGGATGATGATGGAGCCGCGGAAATCGGCCAGGGCCTCTTCGGCCGCAAGCTGAAGCTCGCGATCCAGGGTGAGATAGACTGCCTGGCTGGGCTGGGCGCTGCTTTCGGCCAGCTTGGTGAGCTGGCCGCCGGGGCTGACGGCGTAGAGCACGCCGCCGCGGGTGCCGGCCAGATACGGTTCACCCCAGCTTTCCAGCCCGGCGAGGCCCACGCGCTCGTCACCGGTGTAGCCCAGGGCGCGATACTCGGCCAGTTCTTCCGGCGGGATGGGGCCCATGTAGCCCAGGACGTGCGGGGCCACGCCGCCGAAGGGATAGTAGCGGGTGGTGTAGCGGGTCATAATGACGCCGCCCAGGCTGGTGAGCGTGCTGAGGCGGGCCTGCACGTCTTCCGCGGAGGCCTGGCCGATGGGGACGTACCAATCCGGCTGGGCGCTGGCGTACTTCTCCTGAATCTCAGCCTGCGACAGGCCGAGCAACGCGGCGAGGGCGGCCAGCATGGCCGCCTCGTCGGTGATCTGGTTGGGCTGGATGCCGATGGCGACGGCCTCGCCCTGGACGGCCAGGCCGAGGCCGTTGCGGTCGTAGAGGTTGGCGCGGGCGGGCACGGCATACTCGAATGTGAGCGTGCCGCCGCCCAGGACCTCGGGCAGGATGAGGCCGTCGGTCCACGAGACCGCCCAGCGGCCCTCGGTGTAGACCAGGGGCATCTCGATCTTGCGGGTGATGGTACCGACCAGGGCAGTGCGCAGGTTGACCTCGAACTGCACCTGGGCCGAGTTGCCGGTCTTGAGGGTGGAGAGCACCGCCGCGGTGACGCCTAGGATGCCGCCGGAGCGCAGGACGTCTTCGTAGCGGGCCTGGAAGGCTTCCGGGCTGATGGCGTCGCGACTGAGGGGCGAGAGCAAGGAGTACATGCCGGCGTAGTCGCCGCGGGTCCAGGCATCGAGGAAGGCGGCGGCGGTGCCTTCGACCTCGGGGGTGGCGGGGGTGGGGGTGGCGGTGGGGGTGGGCGGCGGGGTGATGGTGGGTCCGGGGGTGGGGGGGGGGGGGGGGGGGGGGGGGGGGGGGGGGGGGGGGGGGGGGTGATGGTGGGTCCGGGGGTGAGGCCGGAGCAGGCGGCGAGGAGGGCGGCGAGGAGGAGGGAAACACCGCGTGTGAGCATGCCCACAGGGGGCCTTCGGCTCTGAGCGCGTGAGCGTGTGGGAGTGTGGGAGTGTGGGCGCCCACGGCTGTTCGCTCGAGTGGCGGCGCGAGGCGGTGTGGGCGTATCCATACCTGGCCGCTTCATCCGCGTGACCCGTTAACGGATAATTTCGGCGCGATGGGGCAGGCGGCGGGGTCGTAGGCCTGGCAGTCGCCGGGCGGGCGGGCGAGGTGGGAGGTGACGCCGTGGGGGGCCAGCAGGCGCAGGGCGGCGCAGACCGGCAGGCCCATGACGTTGGCGACGCAGCCGGTGAAGCGCGGCAGGTCCACCGGCTGGAAGCCGGGGTGCTGGATGGCGTAGGCGCCGGCCTTGTCGAGCGGGTCGCCGGTGGCGACGTAGGCGGCGATCTCGGCGTCAGTGTAATCGCGCATGGGCACGGCGGATTCCACCAAGTCGGTGGCCGCGGCGCCCGCCGGGTCGAGCACGGTGAGGCCGGTAAGGACGCGATGCGTGCGCCCGCGCAGGCGCTGGAGCAGTTCGACCGCGTGGGCGAGGTCGCGCGGCTTGCCGATGACGTCGCCTTCCAGGACCACAATCGTATCCGCGCCCAGCACCACCGCCCCACCCGCCGCGGCGGCGGGCGGGCGGGCGGCGAGGGCCTTCTCGCGGCTGAGACGCCGGGCGAGGGCCGCGGGCGTCTCGTGGGGGTGCGGGGTTTCGGGCGCCGCGCCAGGGCGGACGGTGAATTCGACGCCGCCCAGGGCAAGCAGTTCGCGGCGGCGAGGGGAGGCAGAAGCCAGGACGACGGAGGGCATGCAGGGGGGATTGTAGCATGTGTTATTGGTGACAGATGGCGCTATGGCCGCCCGGCGATTGGGGGTAGGCTGGCCGCAAAGCACGGGCCGTGGGGGACGAGGAGGCAGGCATGCTCACGAAAGCTGATATCGCCATCATACGCGGGCTGGCGGCGCAGGTGGCCGAGATCGCGGCGCTGCCGAACCAGGAGGAGAAGCGGCGCTTGTGGCGGCGGCTGAACGCGCTGAGGCCGGAGCGGCCGATGGTGATGATTGACCAGGTGTGCTGGAACGAGATGAACCTGGACGATGAGCTGACCCTGCGCTGCGCCGACCCGGAGTGCCGCGGGTACGAGGAGACGCTGCGGCGCACGCTGTACCAGTGGCGGCACTTCCCGGTGGACATGGTGGTGGAGCCGTTCATCCGGGTGCCCAAGGCGATTACCAACACGGGGTTTGGGGTGGAGGTGCAGGAGCAGGTGCTGGCGACCGACGCGGGCAACGACGTAGTGTCGCACGCCTACACGCTCCAGTTCCGCGGCCTGGACGACCTGGAGAAGGTGCGGATGCCGTGCATCAGCCACGATGCAGCCGAGACGGCGCGGCGCGCGGCCGTGGCCCAGGAATTGTTCGACGGGCTGCTGGAGGCGCGCCCGTGGGGGATGGACCCGTACCTCTCGATTTGGGACCCGATCACGACCTGGATGGGGATGGAGAACGCGCTGCTGGCGGTGATGGACCAGCCGGAGTTGATGCATGGACTGGCGCGGCGGATGATGGACGGGTACCTGAGCCAACTCGACCAACTGGAGGCCCAGGGGCTGCTGTGCGAGCCGCAGAGCGTGATCCATTGCACGGGGGCGTGGACGGACGAGCTGCCCGCGCCCGGCTACGACCCGGCCCGGCCGCGCACGCGCGACATCTGGATGTTTGGGCTGGCGCAGTTGTTCATGGCGGTCTCGCCGAGGGTGTTTGAGGCCTTCGAGGTGGACTACACGCGCGAGATTTGCGCGCGGTTTGGGCTGGTGTATTACGGCTGCTGCGACCCGCTGGACGGGAAGATGCGGGAGGTGCGGAAGCTGCCGAACGTGCGCAAGGTGTCGATGAGCCCGACTGCCAACCAGCCGCGCGGGGCCGAGGCGATTGGGGGCGACTACGTGTTTTCGCGCAAGCCGAACCCGGCCATGCTGGCGTATGCGTCGTTCGAGGCGGAGGCGGTGCGGGCGGACCTGACGGCGACGCGCGACCTGTGCGCGCAGTTTGGGTGCCCGCTGGAGATAATATTGAAGGACCTGAGCACGGTGCGGTATGAGCCGGCGCGTTTGTTTGAGTGGGGTAAGATTGCGATGGAGGTGGTGAGCGGCTGATCGCCGACAAACTCACCGAGTTGGCCGTATCCTTTTCTGGCGATCCACGGTTGAATAGCTGAACCGAAGATCTGGCCAGAGGGTGCCCCCCCCACCCTCAGGCGGCCTTCGGTTTTTTTGTTGCCTGCCCCCTGCCCTGGTTTGAAATGAGACGATATCAACGCCTGCGGCGGCCACGGCCGCCTGAGCGGCGCTGGGGGTCGCGGGCCGGGGCGGCGGCTTGGGGCGCCTGGGGGATGGGAGGGGCGTGAAGGGCGGCCTGGTAGTAGTCGTCCATGAGCATGGCGATGACGGGCAGTTCGTCCACATTCTCGGCCAGGGCGCGGGCCAGGGGCACGAAGCGCTGGCTGCGCTCCAACTGAAGCTTGTCGCGCTCGCGGAGGCGGGCTTCGAGGAGGGCGACGGCGCGCTCGGCCACGACGGCGGCGACCTCGGCGTCGGTGGGCGCGGGGCGCTCTTCCATTTCAATGTGATAGCGCTTGGCGATGCGGCTAAGCTCCATCTGCTCGACGGCGCTGACGAGGCTGATGGCGATGCCGGCCGCGCCCGCGCGGCCGGTGCGCCCGGCGCGGTGGATGTAGGCCTCGAAGTCCTCGGGCGGCTCGTAGAGGATGACGTGGCTGAGGTCGGGGATATCGAGGCCGCGGGCGGCCACATCGGTGGCGACGAGGTAGCGCAAGTTGCCCTGGCGGACGCGCTCCAGCACGCGCTCGCGCTCGGGCTGGGAAAGCTCGGCGCTGAGAGCGTCGGCGTCGTAGCCGAAGCGGGCCAGCACCGTGGCGACGTAGTTCACCTTGACCTTGGTGTTGCAGAAGATGATGGCGGAGGCCGGGTTCTCGATCTCCAGGAGGCGGACCAGGGCGCGGTCCTTGTCCATGCCGGGCACCACGTAGTAGAGGTGCTGGGTGTCGGTGACGTGGACGTGGTCACGGCTGAGGCTGATGAACTCGGCGGCGCGGGTGAACTCGCGGGCGACGTTGAGCACGTAGGCGGGGAAGGTAGCCGAGAACATGGTGGTGTGGACGCCGCCGCGCGGCAAGCGGCGCTGGACGGCCTTCATGTCCTGATAGAAGCCGATGGACAGCATCCGGTCGGCCTCGTCGAAGACGAGCATGCGCAGGTGGTCGAGAGTGAGGGTGCCGCGCAGGAGGTGGTCGAGCACGCGGCCGGGGGTGCCCACCACGACGTGCGCGCCCTGCTTGAGGGCGTCCATCTGGTCGCGGTAGCCGGCGCCGCCATAGACTGCTACAGCGCGGAGGCTGCCAGCTCCAAAGACACGCTCGGCCTCCTGCCACACCTGGCGGGCCAATTCGCGGGTGGGCACCAGGATGAGGGCCTGGCATACGCGGCGGGCGGGGTCGAGGCGCTCCAGCATGGGAAGCAGGAAGGCGCCGGTCTTGCCACTGCCGGTGCGGGCCTGGATGAGCACATCCTGGCCGCGCAGCAGATAGGGGATGGCACGCGCCTGCACGGGCATCAGCGTGGTCCAGCCAGCGCGCACGGCCGCGGCCTGGAGGTCCGGGGGCAGTTGCGCCAGGGTTACATCGGCCGGCTGGTCCGGCACGGCGGGTGTTTGAGCTTGAACTTGATGGTCCAACGTCGTTCTCTCCTTAAATGAGTGTGCACCAATAGTATCGCACACAATCCGAGGGTATGAGGGGACCGCAGGGACTCAGGGGACGCGAGGGACTCGGGGGATTGATGGGCCCCACGAGCAGAAAAGAGGAAGGGAACATGGAATAGGGGATTGTGAAACAGCACGGGCCGCGGGGCGTAGGCCCCAATCGGGGGTGTTTCGCAGACCGTCCGGCCAGCGCTGCGCGACGTACGTTAAAGCGGACATCGCCCTGGCGGGTACCTCTTGTATACTTTGGCAGGTGCCCGGCTGCTCGGCTGCGGCTGAACGTGCCGGTATGACACTGGATAGCTGACTGCTTACGTCCCATGCGCTTGACGCTGTTCACCCTCTTCCCGGCCATCTGCGAGGCCTACCTGTCGGAGTCGATCCTGGGGCGGGCGCGGGCGGCGGGGCTGCTGGAGGCGCGGGTGGTGAACATCCGCGACTATGCGCCGGGCAAGCACGCGGTGACGGACGACCTGCCGTACGGGGGCGGCGGGGGGATGGTGATGAAGCCGGAGCCGGTGTTCAATGCGGTGGAGGCGGTGCTGGGCGACGCGGCGGCGCGAGCGGGCACGCCCATCACTCTGATGACACCGCAGGGGCGGCCCTTTACCCAGGCGGTGGCGCGAGAGTTGGCGGCAGTGCCGCACCTGGCGCTGATCTGCGGACGATATGAGGGCTTTGACGAGCGCATCCGGCAGCACCTGGCTACGGATGAGATTTCGCTGGGCGACTTTGTGCTGACGGGGGGCGAACTGGCGGCGCTGGCCGTGGCCGATGCGGTGACGCGGCTGCTGCCGGGGGCGCTGGGCGACCCCACCGGCGCGGAGGATGACTCGTTCGCGAGCGGGCTGCTGGAGTATCCGCACTACACGCGCCCGCCGGAGTATCGCGGGTGGGCGGTGCCGGAAGCACTGCTATCGGGGGATCATGGGCGGATCGCACGCTGGCGGCGGGAGGAGGCGCTGCGGCGCACGTTCCGGCGGCGGCCGGATTTGCTGTTGAAGCTCGAACTGACGGAGGAGGACCGACTGTTCCTGAGCCGCCTGGCCCAGGAGAGAACCGAGGGGCGGCGGGGATGAAGAAGTCTTCGTCCCGGCATTGCCGGCGATAAGTTGCAGTGTAACGAAATAGTCTACCAGGGCGCGCCCAGCAACCAAGTGGGTTGCGGCGGGATAAACCCGCCGACTGCGAGAGGCGTGCGGTAGATTGTTCCGTGCGACAGCAGGAACCGTCGGGGCTGACCCTGGAACAGCCCAACATAATCAGTGAGGGTGCGTTGACTCTCCATGCAAAGAGTCAGATAATGCGGACAACGCGCCGGACCTGAACCTTATCCCCGGCCTATTGGTAACACTCGCAAACCACACATGAGCGACGACGCGCGCTTAATCCTGAGGCTGCAAACAGGCGATCTAGAGTCTCTCGGCCAGCTCTACGACCGCCACCGGCTCCCGGTCTACCGGACCGCGCTGGCTATTACGCACGACCCGGACGCGGCCGAGGACATCTTGCAGGAAGTTTTCTTGCGGCTGCACCAGTATGTCCACCGGGTGGATACGTCGCTGCCGCTGTCGCCGTGGCTGTACCGGATCACGGTCAACCTGAGCTATACCTGGGTGACGCGCCGCAACAAGTGGCGCGTGCCGCTGGAAGATTTCGTGGACCAGCTTATCGGTCCCGCCAAATACAGTCCGGAGCCGGAGGCCGAACGACACGACGACCTGCGGCTGATGCAAAAAGCGATTGATGGGCTGCCCTTCAGCCAGCGCGTCGTGATTGTGCTGTATTACCTGAATGACCTGAGCCTCCAGGAAATTGCTGAGATCCTGGGCGTGCCGGTTGGAACGGTAAAATCTCGGCTGCACTACGGGCGCGAAAGCATGCGCAAGCAGCTTGACGGCACGGCCCAAACTGCAGAGGTGCAATATGAATTCACGTAATCGGCGAGATCGTCTGGAACCATTCGAGATTCGCATTCGCGAGAGCCTGATGACCGAGGCGGGGCGCAAGGCGCCGGGGCCGGAGGTGCGCCGGCTGCTGCTGGAGCGGGCGGGCCGCCAACAGCGCCGCCTGGGGTGGCGCTGGCGCCTGCCGTCGCTGTCGTTCGCGGTTTCCAGCCTGTTCGATGGCCGGTCCAGCCGGCTGATCAATGCCAACACCGAGATGCACGTGCTGTACGTGGAGGCCCTGTTCGGTCCGCGCCTGGGCTGGGCGTCGTTCAATCAACTCATCCGCTAACCGTCTCCAACCGGCGTGTCGGAATCAGTCCTGCTGCAAGTCCACAATCTCAAACAAGTTGAACGCGCGGGGCGGCCAGGGGCCGCCCGCGCGTTGTTTGACGGCCTGAGCCTGGCGGTGGCCCCCGGCGAATGCGTGGCCGTGGCGGCCCCGCCGGGCGAGCTGGGGGGCGCGCTGGCCCGTACCCTGGCCTTGCTGGAGCGGCCGGCGGCGGGACGCATCCTGTTCGAGGGCGAGGACGTGACCCGCGCGGGAGGCGGCAAACTGCGGGGCTTGCGGCGCCGCCTGCAATACGTGAGCGGCGAGGCGCGCCGCGCGCTGGCGCCGCGGCTGACCGTGGCTAACCTGCTGGCGGAGCCGCTGAATGTGCACCGGCTGGGGACGCCGGCCGAACGCCGCGAGCGCGTGGCGGCCGCTGCGCGGGCCTGGGGCCTCAACCCGCATGTGCTCCAATTCACGGCCAGCGCGCTATCGGCGGCGCTGTGCCAGCGCGTGGCCCTGGCGCGCGCCTGCCTGCTGGAGCCGCGCCTGCTGATCGCGGACCAGGTGACGCAGCGGCTGGAGCCGGCCGCCGCCGCCCCCTTGCTGGCCCGGCTGAAGGAGCATTGCCAGGGGGCCGGGCTGGCCTGCCTGCTCCTCACTCCGGAAGCTGCTCTGGCGCGCGAATTTGGGCAGCGCCAATTGCGGCTGCACCCCAACGGCCAACTGCGCGTCCTCTGACTCTCCGTTTGGTATACTGGCGCGTGCCCGCGCCCGCCGTAACGCCCCCGTAACGGCGCGATGCTACGCTCAAGCTAAGATGAACTCTGCTTCCCATCGAATTGCCGCTGCGGCTGGCCGCGAGCCTTTCGACCGCGGCGCCTGGCTGCTGCTGGGCTTCATTGGCCTGCTGGTGGTGCTGTGCGCCGCGCAACTCGCCTACCGTTTCACCCTGCCCACCGATGGCTGGCGAGCCGAGAGCTTGGACGTTGCCTGCGAACTCACGCTGTTGGACAATGTGACCGCGGCACCGTCGGGTCTCCAGGCGGGGGACGTTGTAATAGCGGTCAATGGAGAGGCCTTTGACCCGGCCTGTGCGGGCTTCCCGCTGCCAGCCGGCTGGGAGGCGGGTGGGAGTGTGGTCTATACCGTGCGGCGCGGCGAGCAGGTGCTGGACGTGAACGTGCCGGTGACGCATTGGACCCTGGCGCGGGTGCTGAGGTACAACTTTGGGAGCGTTGCGGCCCTCACCAGCGGCTTTAGCGCCGCCGTGCTCTTCTTTGCCCTGGGCCTGTTTACGTTCTTTAACCGGCCAGCCACCCCAGCGGCGCGGGCGCTATTGATGTTCAGCAGCGCGGTCTTTGTGCAGGGATTGAGCAGCATATTACCCCCCGATATCGGGGTGTGGTTTGACCCGCAGATCAGGCTCCCCGTGAGCTTTTTCTCCTATGCCATTATTGGGAGCCTATACGGCCCCACCCTGCTGAGCTTTAGCCTGGTGTTTCCGCGGCCCAAGGCAGCGGTGGCGCGCCGCCCGTGGCTGGCCGTGGCGCCTTATACCCTGAGCATTGTCGTGCTGTTGGCCGTGTACGTGTTCAACATGGTTCCGCTGGCGTTCACCATGATGATGGTGCTTCTGATTGCTTCCATCGCCAGCCTGGCACACAGCGCCATCACGATGCGCGATGCGGTGAGCCGGGCGCAGATGCAGTGGGGCGTGGGCGGGGTGGCCGCGGGACTGGCAGTGGCGCTCACCACTTTCCTTCCCAGCCTGCTGCCGCTGGGCGAATGGGCGGATTCGCCGTTCATCAACACGTTCAGCCTGGGATTCATAATCATGGGGCTGTCGCTATCGGTGGCTGTCCTGCGCTACCGGTTATTTGATATCAGCCTGGTGATCCGGCGGACGTTGACGTACTCGGTGCTGACGCTGCTGCTGGCGGCGGTGTATTTCGGCGCGGTGGTGGTGCTGGAGGGAGTGTTCCGCGGCGTGGCGGGCGGGGCGTCGTCGCTGGCGATTGTGCTCTCGACCCTGGCGATTGCGGCGCTGTTTGCGCCGCTGCGGCGGCGGGTGCAGACCGCCATCGACCGGCGGTTCAACCGGCGGGCGTATGACGCGGCCCGGACCCTGGCGGCCTTTGGCGGCCAACTGCGGGATGAGGTGGAACTGCGGGCGCTGACCGACCAACTGCTCGAGGTGGTGGACGACACGATGCAGCCGGCGCACGTGCGGCTGTGGCTGCGCGAGTGAAAGAGGGCGGGGCGCTGTGTTATACTGCCAGCCCCGCATGCGTAACTACCCCCGGCTGATCCTTCATTTCTCCTATCTCTGTCTCATTCTAGCCGCCTGTGGAACGCCCACGCCCAGCGGCACGCCGCCCACGCCCACGGCGACGAGGGGCACGCCCACACCCGGACCCACCGCAACCCCTGGGCCGCCGACGGCCACCGCCACGGCCTCGCCAACCGCCACGCCCACGCCGGTGGAGTTGGTGGTGTGCCAGACAGGGGAGCCGGCCTCGCTGTACCTGTACGGCGACGACACGCGGGCGCGGGCGGGGATCTTCCAGGCGCTGTTCGATGGGCCAATCGACACGCTGGGGTATGAGGCCCAGCCGGTGATTCTGGAGAGCCTGCCCAGTGTGGCGGCGGGGACGGCCGGGATGGTGGAAGTGGAAGTGGCGCCCGGCGACCGGGTGGTGGACGCGGCGACCGGGGCGGTGGTGCCGCTGGGCGAGGGCGTGACCCTGGCCGCGCCGGATGGGACACCCGACAGCGTGTTCGTCTATAGCGGGGACCAGCCGGCGCGCACGGTGCAGGTGTGGGCCGAGTTTCAACTGCGGGACGACGTGGACTGGTCCGACGGGCAGCCGGTGACGGCCGACGACTCGCAGTTCTCGTTTGAGATGGCGGCCGACCCGGACACGCCGGTGAGCCGGTTCGTGGTGGACCGCACGGCCAGCTATGCGGCGGTGGACGAGGGGCGCGTGCGGTGGACGGGGCTGCCGGGCTGGCTGGACAGCGGGTATGCGGAGCGGTTCTGGACGCCGCTGCCGCGCCATGCCTACGGCGGGCTGTCGGCGGGGGAACTGCTGAGGGACCCGGCGGTCAATGAGCGCCCGCTGGGCTGGGGGCCGTTCGTCATTGGGCCGGAGGGCTGGGTGAAGGGCGGGCACCTGACCCTGGTGCGCAACCCCAACTACTTCCGCGCCAGCGAGGGGCTGCCGCATCTCGATTTGATCACGTTCCGCTTTGGGCTGGAGCCGGCCAGCGTGCTGGATGAGCTGGGCACGGGCGGGTGCGACCTGGCGGGGGACGATGTGGACTTGAGCGGCAACATCGGCGAACTGCTGTCGGCGCGGGCGAACGGCTGGCTGACGGTGCAGGCGGTGCCCGACAGCGCTTTTGAGCATTTGGACTTTGGCATTCTGCCGGCGGAGGACTATCGGCGGGCGGCGGGGAATGACGTGTTCCAGGATGTGCGGGTGCGGCAGGCGGCGGCGCACTGCCTGGACCGGCAGAAGCTGATCAACGATTTGCTCAGCGGTCTGTCCGAAGTGCCGGCGGCGTATGTGCCGTCGGACCATCCGGCGTTTGGGGGCGAGGCGGTGGCGCGATATGCTTTTGACCCGGCGCAGGGCCAATCGCTGTTGGAGCAGGCCGGGTGGCTGGATGCGGACGACGACGGGGTGCGGGAGCGGGGGCAGCGGCGGCTGGCGGTGAACCTGGTGTCGGGGCCGGCGGAGAGCGAGTTCCGGCAGGCGCTGCTGAACGGGATCAGCGAGCAATTGCTGGCGAACTGCGGCTTGGAGGCCGGGCCGGTCTTTGAGAGTACGGAGGACTTGTACGACATCTGGCCGGAGGGAGCGCTCTTTGGGCGGCGGTTCGACCTGGGGGCCTTCCCGTGGCGCACGGGCAGCACGCCGCCGTGCGACCTGTACCTCACCAGCGCCATCCCCGACGACGAGAACCCGGGCGGCACGAACAACACCGGATATAGCAACCCGGAATTTGACGCGGCGTGCCAGACTGCGCTGACGGCGCTGGACGCTGGCGCCCGGCGGGCCGCGCACGCGCAGGCGCAGGCGGTTTTCGCGGCGGATTTGCCGTCGCTGCCCTTGTTTTTCCGGCCGAAGCTGGCCGCGGCGCTGCCGGCGGTGAGCGGGTTCCGGCTGGACCCGACGGCGGGGTCGGTGTTGTGGAATGTTGAGGTATTGGACCGGGCGCCGTGAGGCCGGGCGGGCAAGGGTGTTACCATCGGCCAAGCTGTAATTACCGTTTGTCACTTGGCAATTGTCGGGGGAATGGTGTAAAGTTCGACTACTTTTCCCTGAGCCGGAAATCTCTTTGGGCAGGCGCGCTGCCAGGCACGCCGCCAGGAGGCCCACGCTAGATGCCAACTGTCCTGGAGGTCAAGGACCTCGTCACCCGCTTCTATACCCCGGAGGGGGTGGTGCATGCCGTCAACGGCGTGAGCTTCGAGCTAGATGAAGGCGAGACCCTGGCCATCGTGGGTGAGAGCGGTTCGGGCAAGAGCGTCACGATGCTGACGCTGATGAAGCTGATTCCACAGCCGCCCGGCAAGGTGGAAAAGGGGGAGGCGATCTTCCTGGGGAAGGACCTGCTGAAGCTGTCGGCGGAGGAGATTCGGCATGTGCGCGGGGCGCAGATGGCGATGATCTTCCAGGACCCGATGACGTCGCTGAACCCGGTGCTGACGATCGGGCGGCAGATGATGGAGCCGATGCTGATTCACCTGGGGATGACGAAGGACCAGGCGCGGCACCGGGCGGTGGAATTGCTGAGCATGGTGGGCATCCCGAGCGCGGAGAACCGGCTGGAGGACTATCCCCACCAGTTCTCGGGCGGGATGCGCCAGCGGGTGATGATTGCCATGGCGCTGGCGTGCACGCCGCAGGTGCTGATCGCGGACGAGCCGACGACGGCGCTGGACGTGACCATCCAGGCGCAGATTGTGGAGCTAGTGAAGCGGCTGCGCAACGAACTGGGCATGGCCATCATCTGGATTACGCATGACCTGGGGATTGTGGCCGGGATCGCGCATAAGGTGATGGTGATGTATGCGGGGTTCATTGTGGAGCGGGCGGCGGTGAAGGAGTTGTATGCCAACCCGCAGCACCCGTATACGCGCGGGCTGATCGGGTCGCTGCCGCGGGTGGATGCGGAAACGGATCGGCGGTTGGTGAGCATCGAGGGGTTGCCGCCGGACATGCTGCGGCCGCCGACGGGCTGCCCATTTGCCGTCCGGTGCCCCTACGCGTTTGAACAGTGCAATGAGAACCCGCCGCTGGTGTCGGTTGGGCCGGGACACGATGCGGCCTGCTGGTGGAACATCGACGAAGGGAAGCCGCGCTATGACCGCTAATGCCGCCGCGCCAGCCGCAACGGCCGGCCCATCCGCCGACAATGTGCTGCTGCGGGTGGACAACCTGAAGATGCACTTTCCCATCCGGCGGGGGGTGCTGCAACGGGTGGTGGGGGCGGTGAAGGCCGTGGACGGGGTTTCGTTTGAGGTGCGCAAGGGGGAGACGCTGGGGTTGGTGGGGGAGAGCGGCTGCGGCAAATCGACCACGGGGCGGGTGATTTTGCAGTTGTATCAGCCCACGGCGGGGCGGGTGTTCTTTGAGGGCGAGGACCTGACGGGGCTGCGGGGCGAGGAGATGCGGCGCAAGCGGCGCCGGATGCAGATGATCTTCCAGGACCCGTACGCGTCGCTGAACCCGCGCATGACGGTGGCGGAGATTGTGGGGGAGCCGCTGGAGGTGCACGGGATTGCGGCGGGGGCGGAGCGGGATGAGCAGGTGCAGAGTCTGCTGAACGTGGTGGGGCTGAACCCGCAGTACGCGAAGCGGTTTCCGCATGAGTTTTCCGGCGGGCAGCGGCAGCGCATCGGGATTGCGCGGTCGTTGGCGCTGCACCCGTCGTTTATTGTGTGTGATGAACCTATTTCGGCCTTAGATGTATCTATACAGGCGCAAGTCGTTAATCTCCTGGAAGATTTACAGAAGGAGATGGGGCTGACGTACCTGTTTATCGCCCACGACTTGAGCATGGTGCGCCACATCTCCGACCGGGTGGCGGTGATGTATCTGGGCAAGTTGATGGAGTTGGCGGACAGGGCGGAGCTTTACCATAACCCACTCCATCCGTACACCCAGGCGCTGCTGTCGGCTGTGCCGGTGCCGGACCCGTACGTTGAGGAAAAGCGCCAGCGGATCATCCTGACGGGCGATCCGCCCAGCCCAGCCAACCCACCCCCGGGATGCCCGTTCAATACACGGTGTCCGCTTGTGATTGACCAATGCCGGCAACAGGTGCCAGACTGGCGCCAGGCAAGTCCAGGCCACTGGGTGGCCTGCCACCGGGTATAATCGCGGCGTTGGGGCGGCCAAGGACCGGCCTGCACCCCAGACGCCCGGCCAAAGCGCACTGTGCTTTGGCCCCGCGCCTGCCAGGGCGCTCGCCGCTTCGCCACGACACACACAAGGTTTCGGGCCAGGTGCTGCCCGGCGCTGAACATGCGCCTGTGACAGTCAGGCGTTAAGTTTAGTTGAGATTGAAAGGAGGTGAGGCGCATACCGATACGAGACACCCCGCGGTCCTGCCAGGGATCGCAGCGTTCCACAAAACCGATTAGATCGACTTTGTGCTAGGAGGAGAGTAAATGATTAACCACAAACGTGTGGCAATGGCGTTGGGCTTGCTGGTTATCGCGAGCCTGGCGCTGGGGGCGTGCACGCCGCAGCAAGTGGCGACCACCGCCCCGACGGCGCAGGTGATCGTCCAGACCCAGATCGTGACGATCGAGGGGACGCCGGTGGTGCAGGAAGTGGTCATCACGGCCACGCCCGCGCCGGCGACGGCCGTGCCGGAGATGAGCTATACGACCGACGACCCGACCACGTTCACCGAGTTGACCTTCGGCGACATCGACACGATGGACCCGAACCTGGCGTATGACACGGCCAGCGGCCAACTGATCCAGAACGTGATGGAGCCCCTCATCTGGTACAACTACAAGGACCCGACGAGCTACGTGCCGATCCTGGCCGAGGAAGTGCCCAGCCTGGAGAATGGCGGCATCTCCGCGGATGGCCTGACCTACGTCTTCAACATCCGCGAAGGCGTCACGTTCCACAACGGCGGCACCCTGACCCCCAGCGACGTGGCCTACACCTTCCAGCGCGGGCTGCTGCAGTCGGACCCGAACGGGCCGCAGTGGCTGCTGCTGGAGCCGATCCTGGGCTACAACAGCGTGTATGACATCTCGGAGGGGATTGACCCCGAGGGCAACCTGGCGGGCGACCGCGAGGCCCTGATCGCCGGCGCGACCCCTGAGCAGTTGGTGGCGCAGTGCGAGCTGGTCAAGAGCGCTATCGTGGCCGACGACGCCGCGGGCACCGTGACGTTCAACCTGGCGATCCCGTGGGGCCCCTTCCTGGCCACCCTGGCCCAGACCTGGGGCGCCGTCTTCGACATGGAATGGGCGGCTGAGCAAGGCGCCTGGGACGGCGACTGCGCCACCTGGCAGAACTTCTACGCCCCCGGCTCCGAGAACGACGAGCTGTCGCGCGTGATCAACGGCACCGGCCCGTACATGCTCGATCACTGGACCCCCGGTGAGGAGTATGTGCTGGTGGCCTACCCGAACTACTGGCGCGCGGCCGACAATCCGATGTGGGAAGGCGGCCCGAGCGGCCCCGCCCGCATCCAGACCGTCATCGTGCGCATCGTGAACGAGTGGGGCACGCGCTTCGCGGCGGCCCAGGCCGGCGATGCCGACTTCTTCACGGTCAATGCCGCCGACCGCCCGCAAGCGGATGAGTTCGTGGGCGAGCACTGCGACTACGTGACTGACGAATGCACGCCTGATCCCGAGCACCCGGATGCGCCGTTCCGCAAGTTCGCGGGGCTGCCCAGCACCAGCCGCACCGACATGTTCATGAACTTCAATGTCGTGACCGATGAGAACGGCAACAACAACTACATCGGCAGCGGCCAGCTCGACGGCAACGGCATCCCGCCGGACTTCTTCAGCGACATCCACGTCCGCAAGGCCTTCGCGCAGATCTTCGACTACGAGACCTACATCCGCGACGGCATGAACGGCGAGGGCGTGCGCAACAACGGCCCGATCATCCTGGACATGCTGGGCTACAACCCCGACGGCCCGACGTACGAGTACAACCCCGACGCGGCGGCCGAGGAACTGGCCCAGGCGTGGGGCGGCGTGCTGCCGGACATCGGCTTCCGCTTCCAGGCGACGTTCAACACCGGCAACACCGGACGCCAGACCGCGGCGGCCATCCTGCAGACCGAGCTGGCGGCGATCAACCCGCTGTACAACGTGGAGATCGTGGGTCTGCCCTGGCCGACCTACCTGAACGCCTTCCGCGCCCGGCAGCTCCCGCTGTCGGTGAGCGGCTGGATCGAGGACATCCACGACCCGCACAACTGGGTGCAGCCCTTCACCGTGGGCACCTTCGCCGGCCGGCAGAACATGCCCGCTGACCTGGTGGCCCAGTTCGGCGCCCTGGTGAACGCGGGCGTGGCGGCCAGTGATCCGGCGGAGCGCGAGGCGATCTACTTCGACCTCCAGCAACTGTACTACGACCAGATCCCGACGGTCACCCTGGCTCAGCCCACTGGCGCGCACTACGAGCAGCGCTGGGTTGAGGACTACTACTACAACCCGATCCACTTCGGCTTCTCCTTCTATCAGTTCGGCCTCAACGGGGGCAGCGCTGGTAACTAGGTAACGGCTGAAGTTAGACCCTTGGGGCGAGGCCGGCTGGCCTCGCCCCAGGGCAGGGGGGGCGGGCGTGAAGCCCGCCGCTACAGGGGGAGATGTGCCGGGGTATGGACGGAATAGAGTCCGCCGCTACTAAGGGGACGAGCAGGGGGTGCGCCCTAGAGCCCGCCGCGAAGCACAAGGGATAGCCAATGATCGCCTATATCATTCGCCGATTGCTGCTGTTGCCGGTCACCGTCTTTGGCGTCACGGTAGTGATCTTCTTGATGCTCCAGTTGCTTGACCCGGCGGAGCGAGCGGCGCTGTATATCCGGGATATCCCACGCACTACCACGCAGCTCGAGGCCGTGATCCGGCGGTATGGGCTGGATGATCCGCTGCACATCCAATATATCAATTGGCTGATTGGCCGGCGGGACACCGTGACGGGTGAAATCGTGGGGGGTGTGCTGCGCGGTCAGTTTGGCTACTCGCGCACCGGCAACCAGGACGTGATTGACCTGCTGATGCACCGGCTGCCGGCGACGCTGGAGCTGGCCTTGTGGAGCATCGTGCCCATCATCGGGGTGGGGGTGTGGCTGGGCATCCAGGCGGCGGTCAATCACAACAAACCGATTGACCAGGCGGCGCGCGTGTTCAGCATCATCGGTTATTCATTCCCCTCATTTGTGTTTGGGCTGTTGATGATTCTGTTCTTTTACGCGCAGACGAAATGGTTTCCGCCGGGGCGCCTGTCGGACTGGGCGGGCCAGGCGGTGCTGCAGCCGGATTTCACGCGGTTCACGCAACTCAATACGCTGGATGCGCTGCTAAACCTGCGGCTGGACATCTTTGTGGATGCGGTGCGGCACATGGTGCTGCCGATCATCACGCTGTCATATATCTCCTGGGCGCTGCTGCTGAAGATCACGCGCTCGTCGATGCTGGAGTCGCTGCGGCAGGACTATGTGACGACGGCGCGCGCCAAGGGCGTGCGTGAGCGGGATGTGATCAACCAGCACGCCCGGCCAAACGCCTTGATTCCGGTGGCGACGGTGAGCGGGCTGACGATTGTGGGTTTGCTGAACGGGGTGGTGATCACGGAGACGATCTTCAATTTGCCGGGCATGGGCTCGGCGGCGGC
>CAZCEC010000063.1:25381-39491 GCA_964497615.1 uncultured Anaerolineales bacterium | reverse complement strand
CCGCGCCGCCAGCGGAATCTGCTCGCCCTTCAGCCCGCGCGGGTAGCCGGCGCCATCCCAGCGCTCATGATGGCAATAGGGGATATCGAGCGCGGACCGCAGGTGGTTGATGGGCGCCAGGATGTCGAAGCCATACTCCGGGTGGCGCTGGATGTGGGTGCGGTCTTCCGGGCTGAGCGCGCCCGCTTGCAGCAGCACCGTCTCGGGCACGCGCAGCATGCCGATATCGTGCAGGAGCGCGCCGCGCCGCAGGTGGAAGAGCTCGGTGTCGCTCAGGCCGGCGGCGCGGCCGGTGCGCACCGCCAGCTCGGCCACGCGGTTGGTGTGGCCCTGGCTTTCGATGCCGCGCGCCTCCAGCACCCGCGCCCAGCCCTCGATGGTGGCATCGTAGGCCAGGCTCAACTCGGCGTTGGTGCGCTGCAAATCGGCGAACAGGTTGGCGTTATCAATGGCAATGGCGGCCTGGGTGGCGAGCGACTCCACAAACTCCACCCAGTCTGGGTCCAGATGCAGGGAGTTGCGGCTAAGGAGCTCCAGCACCCCGTGGATGCGGCCCTTGGCCGTGAGCGGCACGCCATAGTAACTGGCGAAGCCCTGCAGCATCGCCGGCAGCGCGCTGGCCTCGGCGCTCAGGTTGCTCAGGTGCAGGCGCTGGCGCTGGGCGATGACGCGCCCGGCCAGGGTCTGGCTGAGGCGCAGCGGCGCCTGGCGCAGCAGCCCCGTCTGGAATCCGCGCGCGGCCGCGTATTCCAGGGTCTGGGCGGCGCTGTTGAGCAGGAGCACCGCCGCCGCGTCGGACTGGGTTTGGCTCACCAGATGATCGAGCGCAATGCCCAGGGTCACGCGCAAATCGAAACTGGTGGTGATCGCCAGGTCCACCGCGTGCAGGGCGGCCAGGCGGCGCAGGCGCGTCTCGGTCTGCTCGTGCAGGGCGGCGCGGTGCAGGGCGCTGCCCACCATCTCGGCAATGGCATCCAGCAGGTCGAACTGCGCCGGCTCGATGGGGCCGCGGCTGGCGATGGCCAGCACGCCGGTCGACTGGCCCTGCGCGGCCAGCGGCGCATAGGCGGCGGCGGTCAGGGCGCGCAGGTGGGCCAGTTCGGTGAACTCCGGCATGGGTGGCGCCAGCGGCGAGAGAACGGGCTGGCCGCTCTCCAGCACCTGCCCGGCCAAGCCCGCGCCCGCCGGCCACGCCCCGCCGGTGACGTCGAGCCACCGGTCGGCCGCCTCCACCTCCAGCGAATCATCGCTGGAGTTCAGCCGCAGGAGCGCCGCGCCCTCCACTCCCAACAGGCGCTGCACCTGCTGGACGATGACCGGCAGCATCGCCTCGCGCGAGGCAGTTTGGCGCAGGGCCGCCGCGAACGCTGTGAGCGCCGCGGCCTGGCTGGCCGGGGCGGCCCGGCTCAGCCGGCGCTTGGCCAGCTCCACCGCCAGCGGCAGCCGGTCCAGGTGGGCGTGGCGCACCACATCGCAAGCGCCGGCCGCCGACAGTGCGCGGGCCGCGGGCCAATCAATCTCTTCGGTCAGGGCGGCCACAATCACCGGCGCGGCCTGGCCCTGCGCCGCCCGCAGCACCGCCTCGGCCGGCAGGGCGGCATCGCCGTGATTGACAATCACAATGGGGGTTGTGGCCTGGGACAGGGCGGCCCGCAGGCCGTCCTCATCACTCACCCACAGGGTATGGGTCTCGCCTCCGCCACGCTGCAACTCGCGCTCGATGAGCGCGGCCGTGCCGCGAGCGGCCGCGGCAACGATGACCGTTGGCGGCTGGCTCCCCCCAGTTGCCTGGGAGCTTGAAAATGCCATCTGTCCGTGTTTGACGGTGTATCCCAAGCTCGCCTGGTCTGCCTGCCAGGCCAGGGCGATCTTGGGCCAGGTCTCTGGGCGGTGGCCGATGCCCTACGTCTCCCCGCGGCGGCGCGCCAGATGCTGCTCGGCTACTTCAACCGGCACGCCGCACAGCGCGGCGAGCTGCGCGGACGACAGTTCGGCCCAATTCTCCGGCAGCACTTCGGGCGCGAGCAGCAGCCGCCGCGCAAAGTGATCCATCTGTGCGGTCAGGTTGTCGTTGGGCACTTCGGGCAGGCCGACGGCCTGACCGCCGCGCGTGGCGCACAGCGCCGTGAACAGCGCGCAAGCCATGTGGTAGCGGCGCTCCGGTTCGGGCAGACGCTCGTTGGCGAAGACCGCGCCCTGACCGCCGATCAGGCGCAGCCAGATGGCCTCGCCAAAGCTCACGTCGGTGAGGCTGATGTCGCGGCGCAGATCGGGGGGCGGCTCCAGCAGCATGTCGCGCACCGGCACGGGCGCGCGGGTGACGCCGTAATGCGAAAGCAGTCCGACTGCCAGACTGTCACACAAGAACTCAAGCGAAGGGCGAACCATGGGTCCGAATGGCACAAGCCCTGGCCTGCCGCCTTGGCATGCCAGGGTCCACTAGCCGAGGCTGCGCGCCTGCCACGCAGCCAATCTACTCGTGGAGAATGAAGGCGTTGTTCGCCACGCGGTTGGGCCAGCGCACGGGCTGAGACACGGCGGGCTCGACCGGCTGGCCGGTGAACTGGCCCTGGCCCTGGGCAATGAGGCGCTCAATGGCAATGGAAAACTCGACCATGCCGGCGGCCTCAATCGCCATCACCGCGGCGTACTCGGCCGCATCCAGGGGCGACTTCAACTGCTGGAGGCACTCGGCCCGGCGGCCGTTCAGCAATCCAGCCTGAAAGCTCTCGTTGATCGCGGCGCGGCCCACAATCTCATTCAATCCAACGCTCGACATCGCAATACTCCTTTACCAATGAATGCGCCGGCGGCCGGTGTTCGCGCGTGCCGCGAAACTTGCCCGGCCCTCCGGCGGTGCATCATGCGGGCGGTCTCCCCCCGCTGAGCGACCCGCAGCGTTCGGCGCGGTGGGCGGGACTAGTCGCCGCCAATGCAGCCGCCCTGGGTCGGGCAAGCATAGACGGGCTGCTGGGTGGCCAGCGCGGTGACGACGGCCACGACCACGGGCACGGCGGCCAGGATCAGGCGGGTGGCGATGGGGTTCTGGGAGGTCCAGACCGAAACCTGGGCGGCGACGGTGTTGAAGCGGGTGGCGAGTTCCATGATGGTTTCTCCTTGCGGTAAGTTGGCGTCAGTGTACCGGGTGGCCCTCAACGAACCCCTCAACGGCCCCAATAGACAATAAAAACAGGCCACTTTGGCGGTGTTTTCCGCGCCAGTGGCCTGCTGCGTTTGCAGTCAGTTGTAGATTATGTCGTTCTAGGCGATCAACCGGGCGTAGAGTTGGCGAACTTCGAGGGGCGGGTCCAGGCCCAATTCGCGGCGCAGGAGTTCACGGTAGCGCTGGTAGTGCTCCACCACCTCGTGCCGGCGGCCCAGCGCGGCCAGGCAGGTGAGCATGCGGATGTGGAAGTCGTCGCGCAGGGGCTCGGCTGCCAGCGCGCGTTCCAGGGCCGCCCGCGCCTGGGCAAATTGCAGATAGCGCATCCGCTCGTCGGCCAGGTGCATCAGCACGCTCAGGTGCAGTTCGCGCAATTCCTGGCGGCGCTCGTCTGCCCAGGGCAGGTCCACTTCGGGCAGGTAGGGGCCGGTGTAGCGCTCGGCCGCCCGGTCCAGGGTGCCCAACCGGCGCAGTTCGGTGCGGGGCATGGCCAGGGCAGCCCGCGCCTCCAGCTCGAACTCGGCCACATCGTGCACCATGTTCAACTCATCGGCTGGCCGGCACTGATCGGGCTCCAGCGCCACCACTTCAGTTCCCAGCGCCTTGCGCAGCCGGTAGAGCGTCTGGTAGAGATTGGCAGCCGCCCGGCCCTGGGGCATGTCCGGCCAAAACGTCAGCAGGATCGTCTGGCGCTTCACCGGCATCCGGTCCACCAGGAAGAAGAACAGCTCCCGCGCGCGCTGAGCGCCCCACGCGCCGCGCGCGATCTCCACGCCGTCCATGAGCACGCGCGCGGTCCCCAGGCTGAACACTTCCAGCCCGGTGCGGGCGGCCGGCGCGGCGGCTTCGGCGGGGGCCAGCACGCCGCGGGCGGCCAGCCGCGCCCGCACGCCGGCCAGCTTGTCCACGCTGGCGCGCAGCCCGCGCGCCCGGGCCCCCACGGCCGGATGTTGGCCCAGCCCCTCCAGCAGTTCCGGGGCCAGGGGCGCTTCGCGCAGGAGCATTTGCTCGTAGCCCACGCGCTCGGCCGCGGCGAAGGCGCGGCCCAGGTATTCGGCCGCCGCTTCGGTGTCGCCGCTGCGATACTCGCCGCAGGCACAGAAGAACAGGGTGGTGGCCAGGTCGGTCAGCATCTCGCGCTTCTCTTGGTCTGCCGCTGCCTCGCGCAGGGCTGCCAGGCCCTCGGCCAGGTGCCCCATCTCGATGTGCAGGATGCCCATCAGCCCGGCGGTGTTGGTCATGGGCAATGGCGCGCGATAGTTGGCCCGATGCAGGTCGGCGCGGCGCACCCACTCCAGCGCGGCGGTGTAGTTGCCCACCTGCCGCGCCAGCCGGGCCAGCCCGCAGCAGGCATAGATCAACAGGTAGCGCTCATCCAGGCCGCTCGTCTGCGCCAGCAGTTGGTGATAGATGGCGGTCGCGTTGGCGGTATCGCCCAGGTCGGCCAGCACGGTCGCCTGGCCCTCCAGGATCGGCCGCTCCAGCCGGATGATGCCGCTGCGGCGCGTCCACTCCAGCGCCTCGGCGTAAGTGGCCATGGCCGCTTCGTACTGGCCGAGCATGTACATGTCCCAGCCGATGTTGTTGAGCAGGTTGACCAGGGGCAGGGCCGCGCCCATGCCGCGCAGGATGGTGAGCGCCTCCTGCTGGGTCTGGGCCAGCAGGGCCGATTTGCCCCGGCTGCGATAGACCCCGGCCAGGTCCACCAGGGTGAGGGCCAGGTTGAACTGGTCGTTGGCGGCGGCCCACAGGTCGCGCGCCCGGACCAGCGCCGCCTCGGCCTCCGGCGGCTGGCCCAGCGCCAGGCAGCAGTTGCCCAGGTGGCGCAGCGCCAGCGCCAGGGTAGTGGGAACGGCCGCCGTTTCCGCCTGGGCCGCGGCAGCTTCCAGCCGGGGCCGCGCGGCCTCCAGGTTGCCCCGCTGGACCAGCACCAGGGCGCGCCGGATCTCGACGCTGATGCGGCTGGAGGTTTCGCCGGCCTGGGCAAACCCGAGGTCGGCCAGGTCCAATTCGCTGAGGGCCTGGTCCAGGTGGCCGGCTTCCACATCGGCCGTCGCCACGAACAGGTACAGCCGCGGCGCGCGCCCGGCCACCGGCGCAAGCTGCTCGGCCCATTGGCGCAAAGTGGCATGGCGGCCCAGGTCGTACAGCCGCCGCACTTCGCCATCGGCCAGCCTCGCCGCGGCCTCCAGCTCGCCGGCCTGCACGTAGAAAGTGACAGCCGCCTCGGGCATGGCGTGGGCGGCGTACCAGCGGGCGGCTTCCACCTGCACTTCGCGGAGCCGGTCTGGGTGATTGGCCCGCAGCTGCGCCTGAAGGAAGTCGCGGAACAGGTGGTGGTATTGGTAGGCGGGCGTCTCGTCGCCCACCGCGCTGACGAACAGCCGCCGCGCCTGGGCCTCGCGCAGACGTTCGGCGCTGTCGGTGCGGCCCAGCGCGGCGTCGCACACCTCGGCTTCCATGTCGGGCAGCACCGCCGACTCGATCAGGAACGTCCGCAAGGGGGGCGGCTGCTGCTCCAGCACTTCCGCCGCCAGGTATTCAAACACCGGGCTGTCGGACTCGCGCGCCTCGACCAGCTTGGCCACCACGCCCTGCCACAAGAGATGCGTGGTGAGCAGGATGCCGGTGATCCAGCCCTGGGTGTTGTCCACCAGTTCGCGGGCGGTGCTGCGCGGCACGTCGAGCTGGTTGCGCAGCCGGAACAGCGCCTGCACCTCGTCCTCGGTGAAGCGCAGTTTATCCTCGTCCAGCCCGGCGAGCTGGTCCCTGGCCATGAGCACGGCGTAGTTGAGCGGCGGCAGCATGCGCCCGGCGATGACCAGGTGGGCCTGCTCGGGCAGTTCGGCCAGCAGGGTGTTGATCAGCACCACGGCCGCCGGCTCGCTGGCGGCCAGGTGAAAGTCGTCAATGACCAGGGTGAAGAAGTCGTCCTGGAGGGACCGCATTTCGCGGGCCAGCGCGCTGCCCAGGTCCGCCGGGGTAACGCCGGCCTGCCCCGCCAGGGTGGGGAGGGTGCTGGTCCAACTTGGGAACCGGGCTTGTAGGGCGGCCACCAAATGGCTGACCAGGACGGCCACGTCGCGGTCGTCGTCGCCGACTTGCAGCCAGGCCGCCGGGTACACGCTCTCCGCGGCGAAGGCGGCCAGCAGGGCTGTCTTGCCGTAGCCGGCGGCGGCCGACACCAGGATGAGCTTGCGATGGGCAGTGGCGTGCAGATAGTCGAGCAGGTGGGGGCGGCGCAAGGCCTCCGGCGGGACGCGGGGAATGGCGTACCGGGGGTTGGGGCGGGGGGGAACGGGGGCGGGCGAAGGCGGTGTGCCTGGCTCGGCCGTCCGGGAATCTACGCGCCGTTTGCGCCGGCCGACCACGGGGCGTTTGCGCCCGCGGGGCGGACCGTCCGGCGGCGATGCGTCAGGCATGCCGTGGTTTGTCCTTCATTAAGAGATGCTTGTCATTATAGCCCCACCTGCCATATCTGCGCGCGACGCGTCATTTCCGAGTTTCAGGCGGCGGTCTGGGTCAAAGAAGGGTTCTGGCCCTGTCATTCCGAGGGGCTGCCTTTGCCCCGAGGCATCTATTTGCCCGAGGCCAGATTCCTCGCCCGCGCCAGGGCTGCGCCAATGCTGGGCGGCCGAGGCGGGCTCGGAATGACATCGCCCGGCGACGTTGGAAGTTGCCGGCACCACTGAATTTTGCTTAGCGCACCGTCACCCGCGCGATCAGCGCCCGGTCGTCCGCTTGCGCCCCTGGCCCGGCCACCGGCACACGCCGGTCCGCGCCCGGCAAATACAGCCCCACCAGCAGGGCATACTCGCCCGGCGGTGTCGAGTCATCCAGCCTCAGCCGGTGAGTGTCAATCACGAATTCCCCCGGCAGCCAGCCGGTGGTGGGCCGGGTCCAGCCGGCGGGCACGCCGTCGCTCTGCGCCGCCACACGCCCATCGGCGGCCTGCAAGTGCACAAACACGGAGTAGCTTTCGCTGGGTGTGGCCGTGGGCTGCCACACCAGGTCCAGGGTCAAGGCATCGCCGGTCTGCGTGAGCGTGAACCCGGCCAGCACCCCCACCCCCTCCCAGGCCGCGCCCGACTGGGCCGCCATTGCGGGCGCCGTGAACAGCCGCTCCGGCGCCGCGACCGCCAACTGCCCCAGGCTGGCGGTTCCGGGTTGGCCCGGCACGGACAGGGTGAGCGCATAGTCGCCGCTGGGCAGGTCCGCAGGCAGGCGCAGGGGGTGCCGCCCCAGCCACTCGTCGCCGGGCTGCCACTGGCGCGTGCCAAAGCCATTCACCGGCGGCAAGGCGTATGTCGCGCCGGGCCGGTCGGTCCCAGCCGCGGTCAGGCTGATCTCGGCCATCCAGTCTTCGGCGGTGGCTAACTCACTCCGCCAGTACAACGACACGAGCACGGTCTCACCGGCGTTCGCGGCGGTGCGGTCCACGTCCGCGCCCAGCAGGGTGAGGGGGCCAAACCCGGCCTCCACTCGGCGGGCTGGCTGGAGCGCAACCGGCTCAGCCGGGCGCTCCACCCGCACGGTCGCCAGGGCCAGGCGCGGGGCGGCGTTGTTGCCGTTCGCGTCCAGGCTGGAGGCGATGGCGAGAGTCCGCAAGTCGAAAATCTCCATCAGCAGGGCGTACTCGCCGGGCGGGGTGCCGGGAAGCACCGCCACGCGCCGCGCCCACTGCGCGTACTGGTCCAGCGGCCACAGCGCGGAGGGCGGCGGCTCGCGGTGCCAGCGCGGCGGCAGTTGCTCGGCCTGGTGCCAGGTCACGCCCTGGGCGTCTTCAATCCGAAAGGCCGGCCAGTAGCGCTGCTCCGCCGCCATCCAGCGCGAGACGTAAAGCGCCGCGTCTAGCGCACCGCCGGAGGGCACCACGGTGGACGACAGGTCGTAGCCGTGCAGACGGATGCCGCCCGCGAAGTCCACCGCCAGGGGCGTCTCGCCGAGCGGCGCGCTCAGGGGCAGTGTGGCCGCGTCAAACGCGGAGCGCCGCAGGGGAGTGTCCATCCGGTCCACGATCCACACGCGCGCCAGCGGCAGGGCGGCGCAGACGCCGACGATAATCGCCGCTGCCCACTTCATTGGCTCCGCACCGTGGGCACCGTGTAGGGCCGGGCCGCGAGCCAGCGCCTGCCGAGGCTGCAACATCCAATAGGCGGCCAGCGCCGCTAGCGCCGCCAGCGAGATGCCCGCCGCTGCGCTTCGCAACGGCGTCAACCCAAACGACACCTGCACGGTGTGCGTCCCCGCTGGAAGGGCAAAGGCGATCAGGCCGGCGTTGTCGTCACCCGGCCAATCGGCGAGGCCGGACGCACCCTGGCCCAGCGCGTGGGCCCCGGCGGGTTGTCCGTCCACGCTCACGCGCCAGCCAGGAAAGAAGAACTGGCGATAGACGGCCGTCACGTCGCGCCCGACCGCCACTTCAAACGCTGCCCTTTGCGGGTCGTGCGCGTTGATGACGGCAATCACACCCGCGCCGTCCGGCAGGCTCAGCCGTGGCGGCTCCTCGCCCGCGATCAGCGCGTCCGCGAGGTCCGTGGCCGGGGGCACGCCAGGCGCTGTACGCGGCAGGTATTCGCCCTTGGCCGTGGTGCCGATGGTGAACGAGTCGCGCTCGTACTGGACGAGGTTGGCCACGCTGGCGGTGGGCGGGGCCGGGCAGTAGCGGGCGTACCACCAGGGCAGGTTGGCGAAGTACACCACCGCAATCACTAGCGCTGCCGGCAGCGCCCGCGCAAGGCAGGGGCGAAGCATTGGCCTCACGCGATGCGGTTGACCAGAGCGCCTTGCGGCAAATGCTTCGCCCAAACTGGATGCAACCACCCGCACGCTCGCGCCCACCAACAGCGCCACGCACAGGGCCGCCGGCCCCAGCATCCGCCACGGAAACTGGACAAGCTCCAAGGGCTGGATGAACTCCCACACCGGCGTCGAGACAGGCAGGGTCATCAGTCCATAGCCCGCCGCCGCCAGCGCCAGCAAACCAACAAGCCCGCGATGCTGGTCTCGTTTGCGCACCGCCGCCCACAATGCAGGCAGCCACAGCAGCGCCGGGATCAGCCCGATGGCCCGCGCGGGGGAGGGGTTGATGAGCAGCGGATCGTCCGGGCGCGGCCAGGCCAGCAGTTCGGGCAGCGAGATGAAGTTGGTGTACCAGGTGAAGATGGGGGGGACGAGCAGCCGGTCGCTATGAACCAGCCCGCGCTCGGCCAGCGCCGGCAGCCAGAAGTAGGCGCTGAGGGCGATGCCGGCCACCAACGCCAGCCCGCCGCGTGCCGCCACCCGCCACAGGCGCGCCCGCCATGCCATCAGCGCCACGAAGGCCGCGAACAGAGGCGAGGCCAGCAGCGCGAAGACGTTGTGGGTGAGGATCAGCGCGGCATAGCTGAGCGCGGCCAGCAGCCAACCGGCGCGGGGGCGTGGCTCGTCCGGCGACAATGCTTGGTGCAGCCCTAGCAGCACCAGGGGCGGCCACACAAACGCAAAGGTCTCCGCCAGGTTGCCGCGGTAGAGGATGTCGTAGGCCAAGTAGGGAGAGAAGAGATAGACCGCCGCAGACGCCAGCCCCGCCGCCGGCCCCCACAGCCGCCGCCCCAGCCAGAACGCCGCCGTGGCCGCCAGACCCAGCGCCCCCACGAATGCCGCCGTCAGCGCCGCCGGGTAGGCCAGCCCCAGACCATGCAGCGCCGCCACGCCATACGACGACAGGGGGGCGTAGAAATTGAAAAACGGGTAGCCATACCCCTGCGCCATGTCCGGCGACCAGCGCGGGAACAGGTGCCCGTCCGCCAGCAGCCGGCCCAGCGCCACCGCGCGGTGCAGGTGGAAGGCCCCGTCATCGGTGCACGGCACGCCAGCCTTCAGCAGCGGCAGCGCCGCCGCCAGGGTGAGCGCCGCCAGCGCCGCGTATGGCCACGCTTGTCTCGCCCAATGCCGCGCCCAGCCCATTGACCGTCGCATGTGCGCCGCGAGTATAATCCATCCCCTTGGGGTCACCCCTGCCCCAAGGGTCCAACGATCCTTGGTTCTTGGATCAGGGACCAAGGGCCGTTGCGGGATCCTGCGGGGGTCGTGACCTTCACACTTCAGACTTCATCCTTCGCCCTATGCGCCTGGTTCTCGTCAGCGACACCCATAACCTGCATTCTCAAGTCAAAGTGCCTGAGGGCGATGTCCTGATCCATGCCGGAGACATTTCGATGCTGGGCCACCTGGAGGATATCGCCGCCTTCGACGCCTGGCTGGCCGGCTTGCCGCACCCGCACAAGGTTGTCATCGCCGGCAATCACGACTTCTGCTTTGAGCGCCAGCCGGCCGAAGCCGAGGCGCTGCTCAAGCACGCCCACTATCTGCGCGACTCCAGCCTGACGCTGAACGGCCTGCGCTTGTACGGCAGCCCCTGGCAGCCGTGGTTCTTTGATTGGGCCTTCAATCTGAAGCGCGGTCCCGAGATCCGCGCCAAGTGGGACCTGATCCCTGCTGGCATTGATATTCTCATCACTCACGGCCCGCCTGCCGGCCACGGCGACCTCACGCTCCAGGGCGACCGGGCCGGCTGCGTGGACCTGCTCGACGCTGTGCGCCGCGTCCGGCCGCGGCTGCACGTTTTCGGCCACATCCACGAGGGCTATGGCCAGACGCAGGAAGGCCCCACGGTGTGCGTCAACGCCTGCAACTGCAATCCGGCCTACGTCATCGCCAACCCGCCGGTAGTGCTCGATTTCCCCTGATTTCAGTGTCTTTCTATGTTACACTTCTCTTGCATCCAAGCGGGCCGGGTGATCGCGTCTGGGGCTTCGGTCCCAGCCGAGGAAAGTCCGCGCTCCGCAGAGCACGGTGCCGGGTAACGCCCGGGGCGGGGCGACCTGCCGGAAGAGGGCCACAGAGAAGCGTATTGCCGGCGCAAGCCGGCGAGGGTGAAACGGTGCGGTAAGAGCGCACCGGCGTCCGCTGCAAGGCGGGCGGCCAGGCATCCCCCACCGGGAGCAAGGCCAAGCAGAGACGAGGCGCTGCTCGCGCCGCTTGAGTCTCGGGTAGGCTGCTAGACCCCGTCAGCAATGCCGGGGCGAGAGAGATGATCGCCTAAAACAGAACGCGGCTTACGGGCCCGCTTGGATGCGACCGGCTGCCATGATGTAGAATCCACTTATGACTCCCATCCCTGATCGTATCGCACGCGAGCTGCGGCTGCGCGCCGCCGCCGTCCACGCTGCTGTTGAACTGCTGGATGCCGGCAACACCCTGCCCTTTATCGCCCGCTACCGCAAGGAGGCCACTGGCGGCCTGGATGACGGCCAACTGGCCGCCATCCTCGACCGGCTGGCGCTGGCCCGCGCCGTGGAAGAGCGCCGCCAGACCGTGCTGGCCGAGATCGAGTCGCAGGGCAAGCTCACGCCCTATCTGCGCGAACAGATCGAAGCCGCCGAGACGCGCACCGCCCTGGAAGACCTGTATCAGCCGTACAAGCCCAAGCGCCGCACCCGCGCCGGGGCCGCCCGCGAGAAGGGCCTCCAGCCCCTGGCCGAAATGATCATCCGGCAAGCCCGCGACGGCACCCTGGAGGAGATGGCGCAGCGCTTTGTCACCGAGGCCGTTCCCACGGTGGAGGAGGCGCTGGCCGGGGCGCGCGACATCGTGGCCGAGGCCGTCAACGACAGCGCCGACATCCGCCGCCAGGTGCGCGAGAAGGCGTTCAAGTGGGGCGGCCTCGTCGCGGAGAAGCTCCCCGACGCCGAGGACCCGCGCAAGACCTTCGAGACCTACTACAATTTCGACCAGCGCCTCGACCGCGTCCGTTCGCACCAGACCCTGGCTCTCAACCGGGGCGAAAAGGAGAAGGTGCTGCGGGTGCGCGTCCTCCTCGCCGAGCGCGACTGGCGCGACGTGGTGGACTACTACTTCCGCCCGGACCGCCGCTCGCCGCTGGTGGAGCAGTTGGCCCTGGCGGTGGCCGACGGGGCCGAGCGCCTGCTGCTGCCCGCCATCGAGCGCGATGTGCGCCGCACCCTCACCCAAAGCGCCGAGGCGCACGCGCTGGGCGTCTTCACCGCCAACCTGCGCGCCGTGCTGGGCATCGACCCCGGCCTGCGCACCGGCTGCAAGCTGGCGGTGGTGGACCCCACCGGCAAGGTGATGGCGACCGCCACCATCTACCCGTTTGCCCCGCGCAAGCAGCGCGACCAGTCGTTGGCCACCATCGGCGCAATGGTGAGCAGCTTCAACGTCACCCTGATCGCCATTGGCAATGGCACCGCCTCGCGCGAGACCGAACAACTGGTGGCCGATTACCTTAAAGGCGCGCCCGAGGTGCGCTACCTGATGGTCAACGAGGCCGGCGCCAGCGTCTACAGCGCCAGTGCCGTGGCCCGCGCCGAGCTGCCCGACCTCGATGTGACCCTGCGCGGCGCCGTGTCCATCGCGCGGCGTGTGCAGGACCCGCTGGCTGAGTTGGTCAAGATCGACCCGCGCTCCATCGGCGTGGGCCTGTATCAGCATGACGTCAACCAGGAGCGCCTCACGCGCGCCCTGCACGCCACCGTCGAAAGCGTCGTCAATCAGGTGGGGGTGGACCTCAACACCGCCTCCGCCGCGCTGCTCACGTACGTCGCCGGCATCGGTCCCAAGCTGGCCGCCGCCCTGGTGGCGCACCGCGAGGAGCACGGCGCTTTCGCCAACCGCGAGGCCCTGCGCGCCGTGCCCGGCCTGGGCGAGAAGACCTTCGAGCAGGCGGCGGGTTTCCTGCGGGTGGCTGGCGACGAACCGCTCGACCGGAGCGCCATTCACCCGGAGAGCTACCCCACTGCCCGCGCCGTTCTGGAACGGGCCGGCCTCGCCCCGGCCGCGCCCCCGGCCGAGCGCGCCCCAGCCCTGGCCCGCTGGGACGACCCCGCCGAGCGCAAGGCGCTGGCCGCCGAGCTAAATGTGGGCCTGCCCACCCTGAGCGACATCCTGGAGCAGTTGGTGCGCCCGGGCCGCGACCCGCGCGAAGACCTGCCCGCGCCCGTGCTGCGGAGTGACATGCTGGCGCTGGATGATCTTCAGGCCGGCGCGCGCCTGACGGGCACGGTCCGCAACGTGGTGGACTTTGGCGCCTTCATTGACATCGGCGTCAAGCAGGATGGGCTGCTGCACCGCACGCGCGTGCCGCGCGGCACGGTGCTCAGCCCGGGCGAGGTGATCGAGGTCGAAATCGCCAGCGTGGATAAGGAGCGCCAGCGCATTTCGCTGGCCTGGCCCCAAACGAAGGATGAAGGCTGAAGGCTGACGCCGCCTTCAGCACAGCTTATCTTTCGAGAGCGGACTCCTGCGGGTTGTGCGGGTTGTAGTACACCGTCACGATCGCGCCTTCGGGGTAACGGTCAATCGTCGCGTAGGCATTCGCCGACGAAGTGACGGACATGATCTTGTCTCCAGCGCGGATCTGATCGCTTTGATAGGCGCGGCCGTTTACATCATAGGCGTAGACGACGCGGGGGGTGACGCTCGTTGATTCGCCGCCCGATGACACTTCCACGCGCGACTTGATCACGCGGCCCGTCGTCGTCTGCCACGTGAGCGCCGATGCGCGGACGGCATCGCGTTTCTTGGCCCGGTCCCAGATAAACCAGCCGATCAACGCAAACGGCACGATGGTGCAGAGCAGCCCCAGGATCGTCGCGCCGATGGCGACAATCACACCACCCCCGCCAAGCAACAACGTCAGCCACAGCCACAAGTCTTCCATTGTGTTCCTCTCGCTTTGTTGGTAGGCGCTAGAGTATAGTCCCGTATTTGGCGGCTGGGGCTGGCGGCGGTCCTGCTGAGCCGCCCCTCCTGGCTGAATTGCCGTCCAGCCAGGCTATGTCGTTCCAGGGCCGTCCTTGCCGAGGAATCTACTCGCCCGGGCAAAGATTCCTCACCCGCGCCAGCGCTGCGCCAGGCCGGGCCTGCTGGCGCGGGTTCGGAATG
>CAZCEC010000063.1:7431-25281 GCA_964497615.1 uncultured Anaerolineales bacterium | reverse complement strand
TTGCTGACGCGGGTTCGGAATGACAACGCCAGCCGGGCAACGAGAGGCGCGGGCCGAGATGCCTCACCCGCGCCAGCGCTGCGCCAGGCCGGGCCTGCTGGCGCGGGTTCGGAATGACAACGACAGCCGGGCAAGGAAAGGCGCGGGCCGAGATGCCTCACCCGCGCCAGTGTCGCGCCAGGTCAGGTTTGCTGACGCGGGTTCGGAATGACAACGCCAGCCGGGCAACGAGAGGCGCGGGCCAGGCTGCGCCGGGCGCGGAGGTATAATCGGCGCGCACAACTGCGGACGTATCTCGGATGCCCCCTGAATCTCTCGACTGCCCCAACTGCGGCGCGCCGCTCCCGTATGCCGAAGGCCGCGCTGTGGTCGTCTGCCAGCACTGCGGCTCCAGCATTCGGCTGCCGGCCCCGGCCGCCCCGCCGGCTGAGGCCCGCCCGGTGGAAACCCAGGGCGACTATGGACAGCCGCCCGCCGACCGGCCGGAGCGCAGCGGGCTGGCCTCGGTGACGCTGGGCGCGGATGACGTCCGGCACGTGGTCCAGCTCATCCGCGACAAACAGCACATCACCGCCATTCAGTTCTATCAGGAAAAAGTGGGCGGCAGCCTGGGCGAGGCCAAGGACGCCATCGAGGCCATCGAAGCCGGGCTGAAGGACGCCGCCGCGCCCCTGCCGCCGCCGTCAGCCACGGCCGTTGACCGGCCTCCGCGCCTGGCGGAGGTGTACGACCTGGTGAAGGCGGGCCGCAAGCTCGAGGCGATGCGGCGCTTCCGCGAGATCACGGGCGGCAGCCTGGCGCAGGCCCAGGCGGCGGTGGAGGGCATGGAGCGCCAGCACGCCCGCGGCGCGCGCACCGTCCCGTGGGGCGCGGCGCGCGGCTGCTTCTCGCTGGCCGGTATCATCGTCGCCTTTCTGCTGTGCATCTCAGGCGGCTGCGGGGCCTACCTGCACACCAAAGCGGCGTTTCATTGCTCGATCCAGGCCGTCACCGAGGCCGTCGTCGCGCAGGAACTATTGGAGCCGCCGGTGCGGGCCGGCTACGTGGTGCTCGCGCCGGGCTTTGAGGAGAGCGGCGGCTTCGGCGGGTCCGAGTTTCACACCGAATACTTCGCGCCGGTGTGGGGCGGCGGCGGCGTGGGCCTGGTGTACGTCAACCTGGCCGGCGACAGCACCGGCTATGCCGCCATGTCGGCGCGCGTGTATCTCGGCGGCGAGCGCCACGACCTGCTCCCCTGGCGGCAGTTGGATTGCCCGTAGTGGGCCGCGGGCCTGCCGCCCGCCTGGCCGGCCTGGGCCTGCTGGGTCTTAGCTTCGCGGCCGGGGCCTCCGGTCTGTACTTTGGCGTCTTCGTGGACGAGGGTGATAAGCTGCTGGGCGGCTGGCTGGTCGCCGAGGGCGCTGTCCTCTACCGCGACTTCTTCGCCCACCACTTTCCCTTTCCCTACTACTGGCTGGCAGGCGCGTTCCGGCTATTGGGGCCCACCGTCCTCGCCGCGCGCCTGGCGACGCTCGTCTTCAACCTGATCGCTTGGGCGGTGCTGGCGCGCTTTACGGGCCGCCCGGTGCTGGTGGGCGTGGCAGCGGTGGGGTGGGGGGCGCTGGGCCACCTCTTCGGCGCGCACCTGGCCCTGTACAACTCCCTGGCCGCCTCCGCCCTGGCCGTCGTCCTCGGCCTCGGCCTGTCGGCCCTGACCACCGACTCTGCCCCAGCGCGGCCGGCGCTCTTCATGCTGGGCTTGTATGCCGCCCTCGCCATTCTGTCCGACCTCACACTGGCTGTTGGTGTGGCGGGCGTCTTCACCCTCCTGGCTCTGCGCCCTCGCGTGCGGGCGCGGCTGACTGTAGCGCTGGCTGGTCTGGCCCTGCCCCTGGCGGCGTGGGCCGGTTACCTGCTGGCCAGCGGCTCTGGCGCCGCCGCCTACGACAGCCTGGTGCGCTTCAATGTCGAGGTCTACAACCGTTACTACCAGCTCTCCGCGGCGCAGTGGCTCGGCGCCCTGGCGCGCAATGCGCTATCGGGCCTGTACATCTGGAAGCCCGCCTTCTGGCAGTTGAGCGCCGCCGCCTTTGGCCCTGCCGAACACATCACCATCAACGGGCGTTGGCTGTTTGGCGGCTTCCTCTTTCGCGCTGCGGTCCTGCTGGCGTGCGGCCTGCTGCTCATCCGGCGGCGCTGGCTGGCGGCGCTCCTGGTCTATGGCCTCGCCGTCCTCACCGCCACCCGGGCCGAGGCCTGGTTTCGCCTACAGCCCTTTGCCCTGCTGGCCCTCGTCGCCACCGCGCTCGTCCTGGGCCTGTGGCTGGAAAAGCCGGTCGCGGCGGGGGCTGGGGTGCGCCGCCTGGCGCACTCGAGCGCTGCCGTGCTTATGCTCGGCCTCGCGGCCTGGCCGATCGCCAGAGGGCTCGGGTCCCTGGTCCAACTGCGCGCCCGCCTCGCCTATCCTGGCACCCTATCCGGCCCGCTATCGCAGGCGGCGCACATTCGCGCCCTGTCTGAAGTGCAGCCCGCCGCCCTGGGCGTCTATCCAGGTGATCCGCTGTTGAATTTTCTGACCGGGCTGAAGCCGGTGGACGGGGTGATGTACCTCTGGCCGTGGGTGGCCGAGGAGCGCCAGGCGGCCGTGATCGCCGCCCTGGAGGCGGAACCGGCGGTCGTTTATCTCAATGTGGATGGGGAAGTGTGGGGGCGGCCCGTCGCCGTCTTCCTGGGCGACCTGCACGCCTATCTGGAAGAGAACTACGTTAACATTGAGCAGTCGTACTACATCTCGCCGCGGCTGCGGCCCCATGCGCCCCCGTAGTTGCGTCCTTTATGGGCGCGGCCTGCGTGTGAGCGCATATCGCGGTCCGGTGAACTGCCCCGCCGTTCGACATGCCCGGCCCGCCCGGACTGAAGCCTCCGGGCTATTAGCGGCGCCCGGTCAACCGGGCTTCCAGAGGAGCGGCGGCCGCAGGCGGCGAACGCGCCAACGGTGGGGGTGCCAAGCCGGGCGTAAGGTCCGGTCCCGTTCACCGTCGCTTATGCGCGCTCCTCGGCCGGTTCGGGGTGGGGCGCTGCCCCGGGCGCGCCCAGCCAGCTCAAGTAGCGCTCGAAGTTCGGCTCCCAGCCGTCGGGCACAAAGTCGCCCGAAGCCCGGTCTTGCCGGTATTGGCCGGTGAACTGCCGCCGGGCCACGCGGCCTAAGGCCTCCACAAACACGTCAATCTCGGAGCGGGTGTTGTAGAGGCCAAAGCTGGCCCGCACCAGCCCCGGCATGTCGCGCCGGTCGCGGGCCCGCACGTTGGCCCGCACGCCTTCGATCTGCGCCCGCGACAGCCCCAGCAGGTGCATGATGAAGGGGTGCGCGCAGAACAGCCCGTTGCGCACCCCGATCCCGTATTCGTACCCCAGGGCCGCCGCCACCAGCACGTGTGAGGTGTCGCGGACGCGAAACGGGATGACCCCCAGCCGCTGTGTTGCCCGCGCCGGATCACGGTCGCCCAGCACCTCCACGCCTTCGATGCCGTTCATGGCCTCCAGCGCATAGGCCGTCAGGTCGGCCTCGTGTGCCGCCACGTCTTCCATGCCCACCGCCTGGAGTTGGCGCACCGCCGCCGCCACGGCCACCACCCCCACCACGTTTGGGCTGCCGGCTTCATCGCGGTCCGGCGGCGCGGCCAGGTCGGCATCTTCGGCTGAGACAAAGCTCACCGTCCCGCCGCCCAGCAGGTCCGGCGCGCCGCGCTCGAAGGTGTCGCGCCGGCCCACCAGCACCCCGGTCCCGTAGGGCGCATACATCTTGTGCCCGGCGAACACCACATAGTCGAAGTGCGCCGGGTCGTCCAACGCCCCCACGTCAATGGCCCGGTGGGCCGCCAGTTGCGCGCAGTCCACCAGGATGTGCGCGCCGGCCGCGTGCGCCTTGGCCGCCAGCCGCCGCGCGGGGGTGATGCTGCCGGTGACGTTGCTGGCTCCCGTCACCGCCACGAGCGCCACCTGCCCGGCGTAGTCCTTCAGCTTGCGGTCAAAGTCGTCCTCGTCCAATTCGCCGTTGGGCTGGAGCGCCACGTGCACCACCTGCGCGGCGGCGCGGTAGGGCAGGTCGTTGGAATGATGCTCCATCAGCGACACCAGCACGACATTGCGCTCCGGTGTGAACGGGAAGCGATGGGCCACCTTGTTCAGGGCTTCGGTGGTGTTCTTGCCGAAGATGCACACGTGCTGGTCCGGGCGGCCGCCCACGAAGCCCAGGATGATCTGGCGGGCGTGCTCGAAGGCGCGGGTGGAGAGCTGGCTCTTGAAGCCCGCGCCCCGGTGCACCGACGAATACCACCCCATGAACTCCGCAACCGCCTCCTGGACGGCGTTGAAAGGGGGCGTGGAGGCGGCGTTGTCGAAGTTTATGTAAGGTCCAGTGCGTCCACCGAGGCGTGGCGCGTCCTGCTCGACCGAAAAAAGACTCCTTACCATCTTAAAACTTCCGTGGCCCTATTGCGCATAGTGGGGGAAGTGGTATATAGTGTGGGTGCTTTTGGGGGGAAGTGGGGATAAGTGGAGCGCCGGAGCCAGAAGTGGCCCGGCGTTCGTGACTTAAGGGACTGTTAGAACTTATGTTCATGGGCGAGTTTACCCATGCGATCGATGATAAAGGGCGCCTGACCATCCCGGCCAAGTTTCGGGAAGAATTGGCATACGGCGCCGTGATTACGCGTGGCTATGACAAGGCCCTCGTGGTCTATTCGTCCGATTACTTCAAGCGTCTCACCGCGCGCGCCGAGACCCTGTCGCCCACCAATCCCGAGCACCGCGCCCTGCTGCGCCTCACCTTCTCCGGCGCCAGCGAGGCGGTGCCCGACAAACAGGGCCGCATCCTGGTGCCGCCCTACCTGCGCGAATACGCCGGCATCGAGACCGACTGCGCCATCGTCGGTGTCGGGCATGCCATCGAAGTCTGGAGCAAGGACGGCTGGGCCGCCCAATTGCAGGCGCTCAACGACGCCAACCTGAACGCCGAGCGCTTTGCCGGCTTCAACCTGGCGCCCGGCCCCGGCGGATGATGGCGCGCGTCCCGCCTGGGCTGAGCGATTGGCCGCCGGGCTCCTAGGCCGGGCGGCACTCGGCAGGCGTTGGGACACGTACCGGTCCTTTACCAACCTGTGCTGGCCGGGCTGCGGCCCGGCCCCGGCGCCGTCTTCATTGACGGCACGGTGGGAGCAGGGGGCCACGCGGCCGGTTTGCTAGCCGCCTCCGCCCCCGACGGCCGGCTGCTGGGTCTGGATCGCGACCCGGCCGCCCTGGCCGCCGCCGCCGAGCACCTGGCCCAGTTCGGCAGCCGGGTGCGGCTGGTGCAGGCGTCTTACATCCAGATGGCGGAAGCCGCCGCCGGGTTCGCGCCCGTGGACGGCATCCTGCTCGACCTGGGACTATCGTCCCTCCAGCTTGGCGACCCGCAGCGCGGGTTCGCCTTTCAGACCGATGGGCCGCTGGACATGCGCTTCGATCCAGCTTCCCATCTGAGCGCGGCCGAGATCGTGAACACCTGGCCGCTGGAGGACCTGGCCGACATTATATACCGGTATGGCGAGGAGCCGCGCAGCCGCCGCATCGCCCAGGCCATTGGGGCGGCGCGACCCGTGCGCGGCACCGCCCACCTGGCCGAGATCGTGGCCGGGGCGGTAGGGGGCGGGAAGATGGGCAAGGGCCGGCGCGAAACGCGTCTTCACCCGGCCACCCTCACCTTCCAGGCCCTGCGGATGGCGGTGAACGAGGAGTTGGAAGCTGTGGCCGCCGTGCTGCCCGTGGCGGTGGGCCTGCTGAAACCGGGGGGACGCCTGGCCGTAATCGCGTTTCATTCTTTGGAGGATCGAATCGTCAAAAACTTCTTTCGGCAAGCAGCCCATGGCCCCGACCCGGACCCGACGATCCCGGTCCCGGAGCCGTTCGAGCCGGTGCTGGCCTTGATCACCCGCAAGCCGATCACGGCCACGCCGGAGGAAATGGCCCAGAACCCGCGCGCTCGCAGCGCCCGGCTGAGGATTGCCGAAAAACTCTAAGAATCGCCGCCGGAATCCCCTGGTATGGACCTTGCACACCAGGGGGCACCAAGCACCGTAGCCCGGCCATTCATTGGCCAGCCACGCCGGGATAAACCCGGCGACTACGGGAAGCCCGCGCCGGGATGAACCCGGCGACTACGGGAAGGAACCCCGGCGGAGATAAAGATGCTACTCGAAACCATGCGCACCACTTACGCCGCCCCACTGGCCCGCGCCTTCAAGGAGGCCCCCTGGCGATCGCAGACCCAGGCGGTGGCCGCTGTCTCTATCGGCCTGCTCATCATCGCCATCGTGGGCGGCTTCTACCTGACGGTTGCGTCGCGGGCGGCCACGGCGGGGCGCGACCTGCAGCGGCTGGAGGCCGAAAAGGCCGCCCTCATCCAGGCCAACGACGAGCTGCGCGCCGAGCTATCGGTGCTGCGCTCGGTGGACCGGCTGGCCCAGCGGGCGCTGGCGCTCGGCTTCGTGCCCGCCCAACCCGAACAGATCCATTACCTGCGCGTGGACAACTACCCTTACGCCGTGGAGACGACGCCCCCGCCGCGCGCCGCCGCGCCGCCGGCCCCGGCGCCCACCACGCTGGAGGTCCTGGCCGATTGGTTCGCCCAGGTGCTCCAGGGCCTGGTGTTGGGGCAGGGGGACTAGGCCATGGTCGAAACCGTCTTCGTCCGCCTGCGCCTGATCCTGATCGCCTTCGCCGCCGTCGCGGTGCTGGTGGTGATCCAGCTTATCCGGGTGGACTTTGGCCGCCAGAATGTCACCTACTTCCGCCAGCTCTCGAACGAGATTTCGCAGCTGGAGCGCGACTTTGCCCCCAGCCGCGGCCGCATCTACGACCGCGAAGGCGAACTGCTGGCCACCAACGACGTGCAGTACGAGCTGGGCGTTTCGCCGCCCTACGTGGTGGACCCGGAGGACGTGGTTGACACCCTGTCGTCCCTGCTCGATATGTCGGCCCCTGCCATCCAGGCCGCCATTGACAGCGACCAGCGCTACGTGCTGCTGCGCCGGCCCATCAGCGCCGATATGGGCGCCGAGATCAAGCGCCTGGCCGAGTTGGGCGATGTGAACCTGGGCGGGGTGGACTTGACGCCCATCCCCCACCGGCTGTACCCGGGCGACACCCTGGCCTCGCAACTGCTGGGCTTTGTGGCCTACAACTACGACGGCCAGCAGGTGGGCTACTACGGCGTGGAAGGCTTCTATAACGACGTACTCGCCGGCCGCTCGGTGCGCGCCATCGAAGACATGGTGCCCTTCAATGCCTTGCCCGACCCCAGCCCCGACCAGGGCACCGACCTGTACCTGACCATTGACCGCGATATCCAGTTCCTGGTCGAAGTCACCCTGGCTGGCGCGCTCCAGCAGTACGGGGCCGAGTCCGGCACCATCATCGTCATGAACCCGCGCAGCGGTGAAATCCTGGGCATGGCCTCCCTGCCCACCTTCGACCCCAACCGCTACGTGGACAACCCGCCGCCGGACCCGGCCAACCCCGCCGTCAGCGGGCAGTACGAGCCGGGCTCCACCTTCAAGATCCTCACCATGGCCGCTGCGCTGGACAGCGGCCTGGTGACGCCGCAGACCCCCTTCATGGACGGCGGCGCGGTGGAGGTGGGCGGCATTGTTATCCGCAACTGGAGCGGCGGCGGCTGGGGCCCGGTGGACATGCAGCGCTGCATGCAGTACTCCATCAACGTCTGCCTGGCCTCCATCGCCACCTGGCTGGGGCCGACCAACTTCTACAACTACATGCAGGCCTTCGGCATCGGCCAGCGCACCAACGTGGACCTGGCGGCCGAGACCGCCGGCCGGCTGAAGGGTCCCGGCGACACCGACTGGTTCGACTCCGACCTGGGCACCAACTCGTTCGGCCAGGGCGTGGCCGTCAGCCCGCTCCAACTCATCACCGCCGTCTCGGCCGTGGCCAATGGCGGCACGATGATGCAGCCGCACATCCTGGCCCGCGTGCAGGATGGCGATACCCAGCACAACACCAACCAGCAAGTGCTGGGCCGGCCCATCCGCCCGGAGACCGCCGCCGTGCTGACGCAGATGCTGGCGACCTCGCTGGAAGCGGGCGAGGGTTCGGAGGCCCTGGTGCCCGGCTACCGCATCGCCGGCAAGACCGGCACCGCCGAAATCCCGATACCGGGCGGGTACGACCAAAGCGCGACCATCGGCTCATTCATTGGCTATGGCCCGGTGGATGACCCGCAGTTCATCGTCCTGGTGAAGCTCGACCGGCCCAGCAGCAGCATCTGGGGCTCCGAGACCGCCGCGCCGGTCTTTGCCCAGTTGGTGCAGCGCCTCGTCGTGCTGATGGAGATTCCGCCTGACGACGTGCGGCAGGCGCTGAGGGCGGCGGGGAACTAACCCACCCGGGCCGCGGAGGTGTGTGCTCACTCTCGCCCACGTGCTTGAAGCCCTGACGGGCTACCAGTCGGCGGGCGGGCCGCAGATCGTCACCGACGTGGTGATCGACTCGCGGCTGACCATTCCCGGCGCGCTGTTCGTGGCGCTGCCGGGGGAACGGACCGACGGCCACGCTTTCGTCGGCGCCGTCTTTGACAAAGGGGCCGGCGCTGCCCTGGTGCAGCGCGACCCAGCGGAGCTTCCGGGCCTGGCGGGGGCGAGCTTCCAGACGCTCGACCTGCGCCAGCCCGTCACCTATGCCCAGCTCACCGAGCTGCAACCGCCGGTGTGCCTGCGCGTGGACGATACGCTCAAGGCGATGCAGACCCTGGCCGCCTTCTGGCGCGGCCGGCTCGACCCCCGCGTGATTGGGGTGACCGGCAGCGTCGGCAAGACGACCACCAAGGAACTGATCGCCGCCGTGCTCAGCACGCGCTATCGCACCTTTAAAACTGAGGGCAACTACAACAACGAAATCGGCCTCCCCCTGATGCTGCTCAAGCTCACCGAGGCGCACGAACGGGCCGTGCTGGAAATGGGTTTCTACCAGCCCGGCGAGATCAAGTTCCTGTGCGATCTGGCCCGCCCGCAGGTGGGCGTAGTGAACAATGTCTACGCCGTCCACCTGGAGCGCGCCGGCAGCATCGACAACATCGCCCGCGGCAAGGGCGAACTGGTGGAGGCCCTGCCGCCCGCGCCCGGCGGGGTCGCCGTGCTGAACGCCGACGACCCCCTCGTGCTTGCCATGCGCCATCGCACCCGGGCGCGGGTGTTTACCTACGGGCTCGATCCGGCCGCCGACGTCTGGGCCGACCAGATCGAATCGCTCGGCCTGGCGGGCATCCGCTTTCAGCTTCACCACCGGCGCGAGACTCTGCACGTGCGCGCGCCGCTGCTGGGCCGCCACTCGGTGCACACCTGCCTGCGGGCCGCCGCCGTCGGGCTGATCGATGGCCTGACCTGGCAGGAGATCGTCGAGGGCTTTCAGGCGCTAGGGGCCACGCAACTACGGCTGGTGGCCGTCACCGGCCCGGAAGGCAGCGTCATCTTGGACGATACCTACAACGCCTCGCCCGAGTCGGTCGTGGCGGCCCTGAACCTGCTGAACGAGCTGGAGGGCCGGCGCGTGGCCGTGCTGGGCGACATGCTGGAACTGGGGGCCTACGAAGAGATGGGCCACCGGCTGGTGGGCCGCCGCGCCCGCGACGTGGCCGACCTGCTGATCACCGTCGGTCCCCGCGCGCGCATCATCGCCGAGGAAGCCCGCGACGCCGGGCTGCCGACCGCCGCCGTGGTGGAACTGGACGACGCCGAACAGGCGCTGGGCCATCTGCGCCGCATCATCCAGCGCGGCGATGTGGTTCTGCTGAAGGGTTCGCGCGGGGTGCACCTCGACCGCATCGTGCCGGCGCTGGAAGTGCGCCCATGAGAGACGCCACCATCGCGCTGGCCCTGGCCGGCCTCGACCGCATCGTGCCGGCCTTAGAAGTGCGCCCATGAGAGACGCCACCATCGCGCTGGCCCTGGCGGGCCTCACCTTCCTGCTGACCGTCATCTGGGGCGGCCCATTCATCGCCATCCTGCGGCGCTTCAAGATCGGCAAGCAGATCCGCATTGACGAGCCGGCCCGCCACATGACCAAGATGGGCACGCCCACCATGGGCGGCATGATGATCATCGTGCCGGTGCTGCTCATCAGCCTGATGCTAAACCTGGTCAACCTGCTGCGTGACAACCCCACCGGCCGCTCGATCCTGCTGCCGCTGGGGGTGCTGGTGGCCTACACCCTGCTGGGCGCCTGGGACGACTGGCTGGGCCTGAGCGGGGTGGCGCGAGGCGAGGGGATGCGTGGGCGCAGCATCTTCCTGTGGCAGTCGCTTCTGGCGGTGGGCGCGGCGCTGGGCCTGTACTTCGTCCTGGGCATCGATACCCTGGCGATCCCGGCGGTGCCGTTCTATTACAACCTGGGCTTGCTCTACATTCCGGTCGCCTCCTTTGTCATCGTCGGCGCGTCCAACGCCGTCAACCTCACCGACGGCCTGGATGGGCTGGCCGGCCTGCTGAGCGCCACGGCCTTCGCCGCGTACGGGGTCATCGCCCTGCTGCAAGGGCAGGTATTCCTGGTGCGCTTCTGCTTCACCCTGGTGGGCGCGTTGTTCGCCTTCCTGTGGTTCAACGCGCACCCGGCGGAGCTGTTCATGGGCGGCTCCGGTTCGTATTCGCTGGGCGCCACCCTGGGCGTGGTCGCCCTGATGACGGGGCAGTGGGTGTTGTTACCCCTGATCATCATCATGCCCATCAGCGTGGCCCTGAGCGTCATCATTCAGGTGGGCTATTTCAAGCTCACCCGCCGGCTGTTTGGCCAGGGCCGCCGCATTTTCAAGATGGCCCCGCTCCACCTGCACTTTGAACTGCTGGGCTGGAGCGAAACGCAGGTCGTCCAGCGTTTCTGGCTGGTGGGCCTGCTGGCGGCGATGGTGGGGATCGGGCTGGCGCTGCTCTAGTTTAGGAGAACTCGACATGGACATCGGCATGCTCTGGTACGACGACGACGGCAAGCGTCCGCTAGGCGAGAAGGTGACCCGCGCCGTGGACTTTTACAAGACCAAGTACGGCGTGGCGCCCACGGTTTGCTTTGTCAACCCGGCCACCCTAAAAGATGGCCCGGACACGGCCGGCGGCGTGCAGCTCCGCTCCGCCCGCAACGTCCTGGTGGACCACTTCTGGATCGGGGTGGGCGAGGCCGCCGCGAACGGCAACGGGCATAGCGCGCGCGCCAACGGCCGCGCAAACGGCAAGCATTAGTCGAAAGACCCATGTGGCCAGTGTTCGGCTGGACGCAGCGAGGAGCGTAGTGGCGAATTCATTCGCTCCCGGCTCGGCTCACCAGGAGGGTGCGAATGAATTCGCTACTACAACGCCGGCCGCCTTCGCTGGCCGCCGGATCGTCATGCTCGGGCTGGCCCGGCAGGGCATCGCGCTGGCCCGCTTTCTGGCGAACACGGGGGCGCAGGTACTCGCCAGCGACATGCAGCCGAGGGAACGGCTGGGCGCGGCCCTGGCGGCCCTGAGCGGCCTGCCCATCCAGTATGTGCTGGGCGGCCACCCGGAGAGCGTGCTGGACGGCGCGGACCTGGTGTGCCTGACCGGCGGGCTGGGGACCGATCAGCCAATTGTGCAGGCGGCCCGGCGGCGGGGCATCCCGCTCAGCAACGACTCGCAAATCTTTCTGGAGGTCTGCCCGCCGGGCGTAAGCGTCGTGGGCATCACCGGCAGCGCGGGCAAGACGACCACGACGACGCTCGTGGGCCGAATGCTCCAGTCGGCGGCGCAGCAACGGCACCGGGTCTTCGTGGGCGGCAACATTGGCAACCCCCTCATCGGCGACCTGCACCGGATGCGGCCTGGCGATGTGGTGGTGATGGAGTTATCGAGCTTTCAGTTGGAGATCATGACCCGCAGCCCGCACATCGGCGCCGTGCTCAATCTCACGCCGAACCATCTGGATCGGCATGGCACGATGGCGGCTTACGTCGAGGCCAAGAGCCACATCCTGCGCCACCAATCGCCCGGCGGCGTGGCGGTGCTGGGCTGGGACGACCCGCGCACCCGCACCCTGGCCGAAGCGGCCCCTGGCCGGGTGGCCTACTTTAGCGGCCAGCAGCCCGTGGCCGAGGGCGCCTACCTGCGGGATGAAACGATCATGTGGCGCTGGGATAGTACCGAGGCACCAGTCTTGCACACTTCTGAGATCGGGTTGCGCGGCCGGCACAACGTTCTGAATGTCGTGGCCGCCTGCGCCATCAGCGGGGCGGCCGGCGCCGGCCCGGAGGCCATGCGCGCCGGGGTGGCCGGTTTCACCGGCGTCGAGCACCGGCTGGAGTTTGTGCGGGAGCTGAACGGGGCGCGCTGGTACAACGACTCGATTGCCACCGCGCCGGAGCGCGTCAGCGCCGCCCTGCGCTCCTTCGACGAGCCGATTGTGCTGCTGCTGGGCGGGCGGGACAAGCAATTGCCCTGGGACGAATTGGCGGCTCAGGTGCGCGACCGGGTGAAGGCGGTGATGCTCTTCGGCGAAGCCGGCCCCTTGATCGAGCAAGCCCTGGCGTCCGCCGGGGTGAACCCGGCGCGCGTCTCGCGGCATCCGTCGCTGATGCTGGCCGTGGCCGCCGCCGCCGTCGCGGCCGCGCCAGGGGACGTGGTGCTGCTCTCGCCCGGCGGCACCGGTTTCGACGAGTTCCGCGACTTCGTGGAGCGCGGCGAGAAGTTTAAGTCATGGGTCAATGCATTGTGATGGAACGAGGCTTGAATGGCTACGGTTGAGCTAACCCACAACGAGCAAGTCCCGCGCAAGAAGATTTTTGGCCTGCCGCTGGACGGCATGCTGATCGTCGTCGTCGGCGCGCTGGTCGGTTTCGGGCTGATGATGGTCTACTCGACCACCTTCGACTGGTCGTACCGGGCCTACAACGACGCCGCCTACATCTTCATGCGCCAGTTGGGCTGGCTCGGCCTGGGCATCGTCGCCATGACCATTACCGCCCTGATGCCCTACCGCTGGTGGAAGCCGCTCTCGGTGGGCATCATGGGCCTGACCCTGCTGGCGCTGGTGGGCGTGCTGCTCTTCGGCTCCACCACCTTCAACGCCCAGCGCTCGTTCTTCAACGGCTCGGTCCAGCCGTCTGAGCTGGCCAAGTTCGCCACCATCCTCTACCTGGCCGTGTGGCTGGACTCCAAGAGCGACCGGCTGAACCAGCTTGGTTACGGCATCGGCCCATTCGGCATCATCGTCGGCGTCATCGCCGCCCTGATCCTGCTCCAGCCCGACCTGTCGGCGGCGGGCACCATTGTGATCGTGGCCGCCGTGATGTTCTTTATCGGCGGCGCCGACATCATCCAGATGTTCATCGTCAGCGGCGTGGGCGCGGCCACCGCCGTGGCCGTGCTCCAGTTCTACGACACCGGCCGCCAGCGCCTGGCCGATTACGTGGCCGGGGTGCAGGACCTGACGCAGGCCTCCTGGCACGTCCAGCAGGCCGCCATCGCCTTTGTCAACGGCGGGCTGTTCGGGCGCGGCCTGGGCGAGAGCCACCAGAAGTTCGGCTTTCTGCCCACGCCCCACACCGACTCCATCTTTGCCATCGTCGGCGAGGAGTTGGGCCTCATCGGCTGCGGGCTGGTGATCGTCCTGTTCGTGGCCCTGGCCTGGCGCGGCTTCCGCATCGCGGCCGGCGCGCGCGACCAACTGGGCGCCATCCTGGCGGCCGGCATCGTGTGCTGGGTCATCCTGGAGGCCCTGATCAACATTGCCGTGATGGTGGGCGTGCTGCCCTTCGCCGGCAACGCGCTGCCCTTCATCAGCTACGGCGGCTCCAGCCTGGTGGTCAACATGGCCGCGATGGGGGTGCTGCTCAGTATCTCCCGCCGCTCGCAGGCGGATGAAGCCATCCCGCGCAAGACGCGCAATATCGGGCCGCTGTGGCGGCTGGCCCAGGCGGTAACAGGCAATGCGACTTCTGATAGCGGCCGGCGGGACCGGCGGGGGCGTTTATCCCGCGTTGTCAGTCGCACAGACACTGATTAGGGACTGGGGATTGGAGATCAACACCACGGCCCCTCTCCAATCTCCAATCCTTTGGATTGGCGGCGTCGGCGGCATGGAAGCAGCCCTGGTCCAGCGCGCCGGCCTGCCGTTCCGGGCCATTCACGGCGGCGGCGTCCACGGGGTCGGGTGGCAGTTGCCGCGCAATGCCGTCCAGCTTGTCCGGGGCCTGTTCCAGGCGCTGGGGCTGGTGCGGGCTTACCAACCGGATGCGGTCCTGGTCACCGGCGGGTTCATCACCGTGCCCGTGGCCCTGGCCGCCTGGCTGCGCCGGGCGCCGGTGCTCGTCTATCTGCCCGATATCGAACCGGCCCTGGCGGTGAACGCCATCAGCCGGGTGGCGCGCCGCATCGCCGTCACGGTCGAGCAGTCGCGGGCCTACTTCCGGGGCCGCGCGGACCGGGTGGTGGTCACTGGCTACCCGGTGCGACCCGAGTTGGCCGCCCTGGCCGCCGACCCAACGGCGCGCGAGCGGGCGCGGGCGCACTTTGGCCTGGCGGCGGAGACGCCCACCGTGCTGGTCACGGGCGGCAGCCGCGGGGCGCGCAGCCTCAACCGCGCCGTGCTGGCCGCCCTGCCGGACTGGCTGACCGACTTCGCCGTGATCCACCTCAGCGGCGAGCTGGACTGGCCGGAGGTGGAGGCGGCGCGGGGGGCGCTGCCGGAGGCGCTGCAAGACCGCTACCACGCCTTCCCCTTCCTGCACGAGATGGGGCTGGCGCTGCGGGCGGCTGACCTGGTTGTGTCGCGGGCCGGGGCTTCGGCCCTTGGGGAGTATCCGTTGTTTGGTCTGCCGGCGATTTTGGTGCCGTATCCGTTTGCGTGGCGCTACCAGAAGGTCAACGCCGACCACCTGGTTGAGCGCGGCGCGGCCATGCGGCTGAATGACGAGGACCTGGCCGCCCGGCTGCCAGCGGCAGTGCGCGGCCTGCTGGCCGACCCGGCACGCCTGGCCCGCATGCGGGCCGCGGCGCGGGCGGCGGCCAGGCCGGAGGCGGCGGGCCGGCTGGCGCGCGAGCTTGTGGCGCTGGCGGGCGGGACGGGGAGCGAAGTGCTGCCATGATGACCCTGACGGCCGTGTTCTGGATGTACGTCATTCTGTTTGGCGTCATTGGCGGCTTTCGCGGCTGGGCCAAGGAACTGCTGGTCATCTTTAGCGTGCTGCTGGCGATTGCGATTGACACCGTGCTGCTCACGTACGTCGATTCGGTCAAGATCGTGATGACGGCCCGGCCCGGCATCACCCAGTTTGGGCTGCGGGCGGGCTTGCTGCTCACCTTGGCCTACTTCGGCTACCAGTCGCCCAACCTGCCGGCCTTCTCCAGCGGCAAGTTCGCGCGTGAGAAGTTGCAGGACTTTCTGCTGGGCATGGCGTTGGGGCTGGTCAACGGCTACTTCATCGCCGGCTCGGTCTGGTACTACCTGGATGCCACCGGCTATCCCGTCACCTGGGTCACCCCGCCCGCCGACCCGGTGCAGACGGCCGACTTTCTGAAGTACATGCCGCCGGTGCTGCTGGGGATACCGAACATCTACTTTGCCATTATCGCGGCGTTTGTGTTTGTGATCATTGTGTTTATCTAGATGACACACGTCCACTTCATCGGCATCGGCGGCGCGGGCCTCTCGGCCATTGCCAAGGTCCTGCTTGAGGCGGGTGACACCGTCTCCGGCTCGGATGAGGCGATGTCGCCCTTTGCCCAGGCCCTGAAGGCGCGCGGCGCCATCGTCCACACCGGCCACGCGGCCCGGCACCTCAACGGCGCGGAGCTGGTGATCATCTCGTCGGCCATTCCGCCCGACAACGTCGAGGTGGTCACGGCCCAGGCGCGGGGCATCCCCGTGCTCAAGCGGGCCGATTTCCTGGGCCGGCTGATGGAAGGGCGGCTGGGCATCGCCGTGGCCGGCACGCATGGCAAGACCACTACCACCGGCCTCGTCGCCTTCCTGCTCGACCGGGCCGGGCTCGACCCGACCTTCATCGCCGGCGGGCAACTGGCCGATTACGGCACCAACGCCCGCTCCGGGCAGGGGCGGCCGTTCGTCATCGAGGCCGACGAGTACGACCGGATGTTTTTGGGGCTGCGGCCCACGGTGGCGGTGGTGACGAACGTTGAGCATGATCATCCCGACTGTTATCCCACCCTGGCAGAGATGCAAGAAGCATTCCAAAGCTTCGTGAACCTGCTCCCGGCGGAGGGCCTGCTGGTGGGCTATGGCCGCGACCCGTTCGTCCTGCGGCTGGTGGAGGCCCGCCGCGCCCTCGGCCAGCCGGCCGTCACCTACGGCCTGCGCCGCGAGGACGACTACCGCGCCGACTCCATCCAGCTCAACGGGGCGGGGGGCTCGGACTTCCTGGTCGTCAAGCAGGACCGCACCCTGGGGCTGGCGCGCAACCGCCTGCCCGGCGAGCACAACGTCCTCAACTCGCTGGCCGCCCTGGCCGTGGCCGACTTCGTGGGGGTGGACTTCAACGACGCCCGCAACGCGCTGGCCGAGTTCCACGGCGCGGGCCGGCGCTTCGAGATCGTCGGCGAGGCCGGCGGCGTCACCGTGGTGGACGATTACGCCCACCATCCCACCGAGATCCGCGCCACCCTGGCCGCCGCCCGCCGCCGCTTCAACGGCCGCCCGCTATGGGTCATGTTCCAGCCGCACACCTTCTCGCGCACCCGCACCTTGCTGGCCGACTTCGCCGCCAGCTTCGCCGACGCCAGCCATGTGGTCATCGTGGATATCTTTCGCTCGCGCGAGGCGCCCGACCCGGCCGTCAGCGCCAATGACATTGTCCGGCGGATGAACCACCCGGACGCGCGCTACATCCCCAGCCTCACCGATGCGGCCAGCTTTCTGTGTGAACAACTCCGGCCTGGCGATGTCCTGCTCACCCTCGGCGCGGGCGACGGAAACGAGGTGGGCGTCAAGGTCCTGCAAGTTCTGGCGGAAGGATCGGGCACATGACGACCAAGAAACCCGCACCGGCCAAGAAGCCCGCCGCCACGCGCCGCCCCGCGGCGACCCAGGACAAGACCGGCAAGAGGTTTGAGCGGAGTGTGCCGGCGAGCCTGCGCCTGCGGCCTAACCCAATGGCCCCCTTCCCAGACACCGAAGAGGGAGTGGTGGATGCGCCCGTGGAGACCATGCCGCCCCCTGCTCAGGAGGGAGCAGGGGGGCAGGGGGACCGGTCTCCCCGAGAACTCATCCTGCGCCTGGTGGAGACGCTGAAGGGACTGTGATGAGGGTCGTGGCTACCCCGGAACGAGACCTACGCGCCGCCCTGGGCGACCGGCTGAAAACCGGCGAGCCCCTGGCGCGCTACACCTCGGCCCGCATTGGCGGCCCGGCCGACTGGCTGGCCGAAGCCGGCAGCGCCGCGGAATTGGCCGAACTGGTGCGCGGCGCCCGCGCCCTGGGCCTGGAGCCCGTCATCCTGGGCGGCGGCTCCAACATTCTGGTGAGCGATGCGGGGGTGCGCGGCCTGGTCATCCTCAACCGCGCCCGCCTTGTCACGTTCCACGAGGCCACCGAGACGCCCACGGTTTGGGCGGAGGCGGGGGCCAACCTGGGCGCGCTGGCGCGCCAATGCTGCGCCCGGGGGCTGGGCGGCCTGGAGTGGGCGGCCACCGTGCCTGGCACCGTGGGCGGCGCCGTGGTGGGCAATGCCGGCGCTCACGGCGGCGACATGGCCGGAAACTTGATTCTGGCCGAAATCTTGCACCAGGACGGCAGTGTGCGGCGATGGGCCCCGGCCGACCTGGAAATGGCCTACCGCACCAGCCGGCTCAAGCGTCTCAG
>CAZCEC010000063.1:0-7421 GCA_964497615.1 uncultured Anaerolineales bacterium | reverse complement strand
CCATCGTGCTGGCCGCTGAACTGAGTTTGACCCGCGGCGATCCGAGGACCTTGCAGGCGAAGGTGGACGAGTTTGTGGCTCACCGCAAGCTCACCCAGCCGCCCGGCGCCAGCCTCGGCTCGATGTTCAAGAACCCGCCCGGCGACTACGCCGGCCGGCTCATCGAGGCGGCGGGGCTGAAGGGCCTGCGGATTGGCCAGGCCGAAATCTCGCCCCGGCACGCGAACTTCTTCGTCAACCTGGGCGAGGCGCGCGCGGCCGATGTATTTGCCCTCATCCAGCGCGCCCACGCCGCCGTCCTGGCGCAAGCCGGCGTGGACCTGGAACTGGAAGTGGAGTTGGTGGGTGAGTGGTCGGGCAGGTGTTAGTGAAGAAGATCAGGCTGGGTCTCATCTTTGGCGGCCGCAGCGCCGAACACGAAGTCTCGCTTCGCTCAGCGGGCTCGGTGCTCAAGGCCCTTGACCGGGAAAAATACGACGTGACTCTGGTGGGCATCAGCAAGGAAGGCAAATGGCTGGCCGGCGGCGACCCGCTGGCGGCGCTGGCGGCCGGCAACCTGTCGGACCTGGCGGGCGTGGCCCTGCTGGGCGAGCCGGGCCGGCGCGAACTGCTGGCGGTCGAGGGCGCGTCCGCCGGGCGAGCTGTTCAACTGGCCGCCCTGGCGGAGTTCGATGTCGTCTTTCCGCTGCTGCACGGCCCGTATGGCGAAGACGGCACCGTGCAGGGCCTGCTGGAATTGGCCGACCTGCCCTACGTGGGCGCGGGCGTGCTGGCCTCCGCCCTGGCGATGGACAAGGCCATGTGCAAGCAGGTGCTGCGCGCGCACGGCATCCCCGTCACCGACTGGGAGCTGGTCACCCGCGCCGCCGTGGCCGCCGACGCGCACGCCGTCGCCGCCGCCGCCGCCGAGCACTTTGGCTACCCGGTCTTCGTCAAGCCTGCCAACCTGGGCTCGTCGGTGGGCGTGTCCAAGGCGCACGACTTCGACGAGCTGGTGGCCGCCCTGCGCGAGGCCGCCCGTTTCGACCGGCGCATCCTGGTGGAACCGGCCATCAATGCCCGCGAGCTCGAAGTCAGCGTGCTGGGCAACGCCGACCCGGCGGCCTCGGTGGTGGGCGAGATCGTGCCCAGCCGCGAGTTCTACGACTACGAGGCCAAGTATGTGGACGAAGGCTCGGCCCTGATTATCCCGGCCCCAATTCCGTCCGCGACGGCGGAGGCCGCCCGCCGCTATGCCGTGGCGGCCTTCGCAGCGATTGACGCCGCCGGCCTGGCGCGCGTGGACTACCTGCTGGACCGCGACAGCGGCCAGCTTTATCTGAATGAGATCAACACCATTCCGGGCTTCACCAGCATCAGCATGTATCCCAAGCTGTGGGAAGCCTCGGGCGTGAGCTACAGCGAGTTGATTGACCGGCTCGTCACCCTCGCCCTGGAGCGCCAGGCCGAGAAAGATCAAACCGTGAAGAGTTACGAAGGCTAAACCCATGCCGGCCCGCCTAGCCAAGACCACCCGCTCCGACCAGATCCGCCGCCGCCGCCGCGAGCAGAGCCGCAAGCGCTTCGACGCCGTCTCGCGCGCCGGCAGCCCCGTCCGCACCGGGCCGCTCGTCAGCCGGCCGCGCTCGTCGTCCAGCGGCAATCGCATGGGCGGGCGGGCGGCCGGGCGGCGCGCGGGGGGCGGGCTGGCGGCGGTGCTGCCGGCGGGCCTCAACCTGCGGCTGCCGAGCCTGCCGCGCATCGTGTGGTCGTGGCGGCTGGCCAGCGCCCTGATGGCCGTGCTGCTGCTGGGGATGCTGGCCTGGCTGCTCTTCGACCCGGGCATGTACATCACCGGCATCAACCTGGGCGGCTCGGCCCTGGTGCCCGGCCAGGAGATTTACGCCCGCTCCGGCATCGCCGGCCAGCACATCTTTTGGGTGGACCCGGAGAAGGTGAAGGAGAACGTCGAGGCCGTGCCCGGCATCGCCTCGGCGCAGGTGGAAGTCGAGTGGCCCAACATCGTCACCATTCTCATCACCGAGCGCATCCCGGTGGTCACCTGGATTGAAAACGACGCGGAGTGGTGGGTGGATGCCGATGGGGAGCGGTTCGAGGCGCGCGCGCACCTGGACGGCCTGCTGCCGATCAGGGTGGACGATGTGGACGCCCGCCCTTCCCTGAACGCAGCCGCCGAGCGGCCCGTGCCGGTGGAAGCCGTGGCCGGCGCCCTGCAATTGCGCGAACTGCGCCCCAACATCGAGTTGCTGCACTACGACTCGTTCCGCGGCCTCAGCTATCAGGATGGGCGCGGCTGGCGCGGCTACTTTGGCGTCGGCCTGGACATGCCCCAGAAGCTGGCCGTGTACGAGCGATTAGTGGACGACCTGCTGGCCCAGGGCATCCAGCCCAAGACCATCAGCGTTGAAAGTGCGTTGGCGCCTTATTACACGCGGTAGGAGAGAAAGATGGCTATCGTCACAGACAATCCCCTCCTGGTCGGCATTGACGTCGGCACCACCAAGGTGTGCGCGCTGGTGGGCGAAACCGACGAGGTGGGCGATCTGCGCATCCTGGGCGTGGGCGTGGAGCCCGCGCGCGGCCTGCGCAAGGGCGTCGTGGTCAACGTTGAGGACGCCAGCGAGTCCATCGCCAACGCTGTCGAGACGGCCCAGCGCAGCGCCGGCTACGAGATTGGCGCGGCCTTCGTCAGCCTGTCCGGCTCGCACATCACCTCGGTGAACAGCCGCGGCGTGGCCGGCATCGGCGGCGGCGCGCACGGCATCGACCAGGAAGACATTGAGCGCGCGCTGGACGCCGCCCAGGCCATCGCCATCCCACATGGGCGCGAGGTCATCCACGTCATCCCGCGCGCCTTCACCGTGGACGGGCAGGACGGCATCCGCCAGCCGCTGGGCATGCATGGCTTTCGGCTGGAGGTGGAGGCCCACATTATCACCGCCGCCTCTTCCTTCGTGCAGAACCTGACCAAGTGCGTCGAGGCGGCGGGCGTCACCGTCGAAGCCTTTGTGCTCAACCCGCTGGCCTCGGGCGAAGTGCTGCTGACAGATACCGAAAAAGAGATGGGCGCCATTGTGTGCGACATCGGCGGCGGCACCACCGACCTGGCCGTCTACCTGGACGGCAACGTCTGGCACAGCATGGTGCTGTCGGTGGGCGGCAACCATCTGTCGTCCGATATTGCCCACGGGCTGCGGCTGCCCGCCGACACGGCCGAGGAGATCAAGATCGAATACGGGCACGCCTTCAGCGCCGAGGTCGGCGCCAGCGAGAGCATCATGGTCCAGCCGTTTGGCGAGGACCGCCCGGTGCAAATCTCGCGGCTCGACCTGGCCACCATCATCGAGGCCCGCGTGGAGGAGATGTTCACCCTGGTGCTGCAAGAAGTGAAGCGCACCGGCTACGACGGGCTGCTGCCGGCGGGCGTGGTGCTCACCGGCGGCACGAGCCAACTGCCGGGCCTGCGCCGCGTGGCCAGCGAGGTGCTGAACCTGCCCTGCCGCGTGGCTGCCCCCGGCGCGCTCAAGGGCCTGGTGGACAAGCTGCAAGGGCCGGCCTTTTCCACCAGCGTGGGCCTGCTGCGCTGGGCCCAAACCGAGAGCCAGGCCCTGCCGCGCGGCGGCAAGAAGCGCCGGGGCGGGGCTGGCCGCGGCCGGCCCGATTGGGGCAAGAGCCTGAGCCTGTTCCGGCGGCTGCTGCCATAGGACGAAGGGGAATGAACACTGGGAGAAACGGGCGCACCGTGCGCCCGATAAACCACGAGCGGCCTGGAGCGGCCGTTCACCAGGAGCCAGGGCGTCTCACCTGCGCCCGCTAGTCTAGGAGGACTGCAATGCAACCTGCACCACAGAATTCTGAGTCTTTTGCACGGATCAAGGTCGTCGGGGTCGGTGGCGGCGGCAGCAATGCCGTCAACCGCATGATCGAGCAGGGCATGTCGGGGGTGGAGTTCATCACCATCAACACCGACGCCCAGGCCCTGCTGCTGGCCAACGCCCCGCGCCGCGTGCGCATCGGCGACAAGCTGACGCGCGGGCTGGGCGCAGGCGGCAACCCCGATATCGGCCAGAAGGCGGCCGAGGAATCGGCCGAGGAGCTGTACGAAGTGCTGCGCGGCGCCGACATGGTCTTCATCGCCGCCGGCCTGGGCGGCGGCACCGGCACCGGCGCGGCCCCCATCGTCAGCCAGATCGCCAAGGAAGTGGGCGCGCTGACCATCGGCGTCGTCACCCGGCCCTTCACCTTCGAAGGCTCGCGCCGGCTCCAGTCGGCGGAGGGCGGCATCAACCGCCTCAAGGAGCAGGTGGATACCCTGATCGTCATCCCCAACGACCGCCTGCTGCAGATCGTGGACAAGCGCGCTTCGCTCCAGGAGTCGTTCCGCCTGGCCGACGACGTGCTGCGCCAGGGCATCCAGGGCATCTCGGAGCTGATCACCGTGCCTGGGTTGATCAACCTGGACTTCGCCGACGTGCGGACCATCATGTCGGAGGGCGGGGCGGCCCTGATGGCCGTGGGCAAGGGCGCTGGCGAGGACCGCGCCCGCGTGGCCGCCGAGGCCGCCATCGCCTCCAGCCTGCTGGACATCACCATTGACGGCGCGCGCGGCATCCTGTTCAACGTCACCGGCGGCCCGAACATGACCCTGTTCGAAGTCAACCAGGCCGCGGCCATCATCAAGGAAACGGCGCACCCGGAGGTCAACCTGATCTTTGGCGCCGTGATCGACCCGAACCTGGGCGAAGAGATCAAGGTCACCGTCATCGCCACCGGGTTCGAGCGCACCGGCGTGCCGCGCCGCACCATCGAGCGGCCCGTGGCCGCCGGCCGGCCGGCGCTGCGCCAGGTGCAGCCGGTGGTGGCGGCCACCACCGCCGATCAGCACAGTGCGTCCGCGGCCCAGTCCGCGCCCGCCCGCGGCTCGGACCTGAGCGACTTCCAGCCGCGCTCGTTCAATACCGAGGACCTGGACATCCCGGCGTTCCTGCGGCGGCGTTAGTTTCGGTAGTACCCGTGACGCGTGATAGGTGAAACGTGACTGAAGCTTAGGTCACGCCTCCCGGCTCACGTTTCACGATAACCTCCTGCGAGACCGGCCAACCTCCGGCCGTGTCTCCCCGCTCCCAGTGGGCCTGCCTGGGCCATTGGGCTGGGCCGCGCGTTGGTGTGTCCCCACGCCAGCGCCGCCAGCCTAGTGGCTCGGGCGGGCTCCCTGCGGTTGTGGGATGGGGGGCGTGGCGTGTGTCGCGTGTCGAGTGTCAAGTGCCACGTTGCAGGCTGCGCATTCATCCTTCATCGGCCGCCCGCCTGCTACCCTCGGTCGTCGGTCGTCCGCCCTTCCGCCTGTGACTCCCCGTACAATGCCCCATTCCCCTGTGAATTCCATCCATTCAGGCCCGCGAGAGCTTTAAGGTTAAGGAGCCTTAAAATATGCTCCCAGAGTATTGCTTCGGTTTGCGAACGGTGATATAGTGTAGCCCCACGCGCCAGATTTCGGGGATGTGGACAGAACACCCCCATATATGGCGGTTTTCGTTGAATCGGGGCTGTTACCGCCAGATGTGGGGGCTAACCAAATACCAACGATTGCAGGCCCGGCTGGCTGGTCAGCCGATTGTAGTCCGTTACACGCATCACGCTGCAAGCATACAACTTAGCCCGTCTGTTTTCGGCCCTTTGTCATGCGCTGTCCTTACTGCGCCAAGAATAATTCCAAAGTCATCGACACCAACCACGACGCGCGTGGCGGGATCCGCCGCCGCCGTGAGTGCCTGGAGTGCGGCCAGCGCTTCTCTACCTACGAGCGCGCCGTTCTGGCCACGCCCCTGCTGGTCAAGGCCGACGGCACCCGCGAGGAGTTCGACCGTGAAAAGCTCCTGCGCGGCATCCGCATCGCCTGCGCCAAGCGCCCCGTCTCCGCGGCCGATATCGACCGGCTGGTGGGCGAGATCGAAGCCCGGCTCCAGGTGACGGGCGAAGTGGAAGTCTCCAGCCGCGTGGTCGGCGATATGGTCATCAGCGCCCTCAAGGAACTGGACCACATCGCCTATGTCCGTTATGCCATCGTCTATTTGGGGTTCGACGACCTAAAGTCTATTCGAGACGAGATCGATCACCTGCTTGAGGGCTAAGCGGCGCAGCCGCCGGGCCGACTCAGACTCCGACTCTGAGTCGCCCCGGCGGCTGCGCCGAGTTTGTTCACAATTCAGTCCAGTTGAGAGGAGTATCTGGATGCTAGAGACACAGAAGCCGCAATTGGGCAGTTCCGCCTCCAGCAAGATGATGGGAATGCTGCCCGATGTCGTGCTGATCCCCGGCGCCATCGTCAAGCGCGATGGCCGGGTGGTGCCCTTCGACCCCGAGCGCATCGAGAACGCCATCAACAAGTGTTTCGCCAACCTGGGAGCCAAGCCGGGCGTCTCCGCCGCGGAGCTGACCACCCAGGTCGTCAACATCGTCTCCATCCGCTACTCGCGCCCCACCGTCGAGCAGGTGCAGGACACGGTCGAGACCGTGCTGCAGGCGGCGGGCGAGTATGAGGCCGCCAAGCACTACATCCTCTACCGCGCCGAGCACGCCAAGATGCGCGAGAAGCGCCCCATTCCGGAGGACGTGCGCCTGGCCTTCGCCGAGAGCGACGCCTATTTCCCCACCCAGCTCCAGAAGTTTCAGTTCTACGATAAGTACTCGCGCTTCAACTACGACCTGGGCCGGCGCGAGACTTGGATCGAGACCGTGGACCGCGCCGTGGATTACCTGCGCGAGCTTTCGCACAGCGGCCTGCCCGCCGAGACCTACGCCCGCCTCCGCCGGGCCATGCTGGAAATGCGCGCCATGACGTCCATGCGGCTCCTGGCCATGGCCGGCCCGGCCGCGCGCCGCAACAATATCACGATCTACAATTGTTCTTATCAGCCGGTGGACTCGATTGACTCCTTTGTCGAGGCCATGATCATTTCCATGTCCGGCTGCGGGGTGGGCTACTCCGTCGAGAGCCAGTACGTCGAGAACTTTCCGCGCATCAAGCGCCAGTCCAGCCACGCCCCGGCCGTGCACGTCGTTGCCGATTCGGCCGAGGGCTGGGCCGACGCGCTGCGCCTGGGGCTGCACACCTGGTTCGACGGCGGCGATGTCAAGTTCGATCTCTCCCAGCTTCGCCCGGCGGGCGCGCCCCTGCGCACCAAGGGCGGCCGCGCCTCCGGCCCGGAGCCGTTCCGCGCCATGCTGGACTTTGCCCGCGCCCGCATCCTGGCCCGGCAAGGCAACTTCCTGCGGCCGATTGACGCCCACGACATCATGTGCGCCGTCGGCAACGCGGCCGTCTCCGGCGGGGTGCGCCGCACCGCCATGATCTCGCTGTTCGACTACGACGACCAGGAGATGCGCCACGCCAAGGACGGCGACTTCGAGCGCGACAACAG
>CAZCEC010000062.1:22301-40201 GCA_964497615.1 uncultured Anaerolineales bacterium | reverse complement strand
CCGAGCGTGCGGACGAGGGTGGGGTAGAGGGGCGGGATGTAGAGCGGGAAGAGGCGGAAGAGGCGGGGGGGGAGGAAGGGGGGGAGGGGGGGGAAAAGGGGTATAAGGGGTAGAAAGGGAATAATGGGTGCGGGACGAAGGGCGACGGAGGACGAAGGATGATCGACGAATGACGAACTGCCAAACGCCTTTCTCCGCGTGCTCAGCGTGCTCCGCGGTGAGTCGAGGGTGATCAGTAACGGGCGGACATGGATTCGAGTTCGGCGCGGAGCAGCGGGCGCCAGTCGAGGGGTTCGAGCAGCTCGGCCTCGGGGCCCAGCCAGCGCACCAACTCGCAGACGAGGGCGCGGTCTTCCTCGCTAAAGGTGATGATCTCACTGCCGTCGGGCGCGGGGGCGAAGTGGGCGTGGCCGTAGTACCAGTCCTGGCGCAGGCGCTGGGCCTGGGCCGGGGTGAGGCGGATGCGCACCTGCGGGTTGAGCGCACGCCAGTCGGTCATGGCATCGGCCAGCCAGCGGCGGTTGAGGAGCGCGCGGATATCGAATCCCGGTTGGGCGCCGGCCGTGTCCGGGTCAAGGGGCAGGCCGGGCCGGGCGGCGAGCACGCGGTCGGCGCGGTACAGGCCGGGCTTGCCGGGGCGGTCGAGGCGGCGGCCGGCAAGATACCATAGCTCACGGTCCCAGAACAGGCCCAGCGGCTCCACAGTGTAGGTCTTGGGCGCGGCCTGGTAGGGCGAGCGATAGTCGAGGCTGACGCTGCGCCGGTCGAGCAGGGCCTGCCAGAAGACTCCGGCCGCGGCGCTGGCGCGGGCCACGGCGGGCAGGTCGGCCGGGGGCGGCGGTTCAGGCTCCGGGTGGAACAGATCGGCGGAGAGGGTCTCGAAGCCGATGAGGGTGTTGGCGCGGGCCAGGGTGTCGCGCAGGCGCTCGGGGACGGCGGCCAGGAGCTTTCGCTCGGCGGTATCCAGGTCGCGGGCGAAGGGGTTGGCGCGCAGGCCGCGCAGGAGGTTGAGGCCCAGCAGCAGCGAGACGGCCTCGCCCGTGGTGAGCATGAGGGGCGGCAGGAAGTAGCCTTCCAGCAATTGCAGCCCGCCCTGATAGCCGCGCCGGGCGAAGACGGGCACGCCCAGGGCGCTGAGGGTCTCGACGTCGCGGTAGATGGTGCGGCGCGAGACCTCGAAGCGGCGGGCCAGGTCGGCGGCGGCGACGGGCGCGCCGCCCCGCAGGTGGAGCAAGATGCCAAACAGCCGGTCGAGGCGGTTCATGCTACGCCTATTCTAGCCCTGATCCCCAAAAGGAATATGACATACGGCTGGCACAGGCGCGGGGCATACTGGACCGCATGGAGAGTCATGCATGTTGGGCGGGCGTGGCGCGGGGGGCGGGGCCGCGCGTGGAGACCGGAGCAGCGAGGAGGCCAGCGATGACAGACGGCGTGGAAGCAGAAGTGTGGGCGGTGGTGGAGGCCTTCAACCGGGCCTTTGCCGCCAACGACCCGGAGCGTTACTTCGCGTTTGTGGACGAGGCGATCACGGTGCTGACGCCCGGCAACCCCTACCGGGTGGAGGGGTTGGCCGACGACCGCGAGGAGTTCGAGATGGGGCTGCGCGAGGGCTACAGCCGCGTAGCCTACTTCCAGGAAATGCAGCCGCATGTGCAAGTGCACGGCGCGGCGGCGGTCGCCACGTACTTCTCACGCGGGCGCTACGGGCCAGAAGGCGCGGCGCGCACCGCCTACTATAAGGAAACCGACGTGCTGGTGCGGCGCGAGACGGGCTGGAAGATCGTGCACATTCATGTGTCGGCGAGGTAGTACAATGCCGCGCTATGGCCGGCCCCCGCCCTGCTGAAACCAACCGCCTGCTGGAGGTCACCCTGCTGGCGCTGCGGCTGGGGTTCACCGCCTTTGGCGGGCCCGCCGCCCACATCGCCATGCTGCATGACGAGGTCGTGAAGCGGCGCCAATGGCTCACCGGCGAACACTTCCTCGACCTGCTGGGCGCGACCAACCTCATCCCCGGACCCAATTCAACCGAGATGGTGATCCACGTCGGGCAGGCGCGGGCGGGCTGGCGCGGGCTGATCCTGGCGGGCGCGGGCTTCATCCTCCCGGCGGCCAGCATCGTCCTGGTGTTGGCCTGGGCCTATGAACGTTTCGGGACCCTGCCCGCCGCCGAGTGGCTGCTGTACGGCATCAAGCCCGTCATCATCGCGGTGGTGGCCCAGGCGCTGTGGAATCTCGGCCGGACCGCGCTCAAGACGCCGCTGCTGGCGATGGTGGCGGCGGCGGCGCTGGCGCTCTACCTGCTGGGCGGCAACGAACTGCTGCTGCTGTTTGGGGGCGGGGCGGTGATGCTGGCGGCGCGGCTGCGGCGCGGGCCGGGTGCGGCGGGGAATGGCTCGGCGGGGACCGGCACGGCGAAGGCGCTGCTGCCGTGGCTGCCCCTGCCCCTGGCCGGCGCGCTGGCCTCGGCGGCGGTGGACCTGAAGCTCCTGTTCCTCATCTTCCTTAAGATCGGGTCGGTGCTGTATGGCAGCGGCTATGTGCTGCTGGCCTTCCTGCGCAACGACTTCGTGGTGCGGCTGGGCTGGCTGACGGACCAGCAGTTGCTGGATGCGGTGGCAATTGGACAGTTCACGCCGGGGCCGGTGTTCACCACCGCCACCTTCATCGGCTATGTGCTGGGCGGGGCGTGGGGGGCGGTGCTGGCGACGGTGGGCATCTTTCTGCCAAGCTTCATCTTCGTGGCGGCCGTCAACCCGCTGATCCCGCGGCTGCGCCAATCGCCAGCCTTGGGCGCGGTGCTGGATGGGGTGAACGCGGCGGCGCTGGGGCTGATGGCGGCGGTGACGTGGACCCTGGGGCGAGCGGCGCTGGTGGACGGGGTGACTTTGCTGCTGGCGCTGGCGGCGGCGGTGCTGCTGGTGCGCTTCAAGGTGAACTCCACCTGGCTGGTGCTGGGGGGCGGGGCGTTTGCGCTGGCCTGGCGGTGGATCGCCGCGTAAACGTAAGGGCGAAGCATTTGCCGCCTCATCTCGGGAACGTGAACTTTGCCGGCAAATGCTTCGCCCCTGCCGCGAGACTCTGCTAAACTACAGCTGGAGCGGGGCGGCGGGAGACGGCAGACGTGATCGGGCTGGAACTGCGCGAATTGCAGGAGGCGCTGAACCGCAAAGCAGACGCGGTGCAGCAGGCGTTCGTGACCGTGAGCGAACAGCTCTACCAGGTGGGGCGGCGGCTGATCGAGGCGCGCGGCGAGGGCGAGGGGCCCATCCTGGCGGAGCAGGACGCGCTGCGCGCCAAGCAGGAGCGGCTGGCCGCCGAAGTCAACGCCTGGCGCGAGCAGGCGCGGCTGGCCGTGCGTCCGGCGGGCGAGGCGGAGCTGCGCGGCTTCCTGGGCGACCTGCTGGTGGTCAACGATGCGGGGGTGCGCGCGGCGGCGGAGATGGTGCTGTACCTGCTGGATCACCCGGATGAGGCGGCCACCGGCAAGCGGCGGGCGCGCATCCGGACGGCCTCGGTGGCCAGCCGGTTGATCGAGCGGGCGCGGACCGAGTTTGACCTGCGCGGCGTGGAGCCGGATGCCCGGCGGCGGGCGGCGGTGGAATTTGCCAACCGGCCGGGCGTCTCGCAGAACGACGCCGCGCTGGCCGAGGTGGAAGCGGCCATGGAAGACGCCGACCCGGTGGTGCGCGAGGTGTCCAGCCTGACCGCCATCCAGATGCACCGCTTTCGGGCCATGCGCCTGGGCGACCTGGAGGCCGCGCACGCCTCGGTGGAATGGCTGGCGCGGCAGAAGCACCGGGCGGTGGTGCCAGTGCTGATCGAGATCGTGTCCACGCCGCGCACGGGCTACCTGCCGGGCCAGAGCGAAATGGCGGCCGAGGCCGACAACCTGGGCTCGCGGCTCGCGGCGCTGGTGGCGCTGGTGGGGTGGCGCACGCCGCAGGCTCAGGCTGCGGTGCGGGCGCGGGTGCACGACCGCGACCCGCAGATGGGCGAGGCGGCCACGCGCGCGCTGGAAGCGTTTCCGGGCGAGTGGCGGTAAGCAAATCAATTCTCCCTGTTGACACATAGACAATCTTCGATATAATGCCCGTTATATATAGATGGGCGTCTATGCGTCTCTGAAGGAGATTTGTGATGAATGATTCCACGCTGCCAGTGGTGGTGATTGGGGCCGGGCCAATTGGGTTGGCGGCGGCGGCGCACTTGCTCCGGCGCGGCGAGAACCCGCTGGTGCTGGAGGCCGGCGCGACCGTAGGTGCCAACATCGCCGCCTGGGGGCATGTGCAGGTGTTTTCGCCCTGGGCCTATAACGTGGACCCGGCCTCGCGCGCCCTGCTGGAGGCGCATGGCTGGAGCGCGCCGCCGGATGACGCTTATCCCACCGGCCAGGAACTGCTGGACGAGTATCTGCTGCCGCTGGCCGCCCTGCCCGAGATTGCGCCGCGCCTGCGCCTGGGAACGCGCGTGACCGGCGTGGCGCGCCAGGGCTTCAGCCGCAGCAACTCGGCGGGGCGCGACCGGACGCCCTTCGTGGTGCGCTATGAGACGGCCGAAGGCGAAGGCGAGGTGCTGGCCAGGGCGGTGATTGACGCCAGCGGCACGTATGGCACGCCCAACCCGCTGGGAGCCAGCGGGATGCCGGCCATCGGCGAGCGCACCCACGCCGATCACCTTTTCTACGGCATCCCGGATGTGCTGGGCGCGCACCGGGCGCGCTACGCGGGGCGGCGGGTGCTGGTCGCGGGCAGCGGCCACTCGGCCTTCAACGCCCTGCTGGACCTGGCGCAACTGGCCGCGGAGGCGCCGGGCACCGCCATCACCTGGGTGGTGCGGCGGGCCAAGCTGGGCGGGCTGTTCGGCGGCGGCGAGGCGGACGAACTGCCCGAACGCGGGCGGCTGGGGACGGCCCTGCGGGCGCTGGTGGCTCGCGGCGCGCTGACCATGATCAGCGGCTTCAAGACGCGCCGCATCACGGCCACGCCCGCGGGTCTGGTGGTGGGCGACGACCAGCGCGACCTCGCGCCGGTGGATGAGATCATCGTGGCGACCGGCTTGCGGCCCGATCTGGCGCTGCTGCGCGAACTGCGCCTGAGCCTGGACGAGGTGGTGGAAAGCCCGGCGGCCCTGGCGCCCCTGATCGACCCGAACCTGCATAGCTGCGGCAGCGTGCCCCCGCACGGCGCGGAAGAATTGAAACACCCCGAAGCGGATTTCTTTATTGTGGGCATGAAGAGCTATGGGCGCGCGCCCACCTTCCTGCTGCGCACCGGCTACGAGCAGGTGCGGTCGGTGGTGCTGGCGCTGACCGGGGACTGGGCGGCGGCGCGGCAGGTAGAACTGGTGCTGCCGGAGACGGGCGTGTGCCAGTCGGACCTGGGCGACGAGGACGGGCTGGCCTGCTGCCAGCCAGGGGCCAGCGCGGCCAGCGACTGCTGCGGCCCAGCGGCGGAGGCAGCCGGCAAGGCGGCCTGCTGCACGCCCGCCAGCGCGGCAGTGAACGTGAGCTTCTTCGGCGAGAACCGCCCGGACACTGTGCCCCTGCGCGTGAAGGCGCAGGCTGCCTCCGGCTGTTGTGGATAAGCGGCCCCCGCGCCTGTACTACGGGTGGGCCATCACCCTGGCGCTGGCCGTCACCGAGACGGTCTCCTGGGGCATCGTCTACTATAGCTTCGCAGTGTTTTTGCTGCCGATGGAAGCTGAGCTGGGCGCCACGCGCGCTCAGCTCAGTTTTGCTTTCTCGCTGGCGCTGCTGGTCTCGGGCGCGGCGGCCATCCCGGTGGGGCGCTGGGTGGACCGGCACGGCGCCCGCGCGCTGATGACGGTCGGCTCGCTGGCGGGCGCGGCGCTGGTGTGGGCGTGGTCGCAGGCGGAAGATCTGACTGCGCTCTATGTCATCTTTGCCGGGCTGGGGGTGGCGATGGCGCTGCTGCTGTACGACCCGGCCTTTGCAGTGGTCACGGCCTGGTTCCGGCGCGACCGGCACCGGGCGCTGACGGCCATGACCCTGGTGGCGGGGCTGGCCAGCACAATCTTTGTGCCGCTGAGCAGCGCGCTGCTGGTGCGCCTGGGCTGGCGGACGGCGCTGGTGGTGCTGGCCGCCCTGCTGCTGCTCATCACCACGCCCCTGCATGCGCTGGTGCTGCGGCGCCGCCCGGCGGACCTGGGGCTGGGCGTAGACGGGGAAACCTGGCGGGAGCCCCCCGCCCCAGCCTTAGCCGGCAGCGCCGGGCCGCCCGCATGGCGCAGCGCCTCCTTCTGGCTGCTGACGGCGGCGTTCGTGTTCGGCTCGGGCGTGTCGGTGGCGGCCAGCGTGCACTTCATCCCGTTCCTGGTGGGACAGGGACACCCGGCCACGTTCGCGGCGCTGCTGGCGGGCGCGGTTGGCCTGATGCAATTGCCGGGGCGGCTGGTCTTTGGGCCGCTCAGCCGGCGCCTCTCGCGGCGCGTGCTGAACGCGGGCGCGCTGCTGCTCCAGGGCGCGGCGGTGCTGCTGCTGCTGGGCCGGCCCGGCGCGCTGACCCTGGCGGTGTATGTGGGAGTGTTTGGCATGGTGAATGGGGTGCTGACCCTGACGCGCGCCACGGCGGTGGCCGACCTGTTTGGCGCGGAGCGCTACGGCAGCCTGAGCGGGCTGATGGCGTTCTGGATCACCCTGGCGCGGGCGGGCGCGCCGACCGTGGTGGCGGTGCTGTTCACCCAGAGCGGCGGGCGCTACGCGCCGGCCTGGGCGCTGCTGGCCGGCACGATGGTCCTGGCGGCAATGGCCTACGCGGGCGCGGAGCACTTCGCCGGCCGGCGGGCCGCCGGGCCGGTGACAATCATCACACGCGAGCGGTGAGCTAGGACACCCCAAAAGGCGCGCCCGCACGACTAGACTGCATTCAAGCGCTGGGATACGGCCACCCTCCGAGAGACGACCTCATGCAATCCCATTCCTCCAACCCAAACGCCGCCAGGCTGTTCTGGCTGGACCGTTACCTGACCGTGTGGATCTTCCTGGCGATGGCCGTGGGCGTGGCGGCCGGCTACTTCGTGCCGGGGGTCGAAGCCTTCATCAACCGCTTCCAGGTTGGCTCGACCAACATCCCCATCGCGGCAGGGCTGATCCTGATGATGTACCCGCCCTTCGCCAAGGTGAAGTACGAGGAGTTGGGCGAGGTCTTCCGCAACCGCCAGGTGCTGGGGCTGTCGCTGGTCCAGAACTGGATCGTGGGCCCAGTGTTGATGTTCGCCCTGGCGGTGGTGTTCCTGCGCGGCTATCCTGAATACATGGTGGGCCTGATCCTGATCGGACTGGCGCGCTGCATCGCGATGGTGATCGTGTGGAACGAGCTGGCGCGAGGCGACACGGAATATGCCGCCGGGCTGGTGGCCTTCAACAGCCTGTTCCAGGTGCTGTTCTACAGCCTGTATGCCTGGGTATTCATCACTTGGCTGCCGCCGCTGCTGGGGCTGCGCGGGCAGGTGGTGGATATTGGCATCGGACAGATCGCCCAGAGCGTGTTCATCTACCTGGGACTTCCGATGATTGCGGGCTTCCTGACGCGCCGCTTCCTGCTGCGCGCCCGGGGCCGGGAGTGGTATGAGCGCACGTTCCTCCCCCGGCTGAGCCCGCTGACCTTGGCGGCGCTGCTGTTCACCATCGTAGTCATGTTCAGCCTGAAGGGCAGCCTGATCGTGCAGATCCCGCTGGACGTGGTGCGGATTGCCGTTCCGCTGCTGTTGTACTTCGTCTTGATGTTCCTGGTGAGCTTCTGGATGGGGCGCCGGGCGGGGGCCGATTATTCCAAGACGGCGACGCTGTCGTTCACGGCCGCCAGCAACAACTTTGAGTTGGCCATCGCCGTGGCGGTGGCGGTGTTTGGGATCAACTCGGGCGCAGCCTTCGCGGCGGTGATCGGCCCGCTGATCGAGGTGCCAGTGATGATCGGGTTGGTGAACGTGGCGCTGTATTTCCAGCGGCGCTACTTCGCGCCCGCGCCCACTGTGCCGCTCCCCGCCGCGCGCTGACCGGCCGGCCGCGGGCAGTATAATCCCGCCGCATGAGCGGCGGGTCCTTCACGTCCTCCCAGGCAACCCAACAGCAGGCCGGGCTGGCCATGCCGGTAAGCGTGGTCATCCCCGTCTATCAGGCAGCGGCGTTCGTGGCGCAGGCCGTGGAGTCGGCGCTGGCCCAGCCGGAGACCCTGGAAGTCATCCTGGTGGAGGACGCCTCGCCGGACGGCAGCCTGCGGGTGTGCGAGGCGCTCGCAAAGGCGCACCCGGCGGTGCGGCTCTTCCGGCATATGGGCCGCCCGCGCGGGCCGGGGGCCAGCCGCAACCGGGGCCTGCGCGAGGCGCGGGGCGAGTGGATCGTCTGCCTGGACGCCGACGATTACTTTCTGCCGGGGCGGTTCGCGACGGCGCGGCAGATTCTGGCGGACAACCCCACGCTCGACGGGGTGTACGAGGCGATGGGCAGCCACTTCGAGACCCCCGCCGACGAGCAGCGCTGGCGGCGGCACAACGCCGACAACCTGACCACCATGCGGCGGCGCGTGCCGCCTGAAGAACTATTCGAGGCCATGACCCCGATGGGGCCGCACGGCTACTGCGGGCTGGCGGGGTGGGTGTTCCGGCGGGCGATGCTGAGCCGGGCGGGGATGTTCGACGCGCACCTATGGATCCACCAGGACACGGCGTTCCTGATCCGGCTGGCGGCGACCGGGCGCATGGCGCCGGGGCGGCTGGAGGAGCCGGTTATCATGCGGCGGGTGCACCCCGGCAATGCGGGCGGGATGGCGCGCCCGTGGCTGGTGGGCTATTACCGCCGGGCGCTGATGTGGGCCACCCTGGCGGCCTGGGGCTGGCGGCATCTGCGCGGGCGGCGGCGGATGATGTTCACCAAGAAGCTGATCGCGACCCTGTATCGCTACCGGCACATTTGACGATGCGGCCGGCAGCGCGCGTGACCTTTGGCATGATCGTGCTGAACGGCGAGCCGTTCCTGCGCTACAACCTGCGGGCCCTGTATCCCTTCGCGCACCAGATCGTCGTGGTGGAAGGGGCGGCCCCAGCGGCGAGGGGCGTGGCCGGGCCGGACGGGCATTCGACCGACGGCACGCTTGAGACCCTGCGGCGGTTCCAGGCCGAGGAGGACCCGGACGGCAAGCTGATCGTCGTCACCGCCGAGGATGAAGGCCACCCGAACGGGTTCTGGCCGGGCGAAAAGCATGAACAAAGCCGGGCCTACGCGCGGCGGGCGACGGGCGACTACCTGTGGCAGGTGGATGTGGACGAGTTCTACCAGCCAGCCGCGATGGCGCGAGTGCTGGACCGGCTGACGGCCGCGCCCGCCATCCGCGCCGTGACCTTCGAGCAGATCACGTTTTGGGGCGGGTTCGACTACTGGGTGGATGGATGGTACTTGCGCGCGGGCGCCGGCCGTTACCGCCGGCTGTTCCGGTGGGGGCCCGGCTATGCCTACGCCAGCCACCGGCCGCCCACGGTGGTGGATGAACACGGGCGCGATCTTTACCAACTGGGGCGCGCGCGGGCCGAGACTCTCGCGCCGGGCCAGGCCGCGATATGTCACTACTCGTTGTTGCTGCCGCGGCAGGTGCGCGAGAAGTGCGACTACTACAGCCGCGTGGACTGGACCCGCCGCGCGGGCGCGCGCGAGTGGGCCGAGCGCGGGTTCATGCGGCTGGAACAGCCGTACCGGGTCCATAACGTCTATGATTACTATTCGTGGCTCAACCGCTTTGAGGGTGCCCACCCCCCGCAAATCCAGGCCCTGCGGGCAGACCTGGACGCGGGTCGCCTGGAATGCGAGCAGCGGCCCACCGCGGACGTGGAGCGGCTGTTGAACTCGCCGCGCTACCGGCTGGGGCGCGCGGCGCTGCGGCTGGCGACGCCGGTGGGACGGGCGCAACTGGCCTGGCGCACCTGGCGGAGCGCGCTGGTACGCTGGCTGAGGCGGCGGCATGCACGTCCTGCAAGTTAGCACGGCCACCATCGGCGGCGGCGCCAGCCGGGTGATGCTGCAACTGCACGCCGCCTGGCGCGCGCGCGGGCTGGGGACGACGGTGCTGACGCGCCACCGCCTGCCGGAGCAGGCCGGCCAGGACGTGGTGACGCTGGCTGAACTGCTGGGCGAGGGGGACGGCGCGCTGCCGCGGGCGCACTGGTATGCCGCGGCGCGGGCCGAGCGCTGGCTGAATTGGCCGCACCTGCACACCTCCACGCGGCGGCTGCCGCGCACCGCCCTCTGGCGGCAGGCCGACGTGGTGCACCTGCACAACCTCCACGGCGAATACTTCAACTATCTGCATCTGCCGCGGCTGGGACTGGCAAAACCGCTGGTGTGGACCCTGCACGATATGTGGGCGCTGACGGGCTGGTGCACCTTCACCCGCGACTGCGACCGCTGGGAGACAGGCTGCCATCACTGCCCGCAGCTCAAGGAACTGGCGCAACTGCGGCGCCGCCCGTGGCTGAACCCGCCCGACCGCACGCAGCCCGCCTGGCGCGCCAAGGCCCGCGCCTTCGGGCAGACGCGCCTGCACGTGGTGGCGCCCTCGCGTTGGCTGCACGAGCGGGCGGCCAAGAGCATCCTGCGCGGCGCAGCCCTGCACTATCTCCCCAACGGCGTAGACCTGGAGACGTTCCGGCCGCTGGACAAGGCCGCGGCGCGGGCGCAACTGGGCCTGCCGCCGCAGGCCGCCGTGGTGCTCTTCTCCGCCACGACCCTGCACAACCGCCGCAAGGGTTTTGAGGTGCTGCTGCACGCGCTGAGGCAATTACAGGTGGATCGCGACTGGTGGCTGCTGACGGTGGGCAGCGACCTGCGCGGCGCGGGCCAGACCTATCCGGGACCCTACCTGGGGCTGGGCTTCGTGAACGACGACGCACGCCTGAACCTGGCCTACAACGCCGCGGACGTGGTGGCCCTGCCCAGCCTGGCCGAGAACCATCCGCTGGTGCTGCTGGAGGCGCTGGCGGCGGGGACCCCGGCCGCAGCGTTTGACGTGGGCGGCGCATCCGAGATCACGCGCCACGAGCAGACCGGCTACCTCGCCCGGTACGGCCAGGCGGACGACCTGGCGCGCGGACTGGCCTGGACGATGGCCGACGCGGACCGCCGCGCGGCGCTGGGCCGCAACTGCCGGGCGCTGGCCAAGGCCGAGTTTGATGAGGCGCTGATGGTGGAGCGCTATCTGGCGCTGTATGCGGAGGCGAAACGCGACGGCCGACCACCGACGACCGACGACTGAAAGGCGGACGAAGGACGGCGGGCGAGGCGGGCGGCACGTCAGGCGCGGAGGGAAGACGAAAGACGAAGGCGGTAAGCAAACGACGACAGATTGCTGGATGACTTATTGCTTTTCTCCGCGCGCTCCGCGTGCTCAGCGGTGAGAAGTGGTGAGAAAGGGGCCCTACGCCTCAGCTCCCGGCACGGGCGCAGCGGAAGCCGATGTGGTCGGCGGCGGGGTCGCTGAGGGGGCGGGCGGTGGCACGCAGGCCCTGGGCCGGGGTGTGGAACGAGCCGCCGCGGATGACGCGCCGCGCGCCGATGTCAGGGCCGGGCGGGTTCTCGGCGGGAGAGATGGAATAGTAGTCGGGCTGGTAGCGGTCGGCCACCCACTCGTTCACATTGCCGCCCATATCGTGCAGGCCAAACGGGCTGAGGCCGAGGGCGTAGCTGCCGACGGGGGCGGTGTCGGCGTAACCATCGTCAAAGGCGGGGTTGGCCCATGGTTCCTCGCAGTTGAGGTCACAGAAGTTGCCGGCGCCGGTCTCGAACGCGTTGCCCCACGGATACAACCGGGCATCGGTCCCGCGCGCGGCCTTCTCCCATTCGGCCTCGGTAGGCAGCCGCGCGCCGCGCCAGGCGCAATAGCCGCCGGCCTGGTCCCACCCCACCCAGATCACCGGATAGTCCGCGAAGGCCGGGTCGTCGTGGTAGGCGGCGCGCGTGGCGGAGCCGTTCTGGCGCGGCGGCGTGCAGGCGCCCGCCGCGACGCAGGCCTGATACTGGGCGTTGGTCACTTCGTAGAGGTCGAGGTAGAAGGCGTCCAGGGCCACGTCGTGGATAGGGCCCTCGTTAAGGTACCACGCCTGATGGTCGCAGCCGGTGAAATACTTGTCGCACTCGGCCAGCGCCGTGGCCTGGTCGCTGCCCATGGTAAACGGACCGGCGGGGATGAGGGCCATTTCGGAGGCGGGCGGCTGAGCGCTGGGTTGGGCGGGCGCAGCCGTGTCCATCGGCGCGGGCGCTGGCGTTGTGGATGGCGCGGGGGTAGCGGTGGGGTCGGGCGGGGGCGGCTCGGTTGGCGGCAGAGTCGCGGTGGGCACGGGGACGGCGGGTGTGCGGGTGGGCGCGGGCGCGGAGGGCGCGGCGCAGGCAGCGAGGTAAAGAACACACAAGAGCCAGGCAAGGTGGGGTTTCAAGCATCGTCTCCGAGCGCAACACGCGCCGCCGCCGCATCTCGACAAGGCTTCTGGCATCGGGCCGCGGCGGGCGGCCAGTCGAGGAACTTACTCGCGGGCGGGCGGGGAGGTTCAGGGGGCGGCGCGGCGGAGTAAATCCGCCGGCTACTTTTCAGCCATTGCCGCGAGGGCGGCAGCACGGCGCGGCGGACGTAAGCCGCCGGCTACTTTTCGGACTCGGCTTTGAGGGCCAGGACGAAACCTTGAAAATTCTCCGTCAGGTCGGGGATGCTGCGGCCGAAGACCGGCAGTAACGGCCCGCTGAAAATCTCCTCGGTCGTAAACGCGGTGTGGCCGCCGGGGGCCGGCGCCAGGGTGTGCGTGCGCTCGGACTTGAACAGGCCCAGGGGCAGGCCGCCGGTGAGCGCGAGCCGGCGGGCGGGGTCGAAGACGGTGACCTGGACCGGGAAGGCCCGCTCGCTGAGCCTGGTGAAGAACTTGACCGTCTCGCCCAGGGCCAGCCGGCCCTCGATGCGGTTCATGGTCTTGTCCCAGCGCGGATAGCCGGCGGCGTCCGTGAGGATCGTCCAGACTTTCTCAGGGGCGGCGTGGATGAGGGCGGAGGCGGTGTAGCGGCGCATGAGCTATTTAGCGTTCTTCAGGGTCTGCTTGACGTAGTCGCGCAGGGCGGTCTTGCTGAACTGCGGCGAGGTGATGCGCAGGGTGCGCGCCTTGCTGCCCTCACCCTCCAGCAGGCCGTGCTTGTCGTCCAGCGCCGCGCCGTCGAAGAAGATGAGTGAAATCTTGCCCTTGCCGACGACCGTCTGGATGTGGTTGCGGGTGGTGGCGTAGACGAGGCAGTTCTTCCATTTGATGCTCTCGTTGAAGGACGGGCCGGCGGCCAGGACGGCGGCCCGCACGGCGTGGAATAGCGGGGCGATGTCCGGCTCGAGGGCGGCCAGATAGTCGTTGACGATGTCGTTTTGGGAGGGGGTGTGGGTCATGGCGGGAGTGTATCCCTTTCCGCAGCGGGCGCATTGTACGAAGCGGCCATTAAGTTGTCCTGCAGGAGCGTGCTGGTCTCGAAGTATTCCAGGGGCGAGCGGCCGGTGAACTTCTTGAAGGTGCGGTTGAGGTGCGGCTGGTCGTAGAAGACCTCCGGGTTGACGTGGCCGATGATGCGCGGCAGGCGCGGCCCGAAGTCGCAGGTCTGCTCCAGGAAGGCGTGGACGGCGCGCAGCCCCAGCAACTGCTGGCGGCTGAGGCCGAAAACGGATTGATACAGGCGGCGCTTGTGGCGCGGCGAGTAGGCGGCCAGCCAGGCGGACTCGTCCAGGGCGGGCGTCAGCATCGGATAGGGCGCCTTGCGGGCGCGGCGGGCGCGCAGGGTGCGCGCAAGCTGGGCGGCGAAATCTGCCAGGGCGGCGGGGCGCGGGCTGGCCCAGGCTTGCGGCAGGAACACATTGGCCGGCAGTTCCGGCTCCCAGAAGTGCTCGGCGAAGTCCAGGCTGAGGCGCGCGCCGTACAGCACCAGGGGCGTGGTGTAGGTGAATGTGAGCGGGCGAGTGTGCAGGGTCCTGAGCGACTGGGGCGGCAGGGACTGGCCCGCGCAGGCAACGGCGCCCCGGCGCACCAGGACGTAATCGAAGAACAGCTCGGGGATGAAGTGATCGGTGAGCGCGGCCCGGCGCGAGGCGGTGATTGAGAACTTCCAGAAGAAGAGGACGCCGAGGGCGAGATCGCCAGGGAGCTTGTGGAAGGCGAGGCGCATGGGCCGCCTACGGGCCGGCCCCGGCGTAGATGCGGGTCTCGGGCCGGAAGGCCGCCCACGAAAACCAGAAGTGATTGAGGGCGACCACCGGCATGAGCTGCCGGCCTGCCAGCGGACCAGCGACGGCCACGCCCAGCACGTTCCACTCGCTGCCGGTCTCGAGATCGAGCAGGTGGCCGTCCAGCAGTTGAAACGTCAGCGGCTGATCGTCCAGCGCGCGGGCGTAGGCGGCGGCGGCCCCCACGTCGCGCCCATCGGCGATCAGGCGCTCGTCCAGCGCCGAGGCAGTGCCGGCCGCCCAAAAGACGACGATATCCTGCCCGCCCACCGTATCGTTCACGACCTGCTCCTCTTCCAGCAATTCATAGGGATAGGCGACGGCATCCTCGTCGCGGGCCACGGTGAGCACGCGCGCGATGGGCGGCAGGGCAGCGGAGATGACGGGGCCGCGATAGGAGGCCACCCAGCCGTAGGATAGGAAGGGCGACTGGTTGAAATCGTCGTAGCCGCTGTAGGGGTTGCGGCCATAGTCGCGGTTGTAACCGGTCTCGCGCGAGAGCACCAGTCCGTGCGGGTGAGCGTCGAGAAAATCCTGCCAGCTCACGATGGCGGCGGGAAAGAAGTTGAGTTGCGCGCCCGTCAGCTCGCCCACGATGGCCTCGCCGGTGGCCTGCTGCCACCAGCTTTCGGTCTGCCGGTCGTACATCACCAGGTTAGCGTAGCGCAGGCGGCCCGAGGAGCCGAAGTCCAGCACCTGCCCGGCCACGATGCGCTCGAAGACCGCGGCGGTGTTGCACAAGGGGCAGAAGGTGACGGTGACGGGAACGCCGCCGAGGGTGTCGTTGACCAGCTCGTGCCAGGTGAGGATCTGGAGCGGGTAAGCGCGGGCCTCGCCGTTTAGCTCCATCAGGACGACCGGCTCCACGGGGTCCAGCCAGGCGTCGGCCTCGGCCGGGGTGACGAACTGGGGCGCGTCGATGCTGGGAATGCCGTCCTTGGGCGGGCCGCCGGAGATGAGCTCGGTGTAGGGGACGGAATGGCGCGTGAAGTCGGTGGTGAACTCGCCGGGGAGGGTAGCCGGTGGGCGGCTCTCGGCGGGCGAGAAGGTGGGGGAGGGCGGCGGCGCGGGGGATGGGGGCGGCGTGGGCGCGGCGCACGCCGCCAGCGCCAGGCAGGCACAGAGGAGAGTAGCACACCGTCGTGTCAGCCGGGCAGTCATGCTGCCTATGATACGCAGAACGCAGCCCGGCGGTTCGCCAGGCGGCCTCACCGGCCGAGGGACAGCGTGGGCAATTCCGACAGGTGGCGCCGCAGCAATGCCGCGTCGAACCCGTTCTGGCGAATCACGTCGCGGTAGAACAGGGCGCTGGGCTTGGGCGTGCGCTGGAAGGTCTCAAAGTCCACCGCCACCAGGCCGAAGCGCGGCAGGAACGACCCCCACTCGTAGTTGTCCATCAGCGACCAGTAGAAGTAGCCGCGCAGGTCCACGCCGCGCTCCAGCGCCTCCTGCATAGCGGAAAGCTGCAGCGCGACATAGACGATCCGGAAGCGGTCGTCGTCGGCCGCGCAGCCGTTCTCGGTGATGTAGACCGGATAGTCCTTCAGGCGCTCCAGGTTCGCCACCAGCCCTTCGGGATAGAACTCCTCCAGGTAGAAGTCCATCGGGATCAGCTTCAGGGTCTTGTGCCGGAAGCGGGCGCCCTCCACCCCGGCGCGGCGGGCGTCCACCATGTGGCGCGTGTAGTGGTTGACGGCCCAGAAGTCCAGGGCCCCCTTCACGTCCGGGTCGTACTCGGCATCCAGATAGGGATAGGCCAGTTCACCCGTCCGCAGGGCGTGAAAAAAGAACTCGTTGGTGGCGAAATCAACCAGCCCCGTCATGCGCTGGTCGAGGGTGTCGTGGAAGCGGCGCGGGAACCAGTGGATGAAGGCGTGGGCGCTGCTCACCGGGGCGGCCGAGTGGCGCTTGATGAGGTGGTAGCCCAGCGCGTGGGCGCGCAGCATGTTGAACTTGTAGGCCCCGGCCTCGGCGGACTGGCCGAACCCGCCCCACTGGTTGAACTCATTGATCACATTCCAGCCGCTGACGTGCTCCGCAATCTGCGGCAGCAGCCGGCGCAGGTAGCGCTCGAAGTAGCGCAGGTTGTCGCGCTGGCGAAAGCCGCCGGCCTGCTCGAACCACAACGGATGCGTGAAGTGATGCAGGGTGACGAAGGGCCGGAGGCCGCGCTCGTTCAGCCGCGCCAGCAGGTCCACGTAGTGGTCCACGGCCGCCTGGTCCCAGGCGCCCTCCGCTGGCTCGATGCGGCTCCACTCGATGGAGAAGCGGTAGGCGGGGTGGCCCAACTCGGCCAGCAGGTTCACGTCCTCCCGGTAGAGCCGGTAGTGGTCGCAGGCCTTGCCGGAGGGCGCGCGGAACTTGCGCTCCGGGTCGTCGCGCCAGAATGCCTCCTGCTGCTCCTCATGCCAGGCCTGGGAGTGGACGTTGTCGCCCTCAACCTGGTGAGCGGCGGTGGCGCTGCCCCACAGAAAACCAGCCGGAAAGCTGACGGGGGGCAGGCTGAAGACATCGTACATGGCTGGCCTCGCTTTGGGGGTGGATTTTGGGACGGACTACTCCGCTCCGAATTGCACAATATTGACAAACGATTTCGACTGTGCTATTTTACAATGAAACGTTTCATTTAGCACAAATACGCCATTTTTCGAGATGGTGACCACGCCCTGCCCCGGCTCGTTGCGCCCGCCCTCCCAGAGGCTGACTTGAGTCTGAAGTTCGAGAGCGCTTACGGTGGTTTTTCGCCCGACGGGCGGGAGTACGTGATCACCACGCCCCTCACCCCCCGCCCCTGGGGCAACGTCATCTCCAACGGCGACTTTGGGATGATGATCTCCCAGACCGGCTCCGGCTACTGCTGGCGCGGCAACGCCGGCCAAAACCGCCTCACCCGTTCCTTCCAAGACCTCATCAAAGACAACTGGGGCCAGTACTTCTACCTCCGCGACCTGAAGCGCGGCCGCTTCTGGTCCGCCACCTACAAGCCCGTCATGCGCCCCTGCCAGGCCTTCCGCGTGGCGCACGGGCTGGGCTACTCCACCTTCACCCAGCGCATCGAAGACATCGAGAGCACCCTGACGGTCTTCGTCGCCCCCCACGCCCCGGTGCAGGTTTTCCGCCTGACGCTGAGCAACCTCAGCCCCGAGGCGCGCGAATTGGATGTTACCTCATACGCCGAGTGGCTGCTGGGCTTCGCGCCAGACGAGCACCGCGAGTTTCACAAGCTATTCATCGAGACCTCCGCCGACCCGGCCGCCCGCGCCGTGTATGCGCGCAAGAACCTGTGGAACTTTCCCGACGAGTTGGGCCGGCACAATAACACCCCCTGGCCCTACACCGCCTTCATGGCCGCCAGCGAGCCGCTCAAGTCGTTCGACTGCGACAAGGAGTCGTTCCTGGGCCTGTACCGCAACGACGACCAGCCCCAGGCCATGCTGGCCGAGCGGCTGGCGGGCCGCACCGGCCGCTTTGGGGATGCGATAGCGGCCCTCCAGGTGGCGGTCGCGCTCGAACCGGGCCAGGCCAAGACCGTGGTCTTCACCCTGGGCGCGGCCGAGGACGGCCGGGAAGACGCCGCCGATCTGATCCAGCGCTACACGGGCGTCGCGCAGAGCGACCTCTTCGGTGCCGTCCTGCGCGATCCTGGGCTCG
>CAZCEC010000062.1:0-22291 GCA_964497615.1 uncultured Anaerolineales bacterium | reverse complement strand
GTCCCGCAGAGCGACCAGACCCTGCAAGCCGTCCGCGAATTTTGGGCCTGCCACCTGGAGGGCGAGCGGGTGGAGACCCCCGACGAAGCCCTCAACTTCATGACCAACGACTGGTGCAAATACCAGGCGATCTCGTGCCGCCTGTGGGGCAAGTCGGCGTTGTACCAGGTCTCAGCCGGCTATGGCTTTCGCGACCAATTGCAGGACTGCCAGATCTTCCTGGTGGGCGACCCGGCCCACGCCCGGAAGCAGATCCTGCTCCACGCCGCCCAGCAGTTCGTCGAGGGCGACGTCTACCACTGGTGGTTTTCCATCCGCGGCGGCGGCCCGCGCACCAACTGCTCCGACGACCTGCTCTGGCTGCCCTTCATCCTCGACGCCTATCTGCGGGAAACCGCTGACGACGCCATCCTGGACGAGATGGTGCCCTTCCTCAACGGCCCGGCGGCCTCGCTCTACGAGCACTGCCGGCGCGCGATTGAGCGTTCGTTCTCACGCTTCTCGCCCCGCGGCGTGCCCCTGATGGGCGACCACGACTGGAACGACGGGCTGAGCGCGGTGGGCACCCGCCTGCGCGGCGAGAGCTTCTGGGTGGCGGAGTTCCTGTACCTGATCCTGGGCCAGTTCATCCCCCTGGCCCAGCGGCGCGGCGACGCGCGCTTCGCGGAGCGCTGCGCCGTTGTGCGCGAGAGCGTGGGCGAGGCGCTGAACCGCCACGGCTGGGACGGCGCCTGGTATCTGCAAGCCACCACCGACGACGGCCTGCCCCTTGGCGCGCGCGCCAATGCGGAAGGCCAAATCTTCCTGATGCCCAACATCTGGGCCGTCATCAGCGGCGCGGCCAGCCCGGAGCGCGCCCAGTCGGCCATGCAATCAGTGACGGATTATCTGCTGAAGGACTACGGCACCCTGCTCAACTACCCGGCCTTCACCCAGCCGCGCCCCGACATCGGCTATGTGACCCGCTACGCGCCCGGCTTGCGCGAGAACGGCGGCGTCTACACCCACGCCGCCACCTGGTCAGTGTGGGCCTACACCCTGGCCGGCCAGCCCGGCCTGGCCTACGAGGCCTACCGCCGCATCTGCCCGCCCAACCGCAGCCGCGATATTGACACCTACCGGGCCGAACCGTACGTGACGCCCGGCAACATCGACGGCCCGCTATCGGAATTCTACGGCCGCGGCGGCTGGACCTGGTATACCGGCTCGGCGCAGTGGCTGCACCGCATGGCCACGCACTGGATTCTGGGCCTGCGCCCGGAGGCGGGCGGCCTGCGGGTGGACCCATCCATCCCGGCGGACTGGCCCGGCTTTCGCGTCACCCGCCGCTTTCGCGGGGCGCGCTACGAGATCGATGTCCAAAACCCGGCGCGCGTCAGCCGGGGCGTAAAATCGCTGACCGTGGATGGCAGCCCCGTGGCGGGCGCCGTGATCCCGGCCTACGCCGACGGGCAAACCCATGCCGTCGAAGTTGTGCTTGGCGAGTAGCTGACAAAGGAGGCGCGTATTGGGGTAGTTCATCGTCCCACCAGACGGTTGTACCGGTTTCTTAACAGACTTCGAGGAGGAAGGATGAAACGCTACGCTAAATTGACCCAGTGGGTGATGGCCGCTGCCGTGTTGGTGAGCCTGGTAGCCTGCACCGCGGCGCCCACGGCCACCACTGCCCCGCAGCCCACCCAGCCGCCCGCCGCCGACACGCAGGCCCCCCCTGCGCCGACGGATGTGCCGGCGCCCACCGACGCCCCTGCACCCACCGATGCGCCCGCGCCCACCGATGCGCCCGCGCCCACCGACGCGCCCATGGAGCCGGTGACCATCCGCTACGCCAACTGGAACCTGGGCACCGAGGAAGAGAACAACATCCAGCGCCAGTTGGTGGCCGCCTACATTGACCGGCACCCGAATGTCACCGTCGAGTTCGTGGACATGTCCGGCGAGGGCGGCTGGGATGCGATCCTGACCGCCTACGCCGCGCGCGGCGAGCTGCCCGATGTGTTCATGGCCAACAATGTGCCGCTGTACGTCACCAACGGCTGGCTGGCCGACCTGAGCAGCTACGTCGCCGAGGATGGCGACTGGCAGAACGTCCCCCAGGTGTGGCAGGATGCCGTCACCTACGACGGCCAGGTGCTCGGCCTGCCGGCGGCCCAGTTCGTGATGGGCTACTTCGTGAACCGCGACCTGTACGAGGCCGCCAACCTGGACGCGCCCGAGTACGGCTTCAGCGTCGAAGACTTCGAGGACGCCGTCACCGGCCTGCACGACGTGGACAACGGCGTGCTGGGCCTGGACGAGCAGGAGTTCATGGTCGGCTGGCTTCCCAACTCGGCCGACCCCGAGCTCAAGTGGTTCGGCTTCGACGGCGAGCAGATGAACTACAACTCGGCCGCGTTCAAGGATGCCATTGAGACCGCGGCCGAGCTCAAGCAGTACACCTGGCAGGGGCTGAGCGACGATCAGAAGACCAACTTCAACTCAGTCGGCCCGTGGGAACTGTTCCTCAATCAAGAGGTCGGCATGCGCTGGGACGCCTCCTGGAACGTGCCGGGCTGGATCCAGAATGTCGAATTCGATTGGGACTTCATCGGGTTCCCCGGCGGCAACCAGGCCCTGGTGGGCGACGTGATCGTCGTCTCGGAGACAGCCGCCGACAAGGACGCCGCCTACGACTTCGCCAAGTGGATGACGTTCTCCGCCGAGGCCTACGCGGTCGAGGCCGAGCTGGCGCGCGCCGCCGGGTCGGCGCCCAAGATGCCGGTGTCGCTCGACGACGCCTCGGTCGCGCTGTTCGAAGAATTCGTTGACAAGCCCGGCATCCTGGCCGCGATGGAGAACCTGGACAACAGCACAATCGAGTCGCTGGCCAAGATGGTGCCCGGCTACATCAATGCCCGCTGGGAGGGCAAGCCCGGCATCGACATCGGCGACCAGCAAGATGTCAATGTGGCCGGCGTGATTGCCGCCGCCCTGAACGGCGACATCAAGTTCGAGGACTATTCGGTGCAGTTGGAGGAGTTCGCCAACCAGCAGTTGGCGGACGCCCTGGCCGCGATGGGCCAATAGCGTTACACTGGGAGGGCGCCGTGCCAGCACGGCGCCCTCCTGCTTTCCCGCGAGGCGATCCGTGCGCGCTCATCTGCCGCCCATGCGCTCCATCGTTCTCCGGCTGTTCGGGGCGCTGCTGATCCTGCTGCCCGCCGCCCCGGCCCCGGCGCGGGCGCCTGCGCCCGCCGCAATCACCCCGGCCGCCCGGCCGCCGGCCGCACCAGCCCCGGCCATCGAGATCGGCGCCGAGGCCTTTGGGCTGCCACTGGCCGATGACGACGTGGCGCAGGCCTACCCCAAGCCCAGCGTCCGGCTGCCCACCGGGACCACGGTCAGCTTCCAGGTCTCCGTTCCCACGGCCGGGCCCTACACGGTGGCCTTCGACATGGCCGCTGCCGATGCCTTCCTGAACGTCCCGGCCGGCCAACTGCTGATTGATGGCGCCCTGCCCGGCGATTCTGCGCGGCGCATCGAGTTCCCCGTTTTTTACCAGAACCCCACCGAGACGTTCCCCCTCGACCGGTACGGCAACGAAGCCCTGGTGCGCCCGGACCGGCTGCAGCGGTGGAGCACGTTTGCCGTCCCGGACGCGGCGCTGAGCGAGCCTTACCCCTGGCAGGTGCAGTTGAGCGCCGGCCAGCACGCGTTTGAGTTCACCCTGACCGAGGAGGCCATGTGGCTGGGCAGCGTCTATCTCCAGCCGTTTGCGCCGCCCCCCACCTACGCCCAATACCTGGCCGCCAACCCCGCGCCCGAGACCTCGGGCGTGCTGATCGAGCTGGAAGCCGAGCATCCCGCCTACAAGAACGACACCGTCATCCGCCCCATCGCCGACCGCAGCCTGGCGGTGACGCCTTACGACACCTACCAATTGCGGCTCAACACCCTGGGCGGCGAAAGCTGGCAGCGCGACGGCAGCGCCGTCTATTACGTCTTCGATGCGCCCGCCGACGGGCTGTACGCCATCACCCTGCGGGTGCTCCAGAAGGCGCGCGTCAACGCCGCCGTCTACCGCCGCGTCACCCTGAACGGCCAGGCGGCCTTTGACGAGCTGAACGCCATCCCCTTCCCCTCCACCACCGCCTGGACCGATGTGACGTTGGGCGGGGACACGCCCTACTATTTCCATTTGCGCCCGGGCCAGAATGTGCTGGGGCTGGAGGCCAATGCCACGCCCTACGGGCCGGCCATCGAGCGCATCCGGCGGGCGCTGGAGGCCATCAACACCCTGGCCCTGGAGATCAAGAAGCTCACCGGCAACCAGGAGGACCCATTCAAGGAATGGGTGATTTCCGACTACATCCCCGATATCCAGGACCAATTGCTGGCGATGGCCGACGACTTGCGGGCCGACCAGCAGGCCCTGGCCGCCGTCAACGGCAGCACCGGCTCGCCCGAAATCCTCACCTACGAGATCGCCATCGACAATATCCTGTTCCTGGCCGCCAGTCCGGACGACATCCCCGTGCACCTGGAGCGCCTCTCCGAAGGCTCCGGCTCGGCGGCGCAGTTGCTGGCCAGCATCCTCCCCACCCTCCAGAACCAGCCCCTGGCGCTGGACAAGGTCTTTATCCACTCGCCCGACAGCCCGCCTGCGCCCATCCAGGTGCCTTTCTGGACCGTGGTGGTCGAGGGCCTCAAGCGCTTCTTCAGCACTTTCCGGCCGGACCCCTATCAGTCCATCGGCGCCAGCGCGGGCGAGCTGGAGGTCTGGATCAACCGGCCACGGCAGTACGTGGAACTGCTGCAATCCATGGCCGATGACACCTTCACCCGCGACACGGGTTACGGGGTCAAATTCTCCGTCATGCCGGACGAATCGAAGTTGGTGCTGGCCAACGCGGCCGGCATCCAGCCGGACGTGGCCCTGGGCGTGAGCACCAACATTCCCTACGAGCTGGCCATCCGCGGCGCCGTGCGCGACTTGCGCGCCTTCCCCGACTTTGACGCCTACATCCGCCACTATGCGCCGGGCGCGCTCCTGAGCTACATCATCAATGACTCGGTCTACGCCCTGCCCGAGACGCAGGACTTCTGGGTCACCTTCTACCGCCACGACATCCTGGATTCGCTTGGGCTGCCGGTGCCGGACACCTGGAATGAAGTGATCGAGATCCTGCCCGAACTGCAGCGCTTCGGCATGAACTTCAATACGCCCCTGTCGAACGCCTCCGGCAGCAAGGGCTACCTGGCCACCGCCCCCTACCTGTTCAACCATGGGGCGCAGCTTTACAGCGAGGGCGGCTTCGCCACCGGCTTGCAGAGCGATGAAGCCATCCGCGCCATCCAGTTCATGGCCGAAAGCTTCACCCTGTATGGCATGCCGCTGACCACGGCCAGCTTCTATGACAGCTTCCGGTCCGGCTCGCTGCCCATCGGCGTGTCGAACTTCCCCACCTACGTCCAACTCTTCACCGCTGCGCCCGAGCTGGAGGGCCGCTGGGATCTGGCGCTCTACCCCGCCACCGTGCTGCCCGACGGCACGCGCCTCCGCTATGCCACCGGCTCGGCCCAGGCCAGCCTCATGTTCGAGCGGACCGACCAGCCCGACGAGGCCTGGGCCTTCCTGAAGTGGTGGATGTCCACCGAAACCCAGGTGGAGTTCCAGCAGCAGTTGGTGCTCAACTACGGGCCCGAGTACCTGTGGAACTCCGCCAACCTGGAGGCCTTCGCCTTCTCGCCCATCCCGGCCGAGCACAAGGCCGTCATCCTGGAGCAGTGGCAGTGGCTGCAGGAGCCGGTGAAGCTGCCCGGCAGCTACATGCAGGAGCGCGAACTGAGCAACGCCTGGAACCGGATCGTCTTCGACGGGGCCAACCCGCGCGCCGCGATTGACGCCTCGGTGCTGATTGTCAACCGCGAGATCACGCGCAAGATGGAAGAGTTCGGATACCTGGAGAACGGGGTCGTCGCCCGGCAGTTCACGATCCCGACCCTGGACACCGTCAAGAGGTGGATGGATGAGTCTCAGTAGCCAGCCGCAATCGTTGGCCGCCGCCGTCGGCGTGCGGGGCGGCGCGCCCGAGGCGCAGCAGTCGCGCCTGAAGCGCTGGGCCGACAAGGAAGGCAGCGCCTACGTCTTCCTCTCGGCCTACGGGGTGCTGTTCTTCACCTTCATCGTGGTGCCGGTGGCGGTGGCCGCCGGGCTGTCGTTCACCACGTTCGACACCATCCAGCCGCCGACCTTCAACGGGCTGCGCAACTACATCGCCCTGCTCACCCAGGACGACATCTTCATGCGCTACGTGCTGCCAAACACGCTCAAGTTCGCCGTGCTGGTGGGCCCGGGCGGCTATGTGCTGTCGTTCCTGCTGGCCTGGGTGCTGGCCCAGGTGCCCAAGGGCCCGCGCACCGTGCTGGCCCTGATCCTCTATTCGCCCTCGATGACCTCGGGCGTGGCGATGGGGGCGGTGTGGCTCACCCTGTTCAGCGGCGACCAGAACGGTTATCTGAACAGCTTCTTGCTGAGCCTGGGCGCCATCCAGGAGCCGGAGCAGTGGCTCCAGTCGCCGCAGTACCTGATGACGGTGATGATCCTGGTGACGCTGTGGAGCAGCATGGGCGTGGGCTTCCTGGCCATGCTGGCCGGCATCCTGGAAATCAACCCGGAGTTGTACGAGGCCGGCAGCCTGGACGGCATCAGCAGCCGCTTCCAGGAGATCATCCACATCACCGTGCCGTCCATGAAGCCGCAGATGCTGTTCGGGGCGGTGATCGCCATCGTGGCCACCTTCCAGGCCGGCGCCATCGGGGTGACGCTCTCCGGCACCAACCCCACCCCGCAATACGCGGGCCAGCTCATCGTCAACCACATCGAAGACTACGGCTACCTGCGCTACGAAATGGGCTACGCCGCCGCCGTCTCGGTGGTGCTGCTGTTGATGGTGCTGCTGTTCTCGCGGCTGGCCACCCGGCTGTTTGGCAGCAACGATTGACGGAACCGACCATGCGCCTGAACCGCCTGCGCCGCTTCTCCAGCCACTACAACAGCGGGATCAATCCCAAGGGCTTCCACGTCAGCCAGCTAAAGTTCTACGTCGTGCTGGCGCCGCTGCTGGTGGTGATGTTGCTGCCCATCATCTACATCATCTCCACCGCCTTCAAGCCGCTGGATGAGCTGTTTGCCTATCCGCCGCGCTTCTTCGTCATCAACCCCACCCTGGATAACTTCACCGAGCTATTCGGGCGCGTGTCCAAGTCCGGCATCCCCGTCAGCCGCTACCTGTTCAACAGCCTGACCATCACGTTCATCACCGTGGGTGCCTCCATCGTGGTGTCTACCACGGCGGCCTATGCCCTGTCGAAGAAGCGCTTCAAGCTCAAGCAGGTCCTGTTCACCATCAACACCGTGGCCCTGATGTTCGTTCCCATCGCCGTCACCATTCCGAAATTCCTGGTGATCGAACGCTTGCAGCTGATGAACACCTTCTGGGCCCACATCCTGCCCGGCCTGGCGCTGCCGGTGGGCCTGTTCCTGATCAAGCAGTTCATCGACGGCATCCCCGACGAGGTGGTGGAGGCCGCCCAGGTGGACGGGGCGTCGGACGTGTGGATCTACTGGAAGGTGATCCTGCCCATGATCCGGCCGGCGGTGGCCACCATCGCCATCCTCACCTTCCAGGCCACCTGGAACAACACCGAAATCTCCACCCTGTACATCAACAGCGAAAACCTCAAGACCTTTGCCTTCTACCTGACCACCCTCACCTCCACCACCGCCGGGGCCAACGCCGTGGCCGGTCAGGGCATCGCCGCCGCCGCCGCCCTGATCATGTTCCTGCCCAACCTGCTCGTCTTCATCCTGCTGCAAAGCCAGGTGATGAGCACCATGTCGCACTCAGGGTTAAAGGGATGAAACGCCTGGCTTCGAGAGAAAAAGAAAGCGGCCAAGATAGAGCGCCGAGGCTCGTCCTTTTTCTCTTTCTTCTTCTTTGTCTCTTGCCGCTGGGCGGGCGCGACGCCGCCGCGCAGACGCCCTATACCACCTGGGCCTGGGGCCCCGGCGGCTGGCTCATCAACACCCAGGACGCCTACACCCCCGTGGCCGAGATCGACCTGGACCTGGACGATCCCGAGGACATGTACCTCACCCCAGACGGCGTCATCTACATCGCCGATGCCGGCAACCACCGCATCGTGCAGGTGCGCGGGTCCGAGATCGTGGCCGAGTATGGCGCCGACCTGCTGGACACGCCCACTGGCGTGTTCGTAGATGACGAGGGCAGCCTGTTCATCGCCGACGCCGGACAGGATGCCATCGTATTGCTGGATGCGGCCGGCGGGCTGGTGAACCAGTTTGGCCGGCCGGATGAGCCGCTCTTTGGCCGCAGCCGCGAGTTCCTGCCGCGCAAGATCGCCGTGGATGCCCGCGAGAACCTGTACATCATCAGCGAAGGCTCGGTCAACGGCCTCGTGCAGATGAACACCAACGGCGACTTCATCGGCTACTTCGGGTCCAACTCGGCCACCATGTCGCTCAAGATGATCCTGCAGCGGCTGTTCCTGACGCCCGAGCAGCTCGAGCAGTTCATCAAGAACGAGGCCGCCTCGCCCTCCAACCTGGCCATCGACCACCAGTCTCTGGTGTTCACCATCACCGCCGGCACCAACCCCGGCCAGAGCATCAAGAAGTTCACCATCGCCGGGAAGAACATCTTCCCCGAGACGTTCGGCTCCACCAGCTTCCGCGACCTGCACGTCAGCGACACCGGGCTGGTGCTGGCCGTGGATGCGGAGGGCGCGATCTTCGAATATGACTACGACGGCACCCTGTTGTTCGTCTTCGTGGCCCGCGACGCAGGCGACCAGCGGCTGGGCACCCTGCGCAACCCCGTCGCCATCGCGCGCCACCAGGACCGCATCTACGTCCTCGACAAGGACAAGAACGCCATCGTCGTCTATCAGACCACCGCCTTCGCCCAGACCGTGCATGCCGGCGTGCGGCTGTACATGGAGGGCTATTACGCCGAGGCGCGCCCCTACTTCCAGCAGGTGCTCGACCTGAACGGCTCCTTCATCATGGCCTACCAGGCCATCGCGGACGCGGCCTACAAGGCCGGCGACTATTGGGGCGCGCTGGCCGCCTACCGGCTGGCCGAGGACCGCCACGGCTACTCCGAAGCCTTCTGGGAACTGCGCAACGTGGTGCTCCAGCGCTTCCTCAGCCAGGCCCTGCTGGGGGCGGTGGGCCTGGCCGTGGCGGTGGGCCTGGGCCGCCGGGTGGAGGCCCGCACCCGCTGGCTGGACCCGCTGCGCCGCTGGCAGGCCGCCGTGCGCGAGCGCAAGCTGGTGGACGACCTGGTGTTCATGTTCCGCTTCATCCGCTACCCGGCCGACAGCTTCTATTACATCAAGGCCAAGCTGCGCGGCAGCCTGCTCTTCGCCGGGCTCACCTTTGCCTGGGTGGTGGTGGTGCGCGTGGCCACGCTCTATGTGACCAGCTTCATCTTCAACCCCTACGCCTCCCTGGCCGATATCCCGCTAGAGAATGAGATCGTCGTCACCCTCGGGCTGCTGGCGCTGTGGATGACGGCCAACTACCTCGTGTCCACCATCAGCGACGGCGAGGGCCGCGTGCGCGACGTGATCATCGGCACGGCCTACAGCCTCTTCCCCTACGCCCTGTTCGCCCTGCCCCTGGCCCTCATCTCCAACGTGCTGACCGAGAATGAAGTCTTCCTGTTCACCTTCACCCGCGACCTGATCTGGGTGTGGACCGGGGCGATGCTGATCATCATGGTCAAGGAGATCCACAACTACACGCCGGGCGAGACGGTCCGCAACGTCCTGCTGACCCTGTTCACCGGGGCGCTGTTCGTGCTCACCGGCTACATCCTGTACGTGCTGTTCAACCAGCTCTTCGACTTCATCTCGGCCATTGTGCGGGAGGTCGGTCTGCGTGGCTAGTCTTCGCTTGGTCCGCCAGGGGGTGCTGGCCCTCGCGCTGCTGCTGGCGGCGGTCTCGCCTGCCGCGGCCGCGCCGCCCGCCCTCAGCCGCCTAGGCGAAATGGCCTTGATGGCCGAGAACGACCTGTTCCAGCTCTACGCCGATGCGGAGACCTTGGCCTTCCAGGTGGTGGACAAGCGCAGCGGCTATGTGTGGCACTCGAACCTGGAAGAAGTCACCGACGACGACGACCTGAACCGCACCTGGACGGCCTTCGCCAGCAGCGGGATCAGCATTGATGCGCTGGACCCCAAGGCGGTGGACGAGCGCTACTCCATCACCCGCGACGAGCACAGCCTCGACTTCCGGCCCACCGGCCAGGGCTTCGAGGCGGCGGTGACCTTCACCGAGGCGGGCATCTCGCTGCTGATGCGTGTGGAACTGGAGCCCAGCGGCGTGCGCGTGGAGGTGCCTTTCAGCTCGATTGCCGAAACGGGCGAGTACAAGCTGGGCCTGCTGCACCTGTATCCGTTCCTGGGCGCCACGCGCGAGGCCGAGACGCCGGGCTACATGTTCATCCCCGATGGCGCCGGCAGCCTGATCCGCTTTGCCGCCACCACCAAGGCGCGCAACATGTTCTATGGCCGCTACTATGGGGCGGACATGGGGATGATCGGCGCGCTGGACTACGACCCCACCGTCATCGCGCCCCACCTGCTCAGCCTGCCGGTCAGCGGCATGGTGCACGGCGAGGCGCAGCACGCCTACCTGGCCGTTGTCGAGCGCGGCGCCCCCTATGGCCGGCTCCAGGTGCACCCGGCCGGCGTCACCACCAAGTTCAACTTCCTGTACTCGGCCTTCATCTACAACGAGGCCTACTTCCAGGCCACCAACCGCGCCGGGGCCGGCGTCACCACGCTCCAGCCCAGCCCCAACGCCTTCGACATCACGGTGCATTACCGCTTCCTGACCGGCCCCGGCAGCGATTACGTAGGCCTGGCCCGGAGTTATCAGCAATACCTGCGCGACAAGGCCATGCTGCCAGCGGCGCAGGCGGCCGATGGCGACATCGGCATCCGGCTCGAGTTCCTGGCGGGCGACAAGGAACCCATCCTCTTCTGGCAGCGCTTCATCCCCATGACCACGGTCAGCCAGATGGCCGGCATCCTGGAGGCGCTGGCGGTGCGCCACCCGGAGGTCATCTATTACGGCTGGCAGCCGAAGGGCGCGGGCGCCATGCCCCCCGCCAGTCTGCGCCTGGAGCGCGCCCTGGGCGGGCTGGGCGACCTGCGGACCCTGGCGGAAACGCTGGCGGGCAGCGGCGGCAGTCTCGCGCTCTATCTCGACCCCCAGGCGGCGCTGTGGGATGAGCCGGGCTACTCGGCCCGCAACGACCTGGCCCACGCCATCACCGGCGTCAGCCTAGCGGGCGGCAATCGCAATAAGGGCCATTACCTGATGACGCTGGCCACCATCCGCGAACGCTACGCGCGGCTGAGCGCGGCGGTCTTCTCCGACCTGGGGGCGGGCCTGGCGCTGGATGGCCTCGGCTCAACCCTCTACAGCGACTTCCGGCGCGGCGCCTTTGTGGGCCGCGACGAGGCCCTCCAGGGCTACCAGACGCTGCTGGCCGAAAACCCCGGCCCCACCGGCTTCTACCGGCCCAACGACTACCTGTTCGCCTACATGCGGGCTTACTACGACATGCCCCTGACCAACAGCGGCTACCTGTTCACCGCCGAAGCCGTGCCCTTCCTGCCGATTGTGCTGGCGGGCTATGTCCCCGCCTACGGCCCGGCGCTCAACTTCTCCTCCAACCTGCAGGCCGATTTGCTGCGGCACGTCGATTTCAACGTCTACCCATCCTTCTTCCTCAGCCAGGAATCCACCTCCCGGATCCTGCGCACCAGCTCAAGCTGGATTTACACCTCGGCCGCCTCGCAGTGGACGCCCGAAATCGAGCGCACCTACCAGTGGCTGAACGGCCTGCTGGGGCCGGTGCGCGGCGCAGAGATCGTGGCGCGCGCGCGCCTGGCGCCGGAGGTCTCGGCCACCACCTACAGCAACGGCCTGCAAATCATCGTCAACTTCGGCGGCCAGCCCTACCAGGCCGGCGCCACCGTCATCAACGCGCAAGACGCCGTGCTCCGGGAGGTGCAGCCATGACCGCCACGCCTGCCGCGCGCCGCAGCCGCCTCACCCTGCGCGCCCGCGAAGCGCTCACCGGCTATCTCTTCATCCTGCTCTGGGTAGTGGGCTTCATCCTCTTCACGCTGGCGCCCCTGGCGCAGACCTTTGCCTACAGTCTGAACCAGGTGGTGGTCTCGGCCACCGGCATTCAGCTCAACTTCGTGGAGTGGAGCAACTACTCGCGCGCCCTGTTCACCGACCCCACCTTTATCGAGCTGCTCATCGGCTACGCCATCGAGACGGCCGTCTCGGTGCCCATCGTGCTGATCTTCTCCATGCTCATCGCCCTGCTGCTCAATCTCAAGTTCCGCGGCAAGGGCCTGTTCCGCATCATCTTCTTCCTGCCGGTGGTCATCACCAGCGGCCCCGTCATCCAGGAGCTCACTGCCCAGGGGGCCACCTCGGTGCCGGGCGTCGCCAATTCGGCCGCCCTCACCGCCTTCCTGGCCGACCTGCCGCGCTACCTGCGCAACCCGGTGCAGTACCTGCTCACCTCGTTCATCCTCATCCTGTGGTTCTCCGGGGTGCAGATCCTGATCTACCTGTCCAGCCTGCAAAAGATCGACCGCAGCATCTACGAGGCGGCGGCCATCGACGGCGCCACGGCCTGGGAGATGTTCTGGAAGATCACCCTGCCGTCGCTGTCCACCACCACCCTCATCATCGCGGCCTATACCATCATCACCTTGTCGCACTTCTCCGAGAACAAGGTGGTCAAATACATCTACGGTCAGACCTACGCGGTGGAGGGCGGCATTGGCTATGCCAGCGCCATGTCGTTCCTCTTCTTCGGGGTCTTGCTGGCCCTATTGGCGGTGTTCTATGTCCTCCTTCGCGACCGGCGTCTCCAAGCTCAGGACTAGGCTGCCCGCGGCGCGGGCGGCGGGGGTGTGGCGCGACTGGCTGCGGCCGCTGCTGCTGGGCAGCCGCGCCAGCTACGGCCTGATCTTCACCTGGCTGCTATACCTGCTGCTCATCGCCATCGGCTTTGTGTACCTGTACCCGGTGCTGTTCATGCTGGTCACCAGCTTCAAGAGCATGGACGACCTGCTGAACCCGATGGTGCAGTGGGTGCCCACCGAGTTCTACCTGGGCAACTATGCCCGCGCCTACCGGGTGCTCGACTACCCCACCACCCTGCTGGCGTCCATCCTGGTGGCCGTCGTGCCATCGGTCATCCAGGCCGCGGTGTGCTCGCTGGTGGGCTATGGGCTGGCCCGCTACCGCTTCTGGGGCAAGGGCCTGGTGATGGGCCTGATCCTGATTACGTTCATCATCCCGGCCCAGAACACGGTGCTCCCGCAGATGCTCACCTACAAGGACCTGGGGCTGCTGGGCGACATCCGCTCGCTCATCTTCCCGGCCATGCTGGGGCAGGGCTTCAAGAGCGCCATCTTCATCCTGATCTTCTACCAGACCTTCAGCACCCTGCCCAAGGTGCTGGAAGAAGCCGCGCGGCTGGACGGCGCTTCCGATCTCAAGATCTTCGTGCAGATCGCCCTGCCCGCCGCCATCCCGGCCTTCGTGGTCTCCATCATCTTTTCCATCGTGTGGTATTGGAACGAGACCTACCTGACCGTGATCTTCCTGGAGGGCGGGCTGCAAACCCTGCCCATGCAGTTGTCCAAGTTCGTGCAGGCGTATGAGAACCTGTACCCGCCCGGCACGGTGAACATCTTCGACCGCCTCAACGAGGCCGTCAAGCTGAGCGGCACCTTCCTCAACATCCTGCCCCTGCTGATCATGTACTTCGTTATGCAGAAGTGGTTTGTCGAGTCCGTCGAGCGGGCAGGTATCACGGGTGAATAAGCTCGCCCTGTGCCTGGCGGCCATGCTCCTGGCCGCCTGCGCCGCGCCGCGCATCGTCACCCCGGCCGCCCCCGACACCCCGCCGCCGAGCGTCACCTCAGCCCCCAGCCTCACACCGGTCGCCACGCTCACACCGGCCCCGACGGCTTCACTCGTCCCCTCGGCCACCCTGGCCCCCACCCAGGCCCCCACCCCCACGCCAGCGCAGATTGGCGACGTCATCGCCTACGAGATGCGCGGCGCCTTCGATTTCTTCTGGGAGCAGGCCAACACCGACGTGGACAGCCCCGGCTACGGCCTGATCCGCGACCGCTACCCCGGCTCCGAAGGCATCGCCAGCATCGCCTCGGTGGGCTTCGGGCTGACCGCCTACCTGATCGGCATCGACAAGGGCTACATCACCTTCGCCCAGGGCCAGGAGCGTGTGAGCCGCACCCTGGACACCCTGCTGAGCCTGGAGCGCACCGAGGGCTTCTACTACCACTTTGTGGACCAGCACACCGGCAAGCGCGCCTGGGAGAGCGAAGTTTCGAGCATCGACACCGCGATCCTGCTGATGGGCGTGCTCTCGGCCGGGGAATACTTCGGCGGCGAGATCGAGGCCAAGGCCGTGGCGCTCTACGACGAGGTCAACTGGCCGTGGTTCGTGGATGAGTCGCGCCAGATGTTCTACATGGCCTACCGGCCGGAGAGCGGCTTCTCCGGCCATTGGGACTTCTACGCCGAGCAGCTCATGCTCTACGTGCTGGCCGCCGGGTCCGACACGCACCCGGTGGACGAGACGACCTATTACACCTTCACCCGGCACCGCTCCAAGTTTGGGACCGGCCAGCGTTTCATCCACTCCTGGTTCGGGTCGCTGTTCACTTATCAGTTCAGCCACGCGTGGATCGACTTCCGGGAGTACACTGACCGGGACGGCGTCAACTGGTTCGACAACTCGGTGGAAGCCTCCCTGGCCCACGTCAACTTTGCCCTGAGCGTGGAGGACGAATACGAGACGATCGGCGCGGCGGCCTGGGGCCTGACGGCCAGCGACGGCCCGGACGGCTACAACGGCCTGTACGGCGCGCCGCCCTCCGGGTTCGACAACCAGGCGCACGTGGTGGACGACACCGTGCCGCCCGCCGGGGCCATCGGCTCGATCATCTTCGTCCCCGAGCCGGCCCAGGCCGCGATGCTGAACTACTATGCGCTCGACCGGCTCAACGGGCCGTATGGCTTTCAGGACGCCTACAACCTGAGCCGCGACTGGTTTGCGCCAGACGTGATTGGGATTGACAAGGGCATCTCGCTGCTGATGCTGGCGAATTACGAGAACGACCAGGTGTATGTCTACACCATGACTCAAGCGAACATTGTGCAGGGGCTGGCGCGCCTGCACTTCACCCGCACCCCGTAGGAGCCTGTCTGGATGACAACTATCAAGGATGTGGCCCGCCGCGCGAAGGTGAGCGTCACCTCGGCTTCGTACGCGCTGAACGGCACCGGCACCATCGCCGACGCCACCCGTCAGCGCGTGCTGGCGGCGGCCGACGAGCTGAACTACCACCCGAACGCCTTTGCCCGCCACCTGAAGAAACGCAAGACGCACACCCTCGGCGTATTCATCACCCGCTTTGGCGGATCGTTCTACGAAGAAATTCTGGAAGGGATTCACGAAGCCGCCCTGCAAACCGATTACGAGCTGCTGGTCTGCCCGGAGAGCCGGTCGCTGCGCAAGATCCTCACCCAGCGCCAGGTGGACGGCGCCATCGTCTTCGACACGAAAGTGGACAGCGGCATCCTCAGCCGGCTGGCCTCCAAGCAGTTCCCCATCGTCGTGCTCGACCGGTGGCTGGACGTGGACTACCTGTTCCCGGTGCTGATTGACAACCAGCAGGGGACACGCGAGGCGTTCCAACACCTGTACGGGCAAGGCGCCCGCAAGCTGGCCTTTGTGTCCGGCGCGCTGGATTCGTTCGACAACACCGAGCGCATGCAGGCCTTCCTGGGCGAGGCCGAGCGCTGCCACCTCTCCGTGCCCGTCTACAACGGCAACTTCACCGAAGCCTCCGGCTATGAGATCGCCCGCCAGATCATCGCCAGCGGCGACCTGCCCGAGGCCGTCTTCTGTGCCAACGACCAGATGGCGATTGGCTTCTTGCGGGCCATGCGCGAGCAGAACCTGCGCGCGCCTGACGACGTCGCCATCGTCGGCTTCGACGACATCCTCATCGCCCGCTATATGCAGCCGAGCCTGTCCACCGTGGGCGCCTCGCGCTTCCTGTGGGGGTCGCGGGCCGCCAGCCAGTTGATCGCCTTTCTGGACCGCGGCAGCCCCTTCGAAGCCAGCCGCATTCCCACCCAGCTGATCCAGCGCGAATCGTCCACCCGGCCGAACGCTGGCCCAGCCCCAGCCCAGCGCACAGACCAGCATTCAACCCGGAGCCCGCGTGGACATCGCCAGCCTGTGGCAAAATGAACTCAAGGGATCGTTCGATTTCTACTTCGCCTATACCAACCAGGACCCCGCCAGCCCCGGCTATGGCCTGACCGTCGACTCGACCAAGAACCCGCGCGTCGCCTCCATCGCCAGCACAGGGTTTGCCCTCTGCGCCTGGGTCATCGGCGAGGCGCGCGGCTTCCTCGGACGGCAGGCGGCCCTGGACCTGACGCGCGGCACCCTGCTCACCCTGCTGCGCCGCGCCCCCCATTACCACGGCTTCTTTGCCCACTTCCTGCACCTGGACAGCGCCGAGCGCCGCCGGCAGTGCGAGTATTCCACCATCGACACCGCCCTGTGCCTCAACGGCGTCATCACCGCCGCCGCCTACTTTGGCGACCCCGTCATCACCGAACTGGCTGAAGAGTTGCTGGCCCGGGTGGACTGGCGGCACTTCGTCTTCGAAGACGCGGGCCGCGCGCTGTTCCGCATGGCCTACAACCCCGACCGGCGCGGCGACTACGTCTCCGGCGAGCCGGGCTTCATCAGCCGTTGGGACATGGCCGCCGAGCAGAAGATGATGTACCTGCAGGCCGCCCCCCGCCTGGACCCGGCCCTGGCGGCCCGTCTGTACCGGGGCTTTGCGCGCCCCACCCGCGAGTTCGCCGGCCAGCCCGTCATCGTCAACCCCGGCGGCAACCTGTTCGCCTACCTGTACAGCGAGGCCTGGCTCGACACGCGCCGCTGCCTCGACCCGGATGGCGTGGACTGGTTCGAGAACACGCGCCGGGCCGCCCTGGCCAACCGCGCGTTCTGCATGGCGCACGCCGCACAGTACAGGACCTATCACGCCAATAGCTGGGGCCTCAGCGCGGGCGACAGCCCGGACGGCTACTACGTCTCCGGCAGCGCCCCCTCCTTGCACCCGCCGCAGCACAACGGCACGGTGTGCATCTACGCCGCGCTGGGCGCGCTGCCGTTCGCCCCCGATGAAGCGGCGGCCATGGCCCGCTTTCTCTATGACCACCATCCGCAGACCTGGGGACCTTATGGCTTCTACGATGCCTACAACCTGGATGTCTCGCCGCCCTGGCACAGCCGGGCCCTGTACGGGATCGACAAGGGCTGCTCGATGATCATGATCGAAAATCACCTCACGGGGCTGATCTGGGAGGCCTACACCCACAGCCCCAGCATCCAGGCGGCGCTGGCCGTCCTGGGCTTTTCCGAGCGAGAAGGAGGGCGCAGTGCCTAGCTTCGCCGTGCGCGACGGCCAGTTCTGGCTGGACGATGAACCGGTGCTCATCCAGGCCGGGGAGTTTCACTACTTCCGCACGCCCGCGGACCAGTGGCGGCACCGGCTAGGCCTGCTGCAAGGGGCGGGCTTCAACGCCCTGGCCGCCTACATCCCCTGGCTGTGGCACCAGTGGGCGGAAGGCGAGAGCGACCTCGACGGCCGCAGCCACCCAATGCGCAACCTGGCCGGCTTCCTGGACCTGGCGGCCGAGATGGGCTTCTGGATCATCGCGCGGCCCGGCCCATACATCATGGCCGAAACCATCAACGAGGGCATCCCCCCGTGGGTGTTCGCTCGCCATCCGCAGGCGGCCTTTATCAACCAGGCCGGCAAGGCCGAGAACATCGCCAGCTATCTGCACCCCGACTTTCTGAGCTCCGTGCGCGATTGGTACCGGGCGGTGTTTGCCGTGCTGGCCCCGCGCCAGGTGACGCGCGGCGGCCGCATCCTCATGGTCCAGCTCGACAACGAGATGGGGATGATCCATTGGGTCCGCAACATCCTGGACACTAACCCGGACACGCTCGCGCGGTTCGCCGCCCACTTGCGCAGCCGCTATGGGGCGCGGCTGGCGAAGCGCTACCCCGCGGACGACCTGGAGCGTTGGCTGGGCGACGCCCTGCGCGCGCCCGCCGAGCCGCACGGCGCCCGCGTCGTGGAGGACTACCGGGTGTTCTACCGGGACTATCTGCGCGAGTATGCCCAGTGGCTGTGGGACGAGGCCCGCGCCTGCGGGCTGGAGGTCCCGCCCATCGTCAACATTCACGGCTTCGCCAACGGCGGCAAGACCTTCCCCATCGGCCTGTCGCAGCTTATCGAGGTGATGCGGCTGGAAGGCATGGTGAGCGCCACCGACGTTTACCCGGGCGCGATCGGCGAAGGCAACTTCCACCAACTGCTGCTGGTCAACGAGATGACCACGGCCCTGCAGCGCCCGGAGCAGGCGCTGTTCTCGGTGGAGTTTCAGTCCGGCGGCGTGGGCGACTTTGACAACGGACAGGCGTCGCTGTTCGACCTGCACACCCGGCTGTGCCTGTCCTCCGGCATGCGGGCCATCAATCACTATCTCTTCACCGATGGCGAGAACGACCCGCTCCTCAGCCCCACCCGGCGGCACGACTGGGGCCACCCCGTGCGCGTGGATGGCACGCTGCGGCGGCACTATCAGCGCTACCCCCGGCTGTCCCGCGTGCTCTCCGCCTACGGCCGCGCCCTGGTCGAGGCGCGCCCCGAAACGGTCACCACGCTCGGCTTCGTGCTGGACGACTTCCTGACCGAAGTGAACAACGAGTTCACCCAGGAGCGCACCCGCGTCCTCACCCACCAGCGCGAAACGGTGCTGTTCGACATGCTGGCGCGCAGCCTGGCGCTAACCCATCGGCCCTTCCGCGCCCTCGACCTGGAACGCGCCGCGCTGGACCCGGCCGCGACCCCGCACTGCTGGGTGATGCTCGACCAGCGCTGCCCCGCCCCCGTCCAGCGCAAGCTCGTGGACTACCTGCACCGCGGCGGCCGGCTCGTCGCCGCCGGGCGGATGTGCGTGGCGGACGAAGACGGGCAGCCCTGCACCATCCTTCAGGCGGCGCTGGGCGTCCAGTCCATCCTCAGCGACCCGCCTTTCACCCCCAGCGCCATCCGCGCCTTTGGCTATCAGCACGTCCCCGCCTCTTTTGTGGAGACCTACACCGGCCAGTTCGATGAAGTCTTCGCCGCGCGCGGGGACGGCGAGGCGGTCGGTTTCGTCCAATCGGCTGGCGCGGGCCGAGCCATGTGGCTGGGCGCGGCCATGCCGCTCTACCTGCTGGAAGACCTGGACATCCTGCACCGGATGGCGCTCAAGGCCGATTGTCCGCCGGCCTTCACGGTCAGCAACTGGGTGGACGTGCGCCTGAGCCGCGGCCCGAGCGGCAGCTTCCTATTTATCAACAACTACCAGGACGACCCCGTGGAAACGACCATTGTCCACCACGGCGCGGCGCTGTTGGGCGGCCACCCGGCGCATCTGCCGGCGCGGCAGGGGCTGATTTTGCCCCTGGAGTGGCAGGTGCGGCCCGGCATCCTCCTGCACTATGCAACGGCCGAGATTACGGGCGTGGCCGAGACCGGCGGCGCGCTCGTGCTCACTACCTCCCAGGCGGCCTTCACTGCCGAGCTGACCCTGGCCGGCTGGCGGTGCGACGACGCCGTCACGCTGGCGGATTCGGGCGCGGGCCGGCGCGTGGAGGTGCGGGGCCAGACCGGGCAGATTGTGCTGCGCGCGGACCTGCCAGGGGGCGCGGGCTAGCGCCGACGCCAACCCTCATCTCGTTGTTCCCGGCGAGCAGAGGCAGGCCCCGGCGACGCCAGGCCGGTGTCGGTTGGGCAGGACCGGGGTACGGATGACGGCCATCGCCACAGGGAGTAGACTTGGGCGGCGGCGGTTGAGCAGCGTGGGGGGAGCGCCAAGTGGAAGACGCCGTGGTTCTGGGAAGCGAGCGAGGCACGCATGTCGACTCTTTCCACGCCCAAGGCTGGCAGCCTGTTGGTGCGGTTGCTGATTGGCGTGCTCCTGGTCGCGGGCACGCTCTGGTCCACGCCGCCCGCGCGCGCGGGCGGCTCCACGTATACGGTAAACAGCCCCGCGGACAATTACGTCGACGACGGTTTTGATTGCACCCTGCGGGAAGCGATCCTCGCCGCGAACGGTACCTCGACCGATTGCGGACCGGCGAGTTTCGATCCGGATGTGATCCAGTTCAACTTTGCTGGCACGATCACGCTGGGCAGCGACCTGCCGGCCGTGGACGGCGTTTTGACCATCGACGGCGGCAGCCAAATTACGATTCACGGCGCGGACAGCTATCGCATCTTCACCGTTAACGGCGGCAAGACCCTGACGCTCAACGCCCTCGTGCTCACGCGGGCCTTTGCCGAGAGTGAGGGCGGCGCTGTCCGCAGTTTTGGATCGCTCTACGTGGCCGCCACCACCTTTGTCGACAACCATGCCAACGCGGGCGGCGGCGCCATCTACTCCTTCGGTGTCACCCAGATTTACAACAGCCAGTTCCTCAGCAACACGGCCTCGGTCGGCGGCGCCATCCTGAACCCCGGCATCCTGCTGCTCGACGGCAGCCTGTTCCAGGGCAACATTGCCGATGTTCAAACGCGCGGCGGCGCACTCTGGTCGAGCGGGCCGCTCATCATCCAGGGCGGGCAGTTTGTCAACAACCAGGCGGGCGCGGGCGGCGCCATTTACGCGCGCCGCGAGGTGGAGGCCACTACGCTGTCCATCTCGGGCGCGACCTTTGACCACAATTTTGGGTTCAACAATTACCCTGACGGGAACGGCGGCGCGCTGCTCATCGACAATGTGCATACAACCATCCAGGCCAGCACCTTCACGCAGAACGGCGCGCAATCCGGCGGCGCCATTTACGTGGGCGCCTCGGGGGTGTTGACCTTGACGAACAGCACGCTGCAAGACAATTCCCAGACCACGAACGGCGCCGGTCTCTACAACCTGGGCTCGGCCTATCTATCCGGCGTCACGCTCTCAGCCAACAGCGCCTCGCACGGCGGCGGCATCGACAACTTCGGCCTCCTGTTCCTGACCAACGTCACCCTGTCTGGGAATGAGGCGACGTATGGCGGCGGGTTAAAAAACGAAGGCGGTGGGACGGCGCGATTGAGCAACGTCACGCTGTCGGGAAATCAAGCGGACTACGGCGGCGGCATCATGAACGTTGACCCGAGCCCCCATTTGAACCTCACCAATGTCATCGCCGCCGCCAGTCCCACGGGTGGCGATTGCTTGTTTGAGACACCGCCCGACTTTTCCCAGTGGAGCCTGTCATCGGACAACACCTGCGGCTTTGGCGTGGCGCGCAGCAACCTCAACCTCAAGCTCGAGCCGCTCGCCAACAACGGCGGCCCCACCCAAACGCACCTGCCGCAGCTCGACAGCCCGGCGATTGACAACGGCACCGACGACGATGCGCCCAGCATCGACCAGCGTGGAATCTTGCGGCCCCAAGGCACCTTCTACGACGTCGGCGCGGTGGAGGTCGTGGCGGGTGAAGCACTGGCATACCTCCGCCTGCCGCTGATCCTGCGCTGAACTTGACCGGGCGGACTACCCTCGCGCCACCAGCCGCGCCTTGCGCTCCGCCAGCCCGATGGTCGCCACCGCCCCCGAGTTGAAGGTCACGTAGTCCTTCTCGATCCCGTCGCTGAAGATCACGCCGTGCTCCGGCATGTGGGAGTGGAGCACCAGCGGGCGGCGCGCATCCAGCTTGCCAAACACGATGCCGGCCTGCGACACCCGGCTGCGGAAGGGTTCGCGCACGGCGAAGTACAACTCATCCGCCTCCCACGGCAGCCGGTAGCTCTCGGGCGCGGGCGGCGTGATCTCCAGCCCGGTGATGCCGGCCGCGATGCCTACCGACCCATTCACGACCGATTGCAGCCAGCCCGTTGATCCCGCCCCGGTAGACACAATCAGCCCGCTGGAGGAATGGTTCTCGGCCTGCCCGTCGAACTCGATGCGGTAGCGGGCCGAGACGTGCGAGCGCGGGCCAATGAACAGGTCGTTGAAGGCGTACAGCGTCTGCCCATCGTTGAGGCTGGCCTTGGCCATCGTCACGGGGCGGATGGGGGC
>CAZCEC010000061.1:0-40302 GCA_964497615.1 uncultured Anaerolineales bacterium | reverse complement strand
GGGCGTAGGCGTCAGCCTATGGCTATCCGGCGGGGCGGCGTTCAGCCCGGGGGAACTGTCGGCGGCGGGGGAGCCGGGCACCGTGCTGGAGGGGTTCGACTCGCACGCGGCATTTGAGAACGACTGCAACCAGTGCCATGTGCCCTTGAAGGGTGCGCCGGACGAGCGCTGCGAACGCTGTCACGCGGACGTGGCCGAGCAAGTGCGCTCCGGGCTGGGGCTGCACGCAACCATGGGAATAGAGATCGGGTGCGCCGGATGCCACGCGGAGCACCAGGGCCGGGCCTTTGACGTGGCCGCCCATGGGCTGGAGCATTTTGACCATGTCAAGACCGGATTTGCGCTAACGGAGCACATTCAGGACTTTGATGGTGAGGTGATCGAGTGCCACGCTTGCCACGCGGGCACCGACTTTGTGTTTGCGGTGGCGGGCTGCGTGGGGTGCCACGCAGGAGCGGACCGGCCATTCATGCTGGACCACGTGGCGGCGTTTGGCGACGGCTGCCGGGACTGCCACGATGGCGTCGACCGGATGGCGGCTTTCGACCATAGCACCACGGCTCTGCCGCTGGAAGGCGCGCACGCGGCGGCCGCGTGCGCGGATTGCCACACGCAAGAACACTCCACTCCCATCCTGCCGGCCCAATGCGCGGCCTGCCACCACGAGCCAGCCGTGCACGCGGGCGCGTTTGGCGACGACTGCGCCGCCTGCCACGACGCCAACGGGTGGACGCCCGCGCGGCTGGCGGGGCAGGCGTTCAACCACGCGGCCACGGGTTTTGCATTGGACACGCACACGCTGGACTTCGCTGGGCAGGCGTTCACGTGCCAGGGCTGCCACACAGGCGCGACCCGGCCAGCCTGAGCACCGGGACCGGCGCGGCGTGCACGGCCTGCCACACCTCCGCAGCGCCCGAGTTCATGGCCGGGCACGTGCAGACGTTTGGGGCGGACTGCGCCGGGTGCCACGACGGCACGGGTAACATGGCGAACTTCGACCATGCGCGGGTGTTTGTGCTGGACGGGGCGCACGCGCCGCTGGCCTGCGCGGACTGCCACGCGGGGCAGCGCTTCCAGGGCACGCCGGCCGAGTGCGCAGGCTGTCACGCTGAGCCAGCGGTCCACGCCGGGGTGTTTGGGCTGGAGTGCGCGGCGTGCCACACGACTGAGGCCTGGCTGCCGGCCGCGCTGCGCGCGCACACCTTTCCGCTGGACCATGGAGAGGAAGGCCTGTTGGCCTGCGCCACCTGCCACACCACGACCTATGCCGAATACACCTGCTTTGAGTGCCACGAGCATGAGCCGCAGGAGATGGCTGAGGAGCATGCCAAGGAAGGCATCTCCGCGGCGGAGCTGACGGACTGCGCGGCCTGCCACCCCGCGGGGCAAGAGGAGTGACATGCGCGAGGTCCTGATCCGCGATCTGAGCAAGTGCGTGGTGTGCGATGTGTGCACCACCACCTGCAAGAACCGCCACGGACGCGCGCGGATGAGCCTGGAGGGGCCGCGCTTTGGGCAGTTCCAACTGCCGAACGTGTGCCGCAACTGCCCGGACACGCCCTGCGTGAACGCCTGCCGGCTGGACGGGATGCACCTGCACGATGGGCGCACGTTTGTGAGTGAGGCCTGCCGGGGGTGCAACAAGTGCGTGGAGGCCTGCCCGTATGGCGTGGTGGTGCTGGTGCCCAGCGAGCACCGGGCGCGCGAGGGGTTCTTTGCACGGGTGCTGGGGCTGGCGCGCGGCGGGCACACCAAGCCGGAAGCGGGGCGGGTGACGGCTGACGCCACCCGCTGTGTGCAGTGCGGGGTATGCGGCTACAACTGCCCGGCCGGCATCCAGGTGCGCGACTATGCGCGGCAGGGGCTGACGGTGGACGACCCGCGCTGCGTGCAGTGCGGGCTGTGCATCGAGGTGTGTCCGCGCGGCACCCTGCGCTGGGACACGGCTCCGGCCGCGCCCAAGGCGCAGATGCGGGCCGACAAATGCAACCTGTGCGAGGGCTATGCAGAGAGCGCGTGCGTGAAGGACTGCCCAACGCAGGCGCTCATGCGGGTGCCGGCGGACGAGCGGCTGCGCGGGCTAAACGAGGCGCTGTATCACGAAGTGGTGGGACGTTATTTTGAAGTGGCGCCCGAGGCCGGCGCGGAGGGCGCGCCATGACCAACTACGTGATTGTGGGCAATGGGGCGGCGGGCGTGACCGCCGCCGAGGCCATCCGGGCGCGCGATCCGCATGGGCACATCACGATTGTCAGCGGCGAGCCGTTCCCGATGTACTCGCGGCCAGGGCTGGCCTACGTGGTCATCAACGAGGTGTCGGACACGCAGGTGATGGCCCGGCGCGAGGCGTGGTATGGCGAGCAGCGCATCGCGCTGGTGTATGGGCGGGCAGTGAAGCTGGACCTGGAGGCGCGGCGGGTGGTGCTGGACGACGGGCGCGCCCCGGTGTTTGACCGGCTGCTGATTGCCACCGGCGCGCGGGCCACCCCCCCGCCCTACCCCGGCGCGGACCTGGACGGCGTGGTTTACCTGGACACCCTGGCCGGCACGCGCGACCTGCTGCGGCGGGCGCGCACGGCCAGGCGGGCCGTCGTCATTGGCGGCGGCATTACGGCGCTGGAACTGGCCGAGGGGCTGGGGCACCAGGGGATCGAGACGCACTATTTCATTCGCAAGCGCGGGCTGTGGTCGGCGGTGTTCAACGAGGTGGAGTCTGGGCTGCTGGAGGCCCGGATGCGGGGGCACGGCATCCACCTGCACTACAATACCGAGATCGAGGCAGTGCTGCCGGATAGCGAGGGGCGCGTGAGGGGCGTACGGCTGAAGGCGGGCGAGGAGTTTCCGTGCGACCTGGTGGGGGCGGCGATTGGGGTGAAGCCGCAATTGGAGCTGGCGCAGGACACGCCGCTGAAGTTGGACCGGGCACTGCTGGTGGATGAGTATTTGCAGACCAACGTGCCGGGCGTCTACGCGGCGGGCGACTGCGCCCAGGTGTATGACCGGTGGACGGGGCAGCACCTGCTGGATGTGCTGTGGCCGACGGCGGTGGCGGCGGGGCGGGCGGCGGGAGCGAACATGGCCGGCGCGCGCCAGCCGTATGTGAAGGGGACCCCCTTCAACGCCTGCCTGCTGTTCGGGCTGCATGTGACCGCCATCGGCCAACTGGGCAACGGCCGAGGCGACGATGCGGAAGTATTCCAGACGATGTCACGTGGATCATCGGAGGTGTGGGCCACACGCCCGCACGCCTATGCCGGCGCGTGGAGCCAGGATGGGACGAACACGCTGCGGCTGGTGCTGGACGGCGACCGGCTGGCCGGGGCGCTGGTGGTGGGCCGGCAGACGCTGGCCGACCCGCTGCGCGCGTTGATCGAAGACCAGGCTGATGTGAGCGCGCTGCGCCCGCACCTACAGTCCGGGGGGCCGGCGCTGGAGCAGGCCATCTTGCGTTTGGTTCAGAAGCGGCCGGCACACCCGGAGCCAGCAGGGAGGCCACGGTGATGACGGTCATCTCGCGCCTGGGATCATGGCTGGCACAACACGCGCCGCGGCTGATGCTGCGCGGGCTGGTGGCGGTGACGGCGATGAGCGTGGCGGCGGGCACCGGCTTTGTGGCGCTGGCGTGGGCCGCGCCCTTCCGGCCCGGCGACGCGCTGTTTGGCTTGCAGGCGGCGGCGGAGCAGGTGCGGGTGGTGTTCACGCTGGACCCGGCGGCGCGGGCCAACCTGCTGCTCGATCTGGCCGAACGCCGCGCGCAGGACCTGGCGGCCAGTGCGGGCACCGAGCACGAATTGACGGCGCTGTCGGCGCTAGATGCCGCCCTTAACCAGGCCGCGCGCGCGGTGGCCGCGGCGCCGCCCGAGGCATCGGTGGCGCTGCGGGGCCGGCTGGTGCGCGCGGCGGCCAGCGCCAGCGCCGCACTGGCCCAGTTGGTGCGGCTGCCGGCGGACCAACCGGGCCTCTATGCGGCGGCGCAAGCCAAAGTCGCGGCACTGCGGGCGGCCAGCGACAACGCAGACGCGGAGACCGACGCCATCGTGGAGGTGGCGCAGGTTGACCTGGGGTTCGCCACGCCGACGCCGGCGCCAACGGAAGCGCGCCCGACCGAGGTTCCGCTCGACCAGACCCAGCCGGTGCCGTTTCCGCCGGGGGCCAACCCGCACGCGCAGCTCGCATTTCAGCTCACCGGCCAGCACGCCGCTATCGCGTGCCTGGACTGCCACACCGGCGGCCACTATCGGGGCACGCCCGCGGAGTGCGCGGCGTGCCATACAGACGTGCTGCCCGTGCCGCACTACGCGGGCGACTGCGCGACCTGCCACAGCACTACCGTTTGGACCCCGGCGACGTTTGACCACGCGGGGCAGACAGATTGCGCGGCCTGTCACACCGTGGACAAGCCGGTCAATCACTTTGCCGGCCAGTGCTCCACCTGCCATTCCACCACAGCGTGGACCCCAGCGACGTTCAGCCACGTGGGGCAGACGGATTGCGCGGCCTGCCACACGGTGGACAAGCCGGTCAATCACTTCGCGGGCCAATGCTCCACGTGCCACAGCACCAGCACGTGGACACCGGCGACATTCAGCCACACCGGCCTGGCGGACTGCGTGGCCTGCCACACGGTGGATAAGCCGGCCAACCACTTCGCGGGCCAGTGCTCAGCCTGCCACGCCACCAACGCATGGGTGCCGGCCAACTTTAGCCACGCGGGGCTGACGGACTGCGTGGCCTGCCACACGGTGGATAAGCCGGCCAACCACTTCGCGGGCCAGTGCTCAGCCTGCCACGCCACCAACGCATGGGTGCCGGCCACCTTTAGCCACGCGGGGCTGACGGACTGCGCGGCATGTCACACCAAGGACAAACCCGCTAACCACTTTGCCGGGCAATGCTCGAACTGCCACAACACAACCTCCTACATCCCGGCCACTTTCAATCACAGCGGGTTTACCGACTGCGCCGCGTGCCACAGCGGGAGCAAGCCCGCCAACCACTTCGCGGGGCAGTGCTCGGCCTGCCACGGCACCGCCGCCTGGACCCCAGCGACGTTCAATCACACCGGTTTCACGGATTGCCAGGCCTGCCACGGGCGGCCCGCCAATCACTTTACGGGGCAGTGCTCGGCCTGTCACTCGACGAGCGCCTGGACGCCGGCCAGTTTCAACCACACCGGGTTCACCGACTGCCAGGGCTGCCACGCCCGGCCGCAGAACCACTTTGGCGGCCAGTGCTCGGATTGCCACAACACGAGCACCTGGTCAGGCGCCACCTTCAGTCACGCCAATATTGGCACGACCGACTGCTCGACCTGCCACGCGCCGCCGGGCAACCACTTTTCGGGGGCGTGCCGCAATTGCCACACCGACACGGGCAACTGGCACAACGCGACGTTCGACCACGCCGGCCTGACCGATTGCCAGGCGTGTCACGCCCGGCCGCAGAACCACTTCGCGGGGCAGTGCTCAGACTGCCACAACACTAACAGTTGGGAGGGCGCGACTTTCAGCCACAGCTTTCCGCTGGACCACGGCGACGCCAATGGGAACTGCGCGAGCTGCCATCCCTCGGGCGGCAGCGATTGGACGTGCTATGGCTGCCATGACGAGAATCGGATGATCAACAAGCACAATGAGGAGGGCATCAGCAACATCGGGGGGCGGTGCCTGGAGTGCCACGCGGACGGCCGGGAGCACGATGACCTCCTGCCGCCGGGGGCGCCGGCAGCGGGCGGATGGGTGGTGCAGTTGGTGAACTGGGTGCGGCGGGGGACTTAACCTCCCGGCCCCCCTTCCTCGGATGAAAGGGGGAGATGCTCGGCCAGGAAGCCACTAATGGCCGGCAGCACAGGCGGGCCGGACTTTAACAGCATGGTGTAGTGGTTGCAGCCGGGCACCTCGGCGCGGCGGCAGTTGGGGATGTGGCGGGTGATGGCGTTGGCCTCGGCCTCGGAGAAGACGTGGCCGCGGTCGCCGAGGAGGCCCAGGGCGGGGCGCAGGAAGAGGGTGGGACAACGCAAGGCGGGGAAGTGCAGGCACATGCTGTAGAAGAAGTGCGCGTCGAGGTCGCGGGCGATGGCGAGGGCGGAGGAGCGCGAGCGCACGCTGCCGTCCGGCATCTGTTCCACATCGGCGCGGAAGTAACGCTCCAGGGCCGCATCCCAATCGCGGAAGAAGGGGACGGCGCGCATGGCGGCCAGGTAAGCGTCGAGGGTGAGGTACGTCTGGTCCAGCCGGGCGATGGTGGGATACATGGCGCGCAGATTGTCGTCGCGAGGGTCGGCGCCGCCATCCATGAGCACCACGACCCGCACCCGCTGCGGGCGGATGGAGGCCAGATAGACGCTGGCCGTGGCCCCGAAAGAGTGCCCGATCAACCCAAACTCGGATAGGCCAAGGGAATCGGCCAGGGCCAGCACGTCGGCGGCGTGGTAGGCGAAGCCGTAGCCCTCGGCGGGCTTTTCGCTCTCACCGCGCCCGCGCAGGTCGAGGGCGTAGACGTCGTAGGCGGGCGCGAGGGCGAGGGCGAGATCGGTGAAGCTGAACTTGTGGCCGGTGAGGTGGGGCAGGCAGAGGAGGGCGGGCGCGCCGGGCGCGCCCGGCCAATGAGCGTAGGCGAGGCGCAGGCCGTTGACGCGGGCAAACTGGGTGGCGGGCAGCGGGGGCATGGGGCGGTCAGTCATGGGCGATGACGGGGAAGAAGTGGCGCTGGACGATAGAGATGAAGACGGCGCCAGGGACTCCCCAGTTGCCGTCGGCATCCTGGCTCTCCACGAAGACGAGATAGCGGCCGAGCGGCCAGCCGGTCGTGTCCAACACGGCAAAGACAGTTTCGGTGGTCGAGTTGAAGACGCCGTCGAGGACGGATAGCGGGATGGTGGCGGTGCCCGTGACCCAGGACGGCGCATCAATCGAATAGCGGGCGGCGGAGATGAGCTGGCCAGGCTCAATGCCGTGGCCATTGCTGTCGGAGCGGGTGTCGTCGGCCAGGGCGGTGAGGGTGACGGGCGCACCTGGGGCAACGAAAGGGGCGCTGACGGTGACGCTCACGGTGTCGGGGCCGAGGGGCGACTGGTACGGGCGGCGCGCGGCCTTGGCGGCGTATAGCAGCGCGGGCAGGTTGCCAGGGAGCAGGTTGTTCTCGAAGTAGGCGCAGCTTTGGAAGAACGAAGTGCCCAACTCGAAAGTGTAGGCCGGCACGCCCAACTCGCCGTAGACGAAGTCATCGGTGGCGCCAGAGGTGGCGTAGAGGCAGGGGCCGGACTGGCAGACCTGATACTGGTTAAAGAAACCAAACTTGCGGCCCAGGGTTTGCAGGCCGGCGTGGTTGGGCGCGGGATCGTCCGTATCGCCCCAGGGGAAGAGCACCAACTGGCCGTAGCTGTGCAGGGTGATGAACAGGCCCTCGGTCTCGGCCGGGGCCGTGTCGGTGATGAGGGGGCCGCGCCGGTCGGCCAGGTGGGCGAGCGCGTAGGCCTGGAGGGCCTGGGTCTCCGGTTCGGAGGCGGCCGAGGGGCCCAGGTAGGTTTCCGAGCAGGGGTTGGTGCTGGTGCCGCCGTTGTTCCAGTGGAAGCTGCTATTGCGGTTTAGGTCGGTGCCCCAATGGCTGTACCACTCGCCCAGGCAGGCGCCGCCGTTGGAGGCGTTGGTGTTCTTACGGTGCAAGACGCCGCTTTCGGCGATCTTGCGGCCGTCGGGGTTGGCCTGGGGGACGATGTGGATTTCAAAGTAGTCCAGCAGCCAGGTCACGTCCGGGTCCACGCCATAGTTCGCCAGCAGGTATTGGGCGTAGCGGACGGCCAGTTCGGCGGTGGCGTACTCGCGGGCGTGGATGGCGGCGATGAGGAAGAAGATGGGTTTGGGGCCGGGCCGGGCCTGGTTGGTGAGCACGAGGACATTCAGGTCGTAGCCGGCCGCGCCGCCGGAGGTGACCTTCTCCCAACTGTCGCCGATGTCGTTCCAGGCGGCCAGCGTGGGATGCGCGAGGGCCAGGGCGGCCATATCGGCGTAGGTCTCTTCGACCGTGCGGTAGCAGGTGTAGCCAGGGATGCCCTCGGCCTGGGAGCCGCCGCCGGGTGCGGGAGCGTTGACGAGCGCGGTCTGCGCCTGATCGATCTCCACGCGATAGCCGGCGCCGAGGAGGGCGGCATGTTCGGCATGGGTGAGCAGCAGGGTGATAGCGCCGCCGGTCGTCGGGGACTCCACCGCGTCGTACTCAGCGGCGAGACGGTCACGGTCGGCCAAGTCACGGAAGTAGACACGGGCAACGAGGATGGGCTGCGGGGCGAGGAGGGAGCGCGGGACGGCAGCGTCCTCGGGGACAAGGAGGGGCACGCTGGCGGGAGACGGGGCGCTGGGCGCGGGTTGGGCGGGGTGGAGGGCAAGGGCGCTGAGAGCGGCCAGGGCGAGGAAGAGGCGACGGAGGGACACAGCGAGGGATTATACGCCCGCTGACCTAACCCCCCGGCCCCCTTCCCTGCAAGGGAAGGGGGATGGCTGCGCCAGCCCCAGCCATATCGTGGCCCAAGAGCAGGGGCGGCAGCGCCAGCCTCGACCATATCATGGTTAATGAGTGGGGTGGCTGCGCCGACCCCAGCCGTGTCGTTGCGAGAGAAGGGGGAGGCGCCGGGCTAGCCCACGCCCACAGCCTGCCGCAGCCGCTGGCGGATGTCGCGTTCGGGGAAGGCGCCGGACCAGCGCGAGACCAACTGACCATCCTTGAAAATCATCATGGTGGGGATGCCCTGGATGCCGTAGCGCTGGCCGAGGCCAGGGTTCTCGTCGGTGTTGATCTTGACGACGCGCAGGCGGCCGGCGAGTTCAGCGGCGAGCTTATCCACGGTGGGGGCGACCATGCGGCACGGCCCGCACCAGGGCGCCCAGAAGTCAATCAGCACCGGCTGGGGCGAAAGCAGGACTTGCTCGGTGAACGTCGCTTCGTTGACCTCGATGGGATGACCGGCAGTGCGCGGGCCGGAGGCGGCGCCGTTGCTGGAGCGCGGCTGGGCGGCGGGCCGGGGCGGCGAGGCGGGCTGGGGCCCCTGGCCCAGCAGGTAGGCCACGTGCTTTTCCACTTCAGCGCCAAAGACAAGCTCGGCGGAGGTGACGGGCTGGCCGCCCTTGACGGTGACAAGCGCCGGGGTCTGGCTGATGTTGAAGCGGCGGGCGCTCTGCGGGTTGTCGGCGGGGTTGACCTTGACGACGAGCAGTTGGCCGGCGTGCTGCTTGGCCAGGCGGGTCAGGGTGTCGGCCAGGGCCGACGGTGCGTTGTCAGTAAACACCAGGGCGACGGGCAGGCCGGCGTTAAGCACCCGGTCGAGGCTCTGGTCGTTGGAGTTGAGGGGAAAGTCGTAGGAGGGAGGCATGGGCGCGTGTTCCGTGTTGCGTGTCGAGTAATCCGTGATGCGAGGCCGGTTGGGTGGGCCTAGGCGGTGTGCTGGCCGGTACGCTGGCCCGAGAGCGTGCGCAGGGCGTCGAGGTCGGCGTCGGTCAACTCCGGCAGGGTGAGGCGGACGCGGGCGTATAGATCGCCGCGGCCGGCGCCGCCCAGGATGGGCATACCCTTGCCGCGGAGGCGAAAGGACCGGCCGGCCTGCGTGCGGGCGGGCAACTTGAGGGCGACGGCGCCCTCGGGCGTGAGGACGCGCACCTCGCCGCCCAGCGCGGCGGTGAGGAAGTCCACGTCCAGGTCGGCATAGAGATCGTCGCCGCGGCGCTCAAAGCGGGCATCGGGCTCAACTTCGATGGCGAGGTACAGGTCGCCGCCGGGGCCGCCGCCCGCGCCGGGGCCGCCCTGCCCGCTCAGCCGCACGCGCGACCCGGTACGAACGCCGGCCGGAATCCGGGCTTCGATGCGCTTGCCATCGAGTTGAAAGACGCGGGCCGCGCCGTGAAAAGCCTCGGCGAAGGTGATGCGGACGGGATGCTCAAGGTCCTGCCCGCGCCGCGGACCAGCCGGACGGGCGCGGGTGCGCGTTTGGGTGCGGGGCGCGCCGCCGCCGAAGAGGGTGGTGAAGAAATCGGAGAAGTCGCCGCCCTCGCCGAACATGCCGGCCAGGTCGTCGGGCGAGCCTTCGCGCACGGTCCATCCGCCGCCGCCGGGCTGGGCGGCCCAGCGGCCAAAGTCGTAGCCGCCCGGCTGGCCGCCGGCCTGCTGATAGCGTTCCCAGTCGGCGCCAAAGGCGTCGTACTTCTTGCGCTTCTCAGGGTCGGAGAGGACCTCGTAGGCTTCGTTAATGCTCTTGAACTTGTCCTCGGCGGCCTTGTCGCCCGGCTTGACGTCGGGGTGATACTCGCGGGCCAGCTTGCGGTAGGCCTTCTTGAGGTCTTTTTCCGAAGCGTCGCGGGAGACGCCGAGGGTCTGGTAGTAGTCTTTGTATTCCATAAGCACCAGTCAAGATTCCTCGGCGAAGTGCGCCTCGGAATGACAATCAGCATGGTCAAACAGGTTCCTCGGCGAAGTGCGCCTCGGAGTGACGTGCCCAAGCAGGCCGGCTGCCCGCCGGCAATTAGGCTACATAAGCATACGGCAAACCTGTTGGAATTATATAAGCGATTCGATTGACATATTGATGACTCTCCAATATGCTTTGATGTATGCGAACCACTATTCGGCTTGACGAGCAACTTTTGAAAGAGGCCAAGCAACTGGCGGCGCGCAGCGGCAAGAGCCTGACCGCCGTCATCGAAGATGCGCTGCGGGAGTCCCTTTCCCGCCAGCAAAGCGGCGCGCCGCGCAAGCCGGTCCGGCTGCCAACCGTGAACGGGAAGGGGCCGCTGCCTGGGGTGGACCTGGATGACACGGCGACCCTGTTGGACCTGATGGACGCGGCGGATGATACTGACTGACGTCAATGTGCTGGTGTATGCGCACCGGCAGGATGCGCCGGGGCACGCCGCCATGCGGGGCTGGCTGGAAGAGATTCTGAACGGCGATCAGGCGTATGGTTATTCCAGCCTGGTGCTGGCCGGGTTCATTCGGGTCGTGACTCACCTGCGCACCTTCAATCCACCCAGCCCGCCCGATGCCGCCATCGCGTTTGCTCAGGCCGTTCGCGGGCAGCCCAACGCCGTGTCAATCCAGCCCGGACCACGCCATTGGGAGATATTCACGAGCTTGTGCAAGACCGCGAACGCCAAGGGCAACCTGGTCCCCGACGCATACCTGGCGGCGCTGGCGATTGAGTCGGGCAGTGAGTGGATTACGACCGACCGGGATTACAGCCGCTTTCCGGGATTGAAGTGGCGGCATCCCTTGGGCAGCTAGAAGGCACCCACGCGGACGTTGCGAAACCGCGCTGGGGCGGCGCCGTGGCCGGTGTGCATCACCTGGGAGGGCTGGCCCTTGCCGCAGTTGGGGGTGCCCCACATCTGCCAGTGGGCGGGGCCGCAGATGGCGTCGCAGCTATTCCAGAAGACGGGCGTGACGCCGGTGTAGGTGCAGTCACGCAGCAAGCGGCCCAGCTTGCCCCCCTTGATCTCGTAGCCTACCTCCGTGCCGAACTGAAAATTGTAGCGGCGGTCGTCAATGGACCAGGAGCGGTTGCTCTCCAGATACAGGCCGTCGCCGGTGTCGGCAACCAGGTCGTCCAACGCCCAGTTGCCGGGCTCCAGGCTGACGTTATTCATGCGGATGAGGGGCAGGCGGTTCCAGCCCTCGGCCCGCATGCAGCCGTTGGACTCCAGGCCCAGGCGCGGGGCGGTCTCGCGGGACATGAGATAGCCCACGAAGCGGCCGTCGCGGACGACGGGCGATGACGTGGCCGGCACGCCTTCGTCGTCCCAGCCGAAGGTGCCCAGGCCGGTGGGGCGGAGGGCGTCGGCGGTGAGGTTGACGAGGGGCGAGCCGAACTGGAACGTGCCAAGGAGGTCAGGCGTGAGGAAGGTCGCGCCCGCGTAGGCAGCTTCCGCGCCGAAGACCCGGTCCAACTCGATGGGGTGGCCCACGGACTCGTGCACTTGCAGGGCCAACTGCTCGCCGCCGATGATGACGGTGGCGTGGCTGTGCGGGCAGGGATCGGCGCTGAGCAACTGCACGGCCTCGGCGGCGACGCGCTCGGCGTGGCCGGGCAGGTCGAGGCCGAGCACAAACTCCCAGCCGCCGGTGCCCTGCTGGCGATAGGCGCTGGGGTAGGAGCGGCGCTGCACGTCGTCGCCGGTGACGGCCAGAGCCGTGATCCCCCCACCCCCTTCGTAGAGAATCTGCTCCAGGTCGGCGCCATCGGTGCTGGCGAAGCGCTTGTGCTCGCGCAGGAAGCCCAGGTTCGCCTGGCGGACGGTGACACCGGGGACGCGGGCCATGTTGGCATCGGCGGCCAGCAGCAGGGCGAGCTTGTCTTCGATGGAAGTGGCGAACGGGTTTGCCTGGAGGGGCGTGGTGTACGTCCCCCGGCTGAGTACCGGCGGCCCCAGGTCCACCGGGCCATTGGGCGCCAGGGCGGAGGCGTGGGCGATGTGGACGGCCAGGGCGGCGGCCCGCTCGGCGGCGGGGGCGGTGAGGTCACGTGTAGCGGCGAAGCCCCAACTGTCGCCCACCAACACGCGCACGCCCAGGCCGGTGCTGTCGCGGCTGGTGAGGCCATCCACGCGGCCATTCTTGACGGCCAACTCCTGCTCCACGGTGTCGATCAGGCGCGCATCGGCGTAGCGAGCGCCGCGCAGGCGGGCCGTGTCGAGGGCACGGGCGATGAGCTCGTCCATCTTAGCGGAACAGGATGGGGAACCAGGCCACCGGCGGCAAAGGCAGCACGTTCAGGCGCACGGGGAGGCGCGTGGGCTGGGCGGCGGGGTCATTGTTGCCCACCCACAGGTAGCCAAGATATAGACCCGGCTGCGAGTCGGCGGCGGTCCAGGATAGCTGAATGGGCTGGGTGGCGCTGACGCCTCCGGGCAGTGTGCCAGTAATCGGGTCAAAGGACACCCAGGGCAGGGCCGGCCCAAAGCCGCACTGGGTGGGGCTGGCGGGGTGGTCGAAGCACAGGGCCAGGCCGTCCGAGAGCGCGGCGCTGTTGTAGGCATACTGCAAATAATAGGCGTCGCTGGGACCGCGCAGCCCGACGGTGGCGCTGGCCCCCGAGTCAAAGGCGGCGCTGCCGAAGTCCACGTCCTGATACTGATAGAGAATGTCGCCATCCTCAAACAGCACCATCTCAAAGGTCGCGGCGCCGACGCCGCCGCCGAACTGCCAGTGCGGGCGGTCGTGCCAGGCGATGACGGCGCGGCGATAGGGCGCCGTGCCGGTGATGGTCCAGTAGACGTTGCCGGTGTCGTCGTCCAGGTCATCCCAAAAGAGGGCCAGGGCGTTGTTGGGCGTCGAGGTGGTGTGGCTGAGCGGCGCATTGAGGTACGAGGGCGCGCCCGCAATGGCGTCGAAGATCACCAGGCCGTTGTTGCTGACGCGCAGGGAAGCAGACGAAGCCCCGTAATAGTTGAACTCGAACGGCAGGTTGATGGTCGCCGCGCCATCGTCGGCCAGATTGAGGGCCGTGCCGCCGGTGGCATCCACCCAATCGTAGAGCGGCCCGCCCGGCTCGGTGGAGGCCAGCCAGGTGTAGCCAAACAGGTCCGGCCCGCCGCCGGAGGGCTGCTGGGCGGACAGGGGCTGGAAGCCGCCCTGCTGCTCCACGAGGGAGAAGATCAGGGCGCCGTCGCCGGTGTTGGTGAGCACCAGGCCGGCTGGTTCGGTGAGGACCTGGCCCAGCATGAGCGTCTGGCTGAGGACGGCGGGCGCAAGTTCGAGGCGGCTGGTGAGCAAATCAATGGGCAGATAGGTGACGACGCCGGTGAGCACCTGCACGTTCGTGACGACAGCAGGGCTGTAGAGCGCGGCGGTGACGGTGGCGGTGTAAGCACCGGGGGCAAGGTTCAGAATCTCGTAATAGCCATTGGTATCCGTCGTATCTACCCCCCCACCCTGCACGGTGACGAGCGCGCCGGGCACGGGGTCGTGGGTGTAGGCGTTGCGGATGAAGCCGGCCAGTCCGCCCAGGCTGGTGGTGGCCGACAGGGCGAAGCTCTCATCCGCGTCGCCAGTCAGCGCCCCCAGGCCGCGCACCTCCGGGGTATGCAGCAGAGCCGAGGCGGTGAGGGTGTAGACCTGGCCACCGCCGGGCACGGTGAGCGAGTAGAAGCCGGTTTGAGGGTCGGTCTGGACGCTGTTGAAAGGCGGGGCGAAGGGCGCGCCCTGGATGCCGATACTGGCCCACAGTGGCGCGGCGGTGCCGAGGTCGGTGACGAAGCCGGAGATGACGTGCTGGGGCGCGGGGTCAAGCGCGAAGTTCACGGTGGTGGTGGTGCCGGAGATGACGCCGATGCCGGGGGATACCTGGGTGGTGTAGCCATAGGCAGCGGCGGTGACGGTGTAGGTGTCCGACAGGAGGTAAGCGCCATAGAGGCCGCTGCCGGAGGTGTACAGGCTCACCGTGGTGGTGGGCGTTTCGGCGCGGACGAGGGCGCCGGCAATAGGCAGCAGGGTGCCGGTATCGGTGACGACGCCCTGGAGGCGGCCCTGCGGCCCAATGGAACACGAGGGCAGCTTGAACGAGCCGATGCGGGTGCGCCAGGCGGATGAACTTGTGGAAGCGTAATACTCGTTGGTGTACCAGAAGGTGCAGTCGTCCACCGGGTCGAGGGTGAGGCTGGAATAGTCGCCCCAGCGGCTGTTGGTGGCGGTCTGGGAGCCGCCGCCCTCGTACAGGCTGGCCTCGCCGAGCGTCATCAGGCCGGACGGATCACCGGCGAGGCGGCCGGTGTAGCGGACCGAGGGATACAGAGCCGGGCCGGAGGCGCTGTAGCCGAGCAGGATGTTGCCCATGTGATCCTGGGCGATGCTGGCCATCCAGCGGCTGATACCATCGGCGGGGGCGAAGGTGCCCTGCTGAGCAATGACGGGCGACGCGCCGGGGCTGCGGACCTCGTACCAGCGGACGCCGGCCCGGCCGCTGCCCGCGTCCACGGTGTGGTTGAGCACCAGGCTCTCGTGCGTGCCGAAGTTGCGGTAGGCCAGCCGGTGCATAATGCGGTCGCCGACGGCATCGAGATAGGCGTCTGAACTGACGCCGGGTTGGGGGATGCAGTTGCGCGCCCCAACCAGCACGCACGGCAGCGCGTTGAAGGAGTCCACCGTGAGGGTGTAGTTGGGATGGCCGGCGAGGCCGAAGGTGGAGTTGGCGGGCACAGCCCAGTCCACGTGGAACTCCCACAGGCGCATGGCGTGCATGGAGCCCAGGCCGGGCAGGTAGTCATCGTCCACTTCGGCGAAGTAGTTGGGCGCACCCGCAGGCGGCGGGGTGAGGCCGTCCAGGTCGGAGGGGAGCTGGCCGCCATACCAGGAGTTGACGTTCTCCAAGTCGAAGATCACCATGGTCGCCGTCAGGCCGGCGAGCATCTGATCGCGCTCGAAAGCCACGGCCGCGGCCCCAGCCCAGGAGAAGGCCGGGTACAAGAACTGGTTGATGGACATGTAGTAGGCGTCGGGCCAGACGCCAAAGTGCGGGTAATCGTTGAACTTACTGAGGCTCATCTGGAAGGCATAGCGATGCCAGGGGCCGGTGGGGTCGGCGGTGGCGGAGATGGCGATGCACTGGTGATAGGGGGCGCTGGCGACCGCGAACTGGCTGGCCAGCCAGCGGTTGGAAAGCTGGTCGAACAGAACAATCGGGTCGCCGCTGTTCTGGTTCTCGCAGGCGCCGCCAAAGCCGGTCCACAAGTCATTGCCGTTCATTGGACCGAGGACGGAGGTGGCGGTCGGCGGCACGCTCACGTCCCAAATCTGGAGGCAAGTGTTGACCCACTGCATGTAGTAACGCTTGCCGGTGTCGGGGTCATAGCCGATATCGCCAACGGGGTCAGGCGGCATGAGGCTGTTGCAGTTGGCAACGCCGTCAAAGTTGAAGATCGTGGCCGGCGCGCCCCCGGCGCCCAGGCTGGGCTGGAGGGCGGGGTCGTTGACGTCGAGATAGTCAAGGCCATCGGCCTTGAAAGCGTCCAGCACGGACGGGTCGGCGGCGCGGTTGGGGAGCACCCGGTTGGTGACGGTGGATTGATCGGGGTCCTGGGGCGTCTGGCCCGAGCCGGGGGCCAGGTCGCGCAGGGGGGGCGAGGTGTCGTGGTGGACAGACTGGGCGACGATGGGCGCCAGGGCGGGCGCCGGGAGGCTGGAAGCTAGGACCGGGCGGGCCTGGGCGGCAGCGGAGACGGCGGAGACACCGAGGAGCAGACCGGCGGCGAGGGCCAGGAGGGCGGCAAGGCTGCGTTGGGCGGGCGAGGGCACGGGAGGATTATACATGGAGAGCGAGGGTATAATGCCGCATTCCTTCGAGCCCAATGCAATTGGGCTGGCCAGTGCTTGTTTTCATAGGAATACGCCATGTTCACAAAAGTCTTGGTGGCTAATCGCGGCGAGATTGCGGTGCGCATCATCCGGGCGTGCCGGGAGCTGGGCAACGCGACGGTAGCCGTGTTCTCGGAGGCGGACCGCAGCGCCCTGCACGTGCGCTACGCGGACGAGGCCTATTTGCTGGGGCCGGCGCCGTCGCGCGACAGCTATCTGCGCATTGACCGGATCATGGAGATCGCCAAGAAGGCCGAGGTGGATGCGGTCCATCCGGGGTACGGGTTCCTGGCCGAGCGCGAGGACTTCGCGCAGGCCTGCGCCGACGCCGGGATCGCCTTCATCGGGCCGAAGCCATCGGCCATCGCAGCGATGGGCGACAAGGCGGTGGCGCGGGCGACGGTGACGCGGGCGGGGGTGCCGGTGGTGCCGGGGACGGAAGGCGAGGGCGGGCTGCACGACGACGAAATCCTGGCGGTAGCGCCGCAGATCGGGTTTCCGCTGCTGATCAAGGCCACGGCCGGGGGCGGCGGCAAGGGCATGCGGGAGGTGAATTCGCTGGAGGAGCTGCCGGGCAAGCTGGCGGCGGCGCGGCGCGAGGCGGAGGCGGCGTTCGGCGACGGGGCGGTGTATCTGGAGAAGCTCATCACCCGCGCGCGGCATATCGAGATCCAACTGCTGGCCGACGAGTTCGGCAACGTCATTCACCTGGGCGAGCGCGAGTGCAGCCTGCAGCGCCGGCACCAGAAACTGCTGGAGGAGTCGCCGTCGCCGTTCGTGGCCGACGACAACGACCTGCGGCGGCGGATGGGCGAGGTGGCGTGCAAGGCCGCGGCGGCGGTGGGTTACGTGAACGCCGGCACGATTGAGTTTTTGGTGGACAAGGAAAAGAACTTCTACTTCCTGGAGATGAACACGCGCCTGCAAGTGGAGCACCCGGTGACGGAGATGGTCACGGGCGTGGACATCGTCAAGGAGCAGATCCGCATTGCGCGCGGGCGCAAGCTGCGCTATGAGCAGAGCGACATCGGGCTGAACGGCTGGGCGATTGAGTGCCGCATCAACGCCGAAGACCCATACAACAACTTCCTGCCATCCACCGGGCGCATCACGCACAGCCTGATCCCGACCGGGCCAGGGGTGCGGGTCGATACGGGCGTGTATCCGGGGTTTGAGATATCGCGCTATTACGACTCGCTCATCTCCAAGGTCATCTGCTGGGGCGAAACGCGCGGCGAGGCGATCCTGCGGATGCGGCGCGCCCTGGAGGAATACCGGCTGCTGGGCGTCAAGACCAACATCCCCTTCCACCAGAACATCATGGACTCGCACCGGTTCATGGCCGGGAACTTCGACACCCGGTTCGTGGAGGAGCGGTTCAGCATGGAGCAGGCCGAGGAAGGCAAAACCGACGAGAGCGAGATCGCGGCCATCCTGGCGACCCTGGTGGCGCACCGCGTGGGGCGGCAGCAAGCGCAGCTGGTGCAGCGCGGGGCGCGGGATACCAGCAACTGGAAGTGGGTGGGCCGGTACGAACGCATGCACCGGTGAGGCGGCACACGTCCGGGGGCGTATTGGTTCCCACACAACAAGAAACCGCATCCAGCGGGCCGGCCCCCGCGCCTCGGAACCCGCGCCGCCAGTGGCCGGACCCAGGCCTGATCGCGGCCAGCCTGATCGGCCTGCTCGCAGCCTGGCCGTTCCTCTCACGGCCGGGTCTGCCCGTCTTCACCGACATCGAACAGCACGTCTACCGCACCTTCCAGGTGATGGAGACGCTGCGCGCGGGCGTGCCCTACGCCCGCTGGGCGCCGGACCTGTTCCACGGATTCGGCTACCCGGTCTTCAACTACTACGCTCCCCTGACTTACTATCTGGGCGCGGCCTATGGCCTGTTCTTTGGGGAAAGCGGCGCAACGGCCGGCGTGAAACTGGTGATGGTAGCCGCCAGCACGGTGGGCAGTTTGGGAATGTATGCATTTGCGCGGCTAATGTGGGGGCGCGCGGCGGGCGTCGCCGGGGCCGGGGCCTTTGCGCTGGCGCCTTACGTCCTGTTCTTCACGCCTCACCGCACCGGCCGCGTGCCGGAAATGGTGGGCATCGCGCTGGCCCCGCTGCTGTTCTGGGCCTTCACGCGGCTGCGGCACTCCGCGGCGCCGGGCCGCGTGGCGCTGGCAGCGCTGGTGCTGGCGGTCATGCTGCTATCGCACAACCTCATGCCGCTCATCTTCGGCGCATTGCTGGCGGGCTGGCTGGCCTGGCTGAGCCTAACGTGCCCGCCGAAGGGGGGCGCGCGGCGGTTCCTCGCCGCGGCCGGAGCGGCCGGGGGCGTGGGCGTGGGACTGAGCCTGTTCTTTTGGCTGCCGGCCGCGGTTGAGGCTGGCGCGGTCCAGCTTGGGAACGCGACGGTTGGTCCCTTCTTGAGCTATCGCTCGAACTTTGTCCCCCTACCCACCTTGCTGGCCCCGCCCAATGCGGCCGATGCGCTGAGCCTAGACCTGAATCTTAAGCTCGGACCGGCCCAATGGGTGCTGGCCGTAGCGGGCGGCCTGAGCCTGTTCGCCGCCCGGCCGCGGTTTGTGCGGCTGGCCACCGTGTACTTTGCGGCCGCCGCGGCGGTGATGGTGTTTCTCGTCTTGCCGCAGTCGCTGCCGATCTGGGACAGCCTTCCCTTCATGGCCGTCGTGCAGTTCCCGTCCCGGCTGCTGGGGCCGGCGGTGTTTCTGCTGGCCGTGCTGGCTGGCAGTGCGGTTGGTTGGGCGAGCGAGGCCGGCAGGCGGCGCGCTGGCGAGGGGCGGGCCAACATCTGGGCCGCGGCAGCAGGCGGCCTCTGCGTGGTGTGCGTCCTGCCGCTCCTCAACCCGCGGCCCTGGGCCGACTTCGGACCGGTCACCATGCAGCGGCTGCGCCAGGCCGAATTGGAGTGGGAGGTGGGCACCACGGCCTCCAACGAGTTCCTGCCGGTGACGGTGGCGTCCGCGCCCGGCCCGGCGCCGAGCCTGTCGGCTTCGTACACGGCCGGCGCGGTGGACAAGGTGAACCGCGCGGCGCTGCCGGAAGGCGCGAGCGCCATCGTCCGGTATCACGGCCCTCTCCGCGACGAATTTGAGGTGAGCAGTCCAGGCGCATTTGTCCTGCGCCTGTATACCTTCGATTTCCCGGGCTGGACCGCCTATGTTGACGGTGTTGAGACAGCCATCACCCCTTCGGAGCCAGAGGGCTGGATTACCCTGGACGTGCCGGCGGGCACGCATACGGTGCTGGCGCGGCTGGAGGACACGTGGCCGCGCCGGGCGGGATGGGCGGCCAGCGGGCTGGGGCTGGCGGCCCTGCTCGTCCTGGCTGGATGGCCTCTATTCGCCAAGGCAGGGCGCGCGACCACCGGCCAGAGCGGCCAACCCGCCGCGGCGGACGGGCCGGTGGCAGCGGAAGGATGGCGGCCATGGCTGCTGCCCGGCGTCGCCGCGGCGGGCGTCGCAGTCGCCATCGGCCTGAACCTGGTTGATTGGCCTTATGCCTGGGCCAAGTATGACCGGCCTCAGCCGGAGCACCCACTGGCTGCCCAATGGGAGAGCAATGTGGCGCTGCTGGGTTACGATCTGCCGCGAGACGAAGTGCAGCCCGGCGAAGCGGTGGAGGTGACACTCTATTGGACCGCCGCCGGCCAGGTGACGGCCAACTCGCGGGTGTTTGTGCACCTGCTTGGGCCAGATGGGCAGCTTTGGGCCAACTCGGATAAGTTCCACCCGGGCCGGTACGAAGACTGGCCCACTGGCCGATGGCCGCCGGGGTTTGTGCTGGCGGATGCGCACAGCGCGGTGGTGGGCGAGGATGCGCCTCCTGGCGAATACCGGCTGCGGGTGGGGCTGTGGAATGGTTACACCGGCGAGCGTGTGCGGCTGAGCGGAGGGGACAGCGCCCAGCCCGCGCTGGATGCTCTGGAATTGTCCAGCGTCATCCGCGTCAACTCGCGGGTAGAATAGCGGACATGCATTCGAGCATGATGCGGCGGCCGCTCTTCTTCCTCGCGACGGCGGCGGGGCTGCTGTTCATCCTGTGGCTGCGCTTCTACCAACCGCCCAACACGGTGGATGACGCCTATATCACCTTCCGGTATGCGCGTAACATCGCCACCGGGGTGGGGTTCGTCTACAACGCGGGCGAGCGGGTGCTGGGCACGACCACGCCGGCCTATGCGCTGCTGCTGGCGGCGGCCTCGCGCCTGTCGGGCATTTCTGACTATCCGTGGCTGGCGTTGGTGCTGAATGCGCTGATCAACATGCTCAGCTTTTGTGTGATCGCCCGGCTGGCGGCGCGGCTGAGCGGCTATGCTTGGGTGGGGCTGGGCGCGGCGCTGCTGTTCGCCGTCGAGGGGCGCGGGCTGGACTTCTCCACGGGCGGGATGGAGGCGGGCTTCAACCAACTGGCGATCCTGAGCACGTTCCTGCTGCTGTTTGAGGGCCGCAGGCGCTGGGCGGCGGTGACGCTGGGGCTGGCGCTGCTGATCCGGCCGGATGGGGTGAACCTGGCGGCGGCGGTGTTTGGGGTGTTGGGGGTGGAGTGGCTCCTAGCACTGCGACGAAGGACGAAAGACGGCCGATGGCCAAGCGTGAAACGTGAAAGCGTGATTCGCGACAGCCTCCCGGCGCGCCGATTCCCATCCGTTGAGTTGGCGCTCTTCGCGGCGGTGGTGCTGCCGTGGGTGGTCTTTGCGACGATCTACTTTGGCAATTTCATCCCACAGTCTATTCTGGCGAAGTCGGAGTTGTACCGCACGCCGGAGCTGATGGCGTTCCGGGCATTCCTGGTGCAGGCGCGGGCACTGTGGCCGTTCAGCCTGCCAGGGCTGGAACCCGACCAGACGCTTGGGCGCGAACTGCTCCAGGCGATCTTTCCGGCGGCGATGGCGTGCCTGGGGCTGTGGGCGGCGCAGCAGCGGGAGCCGCGCGCCTGGGCGATGGGGGTGTACATGACGCTGTTCATCGCGTTCTACTCGGTGGGCAACCCGCTGTGGCTGGGGTGGTATGAAATCCCGCTGTATCCGCTGTACCACGTGCTGTTCCTGACGGGGGTGGCATGGATGGCGGGTGGTGCGTGGAAGGTGTGGAGACGCCGGACGAAGGATAGTGGACGGAGGAGGACCGAGGGCCGAAGGGCAGGCGTGAAACGTGAAAATGTGACACGTGAGGACGTGACACGTGATCACACGCATCCGCCAGCGCTCTGGGTGTACGGCGCCACGGCCCTTACGGTCGCGGTGCTGGCGCTGCCGCATCTGTCGCGGCTGAACGTGCTGCCGTGGGAGGAAAAGGAGCGCGAACCGTGGGTGCTGAACGCGGCCTTCAACAAGCAGCGCGAGACTGACTACCGGCTGCTGGCGCGGATGCTGAGGCCCGCCGCCGCACAGGACCGGCTGGTGGCGATCCCGGAGATTGGGGCATTTGGGTATCTGTACGATGGGCCGTTATTCGACACGGCCGGGCTGATCACGCCGCGCACGAACGACTACTTCCCCATCCCGGCGGAGGTGCCGTTTGAGATTTACGCCGTGCCGCGCCAGTTGATCTTCGACGTGCGGCCGGACCTGTTCATCAGCTTTGACAGCATGCTGGTGGGCGACCTGCTGCCCGGCGACGAGGAGTTCCTGGCGCTCTACCCGCCGGAGATCGGGATGGTGAGCCACGCGGCCTTCGGCATCCAGCGGCTGATGGTCTACCGGCGGGCCGACCTGCCGCGGGAGGTGGAGCTGCCGCCGCAGGCGACGCCGCTGAACATCACTTATGGCGGCGGGCTGGTGAGCCTGCGCGGCTACGATCTGCGGGCCTGGGCCGACCCGGAGACCACCTACCTGGAAGTGACCCTGTTCTGGCAGGGCGGCGAGGGGCCAATTGACCGGGACCTGCTGGCGCGGGTGAACCTGGTTTCGGCGGCAGGCGAAGTTGTGTATCAGGTGCTAGACTATCCGGGCGAGACCCTGTTCCCGGCGGCAGCGTGGACGCCGGGCATGTGGCTGGTGGACCGCTATCAGCTCAAGCGCCCCCAGCCGGACGCAGGACCGTACACGCTGGAATTGACCATGTTCACCAGTGACTCGGACTTTCCGCTGAGGGCGGAGGGGGAAGGGGTGGACATGGACACGATTGTGTTCGCGGTGCCGGAGATGCAAGGGGAATAAGGGGCATAAGGGGTATAAAGGACGTTGTGCCCTGTATTCCCTTTAAACCCTTTATGCCCTTCCTGAGAGGCGCGGAGGCCAACGCATGAAGTACGCCACGACCATCAACGACAAGACCTACATCATCGAGATCAACGACGACCGCAAGGTGGTGGTGGACGGCGTGGAGTACGCGGTGGATTTCGAGTCGGTGAGCGGGCAGCCGGTGTATTCGCTGTTGATTGACGGGCACTCGTACGAGGCCTACGTCAGCGCGAACGAGGATGACGAGGGCTGGCAGGTGCTGCTGCGAGGGGCGCTGTCGGCGGTGCGGGTGGAGGACGAGCGCGAGAAGCGGCTGCGCATGGCCGCGGGCGGCGTGGCGGCGGAGTCGGGCGAATACAATTTGCGGTCGCCGATGCCGGGGCTGATTGTGGCGGTGCCTGTGAGCGAGGGCCAGGCGGTGGCGAAGGGCGACATCCTGGTCATCCTTGAGTCGATGAAAATGCAGAACGAGTTGAAAAGCCCGCGCGCCGGAACGGTGACGCGGGTGCGGGCGAAGGCGGGCGAAGGCGCGGAGCAGAACCAGGTGCTGGTGACGGTGGCCTAGCCCGGCGTCACTCTTCCCTCGGTCCAATCACACTTTCGGCAGACGCCGGGCGCGGGTGCGCACAGCTATGCTCGGGGCTGTAGGTCTGGCGCACGGTGCAGCACCCGGCTGTGGCCCGCCGCCAGGCCGCCAACGAGCCTGCCCATGTCCAATTGGATGCGCCGCTCCCCACTGCTGGCCTTCTGCGCGCTGGCCTATGGTCTCAACCTGATTTTCGCGCTGATCATCCTGGCAGTCCCGGGCCTGCGCGACCATGGCCCTATCTGGCTGATCCCAGGCTATACGCCAACGCTGAGCGCCGTCGTGGTTGCGGGCGCATTGGGCGGCTGGCGCGAGATCGGGCGGCTGTTGTCGGGCTGGTTCAAGTTCCGGATCGGCTGGCAGTGGTACCTGGCAGCGTTTGGCCTGGTGCTGGGGCCGCTGGCCTTCGCGGGGGTGTATATCGCGCTGGGCAACGCGCCGCGCGGCCTGGCCGATGGCGCAACCGCGCTGACCCTGGCCGGCTCGCTGCTATTCAACTTCTTTGGGGCGCCGCTGGGCGAGGAGGCGGGTTGGCGCGGGTTTGCGCTGCCGCGGCTCCAGCAAAAGCTCAACGCGCTGGCGGCGAGCGTGGTGCTGGGGCTCATCTGGGCCTTCTGGCACATCCCGTTCTACATTGACCCGGACATGGCCGCCGCCCACATCCCCTTTGGCATCTTTATCCTCATCTGCATCGTGCTCAGCATCCTGTTTACGTGGATCTACAACAACACCGGGGGCAGCCTGGTGGGCCCGGTGCTGGCTCACTTCTCATTCAACTTGACCGGGGCGTTTGTTGCCGGTTCACTGGGATTGGTGCCGCCCATGATCATCTATATGGCCGGCGGAGTGATGTTGAGCGCGTGGGCGATCCTGGTGATCGTGGTGGGCGGGCCGGCGCGTTTCACGGGCCGGGTGCGGCGGGATAAACCCGCCGGCTACGCGCGGGCCGGGGCAGCGGCGAAGTAAACTCGCCCGTTGCGGGCAGGCTGGGGCGGCGGCGGGATAAACCCGCCGGCTACACGCGGGCCGGGGCAGCGGCGGAAGTCATTCGGCGGCAGCGGGACGGGCAGGGCGGCAGGTGACATCGCAGCCCGTGTATAATCTTTAGAATGACTGAGTATCCTGAGGCGCGCCAGCAGTGGGAACGGGAAGTATTGGGGCCCGCCCTGCGCCGGGCGCCGGAACGGCAGGCAGATTTCCAGACTTCGTCGGGCATGCCGCTGGAGCGGGTATATGCGCCGCCCAGCTTGGACGGCACCGACGCGCAGGCGTTCCTGGAGAAGCTGGGTTTTCCGGGCGCGTACCCATTCACGCGCGGCATCCAGCCGACGATGTACCGTGGGCGGCTGTGGACGATGCGGCAGTATGCCGGGTATGCCACGGCCGAAGAGAGCAACGCCCGCTACAAGTTCCTGCTCGCACAGGGGCAGACCGGGCTGTCGGTGGCGTTCGACCTGCCAACGCAGATCGGGTACGACGCCGACGACCCCATGGCGCTGGGCGAGGTGGGCAAGGTGGGCGTGTCTATCTCGTCGCTGGACGACATGGCGCGGCTGTTCGACGGCATCCCGCTTGACAAAGTCAGCACCAGCATGACCATCAATGCGCCGGCCGGCATCCTGCTGGCGCTGTACATTGCGGTCGCCAAGCGGCAGGGGGTGGGGCCGCGCCAACTGCGCGGCACCATCCAGAACGACATCCTGAAAGAGTACATCGCGCGCGGCACCTACATCTTTCCCCCCGCCCCGTCCATGCGGCTGATCACCGATATCTTCGCCTACTGCCGGGCGGAGGTGCCGCAGTGGAACACGATCTCCATCTCGGGCTACCACATCCGCGAGGCGGGCAGCACCGCGGCGCAGGAGATCGCCTTCACCCTGGCGAACGGGCTGGCGTATGTGCAGGCAGCGGTGGACGCGGGGCTGGGGGTGGATGAGTTTGCGGCCCAACTCTCGTTCTTCTTCAACGCCCACAACCAGTTCCTGGAGGAGGTGGCGAAGTTCCGGGCGGCGCGGCGGCTGTGGGCGCGGCTGATGCGTGAGCGGTTTGGGGCGCGCGACCCGCGCAGCCTGATGCTGCGCTTCCACGCGCAGACGGGTGGCAGCACCCTGACGGCGCAGCAGCCGCAGAATAACGTGGTGCGCGTGGCGCTGCAGGCGTTGGCGGCGGTGCTGGGCGGGGCGCAGTCGCTGCACACCAACAGCCTGGACGAGGCGCTGGCGCTGCCATCGGAAGGCGCAGTGCGGGTGGCCCTGCGCACCCAGCAGATCATCGCGCACGAGAGCGGCGTGGCCGACACGGTGGACCCGTTGGGCGGGGCGTATGCCATCGAGGCGCTGACAGACAGCCTGGAGGCCCAGGCGGAAGCTTATCTGCAGCAGATCGACGAACTGGGCGGCGCGCTGAAAGCCATCGAGCGCGGCTACATGCAGGGCGAAATCCAGGAGGCGGCCTACGCCTACCAGCAGGCCGTAGAGCGCGGCGAACAGATCGTCGTGGGCGTGAACGAGTTCCAAAGCGAGGAGCAGAGCCAGGTGGAGCGGCTGCGGGTGGACCCGGCCATCGAGGCCCAGGCGCGCGAGCGGCTGCGGGCCTTGCGGGCGCGGCGCGACCCGGTGCAGGCCCAGGCGCACCTGGACCGGCTGCGGGAAGCGGCGGGCGGGAACGACAACCTGATGCCCCACTTCATCGCCGCCGTGGAGCACGACGTAAGCGTGGGCGAGATTTGCCACACCCTGCGGGGTGTTTGGGGTGAGTATCGGCCCGCCGGCTGACCAGGGTCGGCTGCCGGTGGGGCTGGCGCTGGGCGGGCTGGCTCTGTTGGTGGCGGCCCAGACAGTTGCTCTGCACGCCGCCTTCACCAGCCGTGTGCCGGGCGCGGCCGACTTCTACGCCCGCTGGCAGCCCACGCGCGCCTGGCTGCTCACCGGCCAAAACCCCTACTCTGCCGAAGCCACGCGGGCCAACCAGCTAGGAACCTCTGGCCGGCTGGCCCTGCCGCACGAAGACCAACTCCAATTCGCCTACCCGCTGCTGGCCGCGTTCATTGTCCTGCCGGCGGCCCTCATCCCCGACTATGCCTGGGCCTCGGCCTTCTGGCTGGCGCTGCTCCAGCTTTCGCTAGCCGGGCTGGTGTTGCTCAGCACAACCTGGAGTCAATGGCGGCCCCGTCCCTGGCTGCTGGGGGCCGCGCTGGTATTCGGCCTGCTCTGGTATCACGCGGCGCGCACCTTGCTGCTGGGCCAGGTGGCCGGCATCCTGGCGGCGCTGCTGGTGGGCGCTCTGGTGGCGGTTCAGCGGCGGCAGGACCGGCTGGCCGGCGTGCTGCTGGCGCTCACCGCCGCCAAGCCGCAACTCTCATTTCTCATCCTGCCGGCGGTGTGGGTATGGGCGGTGAGCGCCCGCCGGTGGACGCTGCTGGGATGGTCGGCGGGCGCGCTGGCGCTCTGGCTGGGCGTGTCGTTCGCGCTGCTGCCGTCGTGGCTGGGCGACTGGCTCGGGCAAGTTCCGATCTATGCCGGCACGACCGTCAGCGCGCCGCCGGTGGAGATTGCGGCCCGGGCGCTTTGGCCCAGCCAGGCGGCTGCGCTGCAGATCGTCCTCAGCGGCGCGCTCGTGGCGGTCCTGCTCATGGCCTGGCGGCGGGCTTGGGGCCGCGCCGGGCAGGCCTTCGCCCATGCGGCCGGGCTGACCCTGGTGACTACCTGCCTGGTGGCGCCGCGCATCGCCACAACAGACTATGTGATAATGACCCCAGTGCTGTTCACGCTGTTCGGCAGGCTGGCAGGGCGCTGGGGCAGCGGCTTGCTGCTGGCTGTGCAGGCGGCGCTGCTGGCCGGGTTGTGGGGCTTGTTTCTGGGCACCGTTCAGGGGAATCAGGAACAAGCGGTCATGTATCTTCCCCTGCCGATTGGGCTGTGGATCTACCTGATGATGGGTGAGAGAGCGCATGATCAAACGCATTGACCATATCGCTATCGTGGTGGACGACATTGACGCAGCGCTGGGCTTTTGGCGCGACTCGCTGGGACTGGAACTGACGCACGTGGAGGATGTGCCCGACCAGCAGTCGGCCGTGGCATTTCTGCCGACGGGTGAGAGCGAGGTGGAACTGGTGAAGCCCACCACGACCACGTCGGGCGTGGCGCGCTACCTGGCCAAGCGCGGGCCCGGCATCCACCATATCTGTTTCGAGGTGGACGACATCGCCGCCACGCTGGAGGCGCTCAAGGCCCGCGGCACGCGGCTGATTGACGAGACGCCGCGCATCGGCACCGGCGGCAAGCAGATCGCGTTCATACACCCGGAGAGCACGCATGGGGTGCTGGTGGAGCTATATGAGCTGACGCCGCAAGAGCCGGTGCGCCGTCTGGAGCGCGCGCGCCACCTGGCCGACCGGGTGATGCACGAGAGCCGGGTGATGGGCGCGGCGGTGCTGGGCTTCCTGCGGGGGCTGGTGGATGGCGATGACGGTGAGGGCGAGTCTACCTCGGCGCTAACCCCGGCCAGTGGCGACAAACACCGTCAAAATCCATAACAAATCGGGTGACTTTTGTCGTACAAACCAATTACAAACTCACCCTTGCATTTTTCTGAGAATCCGCTTAAGATGTCGATGCTTAGGCGTACACATCCATTCCATCACATTGACATATTAATTCTCGAAAGGACATGATCCATGCTTACTTTTAAGGACAACAAGGGCCAAGGCCTTGTGGAATACGCCCTGATCCTGGTTCTGGTGGCCGTCGTGGTCATCGTGATCCTGGCCCTGCTCGGCCCCGCCATCGGCGACGTCTTCAGCAACATCGTCAACAGCATCTAGTACCACCGTCTGCGCTTCACCCGCCTAAGCAAAAACGGCCTCCTCACGGAGGCCGTCTTTTTTTCTAGCGCCGGTGGATGGGCGCCGCGCGGCGGCGCTGGCGCCAGAGGGCCAGGCTGCCCACGGCCAGGATGAGGGCGAAGGCAAACCATTGGATGGCGTAACTGAGGTGCGGGCCGTCGCTCAGATCCACGGTGGAGCCAGCAATGGGCAGGGTCCCCGCATCGCCGCTTGAGTCTGCTTCGATGAAGAAGGGCCGCAGCGGATAGGGCATCTGCTGGGCAATCTGGTCCAGGTTAACCCAGTACCAGGCGTCGAGCCGCGGTTGGCCAGGCGCGGGCGCGGGGTCGGCGGGCAGGAAGGCGGCGGCGCGCACCTGTGAGGGCTGCACCAGGCCAGTGATGACGACCTCGCCAGCCGGCTGGTGATAGGCGGCGCGGAGGGCCGGCTCGGCCTGGGTGTAGGGAATCCACCCGCGATCTACTAGCACAGCCGCGTCGCTGCCGGCCAGCCGCAGGGGGGTAAGCACATGCACACCGGGCGAGTCCAGATGGGCGCGGTTGCGCAGGACGATCTCGTTGTCGAAGTCGAAGATGCCTGTGACGCGCACCGGGGTGTAGGGCGGCAGAACCGCAATTGGCGCGGTGTTAAGGTCAAGCGGGGGTTGATCCAGCCGGGCAGCAATGGCGGCGTTCTCGGCGCGGCGCTGGCCCAGCCGATCGAGCTGCCACACGCCAAGGGCCAGCATCACCAGGATGGCGAGGACCACCCCGGCGGCCACCAACCCGCCCCAGGCGCGAGAGGCCGGGGCGGCGGCGCGCGCGGGGGTCATCGCAGCCCGGCCGGCGCCACGTAGGCCAGCACGAATACGAAGTGCGCGGCGCTGGCCGCCGAGACAAACAGGTGCCAGACTTCGTGAAACCCGAAGACGCCGGGGTAGAAATCAAAGCGGCGGGTGGCGTAGATCAGCGCACCCAGCGAGTAGAGCACGCCGCCGGCCACCAGCCAGCCGATGCCGGCGGCAGGCAGCACCGCGAACAACTGCCCAAAGCCGAGCACCCCCACCCACCCCATGCCCATATAGATGACGACCGACAGCCAGCGCGGCCCGCGCATGTAGAAAAGGCGGAAGGTGATGCCGATCACGGCCAGGGCCCAGATGACGGCCAACAAGCCCCAGCGCCAGGCCCCGGTGAGCACGATGGCGCACACGGGCGTATAGGTGCCGGCGATGAGCAGGAAGATAGCAGTGTGATCGAGCTTGCGCAGAAACAGGGTCCGTTCGGGCGTGGTCCTGATAAGGTGGTAGGCGGAGCTGGCGGAGAAGAGCAGCACCATACTCAGGCCATAGGCGAAGAGCGCCGCGCGCGAGAGCCAGTCGGGCGGGCTGTAGATGAGCAGGACGGCCAGGCCGGCCAGCGCCAGCAGGGCCGAGGCGGCATGCGTGAGGCCGTTGACGGGTTCCTTGAGCTGGGCGAAGAGGCGTTTCATCGCCCGGAATTGTATCACGCGGGAGCGTCAGGGCATGAACGTCAGCGTGGATTCCACGGCCTGCCAGATGGCCAGGCCATCGGGTTCGGCCTGGGGCAAAGCGGGGTCCATCGGCGACAGGCTGAAGCGAAACAGGGAGCCGCCGTGCAGGACAAAAGCCTGCCACGACAGCGCGCGGCCCGGCAGGCCCTCCAGCACCTCGGCCGGCTCGCCGCCCATGGTCAGGGCACGGCGCGTGAGGGGCTGGCCCAGGCTATTCTCGGCCGCGAAAGCGTCCACGATTTCGGCCAGGGTCTGGCCGGCAGGCGCGGCCTGCACCTGCACGCCTAGCGAGGCGAATACCGGCTCGATGGATTGGTCCAGGGGCGGGCCATAGAAGTTGGCCCGGTCTTCATTCACATCGCCAATGCGGAAGTAGCTGGGGAACTGGAGGCAATAGCGGCCGCCGGGGTCAATGTAGGGCGAGCGATCGGGGCCGGCGGGGCGGCACGAGGCGGGCAGGACGAAGGCGGGACCAGCCCCCTGCCCCTCGCCTACCTGCACCAGGAAGCCATAGAGCACATCGCCCCAACCCTCCCAGCGTGTGAAGACGGAGAAGACATAGAGGCCAGGCTCCAACTCCAGGGTGATGGACTGGGCGGGCACCAGCGCCAATGTGTGGGTCTGGGCGAGGTCGAAATTGGGCTGCCAGCCCTGCACTTCGCCGAACACCGACGGCTCGCCCTGCGCGGGATAGACGGTGAGCAGCACCTCGTTCGGCGCGTCTTCGAGCGGCAGATAGAACTCGGCCGTCAGGGAGCCGGCAGAGACAAGCATCGGCTCAAGGGGCGTGATGAGGCCCATCTTGTCCACGCACAGGCCCATGCCCTGCGCCGGATCGCCGGAGGTGTTCCAGCAGTAGCTGCCAATGCCGGACAACTGGCTCTGGCCACCAATGCTTAGGGTGGCCGGCGGGGGTTCGGTCATGGAGGGGACGCCCGGCGTGGGCGTAGGGCGTTCAGCGGCGGGCGTGGGCGTGGGGGACGCTGAGTCCGCCGGGGGCGGCGTGGCGGTTGGCGGCGGCGGCGTGGGCGATGGGGTGGCCGCTTGGCCGGGGGCGCAGGCCGCCAGCAGAGTGACGGCAATCAGCAGGGCAGTGAAGGGGCGCAGGGGGAGGCGATATGAGCGGGTCATGGGTCTAAGACGCGCCAACGGGGCGCCTGGTTCCGAGATCATTACGGGCAAACGGGAGCGCCAGCAGCGCAATACTCCACCTTCCCGCCGATCAGGGTGAGCAAAACCGAAATCTCAGGGAGTGCGTCCGTCGGCACGGTGAGCGGGTTATCGGACAAGATGACGAGGTCGGCCAGCTTACCAGGGGTGAGGGTGCCAAGGCGGGCTTCATCGAAGCTGGCATAGGCGCCGTTGCGAGTAAGCAGGGGCAGGGCCTGCTCGACAGTCAAGGTCTGGGCCGCCTGCCAGGGTTCGGGGAGGCGCCCGTTGTTGGTGATGCGGGTGACGGCCTCGTAGAGCGCCTGCATGGGCGTGCCGGGGGCAGTGGGCTGGACCTGGTTGCGCCAGTCCACGGTGCCCCAGGGCGCGTCGGTGTTGCCGACCATGAACACGCCCGCCGACAGCATGTCGCGAAACCGGGCCACGTAGGGGATCTGGTCCGCTGGGACACGCTGTTGGAAGGAGGGATCGTCGGGCCAGCCAGGGGTGCCGTTAAGTTGGACGGAGACGAGGAGACCCAGGTCCGCCAGGCGGGCCAACTGCTCGTCGTCCACGATGGCGGCATGCTCCAGGCGATGGCGATGCTCGTCGTTCGGGGCGCCGTCCAGCGCGCCGGCATAGGCGTCGAGGATCATCGTCATGGTCTCGTGGGCGAAGACGTGCGTGGCCACTTGCCAGCCCTGGGCATGGACCTCGGCCACCAGGGCAGTGAGGCGGCCGGGGGTGAACAGGATAGATTCGCCCCACTCCTGATCGAGAGTGATCTTGAGACCGGCGATCTTGAGATACGGGCTGAAGGCCTGGCGCGGGTCATAGGCCTGGTACCACGGGCCGGCCTCGTCATAGAGGAAGTTCAGGGTGAGGTAGGCCGAGACGCGCAGGCGCATCTGGCCGGCGGCGTCGAGGGCGCGCAGTTCGGCCAGGCGCTCATCGGTGACGAACAGCTCGTGCAGACCGGTCCAGCCCTTCTCAATCGCATCCTGGATGGCGGCTTCGGCGGAGGGGTCGCCGGACAGCCAGCGGTCGCCGATGCGGTGGGCGTGTGAGTCGATGAAGCCGGGCAGGACGGCGCGGCCGCCCAGGTCGATTAGGCGGGTGGCGGGGCCAGATAGGGCCATGACCTCAGCGTTGGAGCCAACAGCCAGCAGTTCGTCGCCGCGGATGGCAAGGGCCTGGGCAGCGGGTTGAGCAAGGTCCATGGTCAGGACTTGGGCGTTGTGGAAGATGAGGCTAGGGGCATCGGCGCGCGGGAGAGCGGTGGAGGCGACGCTGAGATCAAGCTCGCCCAACACCTCGATCTCGCGCCAGGCCACCCAGGAGGGACTCTCGATTGTCTCAACCCGGATATACTGGAGGCCGGTCCACGGCTCGGGCGGGCTTACCTCCAGCACGTCGCCGTCGGCGGTGGGGCCGGCGAATTCGTGCAAGAGTTGATCCGATCCTGCGGGGGCGCGGCCATAGATCAGGTGGTGCGTTGGGCCAGCGGGGAACTGGCTGACGTGCAGGCGCAGCGCAGTGATAAGGGCGGGCGCGCCGAGATCAATCTCAATCCACTGGGGCGGGTGCGAGCCGGCGCTCCAATGGTTGTCCTGATCGGCGGCGAAGATGCCGTCACGGCGCGAGCGGGCGGGAAGGCCAGGAGCAAGGCCGACGCGGAAGCCGGCTGGTTAAGGGCCAGGTTTTGCGCGGGGGGCGCCGCAGTGGGCGGCGGAGCGGTGACTGGCCGACTAGTCGGCGATGGCAAGGCAGCCGGAACGTCCGTGGCCGCGGGCGGGAGCGTGGGCAAAGGGACGGGCGCGGTGGGGGAGGCGCCGGGGGTGAGCGTGCCGCACGCCAGGAGGGCAGCCGCCAGGATCAAAAGTCCAGCTTGGGAAACACGCGCGCGCCCCAGCGGGAACGTCTGCAAGCGACGGCGGGACATGCGCCCAGTATAGGACCGAATGCGCCGGGGCAGCCGCCATATCAGAATCAAGATAGGAGAAGCATGACGATTTACGACTTTGACCGACTGCCCGAACGCCGCGAGACCCACAGCGCCAAGTGGACCTCGCACCCGGCGGATGTGCTGCCCATGTTCGTGGCCGACATGGATTTTGTGTCGCCGGAGCCAGTGCGGCAAGCCCTGCTCGACTTCGTGTCGGGCGGTGTATTCGGGTACCCGCGCTTCGACGGGAAGATGTCCCACAGCCCGGCCCTGCGGGAGATCGTGGTGGAGCGGCTGAAGCGGCAGTACGGCTGGCAGGTGGGGCCGGAGGCGCTGGTGTTTGTGCCGGGGGTGGTAACGGGCTTCAACCTGGCCGCGCACACCGCCGCCGCGCCGGGGGGCGAACTCATTGTGCAGACGCCCATCTATCAACCCATGCTGGAGACGGCGGCGCACGCCGGGATGGCGAGGCGCGACGCCGGGCTGGCGCGCGACGCGAATGGGCGGTACGTCATCGATTGGGAGGCGTTCGAGGCGGCGTTCAGTCCGGCAACGCGCATGTTCCTGCTGTGCAATCCCCACAATCCCACCGGGCGGATGTTCGGGCGCGACGAGCTGGAACGGATGGCGGAGATTTGCCTGCGGCGGGGGGTGACGATCTGCGCGGACGAGATCCACGCCGAGTTGATCTATCCGGGCCGGACGCATGCTCCCATCGCCTCGCTGGCGCCGGAGATTGAACAGCGCACGATCACCCTCATCGCGCCCAGCAAGACGTTCAACCTGGCCGGTCTGCAATGCTCCATCGCCATCATCCCCAACGCGGAACTGCGCGAGGCCTATATCCAGGCCCGGCGCGGTCTGGTGACGTGGGTGAACGTGATGGGGCTGATCGCGGCGGAGGCGGCCTACCGGGAGGGCGGCGAGTGGCTGACGCAGCTCTTGGCTTATCTGGAAGGCAACCGCGACTTCGTGACGCAGTTCGTGGCGCAGGAGATGCCGGGGATAAGCGTGGCGCCGCCGGAGGCCACCTATCTCGCGTGGCTGGATTGCCGCGGGTCGGGGCTATCGGCGCCGTGCCAGTGCTTTTTGGACCTGGGGCGGGTGGCGTGCAGCGACGGGGCGGGGTTTGGGCCGGGGGGCGAGGGGTTTGTGCGGCTCAACTTTGGCTGCCCGCGCCCGATGCTGGCCGAAGCACTGGGGCGGATGAAGGCGGCTCTGGCGGGGTGAGAGGCCAGTGCGGGCCCGGAATGATGGTACGATTAGGACCATGACGACAAAGATGACAACTCAGACAGCGACCGAACTGGCTGCCCCCAGCGAGAATGACGGCCGCCGCGCCGACCGCGTGCTGGGGGGGTCAATGGTGTGGGTGGCGATTCGCTGCACGCTGCAATATGTGGTGCTGCCTTTCATCCTGCCCTGGTTTGGCGTCACCGGCGCGTTCTCGGCCGGGCTGAGCCTGGCGATTGAGGCGGTGGCGCTGGTGATGATCGCCTACAACGTGCGGCGGCTGTGGAACACGAACTGGCGCTGGCGCTACCTGGCGCTAAGCGCGGGGATGCTGGCGGTGATGGGGCTGTTTGCGTACCTGGATGTGAAGGTACTGCTGGGCCAGTCTTAGCCTATCGCCTCGGCAACCATTCAGCCAGCACCTGCACCAGCTTGTCGATATCCGCCTGGGTGGTGTAAGCCTGGACCGACAGGCGCAGCAGCGGCTGGTCATTCCAGCGATAGACCGGAATCTCGATCCGATAGTCGTTCCACAAACGCGCGCCCAGCGCCCCCACCTCGGTGGCGGGCGGCAGGCGGATGGCGACCATCTGGCCCAGCCATTCATCGCCGGGCGGGCAGATTGAATCGCAGCCGGTGAGGGCATTCAGGCGCTCGCGCGTCTCCAGGGCCAGGCGGTGGCAGGCGGCGCGGACGGCGGGCCAGTCGTGCTCGGCCTGGAAGCGAATGGCGGCCGGCGTGGCGAGGTAGGCGGAGATATCGCGGGTGCCCTGCCATTCGTGATAGTCAATGAACTGCGAGCCGCTGGGCGCAGCGGACTCGTATCCCCAACTGACCACTAACGGCATCAACTGAGACTGCACCTCGCGCCGGGCGTAGAGGAAGGCGGAGCCTTTGGGCGCGCACATCCATTTGTGGCACGCGCCCAGGTAGCAGTCCGCGCCGATCGCGGCCAGGTTCACCGGGATGTGGGCGGGCGCGTGGGCGCCATCCACCACGGTGAACAGGCCGGCTGCGCGGGCGCGGCGGCAGATCTCGGCCACGGGGAAGATGAGGGCGCTGCTGGTGGTGAGGTGGCTGATGGCGATGACCTTGGTGCGCGGTGTAACGGCGGCCCAGAACCGCTCCACGAAATCGGCGTGGGTGGTCACGGGCAGGGGCATGGGATGGTTGCGATAGGCAAAGCCGGATTGGCGCGACAGGAAGCGCCAGGTGCGGTCAATGGCGCCGTATTCGTGGTCGGTGGTGAGCACTTCATCGCCGGGGCCGAGCTGGAGGCTGCGGGCCACGGCGTTGGCGGCGGTGGTGGGGTTGGGGAAGTAGACCACCTCATCGGCGGCGGCGCCCAGGAAGGCGGCCAGTTCGGCGCGGGCCTGGGCCAGCAGGGCGGTGCCCCGGCGGCCCAGGAAGTCCACCGGCTCGCGCTCCAGCTCGCGCTGGAGGCGCTGGTACTCCTCGAAGACGGGGCGCGGGCAGGCGCCGAAGGAGCCGTGGTTAAGAAACGTCACGTCAGGGTCGAGCAGGAACTGATGGCGCAGGGCGCCGGGGGTGTAGGCGGTTGAGGACATGGGCCGGATTATAGGGGAGGAATGGCCCAATATGAGAACCCGCTTAATGCAGCAGAATTGCGGTTGACCGATTGGTGGAAACGCGGTATCGTACCGCTAGAGACCGGGACTTGACTTCCTCCCGGTCTCTGACCTATCTCCACCGAAGACCCCCACCACCGCACCCAACTGGCTTACCCCTCGACTTTGTCTCTATTGATTCTGGTCGTCTAGACGCCGCTCGGAATCAGGCCGCCCATGTTTTACCGTCCGATTGACCCCCGCCTCATCCGTTTGCTTTACCTGGAAATCCTATGGTCGTCCATCCTGGGCGGCGTCATCGCCTTCAACGGCGCCTACGTGGTGCGCCTGGGGGCCACCAACAGCGACGTCAGCCTGATGAGCGCCTTGCCGGCGCTGACGGCCATCTTCATCTCCATCCCGGCGGGGCGGTTTATCCAGTCCCGCTCCAAGCCGGGCTGGTGGACCCTGGGGAGCCTGGCGCTGCACTGGACCGGCTTCCTGCTGCTGATCCTGGCACCGCTCGCGCCGGGGGGGTGGCTGACGCCGGCCCGGCTGGCGGTGCTGATCCTGGTGGTGTTTGCCGCGCCGGCCTATGTCTTTAGCGTGGGCATTCACCCGCTGATGATGGATGTGATCCCGGAGAATCACCGCATCCGGGTGTTTGCCGTGCGCAGCCTGATCAACTCGACCGTCGTCGGCTTGACCACACTCGTCGCCGGGTGGTGGCTGAGCCGGGCGGAGTTCCCCGCCAACTACCAGACCATGTATGTGGTGGGCTGGGTGGCGGCCATGATCTGCGTGTTGATCTGGGTGCCTGTAGTACGGGCAAACCAGGCCAGCCGCGCCGCCCTGCCGCCCCCGCCGCCGGTCCCGGCGGCCCCCAAACGCTCCTGGCGCGAGTGGCGCCCCTGGCCGGCGGAGATGAGCCAGTACCGCGACTTCCGCCGCATCCTGCGCAACTCGCTGCTGCACAGCCTGGGCCTATGGATGGCCGGCCCGCTGTATATCCTGCACTACGTGCGCGAACTGGGCGCCAGCGATGCCTGGCTGGGCGTGCTGACCACAACCTCGGCGGCGAGCACGGTGGTGGGGCTGCTGTTCTGGCGCGTGGCCGCGGAGCGCCTGCGCGAGGCCGCCACCCTGCGCCTGACCATCCTCAGCGTGGGCGTCTTCCCGCTGGTGGTGGGCCTGTCACCCAACCTGACCCTGATTCTGGTGTTTGCGGTGGTGAATGGCTTCTTCGCAGCCGGGATCAACCTAAGCCACATCAACGTGCTGCTCAAGACCTTGCCCGACGCCAAGCGCTCCGAGTTTATGGGCATCTGGGGCACAATCATGAACACCGGCGCGTTTGTGTTCCCGCTGGTAAGCGTGGCCCTGGCGGGCTGGCTCGGCGTGGGCCCAGTGCTGGTGCTGTGCGGGGTGCTGGCGGTGCTGGGGTCAATTGCCCACTCGATCTGGCGCGTGCCCAGCAGTACGTTGAAGGCGCTGCCCGCGCCGCAGGCGGATACGCAGCCGGCCTAGTGTTTCGTTCAGATGACCTGATTGGGATAGCCGTAGGCGCGGCCATTATGGCCGCGGGCCGGCCCATAAAGGGCCGGACTACGCCATGCCGAACAGGTGGCATGTTGCTGCACTAAGCCGCAGCTTCGCCAAACTTTTCCGCGATCAGGGTTTGCAGGCGGCGCTCGAGCATGGCGTACGAGTAGTGACGCCGCGCCAGCGCGTAGTTGGTCTCCACCATCTGGGCCGCTAACTGAGGGTCGGTCAACACCTGACGGGTGCGCTGGAGCGTGGCCTCGGTGATGTAGCCGTCAAACTCGATTACCTGAAACCCCTTCGGCTTGATGTCCAAATCGAAGATCGAATAGTTGTTGACCAGCACCGGCCGGCGGAAGTAGACCGCTTCCAAGAAGGCGTTGCCAAAGCCCTCGATCAGGGAGGGGTAGGTGACCAGATCGGCGTACGGGTAAACGTCGGCCAGGGAATAGACCTTGCGGCCGTCGGCAGTCAGCCCGCGCTGATCCTGGATGATGTCGGCCACGAAGTTGACGGGGACTGCCAGCAGATCGGCAAAGGTCCGCACCCGCTGTTCGTAGCCGCTGCCCTCGTCGCCGGCCGCGTGGGAGATGACCAGGCGCGCCCTGAGCCCCAAGCGGCGGATCAACTCGATAGCATGCTCGATCCCCTTGCGTTGGACAACGCGCGTGGGCTGGAGGAGAAAGTACTCATCCGGCGCGAGGCCCAGCGCGGCGCGCACATCCTGGGTGTAGGCATCCGGTGGCGCAGGGGGCCGCTCAAAGTCCATCACGTTGGGAATGACGACCGAGGCCACCGCCGCCCGGCGGCTCAACTCCTGGGCCGCCACCGAATTGATGACGACATGCTGGATGGAGGGCAGCACCGGCGGGAACGCCAGGCGCAGGTAGTCGCCGACGCAGCTCACCTGGAAGCGCTGGCGCTCCCAAAAGAAATCATGGTGATGGGCGATGACGGGCAGGCTGGTTTCGGCAATGAACTCCGTCAGTGCCAGACCCAGCGGCAGGTTCATGGGGATGGCCAGCGCGTTCTGGACGATGAGCAGTTCAATGTCAAAGTCGCGCACGAAGGCGTAGAGGCAGGCTTCCAGCTCCAGAGCGATCTCGCGGATGCGATTGGTGAGCCCCGGCGGGCGGGCCCGGTGGCGCACCGACCGGGCGACGCTGGCCATGCGCGGGTTGGCAAATTCCTCCAGGTCGGCAGCGCTCAAGTCCGAATCGAACGCGGCGTTGCCGATAGCGGCGATGGCCGGGTGGGTGAAGTGGGCCTCGGGCACAAGGCGGCTGCGTTCGGGCGGGCGATCGGATTCACCGGCGAAGTAGAAGCAGGTGTGCCCCTGCCCTTCCAGCACCTCCGCCCACTTGGCAGTCTCCATCGAGACGCCGTCGGTGCCCGCAAAGCGGGTGGAGACAAAACCGATGCGGCGGGGCTGGACGGGGGGCGTATCAGGCGCCACGAGCACGAACCTCAGGGCGACTGCGCGCAGCGGATCGTGAAGGCATCGCGCGAGTCGTTGGGGCCGAAGAACAGACGGGTGGTGGACATGGCCTGGGCGTCGGTGCTGTCCCAGGAGCCGCCGCGCAGCACCTTGCAGTCGCCCTCTGGGCAGCCGGTGACGAGCGGGCCGGGCGGGTCCTGCGGCGGGGAGACGGCGTAGTAGCCGGCATCGTACCAGTCGGCCACCCACTCCCAAGCGTTGCCGGCCATGTCCAGCGCGCCATACGGGCTGGCGCCGGAAGGATACTGCCCGCCCTGGATGGTATCGGCATAGCCTGAGAGCGAGTAATTGAGGCGGCCAGGGTCAGGCGCTTCCGAGCCCCAGGGATAGAGACGCTCATCGTCGCCGCGCGCGGCCTTCTCCCACTCGGCCTCGGTGGGCAGGCGCCGGCCGGCCCACTCGCAATAGTTCTGGGCCTGGAACCAGTTGACAAACAGCACCGGGTGCTGGGCGAACTCCGGGTTGGCATAGTAATCGGCGCGGGTGATGGAGCGCGTCTCCAGGGGCGGCGAGCACAGGCCGGCGGCCACACAGGCCGCATACATCGCGTTGGTCACTTCAAGCTGGTCCATCCAGAAGGCGCTAAGCTCAACCTTGTGGGCAGGCTGCTGATCGGCGGGGCCGGCGTCGTTACCCATGACAAATGGACCGGCCGGCACATACACCTGCGGCATCTTGTCGATCTCCGAGAAGCGGACCGCTCCGGCAGCGGGGGTTTCGGTGACGGGCGCCGGCTCGGTGGCGGCGTCGAAACGGCCAAAGACCTCGACCTCGCGCCAGGCCACCCACGAGGGGCTCTCCACCGTTTCCACGCGAATGAACTGAAGGCCGAGCCAGGGGAACGGCGGGCGGAAGTAGAGCACATCGCCGCCAGTGGTTTCGCCGGCAAATTCGTGCAGCAGGCGCTCATCTTCGCCCGCGGCGCGGCCATAGACCAGGTGGCGGGTGTGGCCGGCGGGGGACTGATCAACGTACAGGCGCAAGGCCCAAACGGAAGCAGGCGCGCCAAGGTCGATCTCGATCCACTGTGGCGAATGCGCACCGGCGCTCCAGCGGCTGGCATCATCATCAAAGATGCCGTCGACGGCGCGGGCCGGAGGAAAGGTCAGTTCCAGGTTCGAGGCGGAGGCTTCGTGCCCCGCGGCCAGGTTCTCCAGGCCAGGCCCCACCGTGGCGGGGGGCGTGGGGGACGGCGCAATTGTCTCCGACGGCGTGGCCGCCGCGGTGGCGGAACCTGTGGCGGCAGGCGACACGGTAGTGGCCACACCAGGTCCCGTGGGGGTGGGGTCGCCGCCAAACAGAAGCGGCGCGACCAGGAAGCCGCCAATGCCAATCGCCGCCAGGGCCAAGAGGCCCACCACGCCCAGCAGCAGGAGCAGCGGCCACCGGCTGCGAGGCCGGGAGGGCGCCACGGCTGGGGGCGCGGCTGGCGCGGCCGGGCGCACGCCGCCGGGCTGGCTGGGCGCGGACGGCATCGGCGGCGCGCCGGTGACGATTTGGGTGGGCTGATAGCCTGGGGGAGGAGTGATGGGAACAGCCTGGGTGGGCGCATAGGACGGGCTCTGCACCGGCGGTGCAGGCGCCGCTTGCGTCATGGGCTGGGTCGGCGGGTCGATGGCAGGGGGCGGGGGTGGGGCCGGGCTCTGGGTGGCCGCCGTGGCGCCGGCAGCCTGAAGCGCGCCATACAGCGCCGAGGCGGTGGCGAAGCGGGAATCGGGGTCCTTGGATAGGGCCGTGAGCAGGGCGGCGTCGCAGCCGGCGGGCAGGTCCGGGCGGACGTCCTTGAGGCGCGGGGGCGGCTCGGTGATGTGCTTGAAGGCCATGCCCATGGGCGTGTCGGCCTCGAACGGCAACTGCCCGGTGAGCATGTGAAAGATGATCACGCCCAGGGCGTA
>CAZCEC010000060.1:28030-40525 GCA_964497615.1 uncultured Anaerolineales bacterium | reverse complement strand
GGTGTTGAGCGATCGACTATTTCTAATTCATTACGTTTATTATCTTTACAACGTGATGTTCAGCAGTTTATTCGCGATGGCTTGCTGGCAGGGGGGCACGCCAAAGTGCTGGCGGGCGTGACCGATGGCGATGCCCAGCGAGCGCTGGCGATCCGGGCCGTCAAGGAGGCTTGGTCCGTCCGGCAGGTTGAGCAGGCGGTTCGCGAGGTCCTTGAATCCACCGGCCCATCCAGCGACAAAGGGGCCGCAAAGACCAAGCGGGCACGCACCGCGCACACCGCCGATCTTGAACGGCAACTCACGCAGCAACTGGGTACCAAGGTTCGCATTCAGCAAGGCAAGAAAAAAGGCACAGGCACTCTGGCGATCGATTTCTATTCCCTCGAACATTTCGATGATCTGATCGCCAAACTCGGTGCGAAGTTGGATGGGTAACTTTAACGGCCCCTGGCTGCGCTCAACTCGCGATGGCGGAAGCAGTCGGTGGTGTGGTCGTTGACCATGCCGGTGGCCTGCATGTTGGCGTAGCAGATGGTGGGGCCGACGAATTTGAAGCCGCGCTTGAGCAGGTCCTTGCTCATGGCCTGAGACTCGGGAGTCTGGGCGGGGATTTGCTGGAGGCTGGTCCAGGCGTTTTGGATGGGCCGGCCGCTGACGAAGCGCCAGATGTAGGCGTCGAAGCTGCCGAACTCGCGCTGGACGGCGAGGAAGGATTGGGCGTTCTGGATGGCGGCAGCGATCTTGAGCTTGTTGCGGATGATGCCAGGGTTGGCCAGCAGTACGGCGACCTTGGCGGGGCCGTAGGCGGCGACGCGGGCGGGGTCGAAGTTGTCGAAGGCCGCGCGGTAGTTGTCACGCTTCTTGAGGATGGTCTCCCAACTGAGGCCGGCCTGCGCGCCTTCGAGGATGAGGAACTCGAAGAGCAGGCGGTCGTCGTGGACGGGGACGCCCCACTCGCGGTCGTGGTAGCTGAGGTTGGGCTCGCGGGCGGCCCAGGCGCAACGGATGGTCATGGTGGTGGAATTATGTTCGAATATATCTCGTTCGAGCTTCTGGGGTGTGCATTCAAAGCGGTCAAAGTGGTCAGAGTGGACATAAGCGCACGTCGGAGCAGGTTTCCAATTCCATCACATCCGATAGGTCGGGCCGGGTGCGGCGGATAAGATCGCCGCCGTGACGGGGCCGCTACGCAGCAGCACCGGCACTACGGAGGCGAGGAGCGGCAGAGGCAGCCAGCGGCGCGGGGCATGACCCCGGCTCCGAAAAGATGGGGCAGGCAGGGGCGCTGCGCAGACCGTTCGGCCCGCGCTACGGAGGCGAGGGGCAGGGCGACTGCCGTGATGGTGCGACAGCCAGGACATGCTTTAGCGGGCACCGAGCGAGCGCTGGAGGGCCGGCCAATCGCTGGCCGGGATCCAGGCGGCCTGGAAACGGGTGGTGTGACCGGAGGCGACGACGAGAAAGTCGCCGCGGCCGAGGAGCTTTTCGGCGCCGGTGCCGGATTGGCCGGAGGCGACGCGGGCATCCTCGACGCTGCCGACGCGGCCGACGAGGCGGACGGGGAAGTTGGCCTTGAGCATTGGGCCGAGGGCGGAGGAGGATGGCTTTTGGGTGCCGGCGATGAGGTGCAGGCCGGCTTCGCGCCCGCGCTGGGTGAGGCGGGTGAGGGCGTTCTCGACGGCCTTGCCGCCGGTGGCCAGCAGGTCGCCCATCTCATCCACGGCGATGACGAGGCGGGGGGAGCAGCGGCCTTCGAGGTCGCGGCGCTCCATCTCGGCGAGGCAGCGCTCCAACAGGGTGAGGGCCTCGGCGGGCGTGGCGGCGGGCGGGGCCAGCAGGTGGGGCAGGCGGGCCAGGGGGGCGAAGCCGCGCTGCTTGGGGTCAATCAGGACGATCTGCAATTGTGACTGGCGGTTGTGGAGCGCCAACGAGACGAGGATGGCCCGCATGAGCTCGGTCTTGCCGGAGCCGGTGGCGCCAGCCACGAGCACATGGGCCACGTCTGGGGAGGGCAGGCGGATGAGCAGGGGCCGGCCATCGTCGGCCAGGCCCAAGCAAGCGGTGAAGCGCGGTATGGATGGGATGCGCCGCAGCATGGGTAGTAACGAGACCGGCTCGGCATCGGGGCGGGGAACTTCAACGGCGAGTTGTTCGCCGTCGCGGGAGACGCGCACGTCGGGCGCACCGAGGGCCAGGGCCAACTCTTCTGAGAGGTTGCGGATGGTGGCGACCTTGGCGCCCAGGCCGGGGGCGACGTGGAAGCGAATCCAGCGCGGGGTGACGGCGCCGCCCTCGACACGCACGGGCACGCGGTGGGAGGCGAGGACGCGCTCAATGCGGTCGGACTGAAAGTTCAGGTACTCTCGGGTGATAGTGTCACTGCCCATGGCCGGCGCTCCGTCTCCCTGAGCCGGGCGGTGAAGGCCCGGGCTACAGACGATGGGTGGGCCGGCGCAGCAGGCAAGGGGGGAAGGCCAAGGAGCAGTTTGCGCACGGTGCGGTTGGCGGGGCATTGGCCCCGCACCCTGGCCTCCTCGTCCCCGGGTCGGTGGGGACGAGGAGGCGTGAGGAGGGTGCAATCCAGTTATAGCAGAACGAGTGTTCTAGGTCAAGAGGGAAAATGCGGAAGGGGGAATTGGGACAGCGGATCGCGCGTGCAACACACTCCTACGGGGGGCGGCGGGAGCGGGAACGCAAACCGGGCGGGGCCATCTCCTATGTGTGGGAGGCAACCCAGCCCGGTTGGAGAGGGCGCAGGTGGAGGTTACTTGCCGGCGGCCTGGAGCTTGTTGAGACGCTTCATCAGGCGGCTCTTGCGGCGGGCGGCGTTGTTGGGGTGAATGACACCCTTGCGCGCGGCGCTGTCGAGGGCGCTGATGGCATCTTTGGTGGCGCTGGCGGCGCCGGGGGCATCGGCCTCGCGGGCCTGCTTGACGGCGGTGCGCGTGGCGGAGCGGACCATCTTGTTGCGGATGCGCTTGCGGTTGTTGGACCGGATGCGCTTGAGGGCGGAAGCAGTGTTGGCCAAAGAACTTTCTCCTCGTCTACGGGCGTGTAACCGAACAGCACGGCATTCTAAACGAAACTAGAGGGTTTGTCCAGGCATTCGCCGGGGATACAAATCCTGATCGGTGAGTTAGATTCCTCGGCGCAAAGACCGCGCCTCGGAATGACATGGTCCGCGCGGTCCAGAATAACATGACTGAGCGGACCAGAATGACATAGTCTGAGCGGTTGCGGGTTGTCCAAACGGGACCACCCCCCAAACAAACTGGCGTTGACCAAAGGGCAATCGGTACGGTATAATTCCGCGCTGTTCGAAACCATCCTAAACGAGAGATTGTGACCAGGTCATGACCAAGCGAACGTATCAGCCAAAAATCCGGCGCCGCTCCCGTGTACATGGGTTCCGCGCCCGCATGGCAACGGCCGGGGGCCGCAAGGTGCTGAAGGCGCGCCGCCTGAAGGGGCGCGTGCGCCTGGCGGTGTCGGCGAATAACCATATCAAGAAGGTCAATTGGAACGGGGCCAAGGCGCCAGTGGGGCGGCGCGCGGCCGCCAAGAAGAAGTAAGCGGCCGGGCGGCCGGCGGCGCACAAGGCGGGTGGGCCTTCGCCTTGCTCCGACTGACAAGCGCAAGCGACTTTGAGCGGGTGCGGCGCGATGGACGATCTCACGCCCACCCGCTTGTCGTTCTAGCAGCCCGGCGGCGGAGCGAATCCGAAACGGATGGGAGACGCGGGCCCGATCAACCTGGGCTGGCCGGGGCGTCTCTACCGGAAAGGGGCACGCGGGTGGGGGTGGTGGCGGGCCGGGCAGTGGGCGGGGCGGTGGACCGCAACCGGGCCAAGCGGCTGCTGCGCGAGGCGGCCCGCGCGTGCCAGGCGCAAATGGCGCCGGGGTGGGACGTGGTGCTGATCGCCCGCGCGCCGCTGGCGGGGGCGCGGCTGGAGGCGGTGCGGGCGGCGGTGAGCCAGTTATTGGTGCGGGCCGGCGTGGCGTTGAAGCAGGAAACGAAATGATGGACAGTGTTGAGCATGATCACCCTCATCGGGCGGCGCTGCCGGCGTGGCGGCCGGATTTTCGGCTCAGCCAATGGCCGCGCACCCTGATCCTGGGGGTGATCCGGCTGTATCAACTCACTTTTTCGCGGCTGATGCCGGTAAACACCTGCCGCTTTTATCCGACGTGTTCGCGCTACGGGTTTGAGGCGGTGCAAAAGCACGGGGCCATCCGAGGCAGCCTGATGGCGGCCTGGCGGGTGCTACGGTGCAACCCTTTCAACCCCGGTGGGTACGACCCGGTGCCTTAGCGGACAAAGGGCTCGCATGATGTTTGCGGTGCACCATTCGGCATTCAACCCCGGCGGGTACGACCCGGTTCCCTAGGAGATTCCTTTGCGGTCCAAGCTATTGATCATCAGCGGGGCGCTGCTGGCCCTGACCCTGGCAGCCTGCGGCCCGGCGCGCACGCAAACGTGGCCGGGCCTGGCCACCAACGGCCAAGTGGCCTTTCTGGCGGAAGGGCCGAGCGTCTACGCCATCAACGTGCAGAGCGGCCAGCAGGTGTGGAAGTTCCCGCCTGAGGGTTACGCGGGCAACGCGGGCATCTTTGTGTCGGATGCCGGCGTGGGCGACGACATCATCGTGGTCGGGTCGGAAGGCCCGGCGGGTACGTACAGCGGCGTGCTGTATGGGCTGGACCCGGCGACCGGGGCGGACCCGGCCACCGGGCGGGCCAAGTGGTGCCTGGCGTTCGATCAGAAGGGGGTTGACCGTGAAGGGTGCCCGCTGGCCGAGGGGGGCGCGCAGGCGGGCTTCCTGGGTCTATCGCCCGCGGTGGACAATCGCATTGTGGGCGGCGTGACCCTGACGCAGGGCGTGGTGTACGTAGGGCTGGCCAGCGGCGCGGTGTATGCGGTGGACGCTGCCACAGGGCAGGACCTGTGGCGTTTCGACGCGGAGCGCGACGTGTGGGCGGCCCCGCTGGTCACCGGCGACACGGTGTTCGTGGCGTCGCTGGACCACAAGCTCTACGCGCTGAACGCGGAAACCAGCGCGGTGCGGTGGTCGAAGGACCTGGGCGCGGCGCTGGCGGGCACGCCCAGCATCAGCAGCGACGGTGAAATGATCTTCGTGGGGACGTTTGGCAGCAAGCTGCTGGCCTTGGACACAGCGACTGGCGATGAGCGCTGGGCAAGGGACACCACCAACTGGGTGTGGAGCGGGCCGGCGCTGGACAATGGGGTGTTATACTTTGCGGATGTGGCCGGCACGGTATATGCCGTGGACGCGGCGACCGGCGTGGACGTGTGGGCGCCGGTGAAGCCCGGCGGCCAGATGCGGGCCCGGCCGGCCCTGACCAGCGACTTGCTGTACGTGGGCGACCGCGACGGCAACTTCTTCGCGCTGGACCGCGCGACGGGGGCGGTGCGGCATACGCAGACGCTGAAGGGGCAAATCTTGGCGGCCCCGATCGTGGCCGGTGATTTGATACTGGTGGCGCCGTTTGGCGGCGATAATCTGGTGGTGGCCTACACCCCGGCGCTCGACGCGACGGTGCGCTGGGCCTTTGCGCCGAGCAGGTAACGACACATGTGGGATACCCTGATCGTCAACCCGATGCTGAACCTGCTCCTGGTGCTGTACCAGGTGCTGTTCCACAATTTCACCCTGACCATCCTGGTCTTCACGGTGCTGATCCGGATGGTGACCTTCCCGCTGACGTACCAGACGCAGAAGTCGCAGAAGAAGCTGGCCGAGCTGCAAAAGAGCGACGCCTGGAAGAAGACCCAGGAGAAGTACGCTAAGGACCGGGAGAAGCTGACCCAGGAGCAGATGAAGCTGTACAAGGAGGCGGGCGTGAACCCGTTTGGGAGCTGCCTGCCGATGCTGATTCAGTTCCCGGTGCTGATCGGGCTGTATCAGGCCATCAACCTGGCGATGGCGGCCTCGCCCATCCAACTGCTGGACCTGTCGAAGCACATCTACCCGTTCCTGTCGGACCTGGCGGGCCTGATCCCGCTGCAAAACAGCTTCCTGTGGCTGAACCTGGGGCTGCCGGACCCGTTCTTCGTGCTGCCGCTGCTGGTGGTGGCCACGACCTGGCTCCAGTCGAAGGTGATGCAGCCGGCGGCGGCGGTGGATAATCAGCAGGCACAGGCCATGTCGCAGCAGATGACGCTGATGATGCCGCTGATGATCGGGTGGATGTCGCTCCAGTTCCCGTCTGGCTTGTCGATCTATTGGGTCATCGGCAACGCGGTCAGCATCGTGCAGTATGCGGTGACCTCGCCGGTGGATTGGAAGAGCATCTTTACCTTCCGGCGCGCGCCGGCCGGGGCCGCGAACGACAAGGCCGGCGGCGGCAAGACCGGGGCCGGCAAGACCGGCGGCGGCAAGGGCAAGTCGGAGCGCGGACGGCAGGCAGCCAGCAAGCGCTAGTCAGGAAATACACTATGTCCGAAGCGCCAGAATCGATTGAGCTGCGAGTGGGGGGGAGCGAGGTGGACGAGGCCGTGCGCCGCGTGTGCGCGGAGTGGGACGTGCCGCGCGAGGCGGTGCAGGTGGCGGTGTTTGAGGCCGCCGGGGAAACAGACACGCCGGGGATGGTGCGCGTGCGGATCACGCGGGTGGCGGCGGACGACGAGCCGGCTGAACTGGACGCGGAAGGCGAACTGGAGACGGCGCGGCAGGTGCTGGTGGACCTGCTGAACCTGATGGAGATTGAGGCCGTGGTGGAGGCCACGCACGGCCAGCCGGATGAGGATGTGACCCCGATTGTGCTGGACGTGCAGGGGCCGGACCTGGGGCTGTTGATCGGCCGGCGGGGCGACACCCTGGCGGCGCTGCAATACATCGCGCGGCTCATTATCGCCAAGCAGTTGGGTCATGGCATCGACCTGGTGGTGGACGTGCAAGGGCACAAGAAGCGGCGCGAGGAGCAACTGCGGCGCCTGGCGCGGCGCATGGCGGAGCAGGCCGTGGAGCGGGGGCGCACCATGACCCTGGAGCCGATGCCGGCGAACGAGCGGCGCATCATCCATCTGGAACTGCGCGACCATCAGGACGTGACCACGGAGAGCGTGGGCGAAGGGAGCCACCGGAAGGTGACGGTGGTGCCGCGGAGCGCGACCTAACCCCCGGCCCTATCCCGGCGCTCTGCGAGCGCTGCAAGGGAAATTGACTGGAGACACGGCGAGCGATGCTCGCCGCTTCTATTAGGGCGCCGGCGAATGCCTGCGTTCAAGGTGTGTTTTGGGAATGCGACGGCGCGAAGCGCCGTCTTTGTATTTATCGGTACAATAGCAATATGGCCGAACGCGCTGTTCACTATCTCCTGATTGGGCATATCACCAAGGACTTGACGCCGGATGGGCCGCGATTGGGCGGCACGCCGTCGTTTGCGGCGCGGACGGCGCAGGCCTTGGATTACAACCCCGGCATCGTCACGGCGGCGCATGAGGATGTGGACCTCAGCCCGCTGGCGGGGATACCGCTGGCGCGCCAGCCTTCACCAGAGACGACCACGTTCGAGAACATCTATATAGGCGGCGGGCGGCGGCAGTTCCTGCGCGGGCTGGCCGGCCCGCTGACGGTGGAGGCGGTGCCCACCCACTGGCTGCGCGCGCCCATCGTGCACCTGGCGCCGATGGCGCAAGAGCTAGACCCAGGGCTGGCCGGCGACTTTGGCGGGGCCTTTGTGGGCCTGACGCCGCAGGGCTGGCTGCGCGAGTGGGGGGCCGACGGCGAAGTGCGCACCGACGCGGCGAAGTGGCCGCGGGCGGAGGAAGCGCTGGGCCAGGTGAGCGCGGTGGTGACGAGCGTGGACGACCTGAATGGGGACTGGACCGTGGCCGAGCGCTGGGCGCGCTGGGCGAAGGTGCTGGTGGTGACGCGCAGCGCGGAGGGCTGCACCGTGTTCGTGAAGGGGGCGGGGGCGCGGGACTTCCGGGCGCCGACGGTGGTGGAGGTGGACCCGACGGGGGCGGGGGATGTCTTCGCCGCGGCGTACTTCGTCAACCTGTACGAGACGGGCGATCCGTGGGCGTCGGCGCGGTTTGCCAACCAGGTGGCGGCGGTATCGGTGACACGGCTGGGCCTGGAGGGAACGCCCACGCGCGAAGAGGCGGGCTACTGCCGCGCGCAGGCGGAGCTGGGATCGCGGCCCGAATAAGATGGGACGCATCTATACGCTGGTGAACCAAAAGGGCGGGGTGGGCAAGACGACCACGGCCATCAACCTGGCGGCAGCGCTGGCGCAGATGGGCCAGCGGGTGCTGCTGGTGGACCTGGATCCGCAGGCCAATGCGACCTCGTCGCTGGGGATGGACAAGAACAAGGTGGCGGGCGGGGTGTACGACGCGCTGGTGGACGGCGCCTCGCCGCGCGACCATCTGCTGCATAGCCCGCAGCTTAAGCTGGCCCTGCTGCCGGCCTCCCCCGCGCTGGCCGGGGCGGAGGTGGAGCTGGTGGGGATGCTGGCGCGGGAGATGCAGCTGCGGCAGGCGCTGGCGGCGATTGAGGCCAACTATGATTATGTGCTGGTGGATTGCCCGCCGTCGCTGGGGCTGCTGACGGTGAACGGGCTGGCAGCGGCGCGGGACGGCGTGATCGTCCCGGTGCAGTGCGAGTATCTGGCGCTGGAAGGGCTGGGGCAGTTGACGCATACCCTCAACCGGGTGCGGGCGGCGCTGCACCCGACGCTTTCGATCCGCGGGCTGGTGATGACGATGTTCGACAGCCGCATCAGCCTGGCGCAGCAAGTGGTGGAGGAGGTGCGGCGGCATTTCCCCGGAAAGGTGTTTGCGGCTATCATTCCCCGGAGCGTGCGGCTGGCCGAAGCGCCGTCGCACGGGGTGCCCATTTCGATCTATGCCCCCACCTCGTCCGGGGCGCTGGCCTACCAGGCGCTGGCCGAGGAAGTGCTGAATGGTGACCGCCTGAACGCGGAAGTCTAGTCCCATGCCTGTCTCATCGAAACGTGGTCTTGGCCGCGGGCTGGACGCGCTGCTGCCGGCCTCGCCCGAACCGCCCGCGCAAGCGGCGGCGGGCGTGGGGCAGGTGGCGGTGGCGGCCATCAGCCGCAACCCGCGCCAGCCGCGCGCCCGGCTGGACCCAACCGAACTGGAAGAACTGGCGAACTCGATCCGCGAACACGGGGTGATTCAGCCGCTGATTGTGGCGCAGACGAGCTTTGCGGGGCAGTACACCCTGATTGCGGGGGAGCGGCGGCTGGAGGCCGCGCGGCTGGCGGGGCTGGCGATGGTGCCGGCCATCGTGCGCGAGGCCACCGACCAGCAACTGCTGGAGGTGGCGCTGGTGGAGAACATCCAGCGCTCGGACCTGGGGCCGCTGGAGACGGCGCTGGCCTACCGGCACCTGGCGGACGACTTTGGGCTGTCGCACGAGTCCATCGCGGCGCGGGTGGGCAAGAAGCGCGTCACGGTGACGAACACGCTGCGGCTGCTGAAGCTGCCGCAGCGCATCCTGGAAGCGCTGGTGGCGGGGGAGCTTTCCGAGGGGCACGCGCGGGTGCTGCTGATGCTGCCCACGACCGAAGCGCAGATGGCGGCGTTTGACAAGGTGCTGCGGAGCGACCTGAGCGTGCGGCAGACGGAAGCATTGGTGCGGCGGCTGCTGGGGCAGAAGGAGGCGCGCCCGGCGCGGGAGGCGCGGGAGGTGGAGACGGATGCGCTGGCCGAACGGCTGCGCGACCACCTGGGGACGCGGGTGTCGCTGCGGCGGGGGCGCAAGGGGGGGACGATCACGCTGCACTTTTATTCGGATGAAGAGCTAAACGCAATCAGCGAGAAGATTCTGGGGGAACAAGGATAAGGCATGACCAAGAAGGGACGTGTATTCTCCGGCGCCCGGCCAACGGGCCGCCAGCATTTGGGCAATTATCTGGGGGCGATCAAGAACTATGTGGCGCTGCAGGACGACTATGACTGCGTGTACTGCATCGTGGACCTGCACGCGCTGACGACGCTGGACGAGTTCGAGGACTTGCGCGCGAACACGGCCGAGATGGCGCTGGACTGGCTGGCGGCGGGCATCCGGCCGGATGAGACGATCATGTTCGTGCAGAGCCACGTGCCGCAGGTGACGGAACTGCACACGATCCTGAGCATGTTCACGCCGCTGGGCAAGCTGACGGACTTGCCGACCTTCAAGGACAAGGTGGCCCAGCACCCACACAACGTGAACTATGGGCTGGTGGGCTACCCGGTGCTGATGACGGCGGATATCACGCTCTATCGGGCGGGGATCGTACCGGTGGGGGTGGACCAGGCCTCGCACCTGGAGTTCGCGCGCGAGGTGGTGCGGACGTTCAATCACCGGACCAAGAGCCAGGCGCTGATCGAGCCGCAGATGAAGAACACCGAGTATCCCAAGGTGCTGGGCACCGACGGGGTGCAGAAGATGAGCAAGAGCCTGAACAACGACATCGAGCTGGCGGCGACGCCGGAGGAGACGCAGGCGCGGGTGATGACGATGGTGACCGACCCGCAGCGGGCGCGGCGCAGCGACCCCGGCCGGCCGGAGGTGTGCAACGTCTTTACTCTGCACAAGACCTTCTCGCCGGACGAACTGCCCATGATCGAGCGCGAGTGCCGCGCGGCGGGGATCGGGTGCGTGGATTGCAAGAAGATCCTGGCGAAGAACATCAACGCCGACCTGGCGCCCTTGCGCGAACGGCGGACGGAGATTGGCCGCGACCCGAATTACGTGTGGGAGGTGCTGCACGACGGGGCGGCGCGGGCGCGGGTGCTGGCGGATGAGACGCTGGGGGATGTGAAGCGGGCGGTGGGGCTGCCGTAGGGGGACGAAGGATGAGTTATGAAGGACGACGCCCAGGCGTGGGGCAGGGGATGAGGGACGTGGGACGCGTGAAGTAGGACAAAAGGCGAAGGAAGAGGGCGAAAGATGGACATCTCATTGGCGGAGGAACGGGCATTTCAGATTACGCCGCAGGTGCCACTGGAGGTGGCGAAGGTGCGGGTGGATGACAAGCGCACCAGCCTGGTGGCGGGGACGGTGGGGGCGCTGCTGTCGCGGCCTAAGGCGGAGGACATCCAACTGGTGTCGACGGAGGCGCGGCTGGAGCCGTTCTGGCTGGTGACGATCTCCGGGCGGACGCGTTATGACCGCAACCGGTCATTCGCGATCTCAGTGAGCGGGCCGGAGGTGCAGCAGATCACGGTGCTGGAGCATCAGGTGAAGGTGGACCGGCCAGCCAAGGGCGCGCCGCAGGTGAACCTGAACGCGGTGGAGCACTGCCTGGACGAGCGGCGAGTGAGCGCCACCTTTGACGGGCTGACGGGCAATCGGTTCGACTACAGCCGCTACCTGACCTATCCCAGCCTGGAGATCACGAACCTGGAGAGCTTTGTGCCGGAAGGCTTTTTTGTGGTGGTGCCGCAGGCGCGGGCGACGGCGGTGACGCGGCAAGTGATGGCCGAGGTGGTGCAGCCGGTGCAGGCGCAGGTGATCCACGAGGAGCGGGTGGATGTGGAGGCGATTGATCTGTACTTCCGCCCGATGTACGCGTTTGAGTATGCCTGGGTGGCGAAGGGGAAGCAGGTGGTGGTGGAGTATGACGGGCTGACGGGCGATGTGCGCAGCGGCGGGCGCAAGCTGCAGGACCAGATCAAGGGCATGGTGACGCGTGACCTGCTGTTCGATGTGACGGCCGATGCGGTGGGGATGATTGTGCCGGGGGGGAGCATTGCGGTGAAGCTGGTGAAGGCGGTGGTGGATCGGAAGTAGGGGAAGCAGGGGACTCAAGGGAGGCGGGGGACTCAGGGGATATGGGGGGCGGAGGTGGGATGCGGCTGGTGATTCAGCGGGTGAAGCGGGGGGCGGTGAGGGTGGGCGGCGCGGAAGGACAGCGCGGCGCGGAAGGACAGCGCGGCGAGGTGGTGGGGGAGATTGGGCCAGGAATGGTGATCCTGGTGGGGGTGGGGAAGGGGGACGGGGAGGCGCAGGCGGATTGGCTGGCCGAGAAGACGGCTAACCTGCGCATCTTCGAGGATGAGGCGGGGAAGATGAACCGCTCGGTGCTAGAGGCGGGCGGGAGCGCCCTGGTGGTCTCACAATTCACGTTGTATGCGGATACGCAGAAGGGGCGGCGGCCATCGTTCATTGACGCGGCCTTGCCGGCGGAGGCGGAGCCGCTGGTGACGTATTTTGGGCAGCGGCTGGCGTTTCACGGGGTGCCAATCCAGCGCGGGGTGTTTGGAGCGATGATGCTGGTGGAGATCGAGAATGATGGGCCGGTGACGATATTGCTGGAACGGTGATGGGGCAACGGATTTTGAAACGGATTTAGCAGATTGGCCGCTGCCAGTTCAGGGGCGGCTGGCGGTTGGCAGTGGGTTAGGCAGCAGACCCGGTAAGTGCATTCGGGCCAAGTGTGCAGCAGGTGCAAGAGTGGAGGAGGAGAGGGGTTCGGGGGGCGATGGTGGGGGGGGACTTCAGGCCGGGCGAAGCAT
>CAZCEC010000060.1:0-28000 GCA_964497615.1 uncultured Anaerolineales bacterium | reverse complement strand
GGGGGGGGGGGGGGGGGGCGCGGGCTTCGCCCCTACGGGGGTGAGGAGATTGAGGCCGTGAGATCGGCCACGGCTTGAGGTTGAGTCCAGATGAAGTCGTCGATCTGGATGGCGGCGGCACCGGCGGCCAGCATGGCTTGAGCGGATTCGAGGGTGCGGATGCCTCCGGCGCCGACGAGGGGCAGGCCGAGGTTGAGAGCGGCAACACCACGCAGGGCTTCCAGAGCAGCAGCGAAAATTGAGACACCGTAGAGCCGGCCGGAGAATCTCCGATCACCGGCGGCGGCTTCGATGCGCGGCGGGGCAGCGATGGTGAGGGCGTCGGCGCCAGCGCGGGCGGCGGCGGGGGCCAATTCCACGGCACGTGCCACGGGCAAGCGCACCAGCAGGGGTTGACCGCCGAGGGCTTCGCGCACGAGGTGCGCCAGGTCGGTGGGGGAGACGTCGTCGCGCAGACCCAGTTCGATGCCGGCGACGCCGTTGGCGCGCTCCAGGAGGGACAGGCTGCGGGCGGTTTCGCCGGGGGTGGTGGCGGCCAGGTGGACGATGACGGGGGTGCCCAGGCGGCGCCACTCTTTATCCCAGCGGCGAAGGGCGTCGGGGACGCCGGGGTTGGGCAGGCCAGTGTGGACGAGCACGCCCTCGGGCATGAGGACGGCGTTGGGCGAGTGGGCGGGGGTGCGCGGGCGGTAGGTGAGGGGGTTGGTGACGAAGGCACCCAAGGCGTTCAGTTTGATGAGGCCGCGGTATTCCTGGGCAAAGCCGAGGGTGCCGGCGGCGTTCATCACGGGGTTGTCCAGGGTGAGGCCGTGCTTGTGGCGGGGAGCGAGGTCAATCATGGGCGGGCAACTCGTCAATTGGTTACCTGGTCGATTGGTCGACTGGTGGAAGCGGCGGCAGGGTCGGACGGATGGAGCCAGGCGAGAAAGGGGTCGGCGGCGGGGGGCGGCGCTGAGTGCTGCGCTGAGGCTGGCCAGTGGCGGTGGAAGGATTCTTCGGACAGCAGGACCTCGCGGACGGTGAGGGGGCGGCCGGCGGCTTCGGAGCGGCGGCGGACAAAGAGCGCATTTTGGGAGGCGTGGCACATGGCGGCGGCCTCTTTTTGGTCGAGGACGGCGCTCACATCCACGATGAGGCTGGCGGGGTCGCCGGCGTTGGCGAGGCGGGGGTAGGGGTGGTTGGGATAGCTGGCGGCGAAGGAATAGACAATGACGGGCGGGCGGCCCGGTTCGGTGAGGGCGGGGTGGGCGGCGGCGGCCAGGGCGGCGCGGTGGACGAGCTGGTGGGCGGGGTGGCCGTACTCGCCGTTGGAGCCGTGGGTGAGCAGGACGCTGGCAGGGATGGACACGAGCAAGGACTTGATCTGATCTACGAGCGCGTCGAAGTCGTGCTCGGGGGCGAAGAGGGTCTCGCCAGGGCCCACCACGGGGTCCACATAACCCAGAAACTGGAGGTCCCGGCAGCCAAGCTGTTGGGCGGCACAGCTCAGCTCTCGCGTCCGAAGCGCGCCCAGGCCGGTGCGGTCGGTGAGGGGCGGTTCGCCTAGCTCGCCGCCTTCGCCGCGGGTGAGGCAGGCGAGGTGCACGTCCACGCCACGGGCGGCCAGCAAGGCGAGGGTGCCGCCGCAGAGCATGGTTTCGTCGTCAGGATGAGCAATCAGGCAGAGGCAGGCAGACAAGGCGAAGTCAGATCAAAAATAGAATACCGGCCCATCCACACAGGCCAGCTTGCGCACGTGGGATGGGGAGAGCTCCACCCAGCAGGCCTGGCAGGCGCCAGTGCCGCAGGGCAGGGTGGGCAGGACCAGCGCCTGGACGTAGTCGCGGCCGCGCGGCGGCGCGAGGGCGCGGATGTGTTGGGCGCGGGCGCGCGGGTCGGCCACATCGAGCGCAACGACATCGGCCCAGGCAGCGAGTTCGGCCGTGAGCGCGCCGCGGTGGATTTCAACATCCGACGGCAGCAGTTCGGCGCCGCGCGGAGTGAGGGTGGTGACGGCCTGGCCGCGATGCAGGGCGGCTTCGATGGTGGGCAGCATGCGCTCCAGGCCGCTGGCGATGACCAGCACGCGGCCGGCGGCGGCTGTGGGAAGGCGGAAGCCGCGCCCGCCCGGCCCGATCAGGTTGAGGCGGTCGCCGGGGGCAAGGCGAGCATAGGGATGGCCAATGGGCACGTGAAAGACGGGCCCGGCTTCGTCCTCGCTGCTGGGGAAGAGGGGCAGGCGCAGGGCGGGCTGGGCGAGCACGTCGGCCCAGGCGAGGCAGAACTGGCCGGGGGAAGCGCCGGGGTGCGGGCCGGCGCAGGCGAGACGGACGGAACTGCCGGCGGCGGCGACTTCGGCGACTTGTACATCGAACTGGCGCACGGGCGGATATTAGCACAAAAGCCCGTATAATTGGATGAGGCAACTGGAGACAAGGAGCAGACGATGGGTATTGCGAGCGTGGTGCAAGGGATCGCCGTGATCGCCTGGCTGGCGGCGCTGGGCGCACTGGGGCTGGTGGTGTTCAACTCGGCGCGGGGCCGCAAGATGGGCGGGAGCGCAGCCCTGGTGGCGGGGATTGCGGTGGTGGCGCTGCTGCTCTCGACGGCGGCGGCGGGGTTGGTGTTTATCGAACCGGAGGAGCGCGGGGTGGTGATTTCGGCCCTGCAGCCGGCGGGCTACCGGCAGGATACGCTGCAACCCGGACTGCACTGGATCATTCCGGTGGCGGAGCGAGTGGTGACGTACCCGATCTCGCGCGTGACGTATACGATGTCGTCGAATGCTTCGGAGGGGGGCGTGGCTGGAGATGAGGCCATCCGGGCCCGGACCAATGACGGGCAGGAAGTGTTTATTGACGCATCGGTGATCTATGCCGTGAACCCGGACCAGATTGTGAGTCTGCACATCACGTGGCAGGACCGCTACCAGGACAGCGTGGTGCGGCCGCTGGCGCGCGGCATCATCCGTGACAAGGCGTCGCAGTATGGCGTGGAGGAAATTGTCAGCACGAACAGGGCCGAACTGGAGGAGACCATCACCCAGGAACTCGGGGCGCGCATGGCAGAGAACAATCTGGTGCTGATTGACTTCCTGGTCCGCAATATCGCCTTTACAGAACAGTATTCGGAGGCGGTGGAGCAAAAGCAGATCGCGGAGCAGCAGGCGCAGCAGGCGGCGTTTGTGGTGGAGCAGCGGCGGCAGGAGGCGGAGCAGGCGCGCGTGACGGCTCAGGGCCAGGCGGATGCCGCCATTATCGCGGCGGAGGGGCGCGCCCAGGCGACGGTGCTCCAGGCCGAGGCTGAGGCGGCGTCGCTGCGGCTGATCGCGGAGGCGTTGAGCGAGAACCCGGACGTGTTAACGTTCCGCTATATCGACAAACTGGCGCCGAACGTGCAGGTGATTTATCTGCCGTCGGGCCAGCAGTATCTGATCCCGCTGCCGACGGCGACGGTGCCGGATGTGACGACGGTGGCGCCGACGCCGACAGCGCCGATCACGGAGACTGAGACGCTGCCGTAGAACCTCGCCCCCGACCCCCTCTCTTGAGCGCGGTGCAAAGTGCGCGCCGAAGGCCCGCTCAGGAGAGGGGTATTTGTTTTAATGGGGTAGGTCTACAGAGAACTCGGCGATGACGGGCACCCGACATGGCCGGCCGGGTTCGGCGGCAAAAGCAGCCGCCGTCGCGGGGGCTAAACCGCCCGCGCTACGAAGGGGCGTCACATCAGCGGCTGCGCTAGCCGGTGAGCCTAAAGGCGCAGCCAACGGACGGCGCCGAAGACGACGGTGTGGCGAGGGTTGTCGGGGCCGAGGTCGGTGAGGCTGACCTTGCCGCCGTCGGGGTGGACGGGGTCGAAGTCGAAGTCGCCCAGGGTGAACCACTGGTTAGAGAAGCGCGCCTGATCGATGGGCGGTGTGACGATCTCGGCGTCGGGTTGGCCGGGCCGGTCCATGACGCGGTACTCCACCATCGCATTCGCCACGTCGGCCGGGATGAAGACCTCCACCCGGTAGGCGGCGCGCATGGGCAGGTTGGGCCGGTATTCGACCGTGATGCCCTGGCCGGAAAAGGTGCGCTTGAAGCGGAAGGGCTTGTTGTAGACATCCTGGCCGGACTGCACGGGGGCGTCGGGCGGGTTTTCGGGGAACAGGAATTCGGCGTAGCCGGGGTCCTGCGGCCAAACGACGATGGCGTGGGCGGGGATGGGGGGCGGGGCAGGGGGCACCGCGCCGGGCAGTTGGACAGCCTGGAGGCCGGGCCACTTGGAGGACTGGAAGTGGTCGGTGCCGGTGCGGAAGTAGGTGAGGCCGGGCGCGCCCAGGCGGAGCGCCCAATCGGCCTGCCCACTCACTTCCTCCGGCCTGGTGAGGCGCTTGGCGACGCGGGTGGCGTCGTGGAGCTGGAGCATGGGGATGACGGGCTGGCCGAAGTTTTGCAGCTCGTCGAAGGCCTTGCGCATTTCGCGCTCGATGGGCATGACGGCGGCGGTAGGGAAGAACTCGCCGGGATAGACCATCGGGTGCAGGCTGTCGGCGCGCGTGGCCCAGGGGGTAATGAAGGCCTCGCGCCCCTGCCGCCGGAAGCGATAGTCGAGGATGACCGCGATGTGGGTGTTGGGCAGGCTGCCGCGCAGCTTGCGCCAATAGTCCAGCACGTCCTGCTGGGAGCCGCCCCAGAAGCCCGCGCCCGCTTCCACATCCAGCGACAGTGACTTGAGGCCCACACCCTCGGTTTCGACGGCCATCAACTGCGTGAGCAGGGCAACCTCACGATCTACCAAGTTCACACCTTGAAAGCGGCCCACGGGTACCACCCAGGCGTGCAGCTCCAGGCCGGACTCGTTGCAGGCGCGCAGCCAGTCGCGCACGCGGTCGAGGCTGGTGATGGCGCGCACGTCGCTGGGGTTGTCGCTGCCGCCTGCGCCCTGGAAGGAGGTGCCGTGAAAGACCTTGACCGACAGGCCGCTGAGATTGGGGAAGGTGCGGCGCGCCCATTGGCAGAAGTCGCGGGCGGAAATGCCTAACTCGTTGGCGCGCGGGTCGATGTTGCCGAAGGTGTCGCGGGTGGGGCGCAGGACGCGGGAAATCCAGTGGACGAGGAGCAGGCGGTTGTCGAAGGGTGTGGCCATGGAGGGCCTCCTAGTGGACTATGAGCTCGAACCCGGCGTCCTTCCAGGCATTGAATCCGCCGGCCAGGTCCCAGACGTTAGTGTAGCCCGCGTCCACCAGGTCTTCGGCGGCGATGGCGGACATACGACCGCTGCGGCAGTAGAGGACGATCATGGCGTTCTTGTCCGCGGGATATTCGGCGAGGCGCTGCGCGGTTTCATTGTAGGCGATGAAGGCATCGGTCGGCGCGATTTCGCCTTCATAGGGGATGTGGGTGTTGACGAAGAAGAAGTCCTTGTCGGCCAGCATGCCGGCCAGGGTCGCGGGCGTGATCTGCATGAAAGCGCCGCTGGAGACGACCACGGGCGTGCTAACCGGCTCGCCGGCCGCTGGCGCATTGCCGGCGGTGTCTGTGGGGCCTGGCTGGCAAGCAGCGAAAGTAAGAACGAACAGGGTGAGGACCAGGGACCACGTGAGGCGGCGCATGGGGCGCTCCTTATGGGCGGGTGCAGGTCAAGCTGATAGACTCTACCACAAGGTTGGCAACGGATTTTGTAGCGGACCCCGGCAAGAGCATCCGGGGCAGGTGTGTAACGGATGGCGCCGTCAACCAGTCGGCGCGAAGGGGGGCGGACGAGGGTACCACGCGGGGAGCGCGTGGGGACGCCGCCCACGGGGCGCCACTCAGGCGGGGATGTGGGCGAAGGCGGGCTGCGCGGCGAGGGTGAAGGGCAGGGGGCGCGGGGGCAGGGGGCCATCCTGGGAGGCGAGGCGGGTGAAGCGGCGGGCCTCGGCAGGCCAGTTGGCGAGGACGGCGGCGGCGGTAGGGCTGCCGGTGAGGACGCAGTGCTGGGCCAGCCAGGCGCGCAGGCAGGCTTCGTCGGCGGGGTCGAGGGGCTCGGGACGGACCAGCTCGGGGTTGAGGCGGGCGTGGTCCAGGTCGTAGAGGTAGGCGAGGCCGCCGGTCATGCCGGCGGCGAGGTTGTCGCCGGTGGGGCCGAGGATGACGACGAGGCCGCCGGTCATGTACTCGCAGGCGTGGTCGCCTACGCCTTCGACGACCGCCTCGGCGCCGCTGTTGCGCACGGCGAAGCGCTCGCCGGCCCGGCCCGCGATGAAGAGCTCGCCGCCGGTGGCGCCGTAGAGGACGGTGTTGCCAGTGAGGACGGGTGCGGAAGTGAGGCCGTCTGAGATGCCGCCGGAGACGCTGGCGGAGACGTCGGCCCGATACACCTGGGCTGGCCGGGGCGTCTCTACGCCGGGGCGGGGGCGGATGGTGATGCGGCCGCCGGCCAGGCCCTTGCCAACGTAGTCGTTGGCCTCGCCGTCGAGGGTGAGGTGCAAGCCGGGAAGGCCGAAGGCGCCGAAGGACTGGCCGGCGCTGCCCGAGAGCCGCACATCCACCACGGCACCGCCCAGGCCGGTGTCGCCGGCGCGGCGGGCGACCTCGCCCGCGAGGCGCGCGCCAAAGGTGCGGTCGCTGTTGGTGATGGTGAAGTCGAGGCGGTCGCCGGCTGCCTCAGGCGCGGGGGCAACGAGGCGGACAAGCTGTTCGTTGAGCGGCGCGGCGCGCGGAACGCGGTTGGCGTCGCCCAACCAGCGGCGCGTTTGGCCAGCGGGCGGGGCGAGCAGCAGCCGGCTCAGGTCCACCTCGCCGAGGCCGCGCGCCTGGCGCAGGAGTTCCACGCGGCCGGTGGCCTCGTCCAGCGAGGGCAGGCCGAGGTCGGCCAGGGTCTCGCGCACTTCCTGGGCGATGTAGAGCATGAAGGCCATCACGTGTTCGGGCGTGCCGTCGAACTTGGCGCGCAAGTCTTCGCGCTGGGTGGCGATGCCGGCGGGGCAGGTGTTCAGGTGGCAGGCGCGGGCCATGACGCAGCCCTCGGCGACGACGACGGAGGTGCCGAAGGAGAACTCGTCCGCGCCGAGCAGGGCGGCGATGACGACATCGCGCCCGGTGCGCAGGCCGCCGTCCACGCGCAGGCGCACGCGCCCGCGCAGGCCGCTTTCGCTGAGGACATACTGGGCCTCGGCCAGGCCAAGCTCCCAGGGGATGCCGGCGTACTTGATGCTGCTGAGGGGCGAGGCGCCGGTGCCCCCGGCGCTGCCGCTGATGAGGATGATATCTGCCCCGGCCTTGGCGACGCCCGCGGCGATGGTGCCCACGCCGGCCTGCGCCACCAGCTTGACGGAGATGGCGGCGCGCGGGTTGACCTGGCGCAGATCGTAGATGAGCTGGGCCAGGTCTTCGATGCTGTAGATATCGTGGTGGGGCGGGGGCGAGATGAGGGTGACGCCGGGGGTGGCGTGGCGCAGGGCGGCGATCTCGACCGTGACCTTGTGGCCGGGCAGTTGGCCGCCTTCGCCGGGCTTGGAGCCCTGGGCCATCTTGATCTGCAATTCGTCGGCGGCGGTGAGATAGGCGGGCGTGACGCCGAACCGCGCCGAGGCGACTTGCTTGATGCGGTCGTTGGCCTCGGTGCCGAAGCGGGCCGGGTCCTCGCCGCCTTCGCCGGAGTTGCTGAGGGCGTCCAGCCGGTTCATGGCGATTGAAAGGGTGGCGTGGGCCTCGGCCGAGAGCGCGCCGTGGGACATGGCGGCGGTGGAGAAGCGCCACAGGATGGCATGGGTCGGCTCGACCGCGCCGAGGGGCAACGGCTCGGGGCAGCAGTCCAGGTCCAGCAAGTGGTGCAAGTCGAGCGGCTCGGCGGCGTGGAACAAGTCGCTGTAGCGCTTGTAAGCGGCGTAGCCTTCGCGCCAGTTGCCGTCGAGCGCGCCGGGGGTGCGCACAGCGGCGTGCAGGGCGTGGACGACGGCAGGGCTGTAGGCGTGGCGCTCGCCTGACCGCTTGAACTTGTAGAAGCCGGGGCTGGGCAGGGCGGGGGACTGCGCGCCGAAGGCGGATTGGTGCCAGGCCAGACCGATGCTGGCGATGCCGGCCAGGTCCAGGCCCTCCAGATGGGCGGTGGTGCCGGAGAAGAATTCGTCCACCACGGGGGTGCTGAGGCCGAGCGTCTCGAAGATTTGCGCGCCGCAGTAGGCATCCACGGTGCTGATGCCCATCTTGGACATGATCTTGAGCAGGCCCTTCTCGGCGGCGTGGAGGTAGCGGGCCTGGGCCTCGGCGGGGGAGTGGCCGTCGCGGCCGCCGAGGCTGGCGGCGGTGGCGAGGGCCAGGTAGGGGTTGATGGCACCCGCGCCATAGCCGACCAGCACCGCAAAGTGATGAACCTCGCGCGGCTCGCCGCTCTCGACCACGAGGTCCAGGCCGACGCGCAGATCATGGCGGAGCAAATGATGATGGACCGCGCCAACGGCGAGGGCGGCAAGGATGAAGGTGTGGGCGGCATCCACGCCGCGGTCGCTGAGGATGAGCAGTTCCGCACCATCGCGGGCGGCGGCGACTGCTTCGGCTTGCAAGCGCTCGAGGGCGCGGGCGAGGCCGGCAGGGCCATCGGCGGCGGGGTAGAGGGTGGAGAGAGTGATGGCGCGCAACGCGGGGTCGGCGCGCAGGGCGGCGAGGGCGGCATCGTTAAGGAAGGGACTATCGAGTTCGAGCAGTTGGGCCTGCTCGGGCGTCTCGGCCAGGAAGTTGCCGCGGGCGCCAAGGCGCACGCGCAGGGACATGACGAGGGCCTCGCGGAGCGGGTCGATGGGCGGGTTGCTGACTTCGGCGAAGCGCTGGCGGAAGTAGCTGAAGAGGGAGCGCGGGAGATCGGAGAGGATGGCGGGGGAGGTGTCGTCGCCCATGGAGCCGAGGGCCTCGGCTTCGTTCTCGACCATCGGGCGGAGGACGAGGACGAGTTCTTCGGCGGTGTAGCCGAAGGCGGATTGGAGGCCGGTGAGTTCTCCCTCACCCCCGCCCCCTCTCCCAGCGGGAGAGGGGAGTCGGTTACCTCCGCTCGTGCTGGGGCTGGGAGAGGGAGGTCGCTCGGCTACAGCGCTGCTGCTAATGGGAGAGGGGAGTTGGTTGCCCCCGCTCGTGCTGGGGCTGTGAGAGGGGGGCGGCTGCTCGGCGTTGTGTGAGGTTGGCTCGGTTGCGTGAGCATCAGCTTCGGGGAGCGAGAGGCGCCTGGCGCACAGCCACTGGCCGTAGGGTTGGCGGGCGGCGAGGGCGGCTTTGAGCGCGCCGTCTTCCTGAATCTGGCCGGTGGCGGTGTCCACGGCGAGCATCTGGCCGGGGCCGAGGCGGCCCTGGACACGGATGCGAGCGGGGTCCACGGGGACGGCGCCGGCTTCGGAGGCGGCGGCGACGAGGCCGTCCTCGGTGACGAGGAAGCGGCATGGGCGCAGGCCGTTGCGGTCGAGGGTTGCGCCGACGACGGTGCCGTCGGTAAAGACGAGGGCGGCGGGGCCGTCCCAAGGCTCGGTGAGACCGGCGTGGTAGGCGAAGAAGTCGCGCACAGCGGGGTCGAGGCGGGGCTGCTTCTCCCAGGCGGGCGGCACGAGCATGGTTAGGGCGTGGCGGATGTCGCGGCCGCCGTGGGCCAGCACTTCCACGGCGTTGTCGAGCATGGCCGAGTCGCTGCCGTCCAGGTCCACCACGGGGCGGAGGAGGGCGGGGTCCGGAGCGAAGGCGGCACTGAGGCGCGGCTCGCGCGATTTCATCCAAGCGACGTTGCCCTGGATGGTGTTGATCTCGCCATTGTGGCAGAGCATGCGGAAGGGCTGGGCGCGCTGCCAGGTGGGGGCGGTGTTGGTGCTGTAGCGTTGGTGGAAAACGGCCAGGGGCACTTCGTAGGCCGGGTCGCGCAGGTCGGTGTAAAAGGCGGAAAGCTGCGGGGCGAGGAGCAGGCCCTTATAGACGATGGTGCGACAGGAACACGAGGGCACATAGGCGCCCAGCGGGCGGGCCTGGCGCTCGAAATCCTTGCGGGCGAGGAACAGGCGCTGCTCAAAGCGCTGCTCGCCCTCCAGGGCGTAACAGGGGGCGACAAGGGCGTGCCAGAGGCTGGGCATGGTGGAGCGGGCGCGCTCGCCCAACACGCCAGCTTCCACATCCACCGCACGCCAGGCCAGGAGGTTAACGCCGTTGCGGGCGAATGCGGCCTCGGCCAGGCGGAACATCTCGGCTTCGCGCTCGGCGGGGAGCATGAAGACGCCCACGCCCAGTTGGCTGGGATCCACGGCCCAGCCGGTGAGACGTTCTACTTCGCGGGCGAAGAAGGGGCGGGGCAGGGGGGTGAGCAGGCCGGCGCCGTCGCCCGTCATTGCGTCGGCGTCGAGCGCGCCGCGATGCTGAAGGTTAACCAGGGACTCGATGGCGAGTTTGAGCAGGGCGTGGCTGGGGCGGCCGTGCTGGTCGGCGACGAAGCCGATGCCGCAGCCGCCGCGCTCAAAGCGGGGCGTGTAGGGGGATCGTCCGTTCGAAAGCGCCAAGGAAATGCTCCACCGGGACGGCTCGACGGGCCAAGATGGACCGTGCCTGCCAGTCTATGGCAAGGGCATGAGCGTGTCGTCCCTCCGGCGGGCCATTTCCGCTGAGGGCGGGGGAATAACCTGGATGGGTGATGGAGGAAGTGCCTAATAGGGGGAGGGGGAGACTTGTGCTGGCGGGTCCTGCCACACCTCCGGCGCCTCTCCCGACTGCAAAGGCGAGGGTCGGGAGAGGGCAGCAGGTGAGGCAGGGGGTTAGTCGGCGGCGGCCAAGAGGGCGTGTTCCTGGCGCATGTCAATGTCGCCGGTATAGCTGAGGGCGGCTCGGTCGCGCTCGCCAGTGCGGATGCGGATGACTTCTTCGACCGGATAGACGAAGATGAGGCCGTCGCCGAGGTCACCGGTCTTGGCGGCCTCGCAGATGGTGGCGATGGTTTTGTCCACGTTGTGGTCGCTGAGGACGATGTTGAGCTGCAGGCGCGGCAGCAGGTCCACCCGGTAGCTGCCGGTGCGGCCGGCCAGGGTGATGCCGCCCTGGCGGCCGTGGCCGTGCACGGCGGTCACGTTCATGCCGACGATGCCGATCTGGTACAGGGCTTCCTTCACGTCGTTGAGACGCTCTTCGCGGATGATGGCTTCAATTTTCTTGGTCATGGCTCATGGCTCCAGGGGCGCTAGGCGTAAGCCCGCTCGCCGTGCTCGCTGATATCCAGCCCTACTTCTTCCTCGCTGTCGGTCACGCGCAGGCCCATGAAGCGGTTGAGCAGCTTGGTCAGCACAACGGTGACGGTAAAGGCAAAGAGGATGCCAACCAGGGCGGCGGCGATCTGAATGAACAGCAGGCTGGCATTGCCGTAGAACAGGCCATCGGCCCCGGCGGGGTTAACGAGGGTGGTGGCAAACAGGCCAGTGGCGACCGCGCCCCAGGCGCCGCCCATGCCGTGGCAGGCCCAGACATCCAGCGACTCGTCCAGCCGGCGCGAGACGCGCAGCTTGATGGCGAAGTAGCTGATGGGGGCGGCGACCGCGCCGATGACGATGGCCGCCAGGGGCGTGACGAAGCCGGCGGCGGGCGTGATGGCGACCAGTCCGACGACTGCGCCGGTGACGATACCTAACACGCTGGGCTTGTTGTCGCGCCAACTCAGGAACATCCACACCAGGGCGGCGGCGGCGGCGGCGGTGTTGGTGGTGACGATGGCGTTCACGGCCAGGCCGTTGGCGCCCAGGGCGCTGCCGCCATTGAAGCCGAACCAGCCCATCCACAGCAGACCCGCGCCCAGCACAGTGAAGGGGATGTTGTTGGGTTCCATGGCCGTCCTGCCGAACCACTTGCGGCGGCCCAGCACCATCGCGAAGGCCAGGGCCGACCAGCCGGCGGTGATGTGCACCACCGTGCCGCCGGCAAAGTCGAGCGCCCCCATCTGCCGGAGAAGCCCGCCCACGCCCCAGACCCAATGGGCTACCGGGTCGTAGACCAGGGTGGCCCAAAGCAGGGTAAAGACCAGAAAGGTCTTGAAGCGGACACGCTCCACGAACGCGCCGGTGATGAGGGCCGGGGTGATGATGGCGAACATCATCTGGAAGGCGGCGAAGGCCAGGTGGGGGATGGTGCCGGCCAGGTCGGGATTAGGCTGCTGGCCCACGCCGTTGAAGCCCAGGAAGCGCAGGTTGCCCACCAGGCCGCCGACGCTGTCGCCGAAGGCCAGGGTGTAGCCGATCAAGACCCACTGCACGCTCAACAGACCCATCGCGATGAAGCTGAGATTGAGGGTGGACAGGACGTTCTTCTTGCGCACCATGCCGCCGTAAAAGAACGCCAGGGCCGGGGTCATCACCAGGACCAGGGCCGTGGCGACCATCACCCACGCGGTATCGCCGGAATTGATTTCCATGGGGTTATGTGCTCCTCCTCCGAGTCGGTATGACGGCGGCTCCGGGGCCTTAATGCAGCGAAGCCCCCAGAACCCAGACGGGGTTCAGGAGGCTTCATGGCCCAGTGCATATTCGGTTGCGGTCCTAAAGATCAGACCGGCGCAAGCTCAATCGAGCGCCCTCAACACGGGTGAGTGTACGCGCCGCCGGTGCAGCGTGGCAACCCCCAGATGGGCCATATCAGTGCATACCCATTTTGAGGGCGGCGGCCACCGCGCCCGCGCGGGTGCTCACTGCCAGCTTCTGCAGGATGTGATCCACGTGCTTCTTGGTAGTGTTGGCGGAGATGAGCAGGGCCTCCGCGATCTGCCGGTTGGTGAGGCCCTGGATGAGCAGGCCCAGCACCTCGCGCTCGCGCGGGGTGAGAGTCTCCAGGGCGGACAGGTCGGTGAGGCCGTTGGGGGCGGGCGGGGCGGCGCTGGGCTGGCGGGCCTCCACCAGGAGGCGCGCGAAGTTGTCGCGGTCGAAGCCTTCTTTCTCGACGAAGGCGAAGATGCCGAACTCGTCGTAGGCGCGGTCAATATCGGCCGGGTCGCCCAGGGCGCTGACGACGAGGGCGGGCACGCCGCGCTGGCGGGCGGCGCGCAGGAGGAAGAAGCCATCGCGATTGCCTTCGGGTGCGGCGGAGGAGGCCAGGTTGAGGTCCACAATCGCCAGGTCGTAGTCCACGCGCTGAAGCCAGCCGCGCGCCTCACCATAGCTCACGGCGCAGTCCACGGTGTAGCCACCATCGGCGAGGATCTCGAGGTAGATGTCGCGCCAGTTGGCGTCGTCTTCGACGACCAGCACGCGGGGGCCGAGGGCGGGCGGCGGGGCAGGGGGCGATTCATTGGAGGGCCGGGCCAGCGCCAGCAGGGCGGCGGCGGAGAAGGCGGCCTTCTCCAGCACGCCGACCACGCGCGGGTGATGGGCGAGGGCCGGCTCGATCTCGAGGGCGGGTCGGCTGGAAAGCAGCAGGCAGCGGCGGGCGGCGCCGTTGAGCTGGTTGAGACAGGCCAGGAGCGGGCTGGAGTCGTGGCCGGCGGGGGGCACGGCCAGGATGATGAGATCATAGGCGACGCCGGGGGGAGCAGCGGGGCTGAGTGCGGCGTCGGGCGTCACGGTCCAGCCTTCGGCGCGCAGGGCTTCGGCCACCATGGCTCGCCAGCGGGGGCTGTCATCCAGGATGAGGGCGGTTTTCATATTGCAGTCCGTCCTTTCAAATGATCAGGCAACAATTGCCTTGACGGGGCGCCGGAAAAGAGTTTCTAATCCGCGCCCCACCGTTGGCCTATGCTTCAACGTGGTTCCGCTAAAAAACGTGCGGCTGACGGCCAATCGGGGGAACCAGGAAAGTAGTCAGTTGGCCAGGGGCAGGCGCAGAACAAAGGCGCAGCCGGCGGCGCCGGGGGGCGTATGCAGGGCGATGCTGCCGCCACAGCGCTGCACCCACGATTTGACCCACCACAACCCAAACCCCAGCTTCTTGGCCGAGTGCTTGGTGGAAAAGTCCGGTTGGAAGAGGTGGTCGCGGGCCTCGGGCGGCACGCCGGGGCCGTCGTCGAGGACGGTGACCTCGACCCACTGGCGGCCCGGCTCCAGGGCGTCGGCCACAACGCGGCCGGCGAGCGTGATCGTGCCAGGCTGCTCGCCTAGGGAGTCGAGGGCGTTCTCGATCAGGTTGAAGAAGGCCAACCGCAGCGGCTCGTCGCCGGCCAGCACGGGGGGCAAGCCGTCCAGACCCTCCAGGCGCAGTGCGACGTGGGCGGGCATGGGCAGGCGGGCGCTCACGCTGTGCACACAGGCGGCCACCACCGTGGGCTGGAGCTGGACCGGGCGCAGGTAGGCCACGGTCTCGCGGGCGACCTCCATTGCTCCGCGCGCACCGGCCTCGATATCGGACAGGCGCTGGGCGACATACTGGTCGTGCATCAGGGCGGGGCGCTTGGCGGCCAGCGACTGCACCTTGACGGGGATGGTGCCGATGAGGTTGTTGACTCGATGCAAGAGATTGGCGGAGATGTCGCCGAGGACGGCGAAGGTTTCGGCGACGGCGTGGCGTTCTTCGGCCAGCTTGACCTGGTCGAGGGCCTCGGCCAACTGGAGGGCGACGGCGGCGTGGTTGGCAAGGCAGGTGAGCAGGCGCGCATCCCAATCGGAGAAGCCGCGCGCCTCGCGGGCGTAGACGCCCAGGGCGCCGCGGGCAGTGCCGTCGCGCATGAGCAGGGGCACGATGAGCGCTGCTTCCCAGCCCATCTGATGCGCCAGGTCGCGGCGGCCCAGGCGCGCATCGTCTTCCAGGTTCGCGCTCTCCACCGGCTGGCGGGTGAAGACCGCCTGGCCAAGCAGGCTGCCGGCCACCGGCACGCGGTAGCCGCTGGGCACTTCGCCAAAGGCGGCGCGCAGGACCAGGCTCTCCGGGTCGGCGCGATCAATCTCCCAGATGGCGGCCTGGGTCGTGTTAAGCAGGTCGCAGGCGCGCTCCAGGAGCAGGGCGAAGACTTCGTCGGGCGCGGGGCCGGCCATGCGGGCGGTCACTTCTTCTATTGCGTCGAGCAGCCGGGCTTCCTGGAGGGCGATGGCGGCTTGCGTGGCAAGACTCTCCAGCACCGTCTGCGCTTCGGCGTCGAAGTGGGCGAGGTGCGGGCTCTCGACGTTGAGCACACCTTCGACGCCGCCGCCGGACCCGAGCAGGGGCACGGCCAATTCCGAGCGGAGTGCGCCTTGCGCCTCGCCCAGTGGCCGGTAGATATCGGACCAGGGCGGCTGGTGCAGGTCGGCGATGCAGGCGGGCTGGCGTTCGCGGGCCACCCAGGCGACGACGCCGCTGGCGGCTTCCAGGGGCAGGCTGTCGCGGTCGCGGGCAGGCTTGGCACCCACGAGGGCGCGCAGGCGCAATTGGCCGGCGCGCTTATCCAGCAGGCGGAGGGAGCCGTGCTCGGCGCGGGTGAGGTTGAGGGCGGCGTTGAGGATTTCGCGCAGGGTATCGTCGAGGCTGCGGCGGGAGGAGATGAGGCGGTCGGCGCTTTGCAGGCGTTCCAGGGCCTCGACCTTGCGGCGCAGAGCGCGGTTCATGCCCTCGAACTGACGCGTGTTGTAGATCGCAACAGCGGCCAGATGGACGAAGGTGTCCAGCAGGAGCAGTTCGCTCTCGCTGAAGCGGCGGCTGGAGTAGAGGGAGATATACAGCGCGCCGACGCCCTGGCCGCCCACCAGCAGGGGGTAGCAGGCCGAGGTGCGGATGCCGGACTCGAACTTGAGCGGGTGATAGGCCAGCCCATGTTCTTCGTAGGACAGCACGCGCTCGCGCCGGGCCAGGGCGGTGGCGCCCATGCCGGTGGGGCGGGGCAGGTCGCCAGTGAGGGGGGCGCGGCCCTCGCCGGCCGAGACGCGCGAGGCCGGGTCGAAGCGCTGCTGGGCGGCGTCGTAGGTGTAGATGACGGCATTGGCGCGGTCGGCGGGGTCCGCGCCGACGAGGCGGATGGAGGTCTCGGCGATGAGCAGGAGGGCTTCGCTGAGGGAGGTGTCGGGGCCGAGCTGATTGACGCGCGAGCCGGCATCGCGCAGGATGGCGAGCGCGGAGGGCCAGTCCACCGGCTGGGCGGCGGGGTTGGGCGTGAGGGTGTGCGCGGGAGCGTGAACGGAGGACATATGCGGCAAAGCCCCCCGCGCCATCCGGTCCGGCGGTTGGGGGGCTTCCTGGCCCACGGGTATTTGCCTGGCGCGCGTGATGCCGCGCACAAGTAGGGTAGCAACAACCGGTGTGGGAGTCAACGGCTGGGGGTTCGGCAGTCTGCACGAATTTCAGCGGGTGTTTTTCTGGTCTGGCTTTGCTATAATGCGGCGCGCCCGGGCGGGTCATGCGCCGCGGCCCGGCAGATGGGGACGCAATGCTGCCCTCCAATCCTTCCAACCCACATATTCGCTCGGCCCTGTTTGTCGATTTCGACAATATCTTTATCAATTTGCAGCAATTGGACAACCGCTATGCGCTCGAGTTTGCCACCAGCCCGGACCGCTGGCTGAACTGGCTGGAACAAGACCTGCCGGGTACGCACCTGGAGGGCGAGAGCCGGCGGCGGCGCATCCTTATCCGACGGGCGTACCTGAACCCGAATGCCTTTGCCAGCTACCGGCCCTACTTCATCCGGTCGGCGTTCGAGGTGGTGGACTGCCCGCCGCTGACGAGCCGGGGCAAGACCAGCACCGACATTCACATGGTGATGGACATCCTGGACGCGCTGAACCACGGCACGCGTTTTGACGAGTTCATGGTGCTGTCGGGCGACGCGGACTTTACGCCGGTGCTGCTGCGGCTGCGGCAGCATGACCGGCGCAGTGCTGTGCTGGCGCCCGGCTACGCTTCGCCGGCCTACAAGGCTGCCTGCGATTACCTGATCCAGCCGGACAACTTTATCCGCATGGCGCTGGGGTTCTCGGCGCAGGAGGAAGAGACGGCAGCCCGCTGGCCGCAGCGCGAGACCGCCGCCGCGCCGCGCCATCTGCTGGAGCGGATGGCGGTGCGGCTGCACGAGGTGGCCAACGTGCCGGGCGGCATCCAGGCCAGCGATCTGCCGGCGGTCTACAAGGAGTTCCCGGAGTTCCGCGAGAGCAACCACTGGCTGGGCTACTTCTCGCTACGGCGGCTGACAGAGGCGCTGGTGGGCATCAAGGACGACCTGGAGGTGGTGGAGGAAGACCCCTGGCGGGTGGCTGTGGCGGAGCCGGCCGCGATGGCGGTCCCGGTGGGGGCGCTGGCGGAGGCCGCGTTGGAGAATGCCGCTGCGCCCAGCGCGCCGGCCAGCGAGACCCCGGCTGCGACCATCCAGGCGGACCTGGCGCGTTTCATCCGGGGGGTGGTGGAGGGGGCGCCGACGGCGGTGCCGATGGCGGCGCTGGCGCAGGCGGTGAGCCGCGAGTTCAGCGTGCAGTTGGCAGACACGGGCTGGCTGGGGGCGGGGACGTTCAAGGAGATGCTGGCGCAGCTTGATCTCAGTGGGCTGGCGGCTTCGTTTGTCAACCCCGGCTACATCTACGATCCGGCAGTGCATGCGCCGCCGGAAACGGCGGACCGGTTTGACAGCGCGCCCGCGGCGCGGGTGGACGAGTTTGCGGCGCGCGACCCAGAGCTGGCGGACCTGGCGCAGAAGGTGCACCGGCTGACGGACACGCCCTACCTCTCGCCCGAGCATTACGCGCTGCTGCTGCGCGAGCTGGCGCGCGAGATCAACGAGCATGGGTATCAGATGACGCGCACGTCGAAGACGGTGCGCGACCGGTGCGTGGAGCGGGGGGCATCCATCGCGCGCTCGCACATCAACTTCGTGCTGATTGGGCTGAGTTATGCCGGGCATCGGTTCGACAGCAAGGTGGAGCAGCGGGCCGAGCAATTGGGCGAGGCGCTGGCGGCCAACACGCTCAACCTGTGCCACGCGGCGCAAATGAACCTGAGCGATGAGGAGGTGGCCGATATCCGGCGCTGGATCACGGGCGCATTGAAGGCGCCGCCCAACGGGGCTTGACAATCACCTCCCAGTTGCTAGACTGGTTGGGACGGCCGTCACGGAGACCGAGGGTGTGGGCTCGCGCGATGGACACATAGGCGGAGGGACAATCGGGCGGGCTGACGGCGGCCGCGGGGGTGCGGCGCCGGCAGCCCGTTTGCGTCCTGGGCGCCAGGGCCCACCGGACTGAAAGGAGACCCAGCATGCCAAGCGTAAGCGACCTGCTGCAAACGAAGGGGCACAGCGTGTGGAGCGTGGGGCCGGACGCCAGCGTGTACGCGGCGCTGGAACTGATGGCGGCCAAGGATGTGGGCGCGCTGCTGGTGCTGGAGGAGGGGCGGGTGGCGGGCATCTTCTCGGAGCGCGACTACGCGCGCAAGGTGATTCTGCGCGGGCGCGCCTCGCGCGATACGCCAGTGCGCGAGATCATGACGGCCAAGGTGTTGTACGTGCGGCCGGAGCAGTCGGTGAACGACTGCATGGCGCTGATGACGCGGCATCACATCCGGCACCTGCCGGTGCTGGAGGGCGAGGCGCTGATCGGGCTGATCTCGATTGGGGACGTGGTGAAGGCCATCATCTCCGAGCAGGAGTTCATGATCGAGCAGCTTGAGAACTACATCACGGGAGCGCGCTAACGGCGGGAAAGCGCCGGTGCTGAAGGTCATTCCGAAGGCCACTGCTGCTGCCGCTTGAGGCCGGCTGCATCGATGCCGGTGGGCCAACGTACCCCTCAGCGCCGAGGCATGCCTCGGAATGACCTGGCCGGGAAAAGGCGTAAGCCGCCCCCGGGTTGGAACGCGTCCGCGCGCCGCTTTGACTCCGCTACGATTTAGTCTACAATTTTCGCCGGAACCTGGCTCCGCTAGCGGAGGTCATGGTGGTTGCCACAGCGGGCATATGCGAATCGATACCTGGTTTCATTGTCGAAGGCCAAATCCGCGCGCACGGCTGCGCCTGCTCTGCTTCCCTTACGCTGGCGGCGGGGTGTCGGTCTATCGCGCCTGGCCGGATTTGCTCCCGGACGAGATCGAGGTCTGGGCGATTCAGCTTCCAGCCCGCGACGGCCGCATGCGCGACCCGGTGCCGGCCGACCTGGAGAACCTGGCCGCGGCGGCGGCCGAGGCCTTGGGCCCCATGCTCGACCGGCCTACGGTGTGTTTTGGGCACAGCATGGGGGCGCTGCTGGCCTTCGAGTTTGCGCGCCAACTTCGCCGGCGGGGCCAGGCGTCTCTAGCGCAGTTATTCGTGTCCGCGCGCCGGGCGCCGCAATTGGCGCGGACCGAAACGCCGCTGCACACCCTGCCAGAAGGTCCCTTCATCGTCAGCCTGCGGCAACGCTACAACGGCATCCCGGCCGCAATCCTGGCAGAGCCGGAACTGCTGCAACTGTTTCTGCCCATGCTCCGGGCCGACTTCAGGCTGATCGAAACTTACCAGTATCGCGCCGAAGCGCCGCTCGACTGCCCCATCCTGGCCATCGGCGGCGACCAGGATGAGTGGGCCCACCCGGCCGAACTGGCGGCCTGGCAGGCGCAGACGAGCAGCACCTTCAGGGTCGAGCTGTTTGCGGGGGGACACTTCTATCTGCAGGAAGCATTGCCGCCACTGCTTGATCTGATCGCGCGCGAAATGCTCTCCGGCGTGCCGCACGACCACTAGACAACCTATGCGCCCGCCAGCTCAGGACCGCTAAGCGCGGATATTTGACATTCCAGACCGGCAATGCACAATAGGTTGATGGGTTGGTATGTAAGCTGTCAGAATAGCGGTGATCGGCGATGACCCAGAGGCATCCAACGGTGGAGGAGATTCAGACCAGAGTGGTCTCTCTCCTCGCGCAGCAGCTTGGCTTACCGCCGTCTGCGATAGAGGCCACCGAGCGCTTTAGCCACTACGATCTCGACTCGGCGAGGGCGACGGCGCTGATCGCCGACCTGGCGGCGGCCTTCGGCCGTGCACTTCCCCCTACCGTCGTCTGGACGTATCCGACCCCGCAGGCGCTAGCCCGCTATCTGGCCGGCGAAACAGAACTGCCGGACGACTTCGCTTCCAATCTGCCGGCGACTAACGAACCGATCGCCATTATCGGGCTGGCCTGCCGCTTTCCGGGCGCACCCAGCCCCCGCGCGTTCTGGCGCCTGCTGTGCGCGGGCGCTGACCTCATTCGCGAAGTGCCCGGCGACCGCTGGGACCTGAGGGTGCTGTATGCCGAGGATCCCCAGTTGCCCGGCAAGATGCACACCCGCTGGGGCGGCTTTTTGGACCAGGTGGATCATTTCGATCCCCTGTTCTTCGGCATCTCACCGCGCGAGGCCGTCCAGATGGACCCGCAGCAGCGGCTGATGCTGGAACTGAGCTGGGAGGCGCTGGAGGATGCCGGCCTGCCGGCCGATCACCTGCGCGGCCGCCCAGTGGGCGTGTTCTTTGGCGCGATGTGGAGCGACTACGCGCGTTTGCCCGGCCAAGACCTGGCCTCAATCGTCCAGCACTCCGCCACGGGGCAGGATACCAGCATCATCCCGGCGCGGGTGTCCTACGTGTTCGGGTTTGAGGGTCCAAGCCTCACGGTTAATACTGCCTGCTCATCGTCGCTGGTGGCGGTTCACCTGGCATGCCAGAGCCTGCGCGCGGGCGAGGCCACCGTGGCGCTGGCTGGCGGGGTTAATCTGATCCTGACGCCCGAGAGCACGGTGGCGATGTGCAAGTTCGGCGCGATGGCGCCCGAGGGACGCTCGCGGGCCTTCGACGCGGGGGCCGACGGATATGTGCGCGGCGAAGGCGGCGGAGTCGTGGTGCTGAAACCGCTGTCGCAGGCTGTGGCGGAGGGCGACCCGATCTATGCCATCATCCGCGGCAGCGCGGTGAACAACGACGGCTATAGCAACGGGCTGACCGCGCCAAACCCCAAAGCGCAGGAAGCGGTGCTGCGCCAGGCCTGCCGGCGCGCCGGGGTGCAGCCGGCCGACATTGACTATGTCGAGGCGCATGGAACGGGCACGGCGCTGGGCGATCCGATTGAGGCCGGCGCGCTGGGCGCCGTGCTGGGGGCTGGCCGCCCGGCGGACCAGCCGCTGCGGCTAGGCTCGGTCAAGACTAACTTTGGGCATCTGGAGGCCGCGGCGGGCGTCGCCGGGCTGATCAAGGTGGCGCTTGCCCTCCGGCAGGGGCAGATCCCGCCCAGCCTGCATTTCGAGACGCCCAGCCCGCACATCGCGTTTGACGAACTGCGCCTGCAGGTGCAGACGGCGCTGGGTCCGTGGCCCGTCAGGCAGCATCCGTCGCTGGCCGGCGTCAGTTCGTTTGGCTTTGGCGGCACCAATTGCCATGTGGTGGTCGAGGGGCCAACGCCGCGCGCCCAAGTGGTGCCGCTGGCGGCAGCCGACGCTGCGGGGCTGCGCGCGCGCGCGGCGGCACTGAGGGAGGCGCCGGCCACCTCCCTGGAGCGAACGGCGGCCGCGGCCGCGCGCTGGCTGAGCGCCGAACCGCACCGCGCGGCCATCCTCTGCAACTCGCCGGTGGAGCTGCGCGCGCAACTCGACGCGCTGGTGGGCGGTGAGGAGCGGCCCGGATGGGCGCGGGGAGAGGCGCTGAAGGGCGACGCTGGCCGGGTGGTCTTCGTGCTGCCCGGACAGGGCGCGCACCACTTTGGCATGGCGCGCGAGCTGCTGCGAGACGAAGCGGTGTTTCGCGCATCGCTCGAACGGTACGACCGGGCCTGGCGGCGCCTGGCCGGCTGGTCGGTGCTGGAGGAGTTGACGGCGCCCGAGCCGGGGCCGCGTTTCGACACGATTGAGGCTGCGCAGGCGGTGTTGTGCGGCATTCAGATTGCGCTGGCAGACCAATGGCGGGCCTGGGGCATTCGGCCGGGGGCGGTGATTGGTCACAGCATGGGCGAGATCGCCGCGGCGTGGATTGCCGGCGCGTTGAGCGTGGAAGAGGCCGCCCGGGTCGTCTGGCTGCGCGGCGAAGCGCTCCAGCGGCACCCGGCGCCGGGCGGCATGCTGCTGGCGGCGCTCAGTCAGGACGAGGCGCTTGGGCTGGTGGCGGGCAGAGAGGGAAAGGTCGCCATCGCCGCGCACAATGGGCCGCGCACCACGGTGATCTCCGGCGAGGCCAGCGCGCTGGAGGCGCTGGAGCCGAGGCTGAGGCAGCAGGGCACATTCTATCGCCGGCTGCCGATTGAATTCGCCTCCCACAGCCCCTTCGTCGAGGCAGCGGCCCAGGAACTGGAGACCAGGCTGAACGGCTGGCCGAGCCGCGCCGCCACGATCCCGTTCTACTCCACGGTCACGGGCGCGCGGCTCGAAGGGCCGGCCTTCGAGGCCGGCTATTGGTCCCGCAACCTGCGGCAGCCGGTGCGCTTCGCGGAAGCCACGCGCCAGCTGATTGAGGATGGCTTCCGCATATTTGTGGAACTCAGCCCGCACCCGATTCTGGTGCGCCCGATAAGAGAGAGCCTCGACGCGGCCGGCCAGGAGGGCGTGGCTGTGCCGTCGCTCCGGCGCGATGGCGATGACCGGGCAGCGCTGCTCGAAACGCTGGGCAGGCTTTACACACTGGGCGCCGAGGTGGACTGGCAGCGGCTTTTCCCATCGGCGAGCCTGGAAGCGCTGCCGCCAAGCCTGGCCGGGTTGGGCGAGGCCGTCCTACCCAGCGCCGTCCAAGGGCGGGCCGAAGTGCTGGTGCTTTCGGCGCGGAGCCACGCAGCTCTGCGCGGACTGGCTCAGGCCACGGCCGATCAATTGGCGGCAGGCGACACGCCCGCGCTGGAGGACTTGGGCTACTCGGCCAGCCGGCGCCGCGCGCACCTGGAGCACCGGCTGGCGGTGGTGGCGCGCGACACGAGTGAGCTAAGCGCCAACCTGCGGCGCGCGCTGGCCGGCGCAAGCGGTCCTGGCATCCGGTGGGGACGCAAACTCAACGGGCCGCGCCCGAAAGTGGCATTCGTGTTCTGCGGACAGGGCGCGCAATGGGCGGGCATGGGCCGGGCGCTTTTGGCGGAGCCGGCGGCACATGAGGCGCTGCGGCAGTGCGACGCCGCGCTGCGCGGGTACGCGGGCTGGTCGCTGGTGGAGGCGCTGACCGCGCCCGCCGGCCAATCGCGGCTGGACCAGACGGAGGCGGCACAACCCGCGATTTGCGCGGTCCAGATTGCGCTTGCGGCGCTGTGGCGGGCCGGCGGCATCGAACCGGACGCGGTGGTGGGGCACAGCGTGGGCGAGGTGGCGGCGGCGTACGCGGCTGGCGTGCTCACGCTGGAAGAGGCGATGCGCGTGGCCTATCACCGCGGGCGGCTGATGCAGGGCGCCACCGGCCAGGGCGGCATGGCGGTCCTGCACCTGACGGCGCAGCAGGCCGCGGAACTGATCCAGCCGCTGAATGGGCGGCTTTCGATAGCGGCGTTCAATGGCCCCACGGCAACAGTACTCGCCGGTGACCGCGAGGCGCTGAAGGCCCTGGGCCTGGGGCACGGCCAGAACGGGATCGGCCGGGTGCTCGAGGTGGACTACGCGTTCCATAGCCCGCAGATGGAACCCTACCAGGCCGAGTTGGCGCGAGCGCTGGAGGGGCTGAGGCCGCAGGCCGCCCAGCGCATGATCGTTTCCACCGTTACCGGCCGGCCGGCGGAGGCCGGCGACTTTTCGGCCGCGTATTGGAGCCGCGGCATCCGCGAGCCGGTGCGCTTTGCCGAGGCGGTGGAGCAGATGATCCGGCAGGGCTGCGGCATCTTCCTTGAGGTGGGGCCGCACCCGGTGCTGGCTGGGGCGCTGGCCGAGGGCCTGGAGCAGGCCGGCCAGCGGGGCACGCTATTGGCGTCGCTGCGCCGCGAGACGGATGGGCGCGCCACCTGGCTCGAGGCGCTGGGGGAACTATTCGTCCAGGGCTACCCGGTGAATTGGAGCGAGGTCTATCCGGCTGGCAACTTCGTGCCGCTGCCTCTCTACCCGTGGCAGCGCGAACGCTACTGGATTGAGCCTGACACGCCAACGCGGTTGGTGGGGCGACGCGCGGAGCCGGCAGAAGGCACGCATGCTCTGCTTGGGAAACGCCTGCGCCTGGCCTCGCAGGAAATCATCTTTGAGGCCGAGGCCGGGGCGGATGATTCGACGCTGGCTGACCATCGGCTGGGCGAGGTGGTGCTGTTCCCGGCGGCGGGGTTTGTGGGGATGGCGCTGGCCGCCGGGCAGGCGTGGAGCCGGCGCCCGGTGAGCCTGGAGCAATTGGTGGTGAGCGAACCCCTGCCCCTGCGCAAGGGGATGCGGGTTCTGCTGCAAACGGTGGTCGTGCCGGAGGGCGACACTGCTTCGGTGCGCGTCTTTAGCAGCGAGGCGGACGCGAATGAGCCGAGCGCCTGGAGGCTGCACGCCAGCGGACGGCTGACGACGACGCGGGCCGAGGGGGAATCGGTGTTCAGCGCGGATCAGACTGAACAACCGCCGGCCTGGGCGCCGAAGGATTTCTACGACCGGGCGGAGGCTGGCGGGCTGGTGTATGGCGCGCAATTCCGCCGCCTCGGCCGGCTGAACGCCGGAGGAGGAGCCGCCTGGGCCTACCTGGACGAGACGGGGACGGAGGCCGGCGCTGCCGCGACTCAGATTTCACCGACCCTGCTCGACGCCTGTTTCCAGGTCTGTCTGGCCGCGCTGCTAGACAGCTTGCCCGAGGAGGCCGCGCCCGCGCTGTATCTGCCGATGGGAATTGAGCGCCTCGCCATCACCGGGCGCGCAGCGGGCCGGCTGCGAATCACCGCGCGGCTGCGGGCCGGCGAGGCTTGGGACGAAATGGCCGTGGGCGACGTCCGCCTGATGGATGAGGGCGGCCAGGCGATTGGCGTGATAGACGGGCTGCTGTTTCGACGAGCCAGCCGTGGACTGTTGGACCGGTCCGGCCAGGGGCGCGTCGGCGAGTGGCTGCGGATCATCGACTGGGAACCTGCTCCGCTCCCGCTGCAATCCGATTCGGCTAACGCTCCGGCGGACTGGGTGATCGTCAACAGCGGCGGCCCGTTGGCCGACTGGCTGAGCACGCACTTGACCGATTCGGGCGGGCAAGTTCTGGTTGTGCGAACAGTGGCTGAGGCGCAACCGGCCTTGGCCGGATTGGACGAGGGCGGGCAGCGGCGCGCGGGCGTTGTGTATCTGAGCGAGCCGGAGCAGCCCGGAAGTGACGGTGCACTAACGGAAAAGGGCTGGCGCGACGTGCTGGCGCTGGGGCAGTTACTCGCCGCCAGCGACAGGCTGAGGGCGCGGCTGTGGGTGGTCACGCGCGAGGGGCAGGCGGTGGGCGGTGCGTCGCAGCCCGTCGCGCCGAGCCAGGGGCTGTTGTGGGGGCTGGGACGCACGATTGCCCGGGAGCATCCCGACCTTTGGGGAGGGCTGGTTGACATTGAGGCGGCGCCAACCGCGGCTGAGGCGCTTCTGCTGGCGAGTGAATTGCGCGGCGCGACGCCTGGGGCCGAAACAGCCATCCGCTCTGGGCAGCGCTACGCCGCGCGATTGACGCGCACGCCCGCGAGACTTGCGGGCGCGGCACCTTTGGAACTGCGGGGGGAGGCGAGTTACCTGATCACCGGCGGCCTGGGGGCGCTGGGGCTGCGGGTGGCGGGCTGGATGGCGCAGCGCGGCGCCCGTAACCTGGTGCTGGTCGGGCGCGGCCAGCCGTCGCCCGCGGCGCTGGAGGCCATTGGGCGGCTGGAACAGGCAGGGGCGAAGGTGGCGGCGGTGGCAGCCGATGTGGCCGACGGCGCGGACGCGGCGCGGGCACTGGCGGAGGCCGGCCAACTGGGGCCTGTGCGCGGCATCGTCCACGCTGCTGGCGTGCTTGATGACAGCGTGCTGGTAGAACAGACCCCAGAGCGATTTGGGCGCGTGCTGAGGCCAAAGACCTTGGGCGCGTGGCACCTTCATCGGCTGTCGGCGGACTTGACCCTCGACTTCTTCGTGCTGTTTTCGTCGTCGGCGGCGGTGCTGGGCTCGGCGGGGCAGGGCGGGTATGCCGCGGCGAATGCCTTTCTCGACGCGCTGGCCCACATGCGGCGAGGGGCGGGCTTGCCGGCCCTGAGCATCAACTGGGGCCCGTGGGCGGAAACAGGCATGTCGGCCGCCAACGGGGGGCGCGGTGTGGCGCTGTGGGCCAGCCGGGGCGTGGGCGAGATCGCGCCGGCAGACGGGTTGAGGGCATTGGAGTTGCTGCTGGACCGCGAGGCCGCGCAGGTGGGGGTGCTGCCGCCCGTGGAGGGTCCGCCCGCCGACCGGGTTGGCACCGCGGGGCCGGACCTGGAGGCGCTGGCCGCTGCTGCTCCGTCTGCCCGCCGGCAGGCGGTGGAGGCATTCCTGCTCGCGCAGGTGGCAGAGGTGCTGAAGCTTGCGCCCACGACGCTTGATCCCCAGCAGCCGCTCAACGAGGTGGGCCTCGACTCGTTGATGGCAGTGGAACTGCGCAACCGGGTGGACCGCCACCTTCACCTGAGTGTTCCCATGGCGACTTTCCTGCGCGGGCCGAGCGCCAGCCAGTTGGCCGGTCTGCTCGCGGACAAGTTGGGCGAGGCGAGCGGGCAGCAGACCCCAGCCCCGAGCGCGCCCGACACCGGGCACCCGCTCACGCGCGGTCAGGCGGCGCTGTGGACCATCTACCAGATGGCGCCGCGCAGCGCGGCCTACAACATCGGCTGGACGGCGCGCCTGACCGGGCCGCTCGACACCGCCGCGCTCCAGGCCGCGCTCCAAACGCTGGTTGACCGGCACCCGGCGCTCCGCTCAACGATCACGACCGAGGGGGGCGCGCCGGTTCAACGCATCCACGCGCAGGCCGCCGTCGCGCTGGACAGGGTGGATATTCAGGGGCAAGGGACGGACACGCTCCAGCCCATGCTCGATCAGGCCTTTCACGAACCGTACGATCTTGAGCAAGGGCCCGCGCTGCGCGCCCGGCTGTTCACGCTATCGGCCCAAGAACATGTGCTGCTGCTGGGCGTGCATCACGTCCTGGTGGACTTCTGGTCGCTGCTGGTGCTGGTGGATGAACTGGAGGCGCTCTATCGGGCGGGGCGCGGTGGCGCGGCGCGCAAGCTTCCTCAGCCGGCGCGCACATACGCCGACTACGTGCAGTGGCACGCGGACCTGCTGGCAGGCGAAGCGGGCGAGCGCCTGTGGTCCTACTGGTCACGGCAGCTTGGCGGCAGGCTGCCCATCCTGGACCTGCCCACCGACCGGCCGCGCCCGCCAGTGCAATCGTTCGGAGGAGATTCATTCTCGTTCCAGCTTGACCCGACATTGACCCAACGGCTCAAGGCGCTGGCGCGCGCAGAGGGCGTGACTCTAAACGCGGCGCTGCTGGCGGCGTTCCAGGCGCTGCTGCACCGGTACACCGGCCAGGAGGAGGTGCTGACCGGCACGCTGACGAATGGGCGCAGCCGGGCCGAGTTCACCGACATCGTGGGGTACTTCGTGAACCCGGTGGCGCTGCGGTCCACTTGCGCCGAGAATCCAACGTTTCGGGAGTTTCTGCGCCAGACACGCCACACGCTGCTGGATGCCCTGGAGCACCAGGAGTATCCGTTCGCGCAGCTTGTGGAGCGGCTGCAACCCAGCCACGATCCCAGCCGGTCGCCGCTGATCCAGGCGATGTTTGTGCTTCAGCAGCCGCAGCGCGCGCCAGCGTCGGTGCCGTTCATGCTCGGCCAGCCTGGCGGGCGCGCCGCGTGGGGCGACTTGCAGTTGGAGTCGGTGGCAATGCCGCTGCGGCAGGCACGGTTTGACCTTGACCTGATGATGATGGACCAGCCCGGTGGGCTGGCGGGATTTCTTCAGTACAGCACAGACCTGTTCGACCGGGCGACCATTGAACGGTTCGTGGCGCACTTCCAGTTGATGCTGGAGGGTATTGTTGACGACCCGGGCCAGCGCGTAGCCAACATTCCGATCCTCAGCGAGGCCGAGCGCGATCTGATCCGCGCCTGGAACGCAACTGAGCTGGCGATGGAAGCGGGGGGCGTGGCGGAGTGGATCGCGGCGCAGGCGGCGCGCACGCCGGAGGCGGTGGCGGTGGCGGGCGACGGGGCGGCGCTGACCTACCGCGAGCTGGACGAGCAGGCCACGCGGGTGGCGCAGCACCTGCG
>CAZCEC010000059.1:0-41578 GCA_964497615.1 uncultured Anaerolineales bacterium | reverse complement strand
CATGGCGGCCCAACGGGCTGGGGACGCGGCGGCCGCAGGCCTTGAGGCGCGAATTTCATTCGCCGGCCCACGGCGGAGCTAGAGGAGCATCGGAGTAACCATGCCAGACCGCTTCTTCGTCACCGGCGCCCTGGGCTGCCTCGGCGCCTGGGTCGTCCGCAACCTCATCGCCCAGGGCGCCGACGTCACCGTCTTCGACCTCGGCGCCGACCCGCACCGCCTGCGCCTCATCATGTCGCCCGAGGCGCTGGCGAAGGTCAACTTCGTCACCGGCGACATCACCGACCTGGCCGCGCTGGAGCAGGCCATGCAGGGCGCCACCCACGTCATCCACCTGGCTGCCCTCCAAGTCCCCTTTTGCCGCGCCGACCCGCCCCTGGGCGCGCGCGTCAACGTGGTCGGCACCATCAACCTCTTCGAGGCCGCCAAAAAGCTCGGCCTCAAGCAACTCGTCTACGCCAGCAGCGCCGCCGTCTTCGGCCAGAGCGAGGACTATCCCGAAGAGTCCCTTGGCGACGACGCCTTGCCGCGACCTAACAGCCTGTACGGCGTCTACAAGCTCGCCAACGAAGGCTCGGCCCGCATCTACTGGCAGGAGAACCAGTTCGCCAGCGCCGGCCTGCGCCCCTACACCGTCTACGGCCCCGGCCGCGACCAGGGCATGACCTCTGGCCCCACCAAGGCCATGCTCGCCGCCGCTGCCGGCCAGCCCTATCACATCCCCTACGGCGGGCGCGGCGCCTACCAATACGCCGACGACGTGGCCCGCATCTTCATCCAGGTCGCCCGCGCGCCGCTCACCGGCGCGGCCGTCTACAATCTGCGCGGCAGCATCGCTCACATGCGCGAGATCGTCGCCGCCATCGAGGCCGCCGCCCCCGCCGCCGCCGGCCAGATCACCTTCACCGAGCAGGCCCTGCCCCTGCCCGAAGCCACCGACGACGCCGGCCTGCGCGCCCTCCTCGGACAGGTGCCCGCCACGCCCCTCGCCGAAGGCGTCTCCGCCACCATCGCCCTCTTTCGCGAGGCCCTGGCGGCTGGAAAGATCAAGCCAATCTGAGAATAGGTGTGGGTGGGGCGGGGATGATGAACATCATCCCCGCCCCACCCACACCAAGAAAAAAGCGCTTCCCAGGAGCCTCGCCGATGGACCTTGACCGCGCCGCCCTCCAGCAAGCCATCCACCAGCTCTACCGCGACGAGCACGCCGCCCTCGGCGAGCGCGGCACCCTCGAGCGCCTCGAGCGCGCCCGCCAGTGGGACCTCGCGCCCACCCTGCGCGCGGGCGGGGTCCTCGTCTTCCCCCATGCGGGCGTGTTCGATTGCGGCCACCAAATCGCCGCCGTCGTCAACGCCTGCCTTGACTCCGGCGCGGACACCGTCATCGTCATCAGCGTCCTGCACGCCTTCACCGACGAGATGCAGGATGCCCGTGTGCGCGTGGCGCAGGGCGAGGACCCGGCCCAGTGGCCGTTCTGGGGCCTCCAGGGTCCTGGCCTGGGCAGCCGCGGCGAGTGGCTGCGCGACCACGCCCTGATCAGTTTTCGTCACTTCTGGAGAGCCGAAACCCGGCGGCGCGGCATCACCGGCCCGCGCGTCGTCGAACGCTACCCCTATCTGGCCGGCGGCCACCCCGAGCGCCTGCCCCACATCGAAATCCTCGCCCGCGAAGCCGAGAACGCCGTCGTCGTCTCCACCGCCGACGCCTTCCATCACGGCATCGGCTACGGCGACGCCCCCTACGACGCCCTCATGCCGGACTCAGCCGGCCTCGGCCACGCCCGGCGCACCATCGAGGCCGGCATGGAAATCCTGGCGCGCGGCGACTATTGGGGCTACAACACGCACTGCGTCGAAGCCAAGAGCGACGCCCGCGACGCCGGACAGGTCTTCCGCTACCTGCGCGGCCCGATGCAGGGCCGCGTCCTGGACCTCACCTACACCGACGCCGCCGCCCTCTACAACTCGCCCCCGCCCACCTGGGTCGCCGCCGCCCTGATGGAGTGGCGGCCTTGAGCGGATTCCACAATGAGTTACGCCTCGTAGCGCGGGTGCTTTATGCCCCGCGACGGCGGCCGGTTTTGCCGCCGAACCCCGGCTGGCATAAGGCAATCAGGATGATGCAATATATTATGAGCCGGTGACCGGCTCCCACGTCTCCAGACGGCGCCGGGCCGTCCGCCACAGCCACGCGATCGCCAACACCACGCCCCCTAGCACCAGCACCGCGCCAGCAGGGAAGCGCCACTCGGCGGGATCAAGCAGTTGGCCGAGCGGCGGCATCACCCCCAGCACCGTTTGGGTCGTCTTCCCCAGCGGCGTATCGCCCGCGAGCGCCAGCAGCAGCCAGGCCGACAACGCCAGGCATGCGCCCTCCCAAACACCTCCCAGCAGCAGCCCCAGCCAGCTCCAGCCGGACGATTGACCTGCCGCCTTAGGACGCGGCGCGGTCAATGAAAAGTCCGCCGTCAATGCGCCCGCCGCCAGCATGATGGCGCAGCCGCCGGATAGGCCGGCCGCCACCGTCAGCGCCAGCCACCCAATCTGCCAGAGGGGCAGGCTCAGGAACAGGCCATACGCCGCCAGCACCGCCGCCCAGGCCATGAGGGCCGGCAGATAGCCGGCCCAGAACTTGGCCCACATGACGGTCCGCATCGCGGCGCCCGCCTGCCGCAGCAGCATCAGCCGTCTTCCCTCCAGCGGAAACGCCGGCAGCGTGGCGCCCTGGCTGGCATTCAGCCCGAACAGGGTTGCGTAGATCAGCAGCAGCCAGAAGCTGAGCACGCTCAGACCGCCGCCGCTCTCGCGGTTGCTCATCAGCCACGGCAGCAGCAGCACCGCCATCACCAGGGGCACGATCCACAGGTTGATGAGTTGCTGGGGATCGCGCAGCAGGCTCAGCCATTCTTTCCTTACAATCGGACGCTGTGTGGGTGGAAAGGGCGTGGCCAGCGCCATGGCCGCGCGGGTGAACAGTGGTTGCCGCCGCGCGGTCCGAGCCGCGGCCACGGCGGTCCCCAGGCTGTCGGCGGTGCGCGCATGGACCGTGATAAACAGCCACCAGTCCACGCCCACCACCGCCAGCGCGGCGGCCAGGCCCACGAGCGCCGCCAGCGCCAGCCGCCCGGGTTCCACCGCCGCCCCGCCCAGCAGGCGCGCCAGCGGCGCCCACCCCGCCAGCCGGCTGAACACAACTTGGTGCAGCAGCAGGCTGGCCAGGCTGCCCAGCGCCAGGGCGGCGGGCAGCCACCGCCGCAGCCGCGGGGGCGGGATGAGGCTCGCAATGCCGATCACCAGGGCCACGCCCACCGCCGTCGCCAGGCAGGCCAATCCCAGTACCAGCCCCAACACCGCCGGATAGTAGGCGAAGGACGCCCCCTGCGCGACACCCAGCGCGGCCATGACGAGCGCGGCGGCCCCAGCCGGCAGCGCCATGATCGGCAAGCTCGTGAGCATTCGCGCCGCGAACAAGTGGCCGCGCCCCACCGGCGCGGATTGCAGATAGGCCAGGTCTGGGGCCAGGTAAAACTGGTAAAGCAGGTCGCCAAGCTGCAGCAGCGCAAAGAACAGCATCCCGCTCAGAGCGCTCGGCACGAAGGTCAGCAGGGCCGCGTCGCCGCCGGCCCCCGCCAGCCACCCCACCAGCCGGTTGAACAGCCAGCCCACACCCGCGAGCGCCAGCAGTCCCGCCGCGGGGACGATCAGCCGGCGGCGCCCGCTTAGGCCGGTGAATTGGCGCTGGACCAGCCACCAGCGCGGCCGCATGATCTTCCAGAGCATGGCGCCCTACAGTGCCCGCACGACCTCGGCCCAGGCCTCGCCGCCGGTGAGTTGGAGGAACAAGTCCTCCAGGGTCGCGCCCGCCGCCCCGTGCGCCTGCGCCCGCAGGTCGTCCATCGTACCCTCGGCGATCAGCCGGCCCTGGTGTAGGATGCCCACCCGGTCGCACAGCCGCTCGGCCACTTCCAGCGTGTGGGTGGAGAGCAGCACTGCCCCGCCGCGCCGGCAGAATTCGCGCAGGGTCTCCTTCACCCGCCGGGCGCTGTGCGGGTCGAGGCCCGACAGCGGCTCATCCAGCAGCAGCACCCGCGGCTCGTGCAGCAGCGCCGTGCACAGCACAATCTTCTGGCGCATCCCGTGCGAATATCCGCGGATTTCATCGTCCGCCTTGTCGCTCAGGTCGAGAAGGCGCAGCAGCGCGGCGGCGCGTTCGTCAATCGCCGCGTCGCTGAGGCCGTACAGCCCGCCCACGAACCGCAGGAACTCCCGCCCCGTCAACTGCTCGTAGACCGCCGGCTCGTCGGGCATGAAGCCGGTGGAGCGCTTGGCCTGCATGGCCTCAGCCTGCACCTCGTGCCCGGCCACCACGGCCGCGCCGGCCGTGGGGCGCAGCACGCCGGCCAGCATCCGCAGGGTGGTGCTCTTGCCGGCGCCGTTCGGCCCCAGGAACCCATACAGTTCGCCCGCCCGCACCGCCAGGTTGAGGTCCTGCACCGCCCTCAGCGAGCCATAGTGCCGCGTCAGGTTCCTGGTCTCGATCAGCAGCGAGGCTTCCATGTCAACGGCCCGGATACGTCTCCGGCAGAATCGTCTCCAGCAAAATCTGGTGGAACGCGTCCACCTGCTCCATCGCCACCGTGTGCGAGGCGCCCGCGAACGTGAACATCTGCTTGCTGGGCGCCTCCAGCAGATCGAACCACTCCCACGCCAGGTCGCGCCGCGCCGTCAGTTCCGCTTCCCCATCGAAGATGTACACCGGCACCTCCAGCCGCGGCACGTCGCGCCGGAAGTCCAGCCCCTGGAGCTGCGGATACATGATACTGGCCTCGTCCATAAAGCCCCGCATCACATTCACCTTCTCCACGAGATTGTACTCCTGCGCCAGCACCCCCCACGGCCCCAGGTTGGCCGCCTGCCCCAGTTCCAGGTATCTTGCCGAGGGCGCATAAGCCGGCGTCAGGGCGTCGTAGTAGCCCATCACGAAGACATATGCCATCAGGTCTTCGTACGGCGGCGCGCCGTATGCCAGCAATTGCTCCTTCAGCGCCGCGTCGCCGCGCTCATCCGCCAGCCTCAACAGGTCGGCATACAGCCGCGCATCCGTCTCGCGCTGGCTCACCATCTGCCCGCTGCCAATCCAGGCGTGGAACAGTTCCGGCTCGCGCTGCACCGCCAGCACCCCCAGCGTGCTCCCCCACGACACCCCCGCCAGGTAGATTTTCTCCTCGGCAAACCGCTCCCGCAGATAGTGGGTAACCTCGATCACGTCCGTCACTGCCCGGTCAAGCGTCAGCGTGGCCGACGGATCCAGCGCCTCATAGGACTTGCCCACCCCGCGCTGGTCCCACGCCACCACCACAAAGTCTTCTTCCAGGTCATGGAAGATCGCCCGCACATACGGCAGGTCGCTCTGCCCCGGTCCCCCGCTCAGGTACAGCAGCACTGGGTTGTTCACGTCCTTGCCCCGCATCACGATGGCCTGCTGCCCGTCGCCCACCGGGATCATCCGCATTTCCGCGATGCTCCCCGGCAGCGGCTTGCCGTCCGCGCCCAGAATCGGCGGCGTGCTGGCGGGCCACACCAACGCCACGACAAACACCGCCAGCAACAGCGCGCCCGTCAGCATTGGCAGCCGCCGCGCGAACGGTCTCGGCCCTCCTTCCGCGCCCGACCAGCGCCGCGCCAGCGCCGCTCCGATGCTCACGCCCGCCAGCATCGGCAGCAGCCCCACCAACCCGTGGAACCCGCGCCCCAGCACCAGTGCCAGCACCCCAAACGCTGAGTCCAGCCGCGGCGCATCCACCGTCGGCCCCGGCACCTCCAGCCGCGCGATCTCAATCGCAATGACGTGCGCCAGGGGAGCCAGCAAATACGTCCAGCGCGACGGCAGCAGCCAGCCGGCAAGGATGCCGACCCCCAGCCCTGCCGCCAACGTCGCCAGCGCCTCGAGCGTCGTCGCCGGCCCGCGCGGCATGGCGACCGCCGCCAGCGCGCCCGCCCCCGCCGCGGCCAGCAGCGCCAGGGCGGCCCGCAGCCACCCGCTGGCCCAGGCACGGCGCAGTGCCTCCGGGCCAGCCTTTGGGCCGGCCGGGACCTTGGTGATTGTATCGGTTGCCATGTTGATATTCCCGACCGATCCGAAACAGCCGCGGCTACCGCATCGAAGCGATGAAGGTCTCGATGATCGCCGTGTCCCAATGGGCCGCCAGACCGGAGAAGGACAACAGCGCCTGGCCGTCCTTGCCCTGGAATGCGGCGTTGGCCGAGCGAATGCGCTCCCCCGCGCCATTGTCGCCTTCGCTCGTCACCAGGGTAGTGGCCTGCCCCCGAATCGTCACCGGGTCCTGCGCGATCACTTGCATGTCGGGGCCAGTGGCAATGCCCAGGTCATCGAGCGACGTTTCCCATTGGCGCTCCAACTCCGCCTGGTCAACGTGCCAATTGGGCGGGAGTTGGAACAGATAGATGTGGCTGTGCCCGTCGGGGCCGTTGTAGCCGGCCACCTCAAAATCGGCGAACTGCACCGCCACCGCGCCGGTGTAGCCCGCGGGCACCGTAATCTCGGCAATCGCCTGCGCCACGCGGTCCGCCTCGCCCGGCTCCGCCTGCACGCCGCTCAGCACAGTGATCACCGTCGAGCGGAACAGGGTCAGCCCCAGCACGGCCACCAGGGCACAGGTGAACACCGCGCCCAGCAGCAGACCCAGGATCAGTTGGAGGGGGCGTTTCATATCTGGCTCCTTCACTCGAACGCAATCGTCATCAGCGCGCCCATCAGGTCCATCACCCAGTGCGTGAAGATCAGCGGCCGCAGCCGGCGCAGCTTCCGAAACAACACTGGCATGATGACCGACACCGGCAAGAACACCAGGAACCGCCACGCCACGTAGCGCCAATCGAACAACAGCGGGAAGACGCAGTGCTGGAACGCCCACCAAAAGCCCACCAGCGCCACCGCCAGCCAGGGCCGGCCGGTCAGCGCTTCCAGCCGCGGCAGCACGTAGCCGTTGTAGGTCATCTGTTCCGTCGGCGACCAGATCAGCCACCACACCGCCAAGCTGTACACCGCCGCCCACAGCGGCAGGTGCCGCCCCATCAGCCAGCCCTCCATGATCACGGGCTGCGGCACACCGTAGATCAGCCACCCGGCCAGCATGGCATTGGCCACAATCGCCACCGGGAACATCACCGCCAGCAGCACCAGGGCCAGCAGCAAGTCGCGCCCCACACTCCCGCCCCGGCTGCGCAGCAAGTCCAGCAGCGATTTGCCCTCCCGCCTCAGCAGCACCGTCAGCAGGATCAGGCAGCCCGCGTCAATCGCCGTGCCATAAATGGACCACCACGGAATGCTGGCCCGCCATGGGTCGGCCTCCCCCCGCAGCCAGAAGAACCCCGCCAGCGCCGCCTGCACGATCAGGGCCAAGCCCGTGCGCGCCACTAGCACCGTCAGCACCGGCCCCCAGCCGGCCACAGCGGGCCGCGCCTCCGCCCGCCCCGCCACCGGTCCGGTCGCGGCCTTCGTCGCTGTTGTCATCGCTAGCTCCACTCCCGCTCCCACGGTTCCAGCAAGTCAAATTCGGTAAACCCCATGGCCGCATACAGCGCGTGCGCCCCCGCGCCATAGGAGCTCACCGTCGCCAGCGTCGCCCCCAGCCGCGCCGCCCGCCGCAGCCCCTCGGTCATCACCGCCTTGCCCAGCCCACGCCGCTGGTGCGCTGGGTGCGTGCCCACCGGTTCAAACACCACCATCCGGTTGACGTCGTCCAGCCATACCGTCGCAAAGGCCGCCAGTTCCCCATCACCAGCCACGGCCACCAGGTCCAGGTCGCGCCGATACAGCGGCACCCGCTGCACGTTGCGATACCACTCCCAACCCTGATACTTCTCATCTGGCTCGTCCGGGTGAAAGACCTTCCACGACAGCCAGCTTCGCGCCAGCAGTTCATCGTCATCGCCCAGCGCCCGCACCGTGTACCCGGCTGCAGGCGGCGCCTCCGGAATCGGCGCCTCCATCGGCCGCCGCCGCATGTGCTCGGCCGGCCCCGTCTTCGTGTAGCCCCGCTCGCGCGCCAGCGTCTGCATCCTCGCATCATCCCCATGCACCCACACCGTCAGCGTCCGCCGCCCGTCCGCCCGCTGGGCCGCCAACCCCGCCTCGGCCGCCTCCAGCATCTCCGCCCGCAGGCCAGCCCCCTCCCAGGCCGGGTGTACCTGGAAGAACGCCTCGCCCGGGTTGTCTGGGCCAAGCACCGCCGCGATCTGCCCGTCCGCCTCCCACACCGCCACCGCCTGGCCCAGGTCGAAGTGGTGGATGTTCTCGTTCACATGCCAGCGCCAGTAGTCCCAGCGCAGCAAGGACCAGCACCGCTCCCGCCGGCCATTCAAGCGGTACGCCTCGCGCAGAAACTCGCGGATACGCCAGTAGTCCTGGCAGTCGTCGTAGGTTCGCTTCGCTAGAGTCATAGGTCAATACGTCACGTTCAGCAGCATCGCCGCAAACGACAGGTCCATCAGCACGTGCACCACCGCCATGTACGGCAGCAGCCGCGGCCGCCAGCGCAGGATCACGCCCATCAGCAGGGCAAAGGGCACAAACATCAACCCCCGCCACAGCAGGTAGCGCCCATCGAACAGCAGCGGCACCGCCGCGTGCTGCAAGCCCAGCCCCAGCCCGGCCAGCGTCAGCGCCGTCCAGCGCCCCACGCCCTGCGCCTCCAGCCGCGGCATCACATACAGGAAGTACACCGCCAGTTCCACCAACCCCTGCGTCACCGGGAACAAGACCAGGCCCGCGTAGGCCGCCCACACCGGCAGCGGCCGCACCACCCATTCCACCGCGGCCTCCAGCCCGCCAAACAGCCAGTTGCTCAGCCAGACATTGGGCAGAAACCCCACCGGCCCGGTGATGACCAGCAGCCCCAGCAGCGGCAGCCAGTCGGCCTTCGCGTCTTCCCGCCGGATGCGGAAGACGCTCCAGTACGATTGCCCCTCCGCCCGGAACAGCGCCACCAGCGCCGCCAGGCAGATCAGGTTTGCGGCCGTGACCGCGAACGGCCACCACGCCGCCGCCAACTCCCACGCTCCCGCCATGCCGCCCAGGTAGAAGCCCAGCGCCGCCACCGCTTGCGCGAGGATGAACAGCCCGGTGCGCCCCACCAGCAGCACCCACGGCCACGGCGAAGCCGTCCTCACGGTTGTCATCACTGCGGTCTTGTGCATCTAGCCTCTCCTTTCGCGCGGCTTCTGCGGATCATGTAGAGACGGGGCGGCGTCCCGTCTCGGAAACCGCTTTACCGCGCCATCGCCTGCGGCCGGAGCCTCAGGTGGCGCCGGCCCGCCGCCGGCTGATAGCCCCACCACAAGCCCGCCAGCAGCACCGCATTCGCCAGCACCCGCACCCAGATCGCAGGCTGGATGAACGTAAACGCCACCAGCACCGCCGTGCCCGTCACCGCCACCGCCAGCGGCCAGCGCCACTCGCGCTGCGCCAGGAAGAGCACCGCCCCAGCCGCCGCCACCGCCAGCGTCGTCAGCCACAGCAGGACTTCCACCAACTCGATGCCGGCCGGCTCGCCCGCGCCCTCGGCCCGCACCTTGATCCCGTGCAGCATCCGCTGCTGCATCACAAAACCACCCACCGTCATCATGCTGGTCAGCATCGGGTTGTCGCCCTCCGCCGCCAATTGAATGCGGAACCGCACCAGCAGCCGCGTCTGCTCGCCGCCGTTGTGCGGCAGCAGCTTCCACATCCACACCCACTGCATGTCCTTGGGGTCCACCATGTCCGCCAGCAGATACTCGCCCGGCGCAACTGACTTCACCTTCAGCATCCCCTGGATGATCTGGTCGCCCAGCCTCGGGTGCTGCCACTCCGGCATGATCTGGTTGGCATTCTCGTAGTCCACGTCGTAATCGGCCGCGCCAGTGATGGCCCCCACCCGGTCCTCAATGAAGGTGTAGCTGTAGAACCCGCCCCGCGTGTCGCCCAACTGCGCGATCCACGGCCACACCGCGCTCGGCGGCGCATCGATCTCGATGACGTTCGTCCAGTTGAGCAGCGGCCGGGGTGCCAGCTCATCCCCCGGCAGTCGTGTCAGCGCCTCCCCCGGCGCAGCCCCCCACGTGGGGATGGCGGCTAGCGCAACGCCGAACGTCACCACCAGCACCACCGTCAGGACTCCCACCCCCGCCAACAGCCTCAGCCAGCGTGTACGTGCATTCATCCTGTTCTCCTTAGCTTCAGTCCCTTCACTGCCCAAAGCGCAGCGAGGCGACCCACGCATCCAATTCAGCCAGCGGCGGCGTCATGGACTCGCCCGGCTGGCCGTTCAGCAGCCGCACCTGCTCCGTCAGCGTCGTCAGGTAGTTGGGGTCCGGCACAGCCAACCCCTCCGGCGGCTCCGCGGGAAAGATGCCCGTCCGCACTGGAAAGAACGCCGCCACGTAGAACCGCCCGTCGTCGCTCTGCCCCTGGAAGGCGTAGAACACCTGGTGCTCCAGCGCCGGGCTGTCATCCTGCGCGTAGAAGGTCAGGTAGCGCACGCCCCGCCCGCCGCCAAACGCCACCTCCAGCGGCTGCGCACAAAACACCTGCTCCGCGTAGATCCACGGCACCATCGGCAGGCCCGCGTCCGGCTCGGCCAGCGGCGCCGCGCACTGCTCCGGGTTCACCCCGGCAGTCAACAGGTTTTGCAGCCCCGCCCATTGCGCCGCGAAGTCGCGGTAGTCTCCCACCGCATACCCCGCGAAGTCCGCCGTCTGGAACACCCGCACCTGCGCCGTCCGGTTCTCAAATGGCAGCAGCGGCAGGTCGTAGGGCTGCCCGCCCAACACGCCCAGGAACCGGAATTGCGCGTACGCTGGGTGCGCTTCGGCCCACAGCCCTCCGCCATTCATGGGGGCCGCCGCCCTCGTGCCCGCCTCCACCCACGGTGCCAGCCGCCCGTCGTAGTCCATCTCAAAGGTCTCGCCGAACTCAAACCAACTCACCGTCCGCCGGTCCGCTTCGGTCCGCGCCAGCACTCCCTCCCCGGTGAACGCAAACGACCCGCTCACCGTCTGGAACAACGCTTCCAGGTCGGCCCGCGCCGCCTCCGCGTCGATGGGTTGATAGCGCAGTGTGAACAGGGTTTCGCCGTGCAACGCCATGATTACCCGGCTGCTCAGCCGCCCCGGCACCCCGTCCAGTTGCTCCGCTGGTTCATCCGCCAGCCGCGTGGCCGTGCGCTCAAGGGGCTGCGGCAGGTTCTGGAATTCCGCCTGCGCCAGGTAGCCATCCACCAGCCCGGCCAGCACGCTCCCCGCTGGCACCGCCTGCACGGCGAGGCCCAGGCTGGCCCGCGCCGGCTCCAGCCCGCCATCCAGCGCCGGCCCCAGGATGCTCACTGAGCCTTCACCCGCCCAGCCGTCTTCGGCCTCAAACCCGGCCGGGTAAGCGAAGCAGTAGCCGCCGGCTTCATTGATATAGACCGGCAGGTCCGTGATCTGGCAGGTTATCGGCAGCGTGCTGCCCGATGGCGTCGGCGACGGGTCCAGCGGCATGAAGATCTCCGGCGTCGGCGTCACGGCCTCGCGCGTGGGCGCCGGCGTTGCTTCGCCCGGCACGCATGCCGCCAGTGCCAGCACGCACATCCCCAGTCCCATGCGCAGCGCCTTCATCTTGCTCACCTCTTCTATGCCCTTCCCACAGTTGCGGCGGCGGGCCCCTGCGAAGCGGCCCGCCGAACCTGTCCCCGGCACACCGTAGCGGCGGGCTTTAGGCCCGCCAAACCCAACCGCCCTTAGCCTACGCGTCAACCCGCCCCCCGCCGTCCGACGAAGGATAGACCGCCGCTACTCTGCTTCCGCCAGCCTCTCCGCCAGGTCCGCGAACGTCTCCCGCCAGTGCCCAAATGGGTCCGTCTGCCCAAACCGGACCATCACCAGGTCCAGCTCCGGCGCGATGTAGATGTATTGGCCATGCTTGCCCGCCGCCAGGTAGTGCCCCGGCGCGGCCGGGTTCACCCACCAGAAGTACTGGTACTCCGCCGCCGGGTCCGTCGTCGTGTCCAGCCGCGTGGACTCGTCCACCCACTCCGCCGGGATGAGCTGCGTCCCCTCCCAGTTGCCTCGGTTCAGGAACAGCCGCCCGAACTTGGCGAAGTCAATCGCCCGGCCGTTGATCCCGCTCTCCATCTTCTCGAACCCGCTCGCCTCGCTGTCCAGGCTCCACGAGCCCGGCGCCTCCATCCCCAGCGGCCGCCAGATTTTCTCTTGCAGATACTGCGCCACCGGCCGCCCCGTGGCCCGCTCCAGCGCCAGCCCGATCAGCAGCGGGTGAAAGTTGTTGTAGTGAAATTCCCGCCCTGGCTCTCCGATGATGGGACTACTCACCGCCACCGCCCGCAGGTCCGGCGCGTAGTACGTCGCCGCGTCGTCGCTCCACGGCAGCCCGCCTTCCTCGTAGCGGATGCCCGAGGCCATCGTCAGCAAATGCCGCAGCGAGATGTGCTGATAGCGGGCATCCGTTTCCATCAACTCCGGCACGTACAGGGTGATCGGGTCGTCCACGTTGCCGAAGTAGCCCTCCGCCAGCGCCACGCCCACCAGCGCCGAGTCGAACGACTTCGCCATCGAGAATGACGTCACGATGGAGTCATGCCCGTGCCCCTGCAAGTAGCCCTCGTACAGCAGCGCATCGTCCTTGATCACCAGGAACGCCACCGTGTCGGTCTTTTGCAGCACGGCCTCCAATTCGCCGGTCACCGGCTCCCCGCCCCGCCAATAGGTCAGGGTCTCCAGGGCGGTGGCGTAGCGCGCGGCCTCCTCCGCCGTGGGCGTTCGGAAGTAAAAAGCCGGCGCGGCATTCTCCACCGCCCGCGCCGGAAACTTCTGGTAGTCCGCGATATCCGAGTCTAGCCACGCCACCGCCCGTGCAATCTGCGAGTTCGCCGTAAACAGATGCGCCCCCAGCCACACCGCCAGCAGCAGTCCGATCAGTCCCGCCAGCGCCGCCCCGCCTCGGATCAGCCATGTCTTCATCGCCTTGCCTCCCAGTTTCGTCCACGATAACCGCCATCCCGCCCCCCACCATCCCCCGAAAGTGAGAACTATCTCCCCGGCGATATAATCCTCTCGATCCCCATGCGCCTCGCCCGCCCGTTCCTCACCACCCCCCTCGGCCTCGACCCCTACCGCGCCCGCCTGTATCGCGCCATCCTGCTCCTGGCCGCCCTTTACAACCTCGCCTTTGGCGCCTGGGCCGGCTTCTGGCCGCAATCCTTCTTTTCCCTCTTCGGCCTCGCCCTGCCGCTCTACCCCGCCATTTGGCGCTGCCTGGGCATGGTCGTCGGCGTCTATGGCCTGGCCTACGCTTACGCCGCCCTGCGCCTCGACCGGGCCGCCCCGCTCGTCGCCCTCGGCCTGCTGGGCAAGGTGCTCGGCCCGCTCGGCTGGCTCTTCACCGTCGCCTCCGGCGAGTGGCCCCTGCGCACCTTCAGCCTCATCGTTTTCAACGACCTGATCTGGTGGCTGCCCTTCACCCTCTTCTTAATAGAAGAAGCGCGCCTCGCCCCCCGGCTGCGCGCCTCCGCCCCCTATGCCTGCGCCTTCGTCAATGGCCTCGCCGGCCTCGCCCTCCTCCTCGTCCTCCGCCCCGGCACCGAGGCCGGCGGCGACCTCGCCCTCCGCGCCGCCTATATCGCCGCCCACCCCCTGGCCTGGCGCGCGGGCTGGCTCCTGTGGATGCTGGCCGCCCTCAGCCTGCTGGGCTTCTACGCCTGGTGGGGCGCCCGCCTCCCCCGTCCCGCCATCGCCCACTTTGCCCTTGGCCTCGCCGCCTTGGGCCTCGTCTGCGACCTCCTGGGCGAGTCACTCCTCATCGCCTGGCTGCCCGAGCGTATGGCCGCCCTTCACCGCCCCGCCTCCCTGCTCACCGGCGGCGCTGCCAACGGCCTGTACACCCTGGCCGGCCTCACCCTCACCCTCGCCACCCCCTGGCTCAGCCGCCCCCTGCGCCTCTGGGCCTGGGCCGCCTGGCTGGCCGGCCTCGCCCTCAGCCTCGCCACCCTCCTCGACAGCGCCCCAGTCCAGGTATTCTCCGGCGCGGCCCTCATGGCCCTCTTTGTCCCCTTCTGCGCCGTCTTCGGCTGGTTCACCGCCCGCCGCGAGTTGCACCCCACGCCTTCCAACCCGCTGCCCGCATAGACGTTCGTTCCCGCTTGCCCGTGCCCAAGTCCACCGGCCGCTTCTTGTCTTTGTCTCTGTTTTTCTCTTTCTCCTTCTCATTCTTTTTTGTCTTCGTGACCCTTCGTGCCCTTCGTGTCTTCGTGGTAATGTACGACTGATGCCCCGCCTCCTCGTCCTCGGCGCCCACGGCTTCTTTGGCCGCGCCGCCCTCCTCCGCCTCCGCGCCGACGGCCTCCAGCCCCTCGCCGCCGCCCGGCGCCCCGGCCTCGACGTTCAGCTTGACGTGGAAGACCCCGTCTCCCTGCGCGCCGCCCTCCGCCCCGGCGACGTGCTCCTCGATACCGTCGGCCCCTTCCAGGAACGCACCACCGCCCTCGTCGAGGCCGCGATTGAGATTGGCTGCGACCTGGTGGACATCGCCGACAGCCGCGCTTACGTCGCCCGCCTGCTCGCTCTCGAACCCCGCATCGCCGCCGCCGGCATCCGCGTCCTCACCGCGTGCAGTTCCGTCTCCGCCATCAGCGCCGCCTGCGTCCGCCTCAGCGGTATCGAGGCGCCCGTGCGCGTCACCGGCTGCCTGGCCCCCGCCGCCCGCTACGCCTCCACCCCCGGCAGCGGCGCTTCCCTCCTGCGCTCCGTCGGCCAGCCCGTCTTCGTCATCCGCGATGGCGCGCTCACCCGGCGCACCGGCTGGCGCGATACGCACGCCTTCACCATGCCGCCCCCCATCGGCCGCACGCGTGGCTACCTGTTCGAGACCGCCGATGCCGTCACCCTGCCCCGCCGCTGGCCCAGCCTCCGCACCGTGGACTTCTACGTGGACAGTCGCGTCCCTTTACTCAACCTCTACTTCAGCCTCGCCGCCCGCTCCCGTCCCGTCTGGCTGCTGGCCGCGCGGATGCTGGGCCTCGGCCTGCGCTTCGCCCGCGCCCTCGGCTCCCCCACCGGCTGCCTCGCCTTCGAGGTCGAGGGCCCCGATGGCCGCGTCGTCCGCCGCGCCCTCATCGCCGCCGAGAACGGCTACTTCACCCCCATCGCCCCCGCCGTCCTCGCCGCCCGCGCCCTCGTCGAGGGCCGCTTCTCCCCCCGCGGCCTCATCCCCCCCGACCAGCACGTCGACCCGCAGGCCATCCTCGCCTACCTCGCCTCCCTCGGCATTCACTCCGTCCCCGCCTAGCCCGCCACACCCGCCCCGTTCCAGGCCATCCCCAATCCCCCTTCACCCGCTATAATGCCGCTCTCATACGTTTGAGCCCGTGCCACGTGACACCTGACACCTGGCACTTGACGCTTGCCACGTGACACTCACCATCCAAGGAGTCTTCTGTTGATCGCCCCATCCCCCGCCACCCTCAACCCGCCCTATGGCGGCACGTTGGTGGACCTCATCGAAACTGGCCCCGCCGCCGCCGAACTGGCCGCCCGTGCCAACCGCCTCCCGTCCCTACAAGTCTCCGAGCGCGGCGCCTGCGACCTGGAGCTCCTCGCCACTGGCGCCTTCTCGCCCCTCGACCGCTTCATGGGCCGCGCCGACTACGAGTCCGTCGTCGCCAACATGCGCCTCGCCAACGGCCTGGTCTTCCCCATCCCCGTCACCCTGCCCGTGGACCCGTTCGACGGCCTCAAGCTCGACGCCGAGATCGCCTTGCGCAGCGCCAAGAACGAACTGCTGGCCGTCCTGACCGTCGAAGAACTCTACGCGTGGGACCGCGCCGAGGCCGCCCGGCACGTCTTTGGCACCACCGACCTGCGCCACCCCCTCGTCGCCGAGATGCAGCGCTGGGGCAAGCTCAACCTCTCCGGCCGCCTGCGCGTCCTGGCCCTGCCCTATCGCTACGACTTCCGCGAACTGCGCCTCACCCCCGCGCAGACCCGCGCCCGCCTCGAAGCCCTCGGCAACCCCAACGTCGTCGCCTTCCAGACCCGCAACCCCCTCCACCGCGCCCACGAGGAGCTCACCAAGCGCGCCGCCGAGGAAGTCAACGGCGTCCTGCTCCTGCACCCCGTGGTCGGCCTCACCAAGCCCGGCGATGTGGACCACTTCACCCGCGTCCGCGCCTACAAGGCCCTGGCCGAGCGCTACTACGATCCCGGCCGCATCCTCCTGGCCCTGCTCCCCCTGGCCATGCGCATGGCCGGCCCGCGCGAGGCCGTCTGGCACGCCCTTATCCGCCGCAACTACGGCGCCAACCACCTCATCGTCGGGCGCGACCACGCCAGCCCCGGCAAGGACTCTACCGGGAAGCCCTTCTACGGCCCCTACGACGCGCAAGAACTCGTCGCCCAACTTGGCCCCGAGTTAGGCGTCGGCATGGTCCCTTTCCGCGAATTGGTATACCTGCCTGAAGAGGAACGTTACGAGGAGGTCTCGAAGGTCTCAGCCAATGCGCCGGTTGCCTCTATCTCCGGTACCCAGGTGCGCGACGACTACCTCAGCGCCGGCCGCGCCCTGCCGGCCTGGTTCACCCGCCCCGAGGTGGCCGACATCCTGGCCGACACCTTCCCGCCCCGCCACCGCCAGGGCGCCTGCATCTGGTTCACCGGCCTCAGCGGCTCCGGCAAATCCACCACCGCCGAAATCCTGACCGTCATGCTGCTGGAGCACGGCCGCCAGGTCACCGTCCTCGACGGCGACGTCGTCCGCACCCACCTCTCCAAGGGCCTCGGTTTCAGCAAGGAAGACCGCGACGCCAACATCCGCCGCATCGGCTTCGTCGCCTCGGAGATCGTGCGCCACGGCGGCCTGGTCATCTGCGCCGCCGTCAGCCCCTACCGCGCCACCCGCCAGGATGCCCGCAACCTGGTCGGCGCCGGCCACTTTGTGGAAGTGTTCGTGGACACCCCGCTGGAGGTCTGCGAGGCCCGCGACGTGAAGGGCATGTACGCCCAGGCCCGCCGCGGCGAGATCAAGGGCTTCACCGGCATCGACGACCCCTACGAAACGCCCGTCAACCCGGAGCTTACCCTCGAAACCACCCAGTCCACCCCGGAGACCAACGCCCGCCGCATCCTCGACCACCTCATCGCCAAGGGCTTCGTCCGCTCCGCCCCCGCCGCCTAGCCCGCCCTCCGCCTGTCGGCCCGGTCCATTAGCGCGACGCCCGCTCTGGCTTAGCCCTCGTAGCGCGGGTCTTTATGGCCCGCGACGGTCAGAGCCGAAGGCCCCTTGTGGGTGACGGCCCAACGGGCTGCGGCCGCCTCTGCCGCCGAACCCGGCTGGACATGGCGAGCGTACATCATCTCGGAAAACGCTCTACCAGACGCCGGGGAGGAAGGTTGACTTGCCCTCAACCTTCCTCCCCGGCGCCCTTCGTCCCGCCTTCAGTCATTGTCCGTCTTTCGTCCTCCGTCTTTCGTCATCCGTCTTCCGTCGTCGGTCGTCCTTCCCCCTTCAATCCCGGCATCCCCTCCCCATGCGCCTCCACCAGCGCGTCCACCAGCGCGTAGATCTCGTCCGGGGTCAGCTCCGCCGCCGTGTGCGGGTCCAGCAGCGCCGCGTGATAAACGTGATCGCGCCGCCCCGTCAGCGCCGCCTCCACCGTCAGCGCCTGCACGTTGATGTTCGTCTGCATCAGCGCCGCCAACTGCGGCGGCAGCGCCCCGATCCGCGTCGGCTGCAAACCATTCTTGTCCACCAGGCACGGCACTTCCACGCAGCACCCGGCGGGCAGGTTGTCAATCAGCCCCGCGTTCGGCACATTGCCATAGACGACGCGCGGCGTCCCCGTCTCCTGGCTGTGGATGATCAGCGACCCATACTCGTGGCTGCGCTGGATGCTCAGCGCCGCCTCGTCGCCGCGCTCCAGCTTCGCCCGCAGCGCCTCCCATCCCGCAATCAACTCCTCGCACCGGCGCGGGTATTCGTCCAGCGGAATGTTCAGGCTCTCGATCAGGTCGGGCCGGTCGCGCTTGATGTACCACGGCACATACTCGCTGAAGTGCTCGCTCGACTCGGTCACGAAATACCCCAGCCGCTTGAAGGCATCGTACCGCACCCGGTTCCAGTCCGGCACGCGGCCGTCAGTGATCACCTGCTGCAGCCGCGGATACAGGTCCTCCCCGTTGTGCTCCAGCCGCAGGTAGAACGCCATGTGGTTGATGCCGGCGCTGACGTAATTGATCTCCTCCGGCGGCACGCCCGCGTCCGCCGCCAGTTGGTGCGCCGTGCCCTGCACGCTGTGGCACAGCCCCACCGTCTTGATGCGGCTGGACCGCCCCAGCGCCCAGCAGTTCATCGCCATCGGGTTCACGTATTGCAGCAGCAGCACGTCCGGGCACACCGCTTCCATGTCCCGCGCCATCTCCACCAGCACCGGGATCGTCCGCAGCCCGCGCATGATGCCCCCAATCCCGAGCGTGTCGGCAATCGTCTGCCGCAGCCCAAAGCGCTTGGGCACCTCAAAGTCCACCACCGTCGCCGGCCGATAGCCCCCCACCTGGATCATCGTGATCGCATAGTCCGCCCCCTCCAGCGCCCGCCGCCGGTCCTCCGTCGCCGTGATGGTGGGCCTGGCCCCCAGCGCCCGCGCTACCTGCCGCGCCACCGCCTCCGACAGCTTCAGCCGCTCGGCGTCAATATCGTGCAGGCGGATCTCGCTCTCCGCCAGTTCCGGAAAGCTCAAGATGTCCACCAGCAGGTTCTTCGCAAACACGGTGCTGCCCGCCCCGATAAAGGTGATCTTTGGCACTCACGCCTCCTGTGTTTCCTGGGTATACTGACCTGCATTCGATAATAGACTGAGGTACTCGCGATGACATCTGCGCTCATGGTCTGGGGTGGCTGGGATGGCCACCAACCCGAACAAGCCACCGCCATCTTTGCCCCGCTCCTGCGCGCCTCCGGCCTGCACGTCGAAGTCGTTCAAGGCGTGGAAGTCTACACTGACGTGGACCGCCTGCGCCAGTTCGACGTCATCGCCCAGTGCGTCACCATGAGCACCCTCACCGCCGAGCAAGAGCACGGCCTGCTGGAGGCCGTCAGCGGCGGCGTGGGCTTCGGCGGCTGGCACGGCGGCCTGCTCGACTCGTTCCGCAACCACACCAACTACCAGTTCATGACCGGCGCGCAGTTCGTGGCCCACCCCGGCGGCGTCCGCGACTACACCGTCCAGATCACCGACCCCGCCCACCCCATCACCGCCGGCCTGCCCGATTTCGCCATGCACTCCGAGCAGTATTTCATGCACTGCTCCCCCGACAACCAGGTGCTGGCGACTACCACCTTCGACGGGCAGCACGCCCCCTGGGTGGCCGGCGCGCTTATGCCCGTCGTGTACACCCGCCCCTACGGCCTCGGCCGCGTCTTCGCCTGCGCCCTCGGCCACGTCGCCGCCGACTTTGACGTGCCCGAAGCCCGCGAGCTCGTGCGCCGCGGCCTGCTCTGGGCAGCCGGCGTCCTGCCCGTTTGACTGTGGCGGGTCCCGCGATGATTTACGCCTCGTAGCGCGGGCCGAGCGGACTGCGTAGCATCCCTATGGAATTATGCCCCGCGACGGCAGCCGCCGATTTGACGCACGCTCCGCAGCGCGGGTGCTTTATGCCCCGCGACGGCGGCCGCTTTTGCCGCCGAACCCCGTCGGGTCTGGTAGACTTGCGTCATCCAGAACTCTCACAAGCGAGGTAACCTATGCGCATCGGCGTCATCGGCTGCGGCACCATCAGCGATTTCTATCTCCGCACCCTGCCCAACTTCGCCGGCCTCGCCGTCGTCGCCTGCGCCGACCTGCTCCCCGAGCGCGCCGCCGCCAAGGCTGCCCAGTACAATCTCCGCGCCCTGCCCACCGCCGCCCTGCTGGCTGACCCCGACATTGACCTTGTCCTGAACCTCACCCTCCCCCAGGCGCACGCCGAGATCAACCTGGCCGCGCTAACGGCCGGCAAGCACGTCTACACCGAAAAGCCGTTTGCGGTTGCGCGTGAAGACGGCCAGCGCACCCTGGCCCTGGCGCGCGAGCGCGGCCTGCGCGTGGGCGTCGCCCCCGATACCGTCCTGGGCGCCGGTCTGCAAACCGTCCGCCACATCATTGATACCGGCCTCATCGGCCAGCCGGTCGCCTTCATGGCCTTCATGGGGTCGCCCGGCCACGAGAGCTGGCACTCGGACCCGGCCTTCTACTATCAGGCCGGCGCCGGCCCCATGTTCGACATGGGCCCCTACTACCTCACCGCCCTCATCCACCTCTTCGGCCCGGTGCGGCGCGTCACTGGCCTGGCCAGCACTCCCTTCGCCCAGCGCACCATCACCAGCCAGCCCCACTTCGGCGAGACCATCCAGGTCAACACCCCCACCCACATCGTCGGCGCGCTGGAGTTTGCCAGCGGCCCGGTCGGCACGCTCGTGACCAGCTTCGATATCCGCCACCACCGCCAGCCGCGCGTGGAAATCTACGGCAGCGAGGGCAGCGTCTCACTCCACGACCCCAACGCCTTTGGCGGCCCCGTCCTCTTGCGCCGGCGCGACGACGCGGACTGGCACGAAGTCCCCCACACTCATCCCTACGCCGATAACCTGCGCGGCCTGGGCGTCGCGGACCTCGCCGCCGCGCACCGCGAGGGCCGCCCCCACCGCGCCAACGGCGACGTGGGCTATCACGTCCTCGACCTCATGCACGCCTTCCTCGACGCCGCCCGCGATGGCCAGCACATCCTCCTGGACAGTTCCTGCGACCGCCCCGCCCCCATGCCGCCCGCTGGCCTGTGAATCCATAGCGCCGCCTCGCACGCCTCACGTTTCACGATTTCGTCTCCCGTCCTCCGGTCGCAAAGGTGATCTTGCTTCCACCTATTGCGATATCAGCGTCTACCGGGCGGGGCTACGGCCTGACCATAGCTTTTTCAGATCCCAATGGTAAGTCGGAAAAGCATTCAACGTCGGTCGATTTGGGCGCATCAGGCCTAAGTCATTCTTGCTCTGTCGCCGTGATAAGTGCTACCGTATAGACGCACCTGGCACCTGACCTGATAGGTGTGACCTGTGAACAGCCACTCACGCGGAGGAACCAATGAAGCGCCAATCAAACCGAAGTTCTGATGATTGGGCAGTAGTCATGGGCCTGCTGGCAGTCGTCGCACTCGCTGGGGTCATCTGGGTTGTGCTCCGAAACAACCCTCCCAGCAGCAATCCTGATCAGGCGAGTGCAGCACCTTTGACCACACCGCCACCTAGTCCCAGCGCGATAGGTACAGACACGGCGGCAACGGCCACCCCGATGTCACCGGCTCTGACATCCACGGCGGTGTCGTCTCTCAAGCGGACACAGCAGGCAACTTTTGTCGCCGAGCTCACCTCCTCGCCCTTCCCGACGGCCGAGCCAGGTCCAACCGGCATTCGTGACGATGAATATGCCAGACTGCAGTGGGCCGCCAACGGGCTTATCGTCGAAAACAGCTTTGGGGGTTTAGTCGACGGCAATCCCGTGAGCATCTTTGCAGGGGCACACGCTTCAGACCCGGACCAGGGAATTGTCCAAGTTGTCTGGGTGTTTTCTTACCGCACGTTCCAAGAGCGCTTCTTGACCCCGGGCAAGCACGGTTCAATCCACATTGTCGATGAAGAAAACAACCGGCTGACGCTGGTTTCTGCGGACGCCACAACCTTTTACTTTGACATACCAGGCTTAGCCTTCGCCTCATCTCCGTCAGATATTGTGCCTACAATTACGCCGATACCCTCTTACACGCCACCGGTACCGCCGACCACAGTAGCGCCTCCCACGGCCTACCACTTGCCGTCTACAGCCACGCCCCCACCACCTCCATGACGACTGGAACATCAGCCCTCCAGTCGCTTTGCCACCAACTCCACCGGGTGCGCCGCCCGCACTCCCGCCCCATCCAGAATCTGCGCCCGGCACGACGTGCCATGCGCCGTCACCCCCTCGCCCGCCGCCTGCGCCGCGCGCACGGCCGGCAGCAGCTTCATCTCCCCAATCTGCATCGAGAGCGCATAGTGCTCCGCCTCGTAGCCAAATGAGCCTGCCATCCCGCAGCAGCCTGAAGGAATCTCCTCCACCTCCAGCCCTGCCGCGCGCAGCATCCTCAGCGTCGGCCCCGTGCCCACCAGCGCCTTCGCGTGGCAGTGCCCGTGCAGCCGCCACTTCTCGCCCCCCGCCCGGAACCGCAGCCGGTCCACCGGCCGCTCCCCGCTCGCGTCCGCCTCCGTCAAGTATTCCTCGATCAGCCGCGCCGACTGTGCCACCGCCCGCGCGTCCTCGTCCTTCGGAAAGAACTCCAGGTACTCGTCCCGCAGCGTCAGCAGGCACGACGGCTCCAGCCCGATAATGGGCATGCCTTGTTTGGCATACGGCGCCAGTGCCGCGATGTTGCGCCGCGCCATCTCGCGCGCCCGCAGCAGCAGCCCCTTCGAAATCATCGGCCGCCCGCAGCACCCCTGCTGCTTCACCACCCTCACCCCACACCCAGCCGCCGCCAGCACCCTCACCGCCGCCTGCCCAATCTCCGGGTGGTTCGTGTCGGTATAGGTGTCCACGAACAGCACCACTTCCTGCCCGGCCCCCGCCGGCCCTGTCATTCCGGTCCCCACCGGCCCTGTCATTCCGAGCGGCGCGGTCTGTGCGCCGCGAGGAATCTGCCGTTCCCCCCACCACCCCCGGAACGTCCGCGCCACAAAGCGCGGCAGGGGCCGCTCCGGCGCCAGCCCCAGCACCCGCGCCACCACGCCCCGCAGCGGCCTCCAGCCGTTCACCGCGTTCGCCAACCCCGCCACCGGCCGCACCCACCGCCCCACCGCCGCGATTTCCGCGAACACCCGGCTCCGCAGCGGCGTGCCGTGTTCCTGTTGATACAGGTGCAGAAACTCCGCCTTGATGCGCGCCATGTCCACGCCCGTCGGGCACTCGGCCCGGCACCCCTTGCACTCCAGGCACAGGTCCAGCACGGCATGCATCTGCGGGCTGGTCAGCGCCCCCTTCGGCAGTTGTCCGGAGAGCGCCGCCCGCAGCGCATTCGCCCGCCCGCGCGTCGTGTGCTGCTCCTCGCGCGTCGCCTGGTACGAGGGGCACATCACCCCATCCGCCTGCCGGCAGGCCGCCGCCCCCACGCAATCCTCCACCGCCTCCGCCAGCCCCCCCTCCCGCCGGTATGCGAAGATCGTCTCCACCGGGATCGTCTGGTAGCTCGGCCCATAGCGCAAGTCGCGGTCCACCCGCGTGTCCGGTCCCGGCACCACCTTGCCGGGATTCAGCCGGTTGTCCGGGTCGAACGCCGCCTTCAGTTCGCCAAACGCCCGCGCCAGCCGCGGCCCAAACACCTGCTCCACAAACTCGCTCCGCGACAGCCCATCCCCATGCTCGCCGCTCAGCGCCCCGCCCATGCGCGCCGCCAGCGCCGCCGTCTGCTCCGCGATGGACCGCAGGTTCGCCACCCCCGCCGCCGTCTTCAGGTTGAGCATCGGCCGGAAGTGCAGGCAGCCCGCGGAGGCGTGCGCATACCACAGCCCCGCCGTGCCGTGCGCCCCCACGATCCGGTCCACCTCGCGCACGTACTCGCCCAGCCGCGCCACCGGCACCGCCACATCCTCAATGAACTCAATCGGGTGCGTCTCCCCCGGCACGTTCATGATCAGCCCCAGCCCGCCGCTCCGCACCGCCCACAAGTCGGCCTGCGCCTCCCGCGTCGTCAGCACCCGCCCGCGCCTCGCCAATGGCCCGGCCGCGCTCAGCGCCTCGGCCTCCGTCTCCCCCGCGAACTCCACCACCAGCAGCGCCTCTTCCTCGCCCGTGGCAAACGTCATCCGGCGCGCGTAGGCCGGCACGTTCCGCGTCCGGCGCAGCATCTCCCCCGGCAGCAGCTCCACCGCCGCGGGCGCGTGCGCCAGCAGTTGCGGCACCGCGTCGCACGCCTCCGCCGCCGAGTTGTAAGGCAGCACCACCAGCACTGTCGCCTTGGGCCGCGGCGCCAGCCGCACCCGTGCCCGCCGGAACAGCGCCAGCGTCCCCTCCGACCCAGCCAGCACCGGCGCCAGGTTCAGCCCCGCGCCGGCCGGCGGGTCCAGCGGCGGATAGGGCAGGTCCGGCCGGAACCAGGTGGGCGGCGTGCTCGGCGTATAGCCCGTCAGATAATGCAGGCTGTAGCCCGACGCCCGCCGCCAGGTGCGCGGCCAGCGCTCGCGGATGTCGTTCGCATACTCGTCTCGCAGCCGCAGCGCTTCCGCGTAGATGCGCCCCTCCAGCCCCGCCCCCTGGGCCTTGGCGCGCGCCGCGGCCTCGTCCACCGGCCCCAGCGTCGCCGGCCGGCCGTCGCTCAGCACCACCTCCAGCCCCAGCACATGATCCCCCGCCATCCCATACCGGATCGAGTGCGCCCCCGTCGAGTTGTTCCCAATCATCCCGCCGAACGTCGCCCGGTCGGCGGAGGCTGGGTCCGGCCCAAACATCAGCCCGTGCCGCGCTGCCGCCCGGTTCAAGTGCGAGCACACCACGCCGGGGTCCACCTCCGCCTCCTGCGCCTCCGCGTCCAGCCGGTGGATCAGCGTCAGGTGCCGCCCGCAGTCCACGATCAGCGCCGCGCCAATCGTCTGCCCGGCCAGCCCGGTGCCCGCCCCGCGCGGCAGCACCGGCACGCCCGCCTCCGCCGCCGTCTCCACGATCGCGCATAGGTCGTCCGCCTCGCGGGGAAACACCACCCCGGCCGGCATGATCTGGTGAAACGACCCGTCCGTGCTGTACATGATGCGGGTGTACGGATCGAAGCGCGCCTCGCCCGCGATGCGCTTGCTCAACAAATGCTCCAACTCGGCCAACGGTGTCTTGTTCATGGTGCGCCAATGTTAGCCGGGTTGCACCCGCCGCGCCAACTGTCCCAATTCGGTATATCATTGGCCCGGATGGACAAAACTCCCCTCCGTGTCCTCATCGTCGAAGACTCCGTCAATGACGCCGATCTGGCCGTGCTGGAACTGAGCCGCGGGGGCTTTGCCGTTGAATGGTCCCGCGTGGATACGCCGGAAGCCTTTGCCGCGGCCCTGTCGCCCGACCTGGACGTCATCCTGTCCGACTACGCCATGCCGCATTTCGACGGCCTGCGCGCCCTCGAACTCCTCAAGGCCCGCGGCCTGTCCATTCCCTTCCTCATCGTCTCCGGCACCATCGGCGAAGACACCGCCGTGGCCGCCATGCGCGCCGGCGCCAACGACTACCTGCTCAAGGACCGCCTGGCGCGTCTGGCCCCGGCCGTGCGCCTCGCCCTCGGCCAGAAGCAGGCCCGCGCCGCCGCCGACTAGGCCGAAACGGCCCTGCGCCAGAGCGAAGCCCGCTTTCGCGCCCTCGTCGAAAACAGCTCCGACGCCGTTTTGCTCATGGATGCGGATGCCGTTGTGACCTATCTCACCCCCGCCAACACCCGCCTCCTCGGCTATCCCGCGGAAGAGCTCCTCGGGCGCAGCGTCTTTCCCCTGGTCAACCCGGTGGATGATGACCAGGCCCGCGCCGCCTTCGACGCCTGGCTCGCGGCCCCCAACCGGCCCCTGTCGTTCCAGTTGCGCTTCACCCACCAGGCCGGCCACTTCGTGTGGATGGAAGTCGTCGGCCACAATTTGCTGGCCGACCCGGCCGTCCGTGCCATCGTCGTCAACTACCGCGACATCAGCGAGCGCGTTCAGCGCGAACGCGAACTGGAAGCCATCTCCCAGCTCAGCGCCTCCCTCCGCCAGGCGCAGACCCGCGCCGAAATGCTGCCCATCATCCTGGATCACGCCGTCAATCTGCTCGGCGCTGCCGGCGCTTCCCTCGACCTGCGCGACCCGGCCACGCGCGGCCTGATCGTGGAGCAAGCCCGCGGCGATTGGGCCTCTCTCGTCGGCCATCGGCTCGGTCCAGACGAAGGCGTCAATGCCCACGTCATGGCCACCGGCCATACCTACGTCAACACCGATGTGACCAGCGACCCGCGCTTCATCGCGGCCGCCCTCACCGCCAACACCCCCGCCGTCGTCGCCGTCCCCCTCAAGGCCCGCGACGTGCCCATTGGCGTTTTGTGGGTTGGCCGCCGCCCGCCCTTCGGCGCCGACGAAGTCCGCCTGCTCACCGCCGTGTCCGACCTGGTCGCCAGCGCCATCCACCGCGCCACCCTCCACGAGCAGACCGAAACCCGCCTCCAGCGCCTCTCCACCCTGCGCATGATCGACATGGCCATCAACGCCAGCCTCGATCTCCAGGTCACCCTCAACGTCCTGCTCTCCCAGGCCGCTCGCCAGCTCAACGTCCACGCCGCCGACATCCTGCTCTACGAGCGCCAGACCCAGGCCCTGGTCTATGCCGCCGGCCGCGGCTTTCGCACGCCGGGCGTCGAGACGACCCAACTGCGCCTGGGCGACCGCTTCGCCGGCATCGCCGCCCTCGAGCGCCGCACCGTCAGCCTGCCCGATCTCTCCGCCGGCCAGATGCGCGACTCGCTCCGCGAGCTGGTCAACCGCGAAGGCTTCGTGGCCTATGTCGGCGTGCCCCTCCTGGCCAAGGGCCAGCTTCAGGGCGTCTTCGAAATCTTCCACCGCGCCCCGCTCCAGTCCGATCCTGAATGGCTGGAGTTCCTTGAAACCCTCGCCGGCCAGGCCGCCATCGCCATCGACAACGCCACCGTCTACGCCGACCTCCAGCGCTCCCACGCCGACCTGCGCCTGGCCTACGACAGCACCCTCGAAGGCTGGTCGCGCGCCCTCGACCTGCGCGACAAGGAAACCGAAGGCCACACCCAGCGCGTCACCGAGCTCAGCCTACGCCTGGCCCAGGCCATGGGCCTGGGCCCCGAAGAACTGGTGCATCTGCGCCGCGGCGCCCTCCTGCACGATATCGGCAAGATGGGCGTCCCCGACTACATCCTTCACAAGCCCGGCCCCCTCACCGACGAGGAATGGGTCATCATGCGCCTGCACCCCGTGTATGCGTATGAGATGCTGTTCCCCATCGCCTACCTGCGCCACGCCCTGGACATTCCCTACTGCCACCACGAAAAGTGGGATGGCACCGGCTACCCGCGCCAGCTGAAAGCGGAATCCATTCCGCTTTCAGCCCGAATCTTCGCCGTCGCCGATGTCTACGACGCCCTCCGCTCCGACCGCCCCTACCGCCCCAGTTGGCCCGCCGACCAGACCCGCGCCTACATCCTCGAGCAGGCCGGCCAGCATTTCGACCCGCGCGTGGTCGATATCTTCGCCCACCTGCCCTAACCCCGCCCCGCGCCCCCAAGTGAACCCGCCCCCGCCCGCGCGGGTATTAATGCGAAACACCATCATCCGCGCCCCCGCCGGGGCCGCGGCCCAGCCCATCCGGCCACCCCATCCACCGCGCCTTTCGCCTGGCGGATAGCCCCGCTGTCTCGCCGCGCGGCTGCGTCCGCCTTGATCGCAAACATACGCCATGCCAGCCAAGCCGGTGCCCACCGAGCGGGCCGGTCCAGCCTGGCAGCCGGACCAGCTCATTCGGACCAAACTCTATATCCCGCAGGTCCGGCCCAACCGCGTGCCGCGCCCGGCCCTCGTCGCACGCCTCGCTCTCGGCGCCACCCGCGCGCTCACCCTGCTCTCCGCCCCGGCCGGCTTTGGCAAAACCACCCTGCTCAGCGATTGGGTCGCCGCCGCCCCGCTGCCCGTCGCCTGGGTGTCGCTCGATCCGCGCGATAACGACCCCCAGCGCTTTGCGGCCTACCTCCTGGCCGCCCTCGACACCCTGGAGCTGAACCTCGGCCGCAGCCTCCCCGCCGATCTGCTTGACCGCGCCCCCGCCGCGGACCTGGAGGCCATCTTCACCTTCCTCAGCAACGCCGCCGCCGAAGTCCCCGAAGACTTCGTGCTCGTCCTCGACGACTATCACATCATCACCGCCCCGCCCATTCACGCCGGCCTCGAATTCCTCCTCGCGCATCTGCCGCCCTCCATGCACCTCGTCCTCGCCAGCCGCGCCGATCCGCCCCTGCCCCTGGCCCACCTGCGCGCCCGCGGCGAACTGCTGGAACTGCGCGCCGCCGACCTGCGCTTCAACCCGGACGAAGTGCAGGCCTTCCTGCGCCAGACCATGCAGCTTGATCTCAGCGAAGCCGAGACCCGCGCGCTCCTCAACCGCACCGAGGGCTGGGTGGCCAGCCTGCAATTGGCCGCCCTGGCCCGCCAGCACCAACCCGCCCCCTCCGCCGCCGCCCCGCCCGCCGTCAGCCATCCCTACCTCGTGGACTATCTGGCCGAGCAGGTCCTCCTCCAGCAATCCCCCGCCGTCCAGCGCTTCCTGCTGGAGACCTCCGTGCTGGAGCGCTTCAGCCCCGCCCTGTGCGATTGGGCCCTCGAAATCGGCGCCTGGCGCTTCGAGCTTGAGCGCGAGGCCGAGCCCGCTTCGATCTCCCAACCTCATTCCTTCGATCTGCCGTCCCACCTCATGCTCGAACACCTCGAGCGCTCCAATCTCTTCCTCACCCCCCTCGACGATCAGCGCCAGTGGTATCGCTACCACCCCCTCTTCGCCGAGTTCCTGCAAACGCGCCTCCAGCAGACCCGTCCCGAGCGCTGGACCGAACTGCACGGCCGCGCTGCCTTGTGGTGCGAGCGCCACGACCTCATCGAAGAAGCGGTCGGCCACGCCCTCGCCGCCCGCGATTACGACCTCGCCACCCGCCTCATCGAGCAGGTCGCCGAAACCCTGTGGGCCCGCAGCCAGATCCTCACCATGTGGCGCTGGCTGCACGCCATTCCCGTCGAGTTGATCCGCGCCCAGCCGCGCCTCGGCATCCAGATCGCCTGGGCCTACGCCATCCACGGCCAACTGGATCAGGTGGAGCCGCACCTGCTCGCCGTCGAGGCGCAGATCGGCCCGCTGCCTCCCGGCCCGCCGCCCTCCACCGAAGAAGCCTGGCACGCCACCCCCCAGCGGCTCCTCGCGCAAGTCAGCCAGTTGCGCGCCTTCGTCGCCCGCTTTCGCGGCGAGGCGGAGGCCGCCCTCGCCCACGGGCAGCGCTCCCTGGCTCTCATCCCCGCGCACTGCCTGCGCGCCCGCGCCGTCGCCTATATCCTCATCGGCCACGCCTGCCTGCTCCTGGGGCAGTCGGCTCAGGCCGACCACTGGCTCTCCGAGTCGCTCACCGTGGCCCGCGTCACCCGCCACCTCGCCGCCGGCCTCAGCGCCCTGAACTATCTCGCCCTGCTGCGCCACATGCAGGGCCGCCTGCGCGAGGTCGAGGCCCTCTACCGCGAAGCCGCCGGCTGGGTCGAATCGGCCGGCGCCGTGTCCTACAGCGGCATCGATCTCATCGGCCTGGGCGCCACCCTGCGCGAGCAAAACCGCCTGTCCGAAGCTGAAGCCCTCATCCACGCCGGCCTCGACCACGCCGAAGCCGGCGGCGACTTCACCTTCATGCGCGATGGCTACGTCGCCCGCGCCCGCCTGGCCCAGGCGCGCGGCCAATGGGCCGCCGCCCGCGAAGCCATGGCCCAGGCCGAGCAGGTTGCCCGCCGCAGCCGCACCAATCGCGACGTTCCCCTGCTGGCCGCCTGGCGCGCCCGGCTCGCCGTCGCCGAAGGCGACCGTCCCGCCGCCCTGGCCTGGGCCGCCGCCTCTGGCCTCAGCCCCGACGACCCGCCCGCCTACTTGCAGGAATACGCCCACCTCACCCTGGCCCGCGTGCTCCTGCTGGAGGTCCGCCTGCCCGAAGCCGACCGCCTGCTGTGCCGCCTGCTCGCCGCCGCCGAGAGCGCCGGCCGCCAGGGCCGCGTCATCGAAATCCTGGCCGTCCACGCCCTCGTCCTTCAGGCGCGCGGCGATCCCGCCGCCGCGCGGGCGGCCCTCTCCCGCGCCCTGCGCCTGGCCGAGCCTGAAGGCTACGTGCGCGTCTTCGCCGACGAAGGCGCTCCGATGGCCGCCCTCCTCGCCCGTATCCGCGGCGACCAGCGCTCCTACGCCCAGCGCCTTCGCGCCGCCATCGCTGAAACCGCCGCCGCCCGTGTGCCCGCTTTCAGCCCATCCCAGCCATCTGAACCCTCGCCGGTCGCCGGTCGTCCGTCGTCGCCTCGAACCGCCGTCGCCCCAGACCCTTCGTCCTCCGTCACCCGCCCCACCTCACTTGGTGGGGTTCGTCCTCCGTCCGTCGCCCTGTCGTCCCCTTCATCTCCCGTCCTTCGTCCTTCGTCCAGCCCTCCCGCCTCGCCCATCCTCCTCTCCCCCCTCAGCGACCGCGAGCGCGCCATCCTCCGCCTCCTCGCCGCCGGCCTCTCCAATCAGGAGATCGCCGCCGAATTAGTCGTGGCCGCCAGCACCGTCCACTGGCACCTCAAGAACATCTACAGCAAGCTCGACGTCCACAGCCGCACCCAGGCCGCCGCCGTCGCCCGCCAACTCGGCCTCCTCAGCCCCCCATAATTGGGGGTGCCTTCCCCCCCATCCGCCTGCTACCCTGCCGGCATGGTCGGAACGCTGCCGGCATTCCCCCTGCCGGTCTGCATTTTCTCCCCTCCCCGGGGTGGAGCGCTGGCACGCTCCACTCCCCCGCCATCATTCGCGCCGGTTTATCGGAGGAGCAGCCGCTGGCCGGGAATGCCCGGCCAGCCGCCGTTCCAACACCCGTTTGGCCCCAGCCCGCAGGAGGTGCCCCGCCCAATCCTTGCTCATCCTTGTGCCTATCCCAACGCCGTCTAACCTACAGGAGGAGAACATGCTCAAATCCAAGCTCAAGTTTGCGGGCCTGCTGCTCGCGGCCGTCGTCCTGGCCGCCTGCCAGGGCCAACCCCTGGAAGTGCAGGTCCCCGTCACCGTCGTCGTCCGCGAGACCCAGCCCGCCGTCGTCCAGACCCAGGTCGTCAACCAGACCCAGGTGGTCGAGGTCGAAGTGCCGGTCGAAGTCCAGGCCGGCGCCTTCACCCGCCCGCACCCCATCCTCAGCGACATCCGCTTCCGCCAGGCCGTGGCCCACTGCACCAACAAGGAAGAACTGTTGGCCTCGGTCTATCCCCTGCTCTCCGATGAGCAGCGCAGCGATTTGGTCATGCACACCAACATCCCGCGCTCCCACTGGGCCTATGCCGGTGATGAGAACATCACCATCTACGACTTCGACCCGGTGGCGGGCGGCGCCCTGCTCGACGAAGCCGGCTGGACCCTTGACCCCAACACCGGCTTCCGCGTCAACGCCGCGGGCGACGAGCTCTCCATCAAGATGACCACCACCGACGCCGCCTTCCGCCAGACCTGGGGCGCCGTGTGGCAGCAGCAGATGGCCGACTGCGGCATCAATGTCGTCCGCCTGCACGTCCCCGCCTCCTGGTGGTTCGGCGACACCACCGGCAACTCGCGCCGCGACTTCGAAGTCGGCGCCTGGGGTTGGGTCGGCCAGGCCGATCCCTCCGGCGTCACCCTCTACGCCTGCGATCAGATCCCCTTCCCCGAGAACGGCTGGGTGGGCCAGAACTACATGGGCTGGTGCAATGAGACCGCCAGCAACGCCATCCGCGCCGCCAACAACACCCTCATCAAGGATGAGCGCATCGCCCAGTACACCCTCTTCCAGTCCGAGTTCACCCAGGACATGGTGAGCCTGCCGCTCTTCAACCGCACCAACACCTACGCCCACAACGCCGGCCTGCAGGGCTTCGCGCCCGCGCCCGGCCAACCCTTCCCCACCTACAACGTGGCCGAGTGGGAAATCCCCGGCCAAGACACCATCGTCTATGGCTTCACCCAGGAGCCGGCCTCCCTCTTCACCCTGGTCGAGAGCGCCCAGGTGGCCGTGCTGGCCAACTCCCTCATCCAGGGCCTGGCCTACACCAGCCTGAACTACGACTTCCAGCCCCTCCTCCAGGAGCCGCTCGGCACCCTGGAGAACAACCTCGCCGTCATCCAGGAAGTCGAAGTCGAGGCCGGCCGCGAAGTCCTGGATGCCAATGGCAACCCCGTGACCCTGGAGCCAGGCGTCATGGTCAAGAACGCCGCGGGCGAAGTCGTCGAGTTCACCGGCGAGCCGGTCACCATGCGCCAGTTGGTCACCACCATCCAGTACCGCGACGACCTCGTCTGGTCCGACGGCGTCCCCGTCTCGCAGGCCGACTTCGAGCTCAAGTTCAAGATCGACTGCGACCCCGCCTCGGGCGCCACCAGCTTCGCCACCTGCGACACCTTCGAGAGCCTGGAGTTCAACGACCGCGGCTACATCGTCACCACCGTGCCCGGCTCCGAATCCCCGCTCTACTTCCTGGCCTTCGACGCCAGCACCCTGCCCGACATCTACCCCGCCCACCGCGTGCTGTCCGACGGCCGCACCCTGGCCGACGTGCCCGCCAGCGAATGGACCACCCTGCCCGAGATCGCCGAGAACCCCATCGGCGTCGGGCCCTACGTCCTCACCGAGTGGGTCAAGGGCGAGAAGATGGTCTTCGCCGCCAATCCCTACTACTACGGCGGCGCGCCCAAGACCCCCAACCTCGTCATCGCCTTCATCACCCCCGAGAACGCCGAAGCCCAGCTCATCGGCGGCCAGGTGGACCTGCTCGACTTCACCACCCTGGTCGGCGTCTCGGAGACGCTCAAGAACGCCGCCGACGAAGGCGCTATCACCCTGATCATCGACCCGTCGGCCAGTTGGGAGCACATTGACTACAACCTGTTCCTCCCGTAACTTCCCGTAACGGCATCCACGCGGTCCGGGCCGAGACCGGGACACCGCGGATGTAAAAAGGGGTAGAGGCGGCGTCGCGTCGCGCCGCCTCTACCCTGCCTTACGCCAAGGAGACAGGCCATGACCGAACCCACACTGCCCGCGCCCGCCGACCCCGCCCGCCAGTTCGACTTCTGGCTCGGCGACTGGGACGTCACCTGGGACGACCAGCGCGCCCGCAATACCGTCACCGCCATCCTCGGCGGCGCCGTCATCCAGGAGCAATTCGACGCCCGCCCCAGCGCCGACTGGCAGGGCCTCAGCCTCTCCGTCTACGATGCCCCCCGCGCCCAGTGGCGCCAGACCTGGGTGGACAGCAACGGCAACTACTGGGCCTTCACCGGCGGCTTCGCCGATGGCCGCCTCACCCTCGCCACCGACGACGTTCGCGACGGCCAGCCCGTCAAGCTCCGCATGACCTTCTACAACCTCGCCGCGGACTCGCTCGACTGGACCTGGGAACGCTCCGACGACGAGGGTGCCACCTGGACCACGCTATGGCAGCTTCACTATCAGCGCCGCTGATGATCCCTGTCATGCTGGCCCACGGGGCGGCTACGCACAGCGCGAACGACAGCAACCCTGTCCGCCCGCCCTCTCCGCGCGCGAAGCATATCGCCGCTCATCACCGCAGCGCTCGCCAAGCGCTGCCTCCTTTGAGGCATCCCTATGACCAACTACCTCCTCCGCCGCGTGGCCCAAATGGGCCTCGTGGTCATCCTCTCCGCCACCGCCGCCTACGCCCTCCTCAACATGACCCCCGGCGGCCCCCTCAGCGGCCTGCGCGAGCTCGCCCAGAACCCGCGCTTCCGCCTCACCGCCGAGGACGTCGCCCGCATCCGCGCCTACTTTGAGCTTGACCTGTATGTGCCCGTGCGCTTCGCGCGCTGGCTCATCGGCCAGCCGCGCGGCCCGCTCGTCCTCGGCGGCACCGCCTACTTTGGCGACGTGATCGTCGGCTGCCGCCAGCCCATCGACACTTCCGTCCGCAACCCCGACGGCACCTTCACCACCCGCACCACCGGCTGCGCGGAGATCGTCACCCTGGCCGACCTGGAGGGCCGCCGTTCCAGCCGCGGCGTCCTGTTCGGCGATTTCGGCGTCTCGTGGAAGCTCCTGCGCGACCGCCCCGTCACCGAGTTGATTGGCAGCCGCCTCTACAAGACCCTCCAGCTCACCGGCCTCGCCACTGTTCTCTCCCTCGCCTTCGCCATTCCATTGGGCGTCTACTCTGCCGCCCGCCAATATTCGCGCTTCGACTACCTCTTCACCACCCTGGCCTTCCTGGGCGCCTCCATGCCCACCTTCTTCTTCGGCATCGCCTTCATCCTGCTCTTCTCCATCCTGCCCAAGGCCGCCGGCCTGCCCTACCTGCCCCCCGGCTCCTCCGAGGCCGTGCGCTCCTACACCATGCCCCTCCTCGGCGCCATCCAGCCCGGCTCCCTGCTCGATGTCGCCCTGCACCTGGCCCTGCCGGTCGGCGTGCTCACCATCGCCAGCGTCGCCGGCTTCAGCCGCTTCGTGCGCGGCAGCATGCTCGAAGTCCTGCGCCAGGACTACGTCCGCACCGCCCGCGCCAAGGGCCTGTGGGAGCGCGTCGTCATCGCCCGCCACGCCCTGCGCAACGCCCTCATCCCCTTCATCACCGTCTTCGTCTTCGCTCTGCCCAACCTCTTCGGCGGCGCCGTCATCACCGAGTCAATCTTCTCCTGGCCCGGCATGGGCCGCCTGTTCCTATTGGCCCTCGGCGACTCGGACTACCCCGTCGCCATGGCCCTGCTCTTCATCACCGCCACCCTCACCGTCGCGGCCACCCTGCTCAGCGATCTGCTCTACACCGTGGTGGACCCCCGCATCCGCTTCAGCTAAGGAGCCGCCGCATGACCCTCGCCGCCCAGCCCGCCGCCCACCCCCCCGTCGAGCCCCCCCCCCCCGCCCCCCAAAGCCCGGCCCCCCCCCTCCTGCGCCCCCTCCCCCCTCCCCCCCCGCCCCTGCTCTCGGTCTTCGTGCTGGCCGCCCTCTTCGCGCTCTCCCTCTTCGCTGCCCAGGTCACGCCCTTCACCCCCAACGCCCTGGCCGTCGGCGACTATCTGCTCTCCCCCGGCACGGTGGATGCCGAGAGCGGCCTCACCCACTACCTCGGCACCGACCACATCGGCCGCGACACCTACACCCGCCTCGTCTATGCCGGCCGCATCTCCCTCACCGTCGCCCTCACCTCCACCCTGCTGGCCGTCGCCGTCGGCATGACCGTCGGCGTCTATGCCGGCTACTACGGCGGCTGGGTGGACAGCGTCCTCATGCGCGCCGTCGAGTTCCTTGCCACCATCCCCGCCCTGCCCCTGCTGCTGGTCATCTCCGCCATGCTCCTCCGCAGCGAGGAGGCCATCCCCATCCCCGAGCCGGTGCTGAACTTCATGGGCAAGGTCATGCTGCTCAGCCCCCGCGACGCGCGCCAGGCCGTCATCATCATCCTCGTCCTGGCTGGCCTGGGCTGGCTCAACGACGCCCGCCTCATGCGCGGCGCCATCCTCTCCCTCCGCTCGCAGACCTTCGTCGAGGCCGCCCGCTCCCTGGGCGCCTCCGACGGCCAGATCATCTTCCGCCACATGCTGCCCAACGCCCTGGCCCCCATCATCGTCAACGCCTCCCTCAACCTGTCCGGCTTCATCGTCGCCGAGGCGGCGCTCTCCTTCCTCGGCTTCGGCATCCAGGACCCCATCCCAACTTGGGGCAACATGCTGGCCGCCACGCAGCAATTCATGTTCGACCGGCCCTGGCTGCCCCTGCTGCCCGGCTTGCCCATCGTCCTGTGCTCCCTCGCCTTCAACTACATCGGCGATGGCCTGCGCGACGCCCTCGACCCGCGTCTTAAGTTGTAGGGTGCTTTTGAAGGTAATGGAACAGGGGGATACTGCCCAGCGCCGCCGCCGCGCTCACCGCTGCGACGTTCGTCCAGTCATACCAGGCCTCGTTGAGCAGGGCCGCCAGCACGAACGCCACCGCAAACGCCCCCGCTGACGCCGCCATCAGCCCGAGGCTCGGCTTCTGCTGGAGCCGCCACGCCACAAACCCCGCCGTCGCCGCGCCGCCGACTGCCCCATCCAGCAAATTGGCGGGCAGCGTTCCGTCGACGCTGACCTGCGACAGCAGGAAGATGATGGCGGCATGGACCACCCCGGCCGCGCCCCAGATCACCGCCAGCGCCAGCATGCCGGCCGCGCCCAGCGGACGATGCACCAGCCCAATGACGACGGCCAAAGCCGCGCCGGCCAGCGGCCCGATCACCACAGTGGAAACAACCTCGACCAGCAATGACGGCGCATCGCTCCACACCGCATACACCGTCTGCGCGATCTGCGCGGCCACAAACCCTACAATAATCAACGCCGCCGCCAGCAGCAGCACCGGCGTCAGCGGCGTGGTGAGCACACCTGCCGGCGCCTCCCCGGCGTCTGGCGCGCGTCCTGCCTGGCCCAACTGCCGGAACAGCACCTCGCCCCCAATCAGTCCGGCCACCGCGCCCAAGACGAACGGCGGGATGTTCCACCCGGCGACCCAGTCCGCCAGCATCGTCAGCCACAACCCGGCCACCCACCCGGCTGTAATAATCACCGCCGCGCGCGAGCGGGGTGCCGGCCACCCGCCGGCCCGGTGCAGCACATTGCCCAGCGCCCGCCCGCCGAACACGCCCACCACCCCCAGCCCCATCAACTGGCCGAAGACCTCATGGGCGTGATTCTCGATCACGTAGCGGACGATGAAACCGGCCACCGCAGCCGCCGCCCACGCCGCCGTCAGCCCCCCCGCCGTCAGCAAGGGCAGCGCCGGCCGCCGCAGTTGCAGCACCAGGCCCAGGACCAGCCCCGTAGCCGTATACGCAATCGCCCAGTACACTGCACGCGACGGCCAAAAGGTCTCGCCCGGCAGCGAAGCGATGATATTCAGCGCCAATTTCGCCAGCCCCCACCCCAGCGCGCACCCCACGCCCACCAGCACCGCCGCCACCCGCTGCGGCACAATCATACTCGGCGCCTGTGCGCCCTCCACCGAAGCACCCATCCTGCCAGCCAAACCCGCTGCCACCCCGTCCGCCTGCTCGGCGCTGGGCACGTCTGTCCTTGGCAGTGCCGACGCTGGCGGGCCAGCGCTCTGCCGCACTGGCGGCGCTTGTTCGGCTGGCTTCATCGCTTGCCGGGGCGAGGTGCTGTCGGCAGATCGGCGTGCGGGCGGCTTCCCGGCTGGCGCTTCGGTCCGCCCCTGCGGCTTCGGCGTCGCGCTGCCTTCGCGCGGCCTCGCTGTCGAAGGCGGCGCACCGGCTTTGACTGCGCCGGCCGAAGTTGGCCGGGCAGGTTGTGCCGCGTCCGCCGCCGGTGACTGCGCTGCCCCGCCGCCCTCGGCTGGTGTGGCTGTAGTTGGGGATGGCGAACGGGCCTGGGCCTTGCCGGGCGCATCCGCCTGTGGCCGGCCTGCCCCGCTGCCCTCGGTTGGCCTCGCTCCTGGCGTTGATGAACTTGCCTTGATGCCACTGGCCGCGGCTGGCCCCCCCGCCTGCTCCGGCGCTTGTGGCCGCGCCGCCGCACCGCCCTCGGCTGGCACCGCCGTCCGCGGCGGCGAACCAGCCCTGCCTTCACTCGCCGCCGGTTCCGCTGGCCGCACCGGCGGCTGGTCCTGTTCCTTGGCCGGAACCGGCGCCGCGCTGGCAGGCGGGGCTGCCGTCCACGGTGTTTGCGTTGACGTCGGGTCCAACCCCAGCGCGGCCCGCGCCGCCGCCGAGACCCGCCGGCTGTCGTCCGCCTTCAGCCGTTCCAGCGCCTCCCGCGCCGCGCCCGCCATCGCCGCGTCTGCCCCGCGCAGCAGATGTTCCAGGTCCCGCACCACCCCCTCGCGCACGCCGGCCAGCGGGCTGTGCGCCGCCGCCAGCACATCTTGCGGCAGTGTGACCGGCTTGGGCGCGGCATGCGGGTTCAGCGCCAGCACCACCTCCCCCTGTTGGTTGTAGGTGAACTTGCGCGGGGTCTGCTTGGGCGTCTGGTTCACTACCTGCTCGTAGACGTAGTCGTACAACTCGTCGAGCGTGATGCGCCCATCGCCATCCGTGTCGGCCGCGCCCGTCCGCAGCCCGGCCAGCACGTGATGGGTAAAGACCGAGTTGTCGGCCTCCCCCACCAGTTGGTCCCCCTCCCAGGCAAACTGCGTCGAGTCCGTCGCCGTCAGCACCACCCGGCCATAGCCCGTGCCCTCGAAGGCCGATGCCGTCCCCACGCTCTGCCCCGGCGCGCCCTTCGCTCCCTGTGCGAAGGCCCCGCTGTGGCAGCAGTCCAGGATCAGCACCTGCCGCCGCGACCGGCTGCGGTCCATCTCGTCGGTCACAAACCCCGCCGGGATTGCCGTCGCGTTCAGCAGGTCATACTCGGTGTCCTGCACCGCCAGGTACAACCGGCCGTGATCGTCGCGCACCCCGTGCCCGGAGAAGTACAGCAGCAACAGGTCGTCGGGTCGTTTGTCAGTGAAGAAGCGGGCAATGGAGCGCCGCACCACCGGCGCCGAGGCGTTCACCAGCGAGGTGACCTCGTCGAAGCCCCCGATGCTGGGCGTGCGCAGCACCTCGGCCAGGTCGTTCACGTCCTCGCCCGGCGCCGCCAGCCGCGCCAGCTTGGCGTCGAGATAGTCGCTGTTGCCGATGACCAGGGCCAGCCGGCGGCTCATGGCGTCTCAATAGTCCTGCGCGCGCCAGTCGTTCGCGGACCCCGCGGCCGCCGTGTTCCCAACCGGCTGCCGCACCCCCCAGATTGGCCCAGAATTGTACTCCCGGAATCGGGCGCGTCAAAAAGTCACGCCCCCCCCGTCCACCGTAAAGCTCGCCAGCGCGCGCGCTTGCAGCGTGGCATACAGCCCAGGCCACGCCGCGGCCTGGCTGCCGCCCGGTTCCAGGTCGGTCACGCGCCAGCCGCCAGGCAAATCCTCCGAGTAGATCACCATCAACTCGTGCCGCCTGACCTCGTCGGGCACGCACACCAGCCGCGCATACATGGAGCCCGGCTTCAGAACAAAGCCGCGCTCACGCAGAAAGGCCGCCGCCCGCGCGCTGTCCGAATCGGGCCGCTGGGCGGCATCGGCCTCCCAGTCATGCACGCCCCCATCCACCGCAAATGTCAGCCCGCCGCGCGTCACCGTCTCCGCCGCTGGATAGTTGTACGTATGCGTATTGCCCTCCAGGAAATGCTCGAACTGCACCCACAGCACCGCCCGCGCCGCCCCATCCGGCCCCGCCGCCACGAACAAATGCTGCTCGGCGTCGGCCAGCCCATACAGGATGAAGCGCTGCCCGCCTGCATACGCCAATTCTTCCGCCGCCCGCAGCCTCACCGCCGGCCGATCCTCGGACCGCAATTCATTGGCGTGAACGATGCGCTGCAAAGGCAGGGTCACGCCGCGGACTCTATCCCGGTTGGCCGCCGCAGGCAAGGGGCGCCGCCATTGATTATTCCGCCCGACAATGCCATACTTTCGGCTTGCGGGCCGGCGCCTCCCTGGCCGCCCCCGCCGCCCGCGCCGCCACGATGAGCACCCTCACCCCCCGCCGCCTCGCGGCCTGGCCGAAGCGCCTGGCTGGTTCCCTTTTCCACGGCGCCTCTGGCCGGGCGTGGGCCGTGCTTGCCGTCCCCTGCCTGCTCTACGTCCTCCACGCGCTCGTGTTCAGAAGCTGGATCGTGGACGACGCCGCGATCTCCTTTGCCTACGCCCGCAGCCTGGCGCAGGGCTTTGGCCTGGTGGCGCAGCCGGGCCGCCCGCCCGTGGAGGGTTTCTCCAACCTCACGTGGACCATTCTGCTGGCTCCCTTTTGGGCGTTGAGGCTGTTTCATCCCGTGCTGACTCCCAAGCTCCTGAGCACCGGCCTGGTATTCGTTTCGTACGGCCTGCTCCAGCGTCTGCTGGCCCGCTCGGCCCACGCCTCCCGCTTCCTGACCGTGGCGGTGCTGTCGCTCCTCAGCGTCAATTCGTCCTTTGTGATCTGGACCACCTCGGGGTTGGAGAATGCGCTCTACGTTTGCCTGCTGTGCGGGCTGTGTTACTGGACCATGCGCGCCGCCGAAGTCGCCCCCAGCCAGGTAAGGCCGGTGGCCGCCCTGCTCGGCGGCCTGGCCGCCCTGACCGCCCTGACCCGGCCGGATGGCCTGCTGTTTGTGGCCGTGTTTCCGGCCTGGCTTCTGTTTCAGGCGGTCTCCAGGCGCACGTGGCCGCCCAAAAACGCCTGGCTGAGCCTGGGCACATACCTGTTAGTGTTCGGACTGCTGTACGGGGGCTACCTGGCTTTTCGGGCCGCGTACTTTGGCGACTTATTTCCGAACACCTACTACGCCAAGGGCGGCCCTTCGGTGCATACCGCCTTAGCCGTCCTCCTCCTGCAAGGCGATACCCTTGCCCGCCTGCGGGACCTCCTGACCAGCGTGGCTGGCGCCGCGGGAATGCTCGTCTTGGGCGGCGTTTTCGGCGCGACCTGCATCCTCCTGGGCGCCGGCAAGCTCAGGCCCACCCACCTGCTCTGGCTGTTGTTCGTGCTCGTCTCCGCCGCCGTCTACCTGCTGCTTCCCCCAGACTGGATGGGCGAGTTCCGGTTTGCCACCCCCTTCTTCGTCTTCTTCTACCCATACGCGGCGCTCATCGGCGCCGCCTTGCTGGGGGCGCTGCCCCGGCTGCCGGCCCGCGTGCCCCGCCTCGCGGCCGTCGCCCTGGTCGGCGCCAGCGTCTTCCTCTTCGTCCCGCGCTCCCTGCAATTCGCCCGCCAGCCCACCGCCCCGCTGGCCACGGTCACCGCCCTCACGCTAAAGGTCAATGCCTATGCCGACCGGCTCAGCCTGGCGAACGCCTCCCTCCTCCTGCCTGATATCGGTGGCGCCTTGCTCTACTCCCGCCTCACCATCCACGATCTGGCCGGCCTCACGGATAAGACCATTGCGCGGGTCATCGGCCGCGACCCTTGGGCCCTCTATGACTATGTGTTTGAAACGCTCAAACCGACCTTCATCCAGACCCATAGCTTCTGGAGTGCCCTGGTGTATCTGGAGCAGGACGCTCGCTTTCGGCGCGACTACCTGCCGATCTATGAAGAACAGGATGGCTGGGCCCTCCAGACGCTCGGCCTCACCCGTCTCTCGGGCGAGTATGTCCGCCGCGACGCGGTCAGCGCCCAGTTGCCGCGTCTGTTCGAACTGCGCGGCCAGCACGGCGCCGCCGACGCTTCCTATGAAGACTTCCTGCTCGCCATGGGCTATCCCGCCCTGCCCAGCGCGGCCGCGCTCCAGCGCCTGACCCCGCTCGACCTGGACATTGGCGGAGTCGCCCGCGTGCTGGGTTATGCGCTCGAGCCGCCCGCCGTCCGGCCCGGCCAGGCCCTCACCATCACCGTCCATTGGGGCCCGCTGGCCAGCACCGACCGGCCCTACACCGTCTTTGTTCACCTGGTTGATCCCGTCCTCGGCAGCCTGGCCCAGCGCGACACCTACCCCCTCGACGGCGCCTACGCCACCACCGTCTGGATTCCCGGACGACCGTTCGTGGATACCTATGTGCTGTCTCTGCCTGAAACCGCCCCGGCCACCAGCGCCGCCACCGTGGTCGTGGGCCTGTACGACCTGCAAACCCTGGACCGCCTGCCCGTCACGGATCCAGCGACCGGCCTCGCCGCGCCACAGGCCTGGGCCGAACTGGGCCGCATCGAGGTGCTGCCCTAACCCGCCCCGTCTGGCCGCGCCGCCACAGGGCAATTGCC
>CAZCEC010000058.1:29495-41682 GCA_964497615.1 uncultured Anaerolineales bacterium | reverse complement strand
TCCGCGAAGGCGGCCTGACCGTCGGCGCCGGCGTCATTACCAAGGTGATTGACTAGTTTTCCGGCCCACAAGCCGGCCAGAAAGCGTGCAGGTCTGAAATGGCAAAGAGCAAGGACGTCCGGCCGGTGATTACCCTGGCCTGCTCCGAGTGCAAGGAGCGCAACTACACCACCCAGAAGAACCGGCGCAACGACCCGAACCGGCTGGAGATGAAGAAGTTCTGCCCGCGCTGCCGTTGCCACCGCGTGCACCGGGAGACGAAGTAACGACGAGCGACGAAGGACGAACGACGGCCGTCTGCGGGACCGCGCATCGTCCTTCGTCAAACGTCCTTCGTCGGAAGTAGGCCAGTAGCTCAATTGGCAGAGCACGCGTCTCCAAAACGCGGGGTTGCGAGTTCGATTCTTGCCTGGCCTGCCTGCCGTAGGGACCGCGAGACACCGCTGCTGATGGGGCGGTGTCTTGCCTGTTGAGATGAGGCGGGACGCATGGCGAAAGCGCAAGCAGTCAAAGAGCCCAATGTAATTGTCCGCTTTTACCGCGAGACGGTGGGCGAGCTTAAGAAAGTGGTCTGGCCTACGCGCGCCGAGGCGATTCGGCTGACGCAGATTGTGCTGATCGTGATCACGGTCATGGCCGTGATCTTGGGATTGTTCGATTATCTGTTTTCCGAGCTGTTCAAGTTCATCATCAGCCTGTAGGCCTGGAAAGCAGCGGGTTGAAAGGTGAGTGATCTCATGGCGGTAGAGGCAGACGACGAGTTCGGCTACGGCGACGACGAGCGCCCGGCCGACGACGCCCAGCCGCTGGCCGACGACCAGTCCGCTGCGGCGGCCGCCGACAGCGGCGCCCCGGCGTCGGCCGAGGCGTCCGTGGAAACCGGCGCCCCGGATAGCGACGAGGCGGGACTGACGCCCGAAGGCGAAGCCCCCGCTGCCGACGACGGGCGCAACTGGTTTGTCATCCATTGCTATTCGGGCTACGAGAACAAGGTGCGCCACAACCTCGAGCAGCGCATCGAGTCGATGGGCATGAAGGCCAAGATTTTCGACGTGGTGGTGCCCACCGAGGAAGAGATTGAGGTCAAGGACGGCAAGCGCCGCACCGTCGAGCGCCGCGTCTTCCCCGGTTATCTGCTGGTGCAGATGATCATGAGCGAGGACTCGTGGTACGTCGTGCGCAACACGCCCGGCGTCACCGGGTTCGTGGGCATGGGCAACACCCCCACGCCCCTGCGCCCGGAAGAAGTCGCGCAGATCCTTAAGCGCATGGAGGCCGAGGCGCCCAAGGTCAAGGTGACCTACAAGCCCAGCCAGAAGGTGCGCATCGTCGACGGACCGTTCAACGACTTTATCGGCACCGTGGCCGAGATCGACATGGACCGCGCCAAGGTGCGGGTCATGGTGTCGTTCTTCGGCCGCGAAACGCCGGTCGAGCTGGATTTCTTGCAGGTCGAAAAAGTATAGGCCTGAGGCGGGGTGCGGTCGACAGCCTTGCACCCCGCCCCAGTATTCGTGGGAGGGCGGCCTCATCATCCGCCCGATAACACCACCAAGGAGAAGCTAGATGGCAAAAAAGATCAAAGGCACCACTAAGTTGCAGATCAATGCCGGCAAGGCCAACCCGGCGCCGCCCATCGGCCCGGCGCTGGCGGGCTTTGGCATCAACATCATGGCCTTCTGCAAGGAGTACAACGCCCGCACCTCCAACCGCATGGGCGAAGTCATCCCGGCCGAAATCACTATCTACACCGATGGTTCGTTCACCTTTATCCTGAAGACCCCGCCCACCGCGGTGCTCCTGCGCAAGGCCGCCGCCGTGGAGAAGGGCTCGGCCCAGCCCAACCGCACCAAGGTGGGCAAGGTCTCCCGCCAGCAGGTCCGCGAGATCGCCGAAATCAAGATGAAGGACCTGAACGCGATTGATATCGAAGGCGCCATGCGGCAGGTGGAAGGCACCGCCCGCAACATGGGCATCACGGTGGAAGGGTAGGCGGCGCCATGGCTAACCGACACGGCAAGAAATATCGCGCCGCCGCCGAGCAGGTGGATACGGCCAAGAACTATCCCATGGCCGAGGCCATCGCCCTCGCCAAGGGCGCCTCCTATACCAAATTCGACGGCACCATGGAAGTCCATGTGCGCCTGGGCGTGGACCCCAAGCATGCCGACCAGAATGTCCGCGACGTGGTGGTGCTGCCCCACGGCCTGGGCAAGGTCGTGCGCGTGCTGGTCTTCGCCGACGGCGAGGGCAGCCGCCTGGCCCAGGAGGCCGGCGCGGATGTCATCGCCGACGACGACCTGATCAAGAAGATTCAGGAAGGCTGGGCCGAGTTCGATGTCGCCATCGCCACGCCCGACATGATGGGTAAGGTGGGCCGGCTGGGCCGCGTGCTGGGCCCGCGCGGCCTCATGCCCAACCCCAAGACCGGCACCGTGGTCGCCGCCGCCGACCTGCCGCGCGCCATCCGCGAGGCCAAGGCCGGCCGCGTGGAGTTCCGCGTGGACAAGACCGGCAACCTGCACGTGCCCATCGGCAAGGTGTCCTTCAGCGAGGACCAATTGCGCGACAACATGGCCGCGCTGATGGCGGCCGTCATCAAGGCCAAGCCCGCCTCGGCCAAGGGCACCTATCTCAAGAAGGTCGTCGTGGCCGCCACCATGGGGCCGGGCGTGCGGGTGGACCCCAACGCCCTCATCGGGGAGGCCGCCTAACTGTTGTGATTTCCGCTGGGCCGCTCAACCGGGCGGCCCGGCGCAACAATCGAGCTTCGCCACAGACAGCCGGCTGGGGCGTTCGCCCCATAAGTCCTGCCGAGGTGAAGACCACCGCCAGCCGCGTGAGCGGCCGGCGCGGCAGCACTACCACTGAGCGCTGTAAAGTCTTTGTCTCGGCAGGGGCGTTCCCAGGAACGCCCCGGCCCATCGGCAAAGACTTTGTTTTTGTACTGGAACCTTCACCTGGAAGGAGGTGAAACACAATTGGCAATTAAGAAAGAACGCAAAGAGGAACTGCTCCAGGAGTACGGGGAGCTGATCGCGAAGAGCGAGGGCCTGATCCTGATCGAGTATCGCGGCCTGAACATGAAGGGCATGGACCCGCTGCGCGGCAAGGTGCGCGAGGCGTCCGGGGAGTTGCACGTCGTCAAGAACACCCTGGCCCGCCGCGCCCTGGCCGCCGCCGGCCGCCCCGCGCCCGACGACCTCTTCACCCAGACGACCGCCATCGGCTTCGCGTTCTCCGATCTGCCCGGCGTGGCCAAGGCGCTGACGGCCTACGCCAAGGAGAACGAGTTCGTCAAGGTGAAAGGCGGCCTGTTGGGCAGCAAGGCCCTCAGCCCCGCCGAAGTGGCCGCGCTGGCCGAACTGCCGCCGATGCCGGTGGTGCGCGCCCAACTGCTGGGCCTGCTGGCCGCGCCGGCCTCGCGCCTCACTGGCGCCATCGCCGCAGGCGTCCGCCAGGTGGTCAACGTCGTCAAGGCCTACGCCGATAAGGAAGCCGTGCCGGCCGAAGCCGGCGCCAACGCCTGATCTGAATACTGACCGACTGTTCGCCGGCCCCGGCCGGCCTGTGATCTAAAGGAGATTACGCAATGGCTGATTTGACCAAGCTCGTGGACGAACTGAGCACCCTGACCGTGCTCGAAGCCGCCGAGCTGACGAAGATGCTGGAAGAGAAGTGGGGCGTTTCCGCCGCCGCGCCCGTGGCGATGGCGGCCATGCCCATGGCCGGCGGCGGCGCCGCCGCGGCCGCCGCGCCCGTCGAGGAGAAGACCGAGTTCGATGTCATCCTCAAGGACGTGGGCGCCAAGAAGATCGAGGTGATCAAGGTCATCCGCCAGCTCACCAACCTGGGCCTCAAGGAGGCCAAGGACCTGGCCGAGACCGCCAACGCCAAGGTGCTGGAAGCCGTGGCCAAGGACGCCGCCGAAGAGGCCAAGAAGAAGCTGGCCGAGGCGGGCGCCACCGTCGATCTGGCCTAACGCGCCTGCAATTCGCCTACCCGCCCTAGACCTGCCAGGCCTCGCGAGGCGGCTCGTCCGTCGGGCGAGCCAGTGAAGACCTGGCAGATCCGGTGGAAATTGGCGGGGGCCGAGGAGAGCGCCGTTCTCCTCGGCCCCCGCTTCTTGTTCCGGAAGCAGGCAGTGAGCAACCGCGCCCTTCCCTTGTTGGGATGGGCCCGAGGCGGAAGCCTTCCCCTTCGCATTCAGAGACTGGCCGGGGGTAGGTCGTCCCTTTGAATTCAGAAACGGGCCAGGGCGATATCTCCCTCTTCCCTTGTAGGGAGGGGGTAGGGGGGTAGGTCCGTTCTATGCTATGATTTCCCTATGAACAACCGAGTTTTGGTCATCGAAGACGAAGACCGCATCCGCCAATTCCTCCAGCGCGGGCTGGCCTACGAGAAGTACCGCGTGGACGTGGCCGCCGACGGCCCCGCCGGCCTGGCCCTGGCCCGCGAAAACCCGCCCGATATCGTCATCCTCGACTGGATGCTGCCCGGCATGGACGGGCTGGAAGTGTGCCGCCGCCTGCGCGCCGCCGGCCCGGTGCCCATCCTCATGCTCACCGCCAAGGACACCGTCGGCGACCGGGTGATGGGCCTGGATGCGGGCGCCGACGACTATCTGGTCAAGCCGTTTGCATTTGACGAGCTGCTGGCCCGGCTGCGCGCCTTATTACGCCGCGCCGTGCCCGCCTCGCCCGAGGTGCTCAAGTTCGCCAACCTCAGCCTGGACACCGGCACCCGCCAGGCCTTCCGCGGCGAGCGCGCCATTGACCTGACTGCCAAGGAATATGAGCTGCTGGAGCTGTTTATGCGCCACCCGCGCCAGGTGCTCACCCGCGAGGTGATCTTTGACCGCGTGTGGGGCTACGACTTTGGCGGCGAGAGCAACATCATCGAGGTGTACGTGCGCTACCTGCGCCAGAAGACCGAGGCGGCCGGCGAGGCGCGCCTGGTGCACACCGTGCGCGGCGTGGGCTACGTGCTGCGGGAGGATTAGCCTCTCATACCGTGCTCACGCGCGGCTCATACCCATCTCAATTCTCGGGGGGATGATAGGCTCAGGCCCGGTTGCGGTTGATCAGCGCGTGCGCCAACCGGTCCGGAGCGCTCCATCCACCACTTTCCGTTGACCCTTCGCCTCCGGCTGACCCTGTGGTACTCGGCCGTGCTGGCCGTCATCATCGCCCTGTTTGGGATGGTGGTGTACGGGCTGACCGGCTTCTTCCTGGTCCGCCAGATTGACGACCGGCTGCGCGGCACCGCCGAAGAGATCATCAACACCAGCCAACTCCGGCCTGTGCTGGATGTGCAATTCCTCGTCATCCCGCAGGAGGAGCTGGACCGCTTTGGCGCTTCCAGCATCTACGTGCAGGTGTGGCGCGCCGACGGAACCTGGGTGGCCAATTCGGAGAACCTCCGCCTGCGCCAGCCGCTGGACCGCAACGCCCTCAACCGGGAGGGCGGCTCGCAGCGCGACATGGTCATCGATGGTTCGCACATGCGCGTCGTCACCCAGCCCATCATCCTCACCGAGGGCCAGGTGATCGGCTATGTCCAGGCGGCTCAATCCCTCAATCAGGTGGACCAGGCCCAGAACGCCTTGCTGCTGGTGCTGGTCTCGGGCGGCGTGGCGGCGGTGCTGTTGGCGGCCGTCGTGGGCTGGCTCTCGGCCAACCGCGCCCTGCGCCCGCTCGACACCATCACGGAAACGGCTGCGCGCATCGCGCGCGCCGACGACCTCGCACGCCGCATCCCGCTGGAAGGGCTGGCCAACGACGAGGTGGGCCGGCTGGCCCAGGCCTTCAACCTGACCCTGGAGCGCCTGGAGCGCCTGTTCAATGCCCAACGCCGCTTCCTGGCCGACGTGTCGCACGAACTGCGCACGCCGCTGACCACCATCCGCGGCAACGTGGACTTATTGCGCCGCATGGGCGGGGCCGATACCGACTCGCTCGACGCGATCCAGTCGGAGACCGAGCGCATGAGCCGGCTGGTGTACGACCTGCTGCTGCTGGCCCAGAGCGACGCGGGGACGCTGCCCCTGGCCCGCGAGCCAGTTGAGTTGGATACACTGCTGCTGGAGGTCTTCCGCGAGAGCCAGGTGCTGGCTGGGGGCGTGCAGTTGGGCATCGGCGAGATTGACCAGGCGGTGGTGCTGGGCGACCGGGACCGGCTGAAGCAATTGCTGTTGAATCTGGTGAGCAATGCGGTCAAGTTCACGCCGGAGGGCGGGCGCGTGTCGCTGGGCCTGACGCGCCCGGCCGAGGGCTGGGCGCGGCTGGTGGTCGCCGACACCGGCGCCGGCATCCCCCCCGATGAACTGCCGCACATCTTCGAGCGCTTCTACCGCGTGGACAAGGCCCGCACCCGCTCGCAGGGCGGCGCGGGGCTGGGGCTGGCCATCGCCCAGCGCATCGCCCTGGTGCATGGCGGCCGCATCGAGGCTGCCTCTGATGGGGCCACCGGGCGCGGCTCAACGTTTAGCGTGTGGCTGCCGCTGGCCCCCAACCGCGCCGCCGAGAGCGCCCGCCTCACCGACACCCGCCCCAATCTCACCATCCCCCAGGCTGCCCGCAAAACCAGCGGCTAAGGCCGGCTAACAAAACCAAGATTCCTCGGCAACGCCCGCCAAGAGGCGGGTGCCTCTCCCGTTGGATACTGCTGGCGAATTCGGTCCGCCAGGGCTGGCGAATGGAATTCGCGCCTAAAGGCCTGCGGCCACCGCGTCCCTCTCCAGGGACGCAGGACGCTTTGCCAATTCGCCAGCAGTATCCCGTTCGTGGCCAGCCCGGTGTCTGGCGGTTTAAACCGCGGCAACTAAGGCCCAAAACCTGCCTACGCAGGCTAAGGCCAGGCGAAAAACGGAGGCTGCCACTAAAGAGAAACGTATCCCAAGATTCGGCGGGGGCAGTCAGACGCCTCGGAATGACGACTGTGATCGGCGGGCTCAGTTCGTGGCGAGAAGGCCTGGCCAGCCTTCGGTTATGGCCGGTGCGGTGCGTGCGCGACCAGCGGAGCGGGCCGCGCCCAGGGGCACGTGCGGAAGCGATGCCGGTGGCCGGATAGGCGCCAGGGGGCGCGGGCTGAATCATTGCCAGCGTTGCCAGCGTTGCCAGGATTGCCAGGATTGCCAGCGGCCGGACAGGTGCCAGGAGGGCGGGCTGAATGATTGCCAGGATTGCCAGCGTTGCCAGGATTGCCAGCGTGCCTTGATTTCGCGTCAAGTTTTGGCCTGGCAGGGGAAGCGGGGGCCGCCAGCCGGGCCAGGGTTGCCAGCCAGTTCCAGCCAGGCCCGCAAGCTGGCCCCCTGCCGTTCGTACCGGCCGCACACCTCGCCCCGCAGGCCGTGCCACACCGGCGCCGCTTCGGGAGCGCCCGCGAACGCCCGCGGCTGGGTCAGGAAGGCCTCGCTGTGCGCCTCCACCGCCCGCAGCAGCCGCCGGAAGCTGTAGTGCGCCTCGGCCAGCACATCTGCCAGCGGGCGGTGGCGGTGCTGCCGGTAGAGCAGCTGGCTGAGACTCTCCCCCGCCAGTGCGTCCATCGCGCAGGGCGCATAGGCCTCGCCCCGCAGCGCCTCGTCCAGCCGGTCCGCATACCACTGTTCGTGGTAGGCCAACTGCACGATGATGTCCTTGACCGACCACGCGCCCGCGGCGCCGGGCTCGCACAGGCGCGGTTCTGGCACCGCCCTCAGCGCGGCCTCCCACTCGGCGCGCGCTGCTTGCAGCATCGCCACCAGCCGTGTCTTAGTCATGGCCTCGTGCACGCCGGCCTCCGTGTCCCACTGGCGGGGGCCGGGCCCGGAGTGGCCGGGCCAATCCGCTGCCCCCGCGGACCCGTCATTCCACCGCGCTGTGCGCGACAATCCGCGCCGCTGGAGCACGCCACGCTCCCCGCTCATCGCTCCCCGGACCACGGCCGTTACTGCGCCAGCCCGATCTGCGTCGCCGCCGTCCGGCACAGGCTGGCGCCGCCCGCGTTCAGCCACTCCTGCAAGCGCGTGCTCGCCGCCGTGCCGGCCTTGGCTTCGTCGTAGATGCCCGTGCCCCAATACCAGTAGCGCTGGGTCTGCGCCGGCCACAGGGAGCTATCCTTGCCGATCTGGCTGTGGCCGCCGTTGTAGCCGGCCAGTGCCAGCCCCACGTTGCCGGCCGCGCGCTGCAAGCCCAGGGCCAGGTAGGCCATGCCGCGCGCCGCGTTCGTGTCCGGGTCCTGCATGCTCTCGCCCTCGGTAAAGTGGAAGGGCATCACCTGGAACAGCCCCTGCGCCCCCGCGCTGGACACCACCCCCGGCGCGCCGCAGGACTCGATCTGCATGACGGTCGCCACCAGGTTCGGGTCAAGCTGATATTTCGCGGCCCAGGCCGAAATCTGCGGCGCCCAGTACTTCACTTCGCGTGTGAAGACCGGCGACAACCCGGCCGCGGCCGCCGCCGCCTCCAGGTCGCCTGCGGCCACGGCGGCCGCGGCGGCGGCCACAGGCACAGACTGATCGCTGGCCGTGGCGCCGCCCACCTGGATCAGCGCGGGCGCGTCGTTGATGAGCGCGCGCACCGCGCCGATGGCCAGCCAGCCGGCCAAGAGCGACAGGATGAAGATATTGACCGGGATAAGCCGGATAATCATTCGCTGTGACATGGGAAGGGACCTTTAGTCGTCGAAGTCGAATTCGGTGTCTTGGCCGTGGCCGTTGCCATTGCCGGCCCGCACCGGCTGGGCCGAAGGCTTGGGCGCGGGGCGCACGAGGGCGGCCGGCGGGGGCGGCGGCTTGACCGCCCGGTTGGGTTGGGCGAAGCGCCCATAGCCATGCCGCTCGGCCACGGTGGCAGGGCGCGCCGTGCCGCCATCCTCCGCCGCGTTGCCGATCACCCGCGCGGCGCGGGGGGCGTTGGTGACGTTCACCGGGCGCTGCGCGCCGGCCCAGGCCGCGGTGGGCGGCCCAGCGTAGCGGGCAGGGGCGGGCGCGGGGGCGCGCACCTGGGGCAGGGGGGCGGGCAGGTCCGCCTCCAACTCCGCCTCGGCCTCGTCGGCGCGCAGGCTGTCTTCCACGAAGCTGAACAGCCGGTCACCCGCCATCGAGAGCAGCCCGATGAGCAGGATGCGGATGAGCCAGACCAGGACCGCCACGAACACCGGCACGACCGCCAGCAGGGTGTCGCGGCTGAGGATTTCGTTGCCCAGCCCGGCGTGCGTCAGCAGCGCCAGCGAAACGCCCCACCAGGTGAGCATGGCGTTCATGGTGGCCGCCAGGAACCAGGCCGCCAGCAGATACCACACCTCGGAGCGTTCCTTGGCGTGGCGGGCGGGCGTGAACAGCCGCGCGATGCCGGCGAAGTCCATCCCGCAGAACGCAATCGCCAGGATCGTCGCCCAGCGCAGGCCCGCGAACCGCAGATCGCCTAGCAGGTTCGTCAGGGCAAAGTCGGTTGTGGTGTAGTTAAACAACTCAAAGGACAGCATCGCGGCGATGATGATGCCGCCGAATACCAACCCGCGTTTCATGCTGAATGCCTCCACCGCCCTGCCACCATCACCAGGGACCGGGTCGTAAGTGTGACCGGCTGCTTCTGCACTGACCATGTTTACCTCCGGCTGCGAATAGTAATCCCGGCCCGTCTACCTACAATTCAAGGCGGTAAGGGTATGTTAGTACACTTGTTCTAGTATGTCAAGACATTTGTTCTAATCTTGCTCCGGATATAATCAGGCTCAACATGCGCGTCGCCGTCATCCTCACCGTGCTCAACGAGGCCGAGTCCCTGCCGGCCCTGCTCTCCTCCCTCGCCGCCCAAACCCGCCCCCCGGACGAGGTGGTCGTGGCTGACGGCGGCTCCACCGACCGCACCCGCGCCGTGCTGAGTGAGCACGCCGCCCGCCTCCCCCTGCGCGTGGTGGACGCGCCCGGCAGCAACATTTCCCAGGGCCGCAACCGCGCCATCCGGGCCGCCACGGGCGACGTCATCGCCGCCACCGATGCTGGTGTAAGCTGCGAGCCGGATTGGCTGGAACGGTTGACCGCACCCTTCGCCGACTCGGCGGTGATGGCCGTGGCCGGCTTCTTCCGCCCCGAGGCCCGCACCGCACTGGAGATTGCGATGGGCGCCACCGTCCTGCCGGAAGCGCGGGATGTGAACCCGGCCACCTACCTGCCCTCCAGCCGCAGCGTGGCCTATCGCCGCGCCGTGTGGGAGGCGGTGGGCGGCTACCCGGAGTGGCTCGATTTTTCAGAAGACGTGGTCTTCGACCTGGCCGTGCGTCAACGCTACGGCCCGTTCGTGTTCGTGCCCGGGGCGCTGGTCAACTTCCGCCCGCGAGGCAGCCTGCGTGCCCTGGCGAAGCAGTACTACCAGTATGCGCGTGGCGACGGCAAGGCCAACCTGTTCCCGCGCCTGCACGCGATCCGCTACTTTACCTACCTCGTCCTGGCGCCCCTGCTGGTCTACGCTGCCGTCACTGTCAGCCCGTGGCTGTGGCTGGTGGGGTTCCTGGCCGGCCTGGCCTACCTGCGCCTGCCCCTGCGCCGCCTGCTGCCGCGCCTGACGGCGCTCTCGCCACTGGACCGCCTGCGTGCGCTCGCCTATGCCCCCCTCATCCGCCTGGTGGGCGACGCGGCGAAGATGCTGGGCTACCCGGCGGGGGTGGCTTGGCGGCGGTCACATCGGCCTCAGCCAGCCTCGCGCCGCCCCGAGGCGCCGTAGTTCGCCCGTAACTTTCGCCCGGTGCCGTATAATCCGTTGCATGCTGCGGGCACTTGTGTATCTGATCCCAGCGGTGTTGCTGCTCCCAGTGATCTTGCACACCGTCGTGCGGATCATTCGCTACTTCTACAAGTTTCCCATGCCCGAGTTTCTGGCGAATCTCATCGATAACCCCATGCGGCGCAAAATCCAGCCGCCCAGCGACATGCCCCGGCGGCATGGCATACAGCCGGGGATGACCGTCTTGGAGGTGGGGCCGGGGAACGGCCGCTATACCGTCGAAACCGCCCGGCGCGTTGGCGGCGGCGGAAAAGTCATCGCGATCGACATCGAGCCGAAGATGATCGCGCGGGTCCGGCAGCGAGCCCAGGCCGAAGCCGTCCCCAACCTGGAAGCGAAGGTCGCCAATGTGTATGACCTGCCCTTCGCCGACGGCACATTCGATGCGGTGTACATGATCACCGTCATCAGCGAGATCCCCGAGCCGGCGCGCGCCTTGCGCGAGTTCTATCGCGTGCTCTCCCCGGCGGGGACGCTGGCCTTCAGTGAGCTGTTGACGGACCCAGATTATCCACTGGCCCGGACCCTGGTGCGCTGGGCCAACCAAGCGAAGTTCCGGTTGAAGGAAAGGCTGGGCAATTTCGTCTCGTACACGCTGGTGTTTGAGAAGCAGCGAGACGCCGCCTAAGCCGTCAGGCTGCACCTTGCGCGGCTGGGCCCGATACTCTACCTATAGCTACTTGCGCTTGTAGATCTCTCACACGCCATGCGCACTTTTGAAGCCGCCCTCCTCCTGACCCTGCTGGCCTACCTGCTCCTCCCGGCCCGCCTGCGCCGCTGGGCGGCCCTGGCCGCCGTGCTGGTCGCCTTCGTCCACCTCGGCCTGGAGGGCGAACGCTGGCAGATGGTGCCCACCTACATGCTCACGGCGATCTTCGCCGCCCTCACCATCCTGCAACTTCGCCCGTGGCTGGCCGTTGTCGCGCGAGTTGGTCAGGGCACGTCCTCGGCTGTTAGGCAGCCCGCTGGCAGCCACGCACCACGCGCCACATCCGCTGCCAGCCGCCGGTCGTCCGGCGCCGGTCGCCTCCTGTTGCGCTCCATCGCCAGCTTGCTCCTGATCGGCTTACTGGCCCTCCCGGGGCTCCTCTTCCCCGTCCCCCGCCTGCCGGAGCCCGGCGGTCCGTATGCCGTCGGCACGCGCACCTTTCAATGGGTGGACCCGGAACGGCTCGAAGCCTACACCGCCGACCCGACCGACCACCGCGTCATCATGGTGCAGGTGTGGTACCCCGCCGCGCCCGCCGAGGACGCCGAGACCGCTCCGTGGATGGACCGCCTGGACGTGGCCGCCCCTGCCATGGCCCGCTACCTGCGTCTGCCCAGCTTCTTCCTGGATCACGCCGAACTGATGCGCACCCACGCCTACCCGGACGCGCCCGCTGCCCCCGGCGGCCCGTACCCCATCGTCCTCTACTCTCACG
>CAZCEC010000058.1:0-29485 GCA_964497615.1 uncultured Anaerolineales bacterium | reverse complement strand
TCCGCACCATCAACCTCGACCAGAGCGAAGCCCTCGCCAGCCACGGCTACATCGCCGTCGCCGTGGATCACACCTACGGCGCGATGGTGACGGTCTTCGCCGACGGCAATGTGGCCCTGAACAACCCGGACATCCTGCCCGCCCGCGACTCCGGCGCCGCGTTTCAGGCCGCCAGCGAAGCGCTCGAAGCCACCTTCGCCGCCGACCTGCACTTCGTGCTCGATGAGCTGGACCACGTGAACACCGGCCTGGACCCTGGCCCCCTGACCGGCCAACTCGACCTTGACCGGGTGGGCGTCTACGGGCACTCCACCGGCGGCGGCGCGGCCGTCCTCGCCTGCGCCCAGGACCCACGCTGCGACGCCGTCCTGGGGCAGGATGCCTGGCTGGAGCCGGTGCCGGCGGACGTCATTGCCCTCGGCCTGCCGCAGCCCGCGCTCTTCCTCGCCAGCGAGGTGTGGGCCAGCGGCCTGAACGACGAACTGTTGGCCCAACTCGTCTCCGCCTCGCCCGCCGCGGTGGGCCGGCTGACCATCAACGGCACCCGCCACTACGACTTCACCATGCTGCCGCTGCTCAGCCCGCTGACCCCGTTCCTCGGCCTCAAAGGCCCGCTGGCCGGCCCGCGCGTGCTGGAGATCAACACGAATTACCTGGTGGCCTTTTTCGATCAGGCTCTCCAGGCTCAGCCTAGCCCGCTGCTGGCCGGCCCCAGCGCGGACTACCCCGAAGTCGTGTGGGAATAGGGGGGCCGTGTTACCATTACGCCATGCTAACGCGGCGCCCGCTCGTTCCGATTGTGCTGCTTGCGCTGGCTGGGTTGGCCTGCAACGCCCTCGCGCCCGCCACGCCCACGCCTCCCATGACCGCTCCGGCGACCGTGGTCCCGACCCGCACCCCGCCCGCCACGGTTGAGCCTGCCGCATCCCCAACCCCCGATCTCGCTTCACCTACGCCCACCATCCGGCCCGCCCACACCGGCACGCCCACACCCGGGCCTTCGCTCACCCCGCTGCCGGCTCCGGAAGGCGATCCCTTGCCGCACCTGGCCGCGGGCACGACCGTTACCTTCATCGCCATCAACATGACCGACGCCCTCAGCGGCTGGGCGGTGGGCCGCGCGGACGGCGACGCCAACGACCACATCCTGCGCACGAGCGACGGCGGCGCGACCTGGCGGGACGTGAGCCCGCCCGAGCCGGAAGCATCGGCGGGCGCGGGCCGCGCGGCGGTGGCTTACTTCGCGGGGGAGAGCGCCTGGGCCGCGTACTTCGACCGGGACTTCTCCACCGCCCCCGAAGCCTACGTGTGGCGCACCACCGACGCGGGCGCGACGTGGGACTTCAGCAACCCGCTCGACATGAGCGACATGGAATTCTTCACCATCTCTGACCTGCACTTCGCCGGGCCGCAGGCAGGGTGGCTGCTGGCGCACGTTGGCGCGGGCATGAACCACGACTACGTCATCATGTTCACCACCGGGGACGGCGGCGCGACCTGGACCCGCTCGGTGGACCCCTTCGACATCCGCGAGGACAACTTGCAGATGTCGTGCTTCAAGACGGGCGTGGGCTTCCTGAGCGCCGAGACCGGCTGGGTGACGGGCGATTGCCAGGGCGTGGCGCCGGGCTTCTTCCTCCAGCGCACCGACGACGGCGGGGTGACGTGGCGGCCCGAATCGTTGTCGCCGCCCGCGGCCATGCCCAACGCCTTCGAGCGCCAGGACGGAAGCTGCGGCACCTATCGGCCGACGCGCATCGAGACCTCGCCGCCGCAGTTCCGCCTGGTGCTGACCTGCAACTTTTACGAAGACACGCTCGTCACCACCCACTTCCTGTACGCCACCACCGACGGCGGGGTGACGTGGGAGACGCGCCCGCTGCCGGCGCCCCTGGTCTCCTGGCTGACGCCCGACGAGGGCTGGGCCGTCCACGCCCCCGACCCCAACAACCCTGGCCTCCTGCGCCCCCTCTACCACACCACCGACGCGGGCGCGACCTGGACGGAGATCAACACCGTGGCGTGGAGCGCCGACCTGGACTTCACCTCGAGCACCCTGGGCTGGGCCGTGGCGCGGGCCGGCGACGAGACGGCGCTGGCCCGCTCCGACGACGGCGGAGAGAGCTGGGAGGTGGTGGAGGCGGTGGTGGGGCCGTGATCGGACATGTGGTGCGCAGGCGCGGAGTGGTGCGCCGCGCCCCGCCCGGCGTTTGCCCCAATGTGAACCTTCGCAGAGACGTTGGTCCTGCATCGCCGCCGGCTCTTGCCAACTTCCGTAAGCCCGGTTGACCGGGCGTCGCTACTAGCCCGGCGTCTTCAGCGCCGGGCGGGGCCGGGCATTACGGCGCTCCGGAGCAGTGTGCTGGTCCGGTGACCCGGTGTCGTCCAGGGCAGGAGCGGCTCGTTGTCGTGATGTTATTTTGTCCGGCACGGATTCGGCGGCACAAACCTCCGGATCGCGCATGCAATGCGCTCCTACCGCATTCCAGAGAAGGAATCAATGACGTCCGATAGGCAAGCCGCGCACCCATCCTATCCCGACCTCTCCGGCCGCACCGCCCTCGTCACCGGCGGCGCGACCGGCATCGGCGCGGCGATTGTCGAAGCGCTCGTGGGGCAGGGGGCGGTGGTCTTCTTTGCCGACATTGACGAGCCGAATGGCACAGCCCTGGCGGCGCGGCTCGGGGAGAATTGCCGCTTCAGCCGGGTGGATGTGACGCAGGCGGAGCAGGTGAAGGCGTGGATCGACGAGGTCGGCGCGGCGCGCGGGGCGGTGGACGTGCTGGTCAACAACGCCGCCCAGGACAAGCGGGTGAAGATCGACGACCTGACGCCCGAGGAGTGGGACCGGCTGGTGGGCATCAATCTGCGCCCGTATTTCCTCACCGCGCGCGCGGCCTTGCCCTACCTGCGCGCGGGCAGCAGCATCGTCAATCTCGGCTCCGTCACGTTTAACTTGGGCTATTCAGGGTTGAGCGCCTACGTAAGCTCCAAGGGCGGCATCGTGGGGCTGACGCGCGCCCTGGCGCGGGAGCTGGGGCCGCGTGGAGTGCGGGTGAACTGCCTGACGCCCGGTTGGGTGATGACCGAGCGGCAACTACGCGACTACGTGACGCCCGAGACGATGGAATGGGTGAAGGGGGTGCAGAGCCTGCCGGACCTGCTCCAGCCGGAGGAGATCGCGCAGGCGGCGCTATTCCTGGCGAGCAAAGCCAGCAGCGCCATCACCGGGCAAACGCTGCTGGCCGACAAGGGCTGGGCGCACGTCTAGCTGACCAACTCTCCCTCACCCCCGGCCCCCCCACTCCGCTGCGCTGCGGGGCCATGGTCTCCCGCAAGGAGAGGGGAGTCAGGCGCAGTAGCGCTGGACCACGTCGTACAGCACCCGCACGCCCCAGCCCAGGCCCTCGATGGGGGCGCGCTCGTCGTGGGCGTGGAACATCTCCATCAGGCGCATGTCGGGCGGGAGCTGCAGCGGCGCGAAGCCGTAGGTGGGCACGCCGATCATCGCCAGGTACTTGGCGTCCGTCGCGCCCGACATCATGTACGGCAGCACGGCGTCAGTGCGCGGGTCGTGCTCGCGCAGCACCGTCTCCATCAGCGCGAACAGGGGCGTGTCGTGCGGCGTCTCCAGCGGCGGCGACTCCAGGGTCAGCTCGAACTCAAACGCGTCGCCCAGCACCGCGCGCAGTTCGCGCAGCAGGTCCTCGGTGTTGAAGCCCGGCAGCACCCGCCCGTCAATCGTCGCCTCCGCCACCGCCGGGATGACGTTGGTCTTGATGCCCGCCTTGAGGCCGGTGGGCGTGGCGGTGTTGTGCAGCATGGCGTGCAGGAACGGGCGCAGTTCGTGGTTCTGCAACTCCACCTGGAAGGCGCGCTCGGCCCCCACCGGCGTCTTCAAGCTGTAGAGCAGGTCGCCCAGCGGGTTGGCGGCGGTGGCGCGGCTGGCGGCATCCAGGAAGCCGGCGGCCGAACCGCACAGGTGATAGGGCAAGCCCTCCAGCGCCAGCTTGCGCAGCCCGCGCGCCAGGTGGAGCACGGCGTTGTCGTCGTGCGGCAGGGCGCCGTGGCCGGGCCGGCCGCGCACCCGCATCTTCAGCCAGCAGGCGCCCTTCTCGGCCACCTGGATCATGTAGGCCCGCTGCCCGCCGAAGTCGGCGTTGTAGCCGCCCACCTCGCTCAGGCCAAACTCGGCCCGCAGCAGGTCGGGGTGGTGGCGCACCAGCCACGAGACCCCGTACCCGTCCAGTCCGCCGATCTCCTCATCGGCGGTGGCGGCGAAGATAACGTCCCGCCGCAGCCGCATCCCCTGGCGCTTGAGCAGCAACAGCACCATCAGGTACTCGGCCACGGTGTCTTTCATGTCCGCCGCGCCGCGCCCCCACACATAGCCGTCGGCGATCTCGCCCGCGAACGGGGGATGCGACCAGTGCTCGGCCTCGGCGGGGACGACGTCGGTGTGGGCGTAGAGCAGCAGCGGCGGCAGCTCGCCCGTGCCCTTCAAGCGCGCGATGACGTTGCCGCGATTGGGCGCAGACTCAAGTACGATGGGGTCGAAGCCCTCGGCGGTGAGCACGCCGGCCAGGTAGTGCGCGGCGATGAGTTCATTGCCGGGCGGGTTGGTGGTGTCCAGGCGCAACAGGGCCTGGAGATGGCGCACCGTCTCGGCGGTGACGGCGGGCCAGTTGGGTTCGGTCATGGGCGCACGCTCCTCAGCGAAAGTGGCGGGATTGTGCCACAGGTTGGGGGAATGCGCCTCATGGAGGCGTATCACCACGAAGGTCTCGACCCCAGGGGGTCCTGACCCCGTGGGGCACGAAGGGAGGCAGGGGCACGAGGAAGAGAAAAGGTGCCCATCGGCTGATCATGGTCCAAAAGACGCCAGCAGGAGAAAAACTAGAAAACCAAAGATGATTACGTGAAATCCGCTCAAGATGAGCCCGTAGAACAACGCACCGAACAGCGTGGTGCCGCCCTGATGAGACCCGATGACGAGCATTATCGTGATTAGCACGGCGTATAGGACGGTCAGTTGAAGCACGCCAACCGCCCGCGACCGCCGATCGCGGTCGTGGCGCAGACGTCGGTAGATGAGGTAGAGCATGGCAAAGGACAGGAGGAGGTCCGCGATGAACCATAGCCATTCGGTCAACCGATTGAGGGTCAAAGGCGGCAGCTCCTGTGGGTGAAGTGGGGCAGATTGCGCCATTGGTTGGGAGGAATGTGTTTTGCTGATGGGATCTCACCACAAAAGCACGCGGCCCGGGCGTCCTCGAATTGGAGATTGACTGCCCTGCGTCCCTGAAGAGGGACGCGGCGGCCGCAGGCCTTCAGGCGCGAATTCTATTCGCCGGCTGTGTGCCTCCTCGCCCGCCATGCGCTATACTTGCCCTCACGCATTTCTAACTTACCGGGCCAATCATCCAACCCGCCAACGGAACACGCACCACGCACCCATGACCGCCGCCTCCGCCACCTCGCCCATCTTCGCCTGCCCGCAGTGCCACACGCCTGTGCGCGCGGGGGATACGACGTGCCGGGGCTGCGGCATCAACCTGGCGCTGGCCGCAGTGCTGGCCGAGCGCTACACCCTGGCCAACGTGGCCGAAGCCGCGCCGCCCGCGCGCACGTCCGAATTGCCGCGCTTTGGCGAGTACCTGGTGGGGCAGGGACACATTACCGGGGCGCAATTGCGGGCCGGGCTGGCCCGCCAGCGCGAAGCGGCCGCACTGGGCGTGCACAAGACCATCGGCCAGACCCTGCTGGAGATGGGCGCCCTGACCCGCGAGCAGTTGGAGCAGGCCAGCATCGCCCAGGTCAAGCAGCTTCAGCAGGCCCTGGAAGAAAGCAACCGCCAGCTTGAGCAGCGCGTCCTGGAGCGCACCCAGGCCCTGGAGGCCGCCCTCCAGCGGCTGACCGAGCTGGAAGAGCTCAAGGCCAACTTTGTCGCCAACATCTCGCACGAGCTGCGCACGCCGCTGGTGCCCCTCAAGGGCTTCGCCGACCTGCTGCGGACCGGCAGCCTGGGCGCGCTCAACGACGGGCAGTACCAGGCGGTCGAGACCATCACGCGCTCGGCGGAGCGGCTGGAGGCGCTGATCAACTCGCTCATCCAGTTCGCCTCCAGCGTCAAGGGCAAGCTGGTCGTCCATCCCACCCTGGTGGACCTGCACGACCTGGCCGGTCCCCTGTGGGACCACTTCGAGCCGCGCGCCGAGGACAAGCAGGTGCGGCTGCGCAACGCCCTACCGCCCGGCCTGCCCCTGGCCCACGCCGACGGCGAGAAAATCTACTGGGTGCTCTACCAACTGCTGGACAACGCCGTCAAGTTCACCCCGCCGGGCGGCGAGGTGGCGCTGAGGGCGGAGGCGCGCCCGGCCAGCCTGCGCGTGAGCGTGCGCGACACCGGCCTGGGCATCCCGCCCGAGCGGCTGGGGCTGATCTTCGCCCCTTTCCAGCAGGCGGTGGACCAGCCTGAGACCTTCGACGGCACCGGGCTGGGGCTGGCCCTGGTGAAGCGCATCCTGGAGGCGCACGCCTCGCGCGTGGAGGTGGACAGCACCCCAAACGTGGGCAGCACGTTTGCGTTTGAGCTGCCGCTGGCGGCGCAGGCCCAGGCATGATGCCCGCATGGCTGGCGGTTAGAAACCGCGCCTGCCAAATGCCCAAAGCCGGCCTCCGCCGGCTGGTGCGCTGCGATGCGAGCCGCCGAAGGGCGGCTTTGGGCTCTCGTTGCTGCGGTTTCCAACCGCCGCAGACTGTACTCCACTCATGAAGCGCCTCGCCCTTCTCGTCCTGGCTCTCCTCTTGCTGGCCGGCCTCGCCTATGCTCAGCGCGAGACCGTGCGGTTGTACCTGTTCAACCTCACCGGCGAGGAAGGCTACGGGGCCGACGGCTTGCTGGCGCAGGTGCGGGGGGTGGGCCATCTGCTGACGGACCTCACCCGCCCGCCGCTGGACTTGCGGCCCGAGACCCCCATCGCCCACAACGGCGTCAACCCGTTCGGCATCAACACCTTCCTCCAACAGGAGGTGGAGCCTGCCAAGCGCGAGCGCCAGGTGCAGCTCATCGCCGAAGCTGGCTTTCACTGGCTGCGGCAGGAGTTCCCCTGGTACGATCTCGAGATCAGCGGGCGCGGCAACTTCGAGGACTGCCGCCACGGGCCGTGCATCTCCGCCTGGGACAAGTACGACCAGATCGTGTCCCTGGCGGAGCAGTATGGGCTGGAGATTCTGGTGCGGCTGTCGTCGCCGCCCACGTGGTCGCGCGCCGTGGGCGACGGGCTGGGGCCGTTCGCGCCGCCCGACGATTTCAACGACTTCGCCAACTACGCCGCCGCCGTGGCCGAGCGCTACCAGGGCCGGCTGCGCTACTACCAGGTGTGGAACGAGCCCAACATCTACCAGGAGTGGGGCAACCAGCCGGTGGACCCCGAGGCCTACACCCGCCTGCTGTGCGCCACCTACGCCCGCCTCAAGCAGGTTGACCCCGGCCTCGTCGTCGTCTCCGGCGTCCTCGCCCCCACGGCGGAATTGGGCGCGCTCAACGACGCGGGCGGCAACAACCTCAACGACCTGATCTACCTGGAGCGCATGTACGCGGCTGGCGCGGGGGCGTGCTTCGACGTGCTCTCGGTTCAGGGCTACGGGCTGTGGAGCGGCCCGACCGACCACCGCCGCCGCCCCCTGATCGTGAACTATGGCCGCATTGTCTTCATCCGCGACCTGATGGTGAAGCATGGCGACGCGGACAAGGCCATCTGGATCGCGGAGATGAACTGGAACGCTGTGCCCGCCGATCTGGGGCTGTTCCCGACCTATGGGCAGGTAACACTGGAGCAGCAGGCGCGCTACGCCCCGCTGGCCTACCAGCGCGCCCAGGCGGATTGGCCGTGGGTAGGAGTCAACGCCTTCTGGTTCTTCAAGCGCGCCGACGACTCCGAGCGCAACTCCACCTGGTACTACTTCCGCATGGCCGAGCCGGACTTCACCTTGCTCCCGGTCTATCACTCGCTGCGGCAGTACATGCGGCAGACGCGGGCGATGTACCCCGGCTGGTTCCAGGAGGACCATTGGGCCGTGCAGTGGAGCAACGGGTGGGAGCCAGCCGCCGACCCGGACGCGGTGCTGGGCGCGTATGCGCGGGCCAGGCTGGTGGGGGCCAGGGCCAACTTCACCTTCCAGGGCACCGATCTGATCCTGGTGACTCACCGCGGGCCGGAGGCGGGGCAGATGTCTGTGAGCGTGGACGGCGGCCCCGAGCGCGTCTTCGACCTCAACGCCCCCACCCGCGCGATGGCGGCGCAAATCGCCCTCGCTCGCGGCCTGCCAGCCGGCGCCCACACCGTCGAACTGCGCAGTGAGAGCGGCGTGAACGGGATAGATGGCTTCATCGTCCGGCAGGCGCCCAACCGCACCCTGCCGATCTTTATTGCGTTTGTGGTGGTCGTCATGGTCTCCTGGCAATGGGTTCGCCGGCAGAGCAAAGGTTCAAATCTCCTGTAGAGGGTGATTGATGCGCCGCACGCCGCTGGCCGCGCTCCTCATCGTGCTCCTGTTGGGGACGTATCTGCGCGTCTATCACCTCGGGGCGCAGAGCTACTGGAACGACGAGGGCAACAGCCTGCGCCTCGCCCAGCGCCCCGCCCTCGAGGTCGTCCGTGCCGCCGCCGCCGATATCCATCCGCCGCTTTACTATTTATTACTCAAACCCTGGCACGCGCTGGCGGGCGACTCCGAGTTTGCCCTGCGGTTCTTCTCGGCGCTGGCGGGCGTGGCGCTGGCGGCGCTGCTCTACCGCCTGGGCCGCGAGTATTTCGGCTATGGCGGCGGCTTGGGGGCCGCGATCCTTGGGGCCATCCATCCCTTCCTGATCTACTACAGCCAGGAGGCGCGCATGTACGCGCTGCTGGCGGCCCTCAGCGCGGCCTCCTTCCTGCTGTTCTCGCGCTGGCTGCGGTCGTCGCGCCCGCCCGCCTCGCCGTGGGGCAACCGCTGGCTGGCCGCGGCCTATGTCCTGACCACCGCCGCGGGCCTCTACACGCACTATGCCTTCGCCTTTATCGTCATCGCGCAGAATCTGGCGGCGGTGGGGGGGGTGCTGGCGCACGGCAGACGGAGGACGAACCCTCCCGTAGCCGGCGGGTTTAGCCCGCCGCACAAGGCTGGCGCTCCCGGCGGCAGGGCGAGGATCAACCCCGCCGCTACGACTGCACGCACCGATTCGCCCGTAGCCGGCGGGTCTAGCCCGGCGCACCCGGCGGGCGCTCCCGGCGGCAGGGCGGGGATCAACCCCGCCGCTACGCCCGTTCGCAGAGATTCGCCCGTAGCCGGCGGGTTTAGCCCGCCGCACCCGGCGGGCGCTCACGGCGGGTCGGCGGGGATAAACCCCGCCGCTACGATAACGAAAGGCCCCGCCGCTACGAATGCCGTGCAGACCAGGCTCCTCGCCTGGCTCCTCCTCCAAGCCCTCACCCTCCTCCTCTTCCTCCCCTGGCTGCCTGCCGCCCTGCGCCAGATCACTACCTGGCCCGCCGATCGGTCGGCCCTGCCGTTCCTGGGCCAGCTCGCCGACCTGGTGCGCTACCTGCTCTTTGGCCGCACCCTGCCCACCCTCGAGGCCATCTGGGGGATGCTGGGCGCGGCGCTGCTGTTCGTGTTTGCGCTGCGGCGGCGCGGACAGACCATCACCCCGCTGCTGTGGCTGCTCGTGCCCGTTGCCCTTACCCTGGCCCTGGGCCTGCTCACCGAGCCGTTCTCGAAATTCCTGCTGGCGGCCGTGCCCGCGCTGTGCGTGCTATTGGGCAACGGCTTGGCCGCCATCCCCGTGCGCGCCGGGCCGGACGATCTGCCCGCCTGGCTGCTGCCGCGCCGCCAGCGCATCGTGGAGGCGCTGCGGCTGGCCGTGTGGCTGGCCGGGCTGGCAGGGCTGGTCATCGCCACCTACTTTTCGCTCAACAACCTGTACTTCAACCCCGCCTACGCCCGCGACGACTACCGCGCCATTGCCCGCCGCGTGGCGGACGACGCCCGCGCGGGCGACGCCGTCATCCTGATCTCGCCCAATCAGTGGGAAGCCTATAGCTACTACCACGCCAGCCCCGCGCCGGCCTATCCCCTGCCGCGCGCCCGCCCGCTGGACGTGGCCGCCACGGTCGCGGAACTGGAGAGCATCGCCCTCGCCCATTCGCGCCTGTTCGTGCTCTTCTGGGGTGAGGCCCAGGCGGACCCGGCGCAGGTGGTGGAGGGCTGGCTGAACGCCCACGCTTTCAAGGCCGAAGACACCTGGTATGGCGGGGTGCGGCTGGCGGTGTACGCGGCGGCCCAGCCCGCCCCGGCGCCGGAGGTGCGCGTGGACAGCCGCTTTGGCGAGCACATCGTCCTGGAGGGCTATGCTGTGCGCCCTGCCGCCCCGGTTCCTGGTGACATTCTGCAAGTAACCCTGTTCTGGCGGACGGAGGCGCCGCTGGAAGAACGCTACAAGGTCTTCGTTCACGTGTATGCCGGCCTGGACGCGCCGCCCGTGGCCCAGCAGGACGGCGAGCCGGGCGGGGGGCTGCGCCTGACGCCCGATTGGCCGCCCGGCGAGGCCATCCCCGACAACCACGGCGTGCCCCTGCCCCCAGAATTGCCGCCGGGCGAGTATGAGGTACGCGTAGGGTTGTACAATACCTTTACAACATTGCGTCTGCCGATTACATTAGATGGACAACCGGCGGGCGACAGCCTGCCGGCCGGGACCATCACGGTCGTGGATTGACGTAGGAGACTCCCATGCGCGTTATCATCACGGGCGGGGCCGGCACGGTCGGCTCGGCCCTCACCCGCAGCCTGACCAGCGACGGCCACGAGGTCATCGCCCTCAGCCGGAATCCGGAGCCGCACGCCGCGCGGATGCCGAAGGGCGCCCGCGTGGAGAAGTGGGACGGCAGGACCGCCGACGGCTGGGGCCACCTGGCCGACGGCGCGGACGTCATCGTCAACATGGCTGGCGAAAGCATCGCCGGCAAGGGTCTCATCCCCTCGCGCTGGACGGCGGCGCGCAAGGCCGTGATCCGCGACAGCCGCCTGCACGCCGGCCAGGCGGCAATGGCGGCGATCCAGGCCGCCCAGCGCAAGCCGCGGCTACTCATCCAGCAGTCGGCGGTGGGCTACTACGGCCACCACGGCGGCGAGGCCCTGCCGGAAAGCACGCCTCCCGGGCAGGACTTCCTGGCGCGCGTGTGCGTGGAATGGGAGCAAACGACCCAGCCGGCGGAGGCGCTGGGCGTGCGCCGGGTGATTAGCCGCACCGGGGTGCGCTTGCTGGCGGGGCCGGGCGGGTTCCTGCGGCCGCTCAAGCTGGTGTTCGCGCTGTTCGCGGGCGGGCCGATGGGCAATGGCAAGCAGTATTGGCCCTGGATTCACCCGGCGGACGAGATCGCGGCTTTGCGGTTCTTCATGGACAACGCGCACGCCAGCGGCGTGTACAACATGGCCGCCCCCAACCCGGAGACCAACCGCGACTTCTCGCGCATCTTTGGCAAGGTGGTGGGCCGGCCATCGTTCTTCCCGGCGCCGGCCTTTGGGGTGCGCCTTGTGCTGGGCGAATTGGCCGATGCCCTGATCCTCAACGGCCAGCGCGCTATGCCGCAACGGTTGCTGGACGAGGGGTTCCAGTTCAAGTTCGCCGACTTGGAGCCGGCGCTGCGGGATGTGTTGAAGTAAGGGCGTGTGGGGGTGCCCACAGGGGCTTTCGGCTCTGGGGGTGTGAGGGTGTGAGAAAACGCGACTCTGCGATTTGCGTTGACGCCGCGCTGAGTTTGTTACTGGTGGCATCGAATCGCAACATGGTGATATAGGCCACAGTCGGTATATTTGTAGGCATGCTACCGTGACAAATGCCTATACATATTGGTACCCAAACCCTAGAGACTTTCATGTTCCTAGGTTGTAGATTGGAGGAGCACTTGTGCTTCGCAATGCTCGTAGTCGGATTGAAACTGAAAAGGATAGTGTTACGACATCATTTGGCGGCAATTGAAGTGCACAGCCGAATCCGTGCACTGGTAGGCACCCTGGACCGAAAGAGACGTTGGGAGCCTGTGGCAATTTGATTAGGAGGTGGAAACGATGAGGAGCCGAATCATTACGATTGCCCTGGTGGCAATGCTGGTAGTTGTTGGTAGTCTATTGGCGAACAACCTGGGCTGGATCAACACCGCGAGTGGACAAGATACAAATCCTACCCCGCCTACGCCGGTACCGCTTGGAACTAAGGTTACTCTAGCGACTTTTGCATTTGTGCCTGGTGAAACTCGAACCGACATTCTCGCCTGGGCAGACCAAGGAGTGGTCTTTGTTAATGACGCTCAGGCGCTGCACGATGTGGTGCGCGATGGCCGGGGTGCCGTCGTGTATGTCAATGAGCAAGGGCTACAAACCCTTGATGATGCCTGGTTGAAGGCCAAACACTCAACTGGAGTTGCATTTGGGGGCGTTGGCATTGCCCTAAGCGAGTTGTCTGGGAAGGTTGGAAGCGAACCGGATTTGCCTGACTTGGATCTGGCCTATGGGGAAGGGAAAGTGCAACTGTCTTTCAGCTTCGAAGCCGAGGACAGTGGGAGGGGCAGTCTCTTCTACTACACCGACTATTGGACTGATCTGACAATTGCCCCGCTTCTGATGGAGCACGCCATTATCCCCGTTGACCAACACACCCCGTGATGTTGCAGCCCGCTATAAATGTGCCGCCGTGGTAATGGGATGGCCTTGGTGACCTGCCTTCAGACGTAACACCAGGTAGATTGAGAGGCGTTCCGCCCCGAACGAAAGGAGCGACGGCTCGCGCAGCCTCACCCCCTACCCCCACTCTACCCCTTCCGCAGCGCCCGCAGCACTTCCTCTAGCTCGGGCGCTGTGTCTGAATCCTTGAAGTGAGCCAGACGGCGAAATAGCTCGGCAGCGGCAGCGTGGAAGCCCCCCGGCAGTCCGGCCGCCTCGAACGTGGCCGCGATCTCGTCCATCTCCCCCGCGAAACGCCAGGCCTTGGCCGTCACGCGGCGGACGCGCGCCTGGGTGCGGGGCGCGAACTCGGGGTCGTCCTGCGTCCACTGTTCGATCAGCGGGTCGCGCACGTCCAGCGCTTCGGCGGCGGCCAGGATGGCGGCCAGCAGCGCGGTGGTGCCCTTGGTGTAGGCGGCGTAGCACATCTTGAGGGCGGAAGCCTGGCCGATGGCGGGGCCAAGGACGCGGGCGGCCACGCGGTCGCCGCTCAGCAGCACGGCGGCCTCGTCGGCGCGCGCGCCGGAGAAATACACGTCCGTCTGGCCCTGCTCCCAGGACGGGCCGCCCAGGATGCTCCCGTCCACAAAGCTCCCGCCGGCTGCTTCCACAGCGGCGCCCATCGCGGCGGCGCGCTGCGGGGCGATGGCGTTCAGGTCCACGTACATCCCCCTGAATCCCGCCGCCAGCACCGCCTGGGCCACGGCCTCGGCTGCATCCGGCGGGCAGACGCTGACGATGGCGGCGGCTTGCGCGGCGGCCTCGGCCAGGGTGGGAACAGCCTGCAAGCCGGCGCGCGCGGCGCGGGCGGCCGTGGCGGGGCTGCGGCCATCGCTCACCCACAGCACCTCATGCCCGTTCTGCCGCAGGCAGTGGCCCAGGAAGGCGCCCATGTCGCCAGGGTGGAGCAGGCTGATGATCATGGCAGGGATGGCGTCATGCGATGCGCAGCGGGCCGCGGGCAATGATGCGGCGCGCCTCGTCCAGTTCGTGGGCGTCGGGCGAGACGTAGTCAACCCACCAGGTGAGGCCAGCCTCGGCCAGCGACTGCATATAGGCGCGCTGTTTGCCCTGGTCCGCATCGGGCGCGCTGCCGCCCACGACGATGTCGTAGCCGTCCAGCGTGCCGCGCTGCTGGCGCACGATGGCCCGCAGCGCGCGAATGTCGTCCGGCTGGAGGTAGTGGTCCTTGGCCTTATACAGACAGGCGCCGTCCCAGCGCGCCGCGCGTTGGGTGGGGCCTTTGAGCGGGAAGCCCCCGCCCACCCAGATGGGGATGCGCGGGCGCTGCACGGGGCGCGGCTGAAAGGCAACTTCCTGCACATGGTAGTGCTCCCCCGAAAAGCTGAATGGTTCCCCCGACCACAGCCCGGCGATGACGGTCAGGGCCTCATCCAGCATGGCAGCGCGGGCGCGGGGGCGCAACTCCTCGCCAAAGTGGGTCAGGCTCATGTCGTTCATCACGTGCTGCCCCGTGTCGCCCAGGCCCACGCCCAGGATGACGCGCCCCCCAGAGAGTTGGTCCAGGGTGGCCGCTTCGCGCGCGACCTTCCACGGGCGGCGGCGGGCCAGCGGCGTGACGGTGGTACCCAGTTTAACGCGCTGGGTGCGGTCCGCCATGGCCGCCAGCAGCACCCACGGGTCGTGCGTGGCGGCCTGCTGGTTGTTCTGCCAGACGATGTAGTCTTCGAGAAAGACGCCGTCCCAGCCAGCCTCCTCGGCCGTGCGGGCAAGGTCGGCCAGGTCGCGGGCATCATGCCACGCGCCGCCGTTGGGCAAGGTCAGCCCATACTTCATTTCAGGCTCGCGGTGCGCCGCTTACGCAATGAGCGCTTCCAGCCGATCCACGATGCTGGTGAGGACGGCAAAGGCTTCCTCCACCGGCTCGGGGGTCGTCAGGTCCACGCCCGCGATCTTGAGGGCGTCCAGGGGATAGACCGAGCCGCCAGCCTTGAGAAATTTCAGATAGTTGTCCGCGGCGGCCTGGTCGCCGGAGACGATGCGGCGGGCGAGCGCATTGGCCCCGGAGATGCCGGTGGCGTACTGGTACACATAGTAATCAGCGTACAGGTGGCCGAACATGGCCCAGGTGATGCCCACCCGGTCGCGGTCCACCTGCATCTCGGCGCCGTAGCCCTCGCTGAACAGGTCGGCCATCAGGCTGCTCAGGTCGCTGGCGGTGAGGCCCTGCCCGCGCTCCACGCGCTGGTGCGTCTCCAGCTCGAAACGCGCCAGCGTGGGCATGACGAAGAAGTAGCGGTGGAAGTTCGCCATGGCTTCTTCGATCAGGCTGATCTGGAAGTCGCGGTCGGGGTTGTGGTCCAGCAGGTAGGCGCGCACCAGCGCCTGGTTGAAGTTCGAAGCCACCTCGGCCACGAACAGCGAGTAGTTGCTGTAGATGAAGGGCTGGTTCTGCCAGGTGAGCAGCGAGTGCATCGAGTGGCCCAGCTCGTGGGCCAGGGTGCTCAGGCTGAACACCGTGTCGTTGTAGCTCATCAAGATAAAGGGGAACGTGCCCTGCGTGCCGTCGGAGAACGCGCCGTCGGTCTTGCCCTGGTTCGGGTACACATCCACCCAGCGGTCGTCCAGGCAGCCCCGCCGCACCGCCCTCACGTACTCGTCACCCAAGGGCCGCAGCCCCTCGCAGATCCAATCCACCGCCTGCGCGTAGGGCACCTTCGGCTGGCTGCTTGCCAGCGGCGCCCAGATGTCGTAGGGGTGCAGGGTGTCCACGCCCAGGGCCTTGCGGCGCAGCGCCCAGTAGCGGTGCCAGGTGGGCACGTTCTTCTGGAAGGTGTTGATCAGGTTGTGGAAGACCTCCACCGGGACGTTGTTCTCGAACAGCGAGCCGGCCAGGGTGGATTCGTACCCGCGCGCCCGGTTCATAAACACGTTCTGCTTGATGGAGGTGGACAGGTTGCTGGCCAGCGTGTTCTTGAAGGCCAGATGCCCGTTGGTGAAGCTCTCCCAGGCGGTGCGGCGCGCCTCGCGGTCCGGGCTGGTGCGGGCGCTGTCGTAGGCCGCCTGGCTCATGGGGATCTCGGTGCCGTCGGCGGCGCGGGCCGGGCGGTAGGTCAGGTCGGCGCTGGTGAGGAAGTTGGCGGTGTTGCTGGCCCCGCCGAACGGGTCGGCCAGCATGCCCAGCAGTTGCTCCACCTCGGACGAGCGCACGTGCTTCTGCCGGCGGAACAGGTTGTCAACGTACTGCGCCAGGATCGCCAGGCGCGGCTCGGCTTGCATCCACTCGTTCAGCGTGTCACGCCCAATCGCCAGCAGTTCCGGGTCCAGGTAGCCGATGGCCCCCAGCGTCTGCCCGAACAACCCCTGCGCCTGCCCAAAGCGGCGCGCGGCGGCCTGGTCGGTGGTGTCCACGTTGTGCTCCATCGCCGAGTAGCTGAACAGCTTGCTCACCCGGGCCAGGGCGGCCTCCAGCGCCTCAAAGGCATCGGCGACGACGGCCGGGCCTTCGGCCAGCCGGCCCTGGTACTGGGCCAGGTCCTTGATCGCGGCGGGCACAGCCTGCGCTCCCGCCTCCCAGGCCGCCACGGTGGGAAAGACGCTTTCGGCGTTCCAGGTGCGGGCGGGGTCGAGGGCGCTGCGCGGGGGAAGGGGGGAAGCGGGCATAGGGGCTCCTGTGAGGAATGCGGCGTGTCAAGGGTCGCGTGTCAGGTGTCACGCGCTGGCGGGAGGCATTATAACGGATTGCGCTGGGCGTTCCCCAACCGCCGGATGGCGCGGGCGGACAGTGGCTGCCTGCCGCCTATGGCAGTTGTTCGGGCCAGGCCCGCAGCCCGGCCTGCGCGGCGGCTTGCCACAAGGCTTCGTCATAGGTGGCCAATGTGACCGGACGGTTGCGCGCCTCTTGCCAGATCAGGGCACTCGCCAAATGCACCGCATCATAGCCGCGCAAACCATACTGCCAGGCGAGTTCATCGGCCCGCTGGACGGTGACCTCACGCAGGTTGAGCCTGAAGATTGACGTCCAGTCAGCGCGAAAGGCAGCGAGAACGTCTCGCCCTTCCTCAGCCGAGACCCACTTCATGCGCACAGCCTTCGCCAGGGCCGCCGACACCTCGGCCCGGCTGATAAGCGCCGTTCCGAATTGTTCTGCGTCGGCGATCAGGCGCGTGACCTCGGTCGCTCCAACCTCGTTTGGCAAGTAGCGTTTGGCTAGAGCGCTGGCGTCAACATACAGCTTCATGTTCGGTCATCAATGATGATTTGAGCCACCGAGTGGCCGTCCTTCACGCGCGCAGTGGCCTTTGGCGGGCCGAGTTTCTGGCCGTCCCATTCAGCCAACCCGGCCTTCACCATGGCGTGCATCTCTTCCTCGACCGACGGCTCGGGCGCCTGTTCAGGCGGCACGATGCGGCCGACCGGCTTGCCATGCTCGGTGATGATAATGGTTTGGCCCGCCTTGACGGCGCGCAAGTACTCGCTCAAGCGCGACTTTAGTTCCCGAATGCCGACGGTCTGCTCTACCATGGGCGTGGTTCTCCCGACTAATACCGATGTGTCTACATTATATTGGATGTGGCTACAAAATCAACTACTTCATCCCAGGACATTTCCAGGTTATTCGCTACAATACCCCCTAAGGAACTTCAACCCATGGAACATAAACTCCTCATCGACGGCCAGTGGGTAAGCGGCGGTGCGCCCCTGGCTGTGACCAACAAGTACACCGGCGCCGTCATTGGCACCGTGCCCACCGCCCGCCGCGAAGACGTGGACGCCGCCATCGCCGCCGCTGCCCGCGCCGCCCCGCTGATGGCCGAGATGCCGGCTCACCAGCGCAGCGCCATCCTCTTGCGCGCCGCCGCCCTCATGCACGAGCGGCGCGAAGAGCTGGCCCGCACCATCGCCCTCGAGGCCGGCAAGGCTCTCAAGTTTGCCCGGGTTGAGGTCGAGCGCGGCCAAGGCACCTTCACCATCGCCGCCGAAGAAGCCAAGCGCCTGCACGGCGAAACCCTGCCCCTGGATGCGGTGCCCAACGGTGAAGGCTACTTCGGCTTCTGGCTCCGGCGGCCGGTCGGCGTCATCGCCGCCATCGCCCCGTTCAACTTTCCGCTCAACCTCGTGGCTCACAAAGTCGCACCGGCCCTGGCCGCCGGCAACACCGTCGTGCTCAAGCCTGCCAGCACCACCCCCCTCACCGCCGTCCTGCTGTGCCAGATCCTGGCCGACGCCGGCCTTCCCCCTGGCGCGCTCAACCTGGTCGCCGGCTCCGGCGGCACCGTGGGCGAGTGGCTCGTCACCGACCCGCGCGTCGCCAAGGTCACCTTCACCGGCAGCCCGCCCGTGGGTGAGCACATCCTGGCCGTCGCGGGCATCAAAAAGGTCACCCTGGAACTCGGCAACACCTCGCCCGTCATCATTGCCCCGGACGCGGACCTGGACCTGGTGGCGAAGCGCGCCGCGCTGGGCGCGTTCTACAACTCCGGGCAGGTGTGCATCTCCGTCCAGCGCATCTACTCTCAGCAGGGCATCTATGCCCCCTTCGCGGAAAAGCTGGTGCAGGCCAGCGAGGCGATGGTGGTGGGCGACCCCCTGGACGAACGCGTGGACGTGGGGCCGATGATTGACCTGAAGGAAGCCGAGCGCATCGAAGGCTGGGTGCAGGAGGCCCAGAGCGGCGGGGCGCAGGTGCTCACCGGCGGCAAGCGCGAGGGCGCGGTCTACTGGCCCACCGTCCTCGCCAATGTGCAGCCTGAGATGAAGGTGGTGGCCGACGAGGTGTTTGCGCCCGTCGCCTCCGTCCTGCCCTACGACGACTTCGAGAGCGCGCTGGAGCAGGCCAATGCCACCGAGTTCGGCCTGCAGGTGGGCGTCTTCACCCGCGACATCGACCGGGTGCTGCGGGCCGTCCAGCGCCTGAACTTCGGCGGCGTCATCATCAACGACACCCCCAACTTCCGTGCCGACCACATGCCCTACGGCGGCAACCGCCGCAGCGGGCTGGGCCGCGAGGGCGTGCGCTTTGCGATGGAAGATATGACCAACATTCAACTCGTCGCCATCCGGCGCAGCGGCTGAACCCAACTGTGGTATACTAGCTAAGTCAACTAATCGGCTTTGCGACCCAACGGCCGCCAATCCCTTTATGGGGTGGCGGCCGTCTTCTTTCAGTGAGGCCCTATCCAAGGAGTCTGTACATGAACGAGAAGTTGTACGTGGGCAACCTGGCCTATTCGACCACCGAAGCCGATCTCCGCGAGTTGTTTGCTCAGGCCGGCACCGTCAGCGCCTGCGATCTGATCAAGGACCGCGACAGCGGCCAGTCGAAGGGGTTTGCCTTCGTCACCATGGCCACTCAGGCGGAGGCCGAAAACGCCACGCGCATGTTTAACGGCCAACCCCTCCAGGAGCGCGCCCTGACGGTCAACACCGCCAAGCCGCGCGAGGAGCGCTCCGGGTTCGGCAACCGGGGCGGCATGGCGCGCGGCAGCGGCCGCCGCTACTAATCTGCCCGTTGGGCTTCGCCGCCTGACTTCGTCCCGGAGGCTGCCATGAACTTCCAAGTGAATGAGCGCGTGGTCTATCCCGCTTTGGGCGTGGGCCGGGTGGTCGGCCTGGTCACTCGGATTTTCGCCGAGGCGGAGGAGCGCCTGTACTATGAGGTTCACGGCGACCGGAGCACCGTGTGGGTATCGGTCGAGGACAGCGCCGAAGCAGGCCTGCGCCGGCTGACGCGCCCGGACGAGCTTGGCCCGCTGCGCATGGTCCTGCGGGGTCAACCGGTGGACCTCAACGCCGACTCGCGCCAACGCCAGTCGGAAGTCCGCGACCGGCTCAAGAGCGGTTCGCTCCAGGCCGCGTGCGAAGTGGTGCGCGACTTGAGCGGGCGCGCCTGGCACAAGACACTCAACGACTCGGACTTGGCTGCCCTGCGCCGGAGTTCGACCGCCTTGTGTGAAGAATGGGCCGCCGCCGACGGCATTACGGCCGCCCAGGCGGCCCAGGAAGTGAATGACCTGCTGGGCGAAGCCCGGCAGACCTACAAGGCCTAAACCAGAACCCACTCTGCGGCGGCCGGGCGATCTCGTCGTCCGGTCGTCGTTCTGTTTACGGCCCCCACATCAGTTCGCCGTGTGAGTTCAACAGAATCGCCGCTGCTCCTTGATGAGCAGGGCACAATCCGGCTTGCCATTGGCGTTCGAGGTCATCGAGCCAAGCAGCGTACGCAATGGGGTCATTGGGGGGTGCGGCAGACATGCTCAATCCTTGCGATAACTTCCCGCGTCCCTGAAGAGGGACGCGGCGGCCGCAGGCCTCCAGGCGCGAATTCTATTCGCCGGCCCAATCACGCGCATAGGAACTCATACACTCCCGCTCCCACCTCCACCACCACCTCGCCCCCTTCCTCGCGCACCGCCCGCACCCCCGCCGCCTCGCTAAGCGCCTTGCCGCCCTCCGTCACCGCTGCCGCGCCCGCCGCCGGCAGATGCACCTCCCCCTCCGTATTCGGCGGGATCGTCACCTCCAACTCAAAGCGTCCCGCCCTCAGCCGCCACGCGCTCTCAATCCTTCCAAACAGTGACTCGTGCCACGCCCGCGCCCACGTCAGGCTGCCGCCGGGCCGCGGCCGGATGAGAATGCGCTTATAGCCTGGCGCAGCGGGATTGATCCCCGCCACCACGCGATACAGCCAATCCCCGATCGCGCCATAGGCGTAGTGGTTGAACGAGTTCATCCCCACGTCCTGAAACTTGCCGTCCGGCTGCAAGCCATCCCAACGCTCCCAGATCGTCGTCGCGCCCTTGGTGACGGGGTACAGCCAGGAGGGGTATGTCTCCTGGTGCAGCAGGGCATAGGCCTCGTCCAGGTAGCCGTTCTCGCTCAGCGCGTGGGGCAGGTGCGACGCGCCCAGGAACCCCGTGGTCAGGTGGTTGTCGCGCCGCCGCACGTCCTCGGCCAGCCGGCGCGCCGCCTGCGGCCGCAATTCGTCCGGCAGCAGGTCAAATTGCAGCGCCAGCACGTAGGCCGTCTGCGTGTCGGGGCCAATGCGCCCATTGGGCGTGACGAACTCACGGTTGAACGCGGCCTTGACATCCTCAAACAACTGGTCATACCTGGCCGCCTCGTCCAGTTTGCCCAGCACGCGCGCCGCCTGGGCCGTCAGATGCGTGGAGTGGGCGAAGAACGCCGTGGAGAGCAGGCTGATGTTGGTCACCGGGTTGGGAATGTTGGCGTCCTGCCCCTTCACCGCCAGCCAGTCGCCGAAGTGAAAACCGCCATCCCAGATCAGGTCGTCGCCCGCCTGCGCCCGTCCATAATCCACCCACGCCCACATGCTCTCGAACTGCTCTTCCAGCACGCGCCCGTCCCCGTAGCACAGGTACATCGTCCACGGCACAATCGTCGCCGCGTCGCCCCAACCCGTGGAGCCGCCCTGGCGCAGCACGTCCGGCACGACCCACGGCACCTTGCCGTCCTCGCCCTGGTCGGCGGCCACGTCGCGCAGCCATTTGGTCATAAAGCCCGCCACGCGAAAGTTGAACGCCGCCGTGCGCCCAAAGGCTTGCGCGTCGCCGGTCCAGCCCAGGCGCTCGTCGCGCTGCGGGCAGTCGGTGGGCACGTCCAGGTAGTTGCCCTTCTGCCCCCAGACAATGTTGTGTTGAAGCTGGTTGATGAGCGGGTCGGAGCACTCGAACTCGCCCGTGGGCGTCATGTCCGAGTGGATGACGACGCCCGTAAAGGCCTCCGGCGTCACCTCGCCCGGATAGCCTTCGACCGCCACATAGCGGAAGCCCTGAAACGTGAAACGTGGTTCGAAGACTTCCTCGCCCTCGCCCTTGAGGGTGTAGCGATTCGTCTGTTTGGCCGTGCGCAGGTTGAGTGTGTAGAAATTGCCGTCCGCGTCCAGCACTTCCGCGTGGCGCAGGGTGACGGTGACGCCGGCTTCGCCGCTTACGCGCATCCGCACCCAGCCCACCAGGTTCTGCCCAAAGTCCAGCACCGTTTCGCCCGCGGGGGTGCGGATGACGCCGATGGACTTCAGTTCGTTGATGCGCCGCACCGGCACGCCCACTTGCGCCACCAGGTTGCGGCGCTCCTCGGCCAGCACCCCCACCGCCGCCCAACCCGCGTCGTCGTAATCGGCGGTGCTCCAGCCGGGTCGCTCCAGCCGCGCGTCATAGGCCTCGCCGTCGTAGATTTCCGAGCTAAGGATCGGTCCGGTGGCAGTCTTCCAACTGCCGTCCGTGCCCCACACCTGCACTCGCCCATCGGCATAGGTGACGACGATTTGCGCCCGCAGCGCCACCTGCCCGCCATAGACGTGCCGGTCCTTGTCCGCGAACCACCCCATGCGCCCGCGGAACCACCCATCCCCCAGCACCGCGCCGGCCGCGTTGCGCCCCGGCCGGAGCAGGGGGGTGATGTCGTAGGTCTGGTACTGCACCCGCTGGTTGTAGCTGGTCCACCCCGGCGTAAAGAGCCAGTCGCCCACGCGCCGGCCGTTGATCTCCAGTTCGTACAGCCCCAGCGCCGTCACGTATGCCCGCGCCGAGACGACGGTCCCGTCCACGTCGAACGTCCCGCGCAGCAGCGGGCTGGGCGCAGGGCCGCTGGCAGGCGCGCCCGGCGAAATCCATTGCGCCGACCAGTCGCCGGCCTGGAGCAGTCCCATCTCCCACCAGGCTGGCGCGCTCCATTCGGTGGCCTGGCCCGCGCCGTCCCAAACCCGCACCTGCCAGTGCACGCGCTGGCCGGTCTTCAGCGCGGCGCCCGCATACTCCACCAGCACCGATTGGTCGGAGTCCACGCGCCCGCTGTCCCACAGGTCGCCGCCCGCTGCCAGCGCATCCAGGCTGGTGGCCGCCCGCACCTGGTAGGCCATCTGCCGCGCGCCGCGCTCAGGCGTGGCCAGCCGCCAGCTCAGGCGCGGGTGCGCCACATCCAGCCCCAGCGGGTTCTCCAGGTATTCGGTCGTCAAATGTGTGACTTGCATGGTCTAGGCTCCGATGGTGAAGACTTCATCCCCCACCGCGACCAGGGCCGGCCCGGTCCCTTCGTAGGTGCAGTAGTAGCCCCGGCGGCCATGATCCAGGAATTGCAGCGCCCGCTTGACGGCCTCGGCCTCCGTGCTGCGGCTGGCGTAGCGGCTGAACTCCACGCACGGCAAATCTACCCGCACGTTCTCCAGCCGCACCGCCGCGCCGCCCGCCGCGGGCTGAATCACCAGCCCGCCCGCCACGCGCTCCAGCGGCACAACCTCGTCCACCGCCACCAGGATGTTCTCGCCCGCGCACCCGTCGCCCAGGTGCTCCCCATACTCGGCCCGCATGGCGGCGTAGTGGTCGGTGAACCCCACCGACAGATCGTTGTGCCCGCCGTTGTTGCGCGTGGCCGGGTGGGCAGCGTGGTGCACATCCACGAGCATCCCGCCGTCGGGCAGCCGCGCCAGCGCCCCCTGCGGCGTGATCGTCAACTCGTCCACGCTCAGCAATGGGGCCGGGTCGTACACGCGGTTGGGCTTCTCGCCCAGCTTGAGCTTGGAGCGTTGGATTTGAAGCCGCACGATGCGGCCGAGGGGGATCAGGTTCATGTCAGCCGTTTCAGGGATGGGTTGGCGCGCAGACATCTCCCCCTTCCCTGTCAGGGAAGGGGCAGGGGGGTTAGGTCAGTCAGTCGCCTGGCTTGAGCTGCTCCAGCAGCTTGCGCAGCTCGCGCTCGGCATCCTTCGCCGCGCCCGGTGCCGCGCCCGCGATTTCCTTCAGGATGCTTTCGATCTCTTGCCGCTCCGCCGCCGGGCCGGTGTCTGGCGTCTCGACTGCCTTAAGCACGACTCTATCCCCAGGTCGGAAGCCGTGGGCCTCCATTTGCTCCTTGGGAATAACGATGTCTTCGCCTGTGTATGTCACAATGATGGGCTGCATGGGCTCCTACACGTCGCCATACCGCTCGTGCAGGTCGTCCGGCGTGATGACCTTCAGCCCGGCAATACGGCCAAAGTGCGCGCTGTTGCGCGTCAGCAGCGGCAGGTCCTGACTGAGGCAAATGCCGGCAGTGAGAATGTCGGGCAGGCCGATCAATTCCCCTCGTTCTGCCAAGCCACGCCAGACAGCGCCCGAAGCTTTGGCTGCCTCAGCACCCAATGGCTCGACCGTAACCTTGGCCATAAGTTGATTGAGCAGCGCTTGCTGCCGCTCGGGTGAGCGCACCGCATGCAGCTCATAAACCGTAATCGCAGTAAGCACGCACGCGAAACGATCCAACGCGATCTCTAGGACACCCTGACCGCGCCGCAGATAGTCCACGACCACATCCGAGTCGATGGCTACTCGCGCGGCTTCCATTGACTCCACAGTTCACGGTTGCGCCGATACTCAGCTTCTTGCTCCTCCGTCCACGAGCCCTTCAACTCCTCAAGTATGCGGTGCAACTCCTCCCGTTCGCCTGGAGCCCAAGTCCGTAGCTTCAGGGTGACCTTGGGCTGCAGTTTGACCACAAACTCGCCTCCCGGCTCCACGCCCAAGGCCTCGATCTCAGCGCGTGTGATGGTAATGATGTGGTCTTCACCTTCATACTTCATAGTTCTAGTCGTCATGCCGCACCTCTCGAATATGCCAAGTATAACCCGATTCCTACACCCGCCGCCCCGCCAGCCTCCCCGCCAGCCGCCGCGCCAGCTCCTTCGTCTCGGTCGCCTCGATGCCCACCGGCCCCACGCAGGCCGGGCAGCCGTCGCGGCAAGGGCAGGCGTCGATCAGCTCATACGCCCCCTTCAGCAGCTCGCCGTGCAGCTCGTACAGCCGCTCGGCGAACCCCAGCCCGTCCGGCACCAGGTCGAAGATCGTGATGGTGGGCGCCTTGGTCTCGCGCGAGCGCGGCTCGGCGGAGACGCCCAGGTCGCGCGGGTCGCACATCAGGTGCAGCGGCGCGAGGTTGCCCAGGGCGTAGGCCAGCCCGCCCAGCGCCGTTTGCGTGCCCCGCCCCGTCTCGGCCCGCGCGTGGCAGGCCCGGCACAGGGTCTGCAAATTGTCCAGGTCGTTCGCCAGCTTGTAGTGGTCGTTCAGCCCCGGCACATAGCCAAAGCTGCGGAAGGGCTGGAGGTGGTGCACATCGTGCTGGCGCCCGCCCGCCTCCAGCTTGCCGCACTGCACGCATTGGAACCCGTCGCGGGCACGGGCGGCGTTGCGTTGCGTCTCCCAGTTCGGCCCGTAGTTGTTTGGCCCCACCAGGATGCCGACCTCCGCCAGGGCCTTCACCGCGCCCGGCGGCAGCCACAGCCAGTAGCCCGTCGTCTGGAACTGACGCGGCGGCAGCTTGATCTCGCCATACCCCAGCGTCTCGTGCGTGTAGCGCCGCACCATCCGGTACGACGCAGCCTGCGCGGTGATCAGCAGCTCGCCCCAGGCCCGCGAGTGGGGCAGGGGGCCGGGGGCGGGCGGGCGGGGCAGGCTGCCGATGGTTTCGTCCGCCTCTTCGTCCGGCGCCTCGTGCGCGTCGAAGACGTTCACGATCTCGATGTCCATCGCCTCCGACGCCTGCGTAAAGTAGTCCACCTCCTCGGGCTTGACGTGCGCGATCCCGCCCTCCCAGTCCAACTCGCTCACCACATAGCCGCGCCCCTCGTGCAGGTACACTGCCCCGGTGTGCACCCGCACCGGCGCGCTGGTGCGGTCCACCTCGCCGATGACGACGGGCCGCCCGTCCTCGGCCGCCGCCTGGATGATGATCTTGTCGGACCCGGCCGCGCGCAGCGACACGCCCTCCGCCGGGTATTGCGCCGCCACCCAGCGGTATTGCCCGCCCGATTGGTGCAGGTCGCCCTCCTCGGCCAGCACTTGCAGTACGTCTTCCACCCCGGTGTACTGGCCGAAGGCCTCGCCCGCCTCGAACGGCAATTCGAACGCCGCGCAGCGCAGGTGCTCCACCAGCAGCGCCAGGTTGTCGGGGTTGATCAGGGCATGTTCGGGCGAGCTTTCAAAGATGTAGCGCGGGTGCGCGGCCAGGTATTGGTCCAGGGGCATGGCCGACGCGACCAGCACCACCGCGCTGGCCTCGGCCCGCCGCCCCGCGCGCCCGGCCTGCTGGCCCAGCGACGCAATCGTGCCCGGATACCCCGCAATCACCACCGCCCCCAACTGCCCAATGTCCACGCCCAATTCCAGCGCGTTGGTCGCCACCACGCCGCGCACGCTGCCGTCGCGCAGCCCGCGCTCGATGGCGCGGCGCTCCAGGGGCAGGTAGCCGCCCCGGTAGCCGCGCACCGCCGCCGGGTCGCGCCCCTGCTCGCGCGCCTCGTCGCGCACGTACATCAGCAGCACTTCGGTGGCGTTACGGGTGCGGGCGAAGATGGCGGTCTGCACCTCGTCGGCCAGAAACTCACCCGCCAGCTTTTGCGCCTCCAGCAGGTACGACCGCCGCAGCCCCAGCGCCGGGTCGGTGATGGGCGGGTTGTAGACCAGGAAGAACTTCTCGGCGCGCGGTGAGCCGTCCGCGCTGGCCGGCACCAGCGTCACCGGCTGCTCGATGAGCCGCTGGGCCAGTTCCTGCGGGTTGGCAATCGTGGCCGAGGCGCAGATGAAGCGCGGCGCGGAACCGTAGAAGGCGCAGATGCGCTTGAGCCGCCGCAGCACATTCGCCATGTGCGACCCGAACACGCCGCGGTAGGTGTGCACCTCGTCCAGCACCACGTACTGCAAGTTGGCGAACAGCTCCGCCCAGCGCGGGTGATGCGGCAGGATGCCGGTGTGGAGCATGTCCGGGTTGGAGATGAGCACGCCCCCCGCCTTGCGGATGGCGGGTCGCTGCGCCTGGGGCGTGTCGCCGTCGTAGGTCCGCACCGCCAGGCCCGGCTCCCCCACCGCCTGGATGAACTGACCCAGCTCCGCCGCCTGATCTTGCGCCAGCGCCTTGGTGGGGAACAGGTACAGGGCGCGGGCCTCCGGCTGGGACAGCAGGGTGTGCAGCACCGGCAGGTTGTAGCACAGGGTCTTGCCCGAGGCCGTGCCGGTGACCACCACCACGTTCTCGCCCCGCAGCGCCGCCTCCACCGCCTGTGATTGGTGCGTGTACAGCGCGGTGACGCCCCGCCGCTTGGCAGTCTCCACCAGTCGCCCATCCAGCGCCTTCGGCCACGGCCCAAATTGCGCCGGCCGCGCGGGCAGCCGCTCCCAGGCGACGATGTTCTTCATGTAGTTCGCGTTCAGGCGGATGCGGTCAAGGGTCTGCATGGGCAGTCAGACGAAGGACGAAAGACGAGCCGAGACTCGCCCCCCGGCGGTCAAGCCGGTTTCTGAGAACTCCATCGGCCCCGCGCTTCGTCCTTCGTTGTTCGTCCTTCGTCCAATCATAAAAACAAAACAATCGCTCCCGCCACCGCCGCCCCCACCACCGCGCTCACAAAGTTCACCCAATCATTGTCCAGCCACGCCCAGCCGCGCACCCGCCGCGTGGGCCCGCCGCAGGTGTGTGTGGGATGCCGCTCGGTCTCCTTGCCGCAGGCGTCGCAAGCGTAAATTGCCTGCACCGTCGCGCCTAATAACGAGTCGAACAGCGCCCCCAGCACCCCCGCCAGCGCCGCCACAATCACCTGCACCACTGCGCTGCCGAGCGCCCCGCCACCCGCCACGTCAAACCCCGCCGCCACCAGCCCAATCAACGCCGCCCCGCCCAGCGCTGCCAGGGTGCCGGCTGCCGTCACGCCGCCCGAGGTGCCCACCTCCACCACGCGCCCGGTCGTCACCAGCCGCGGCGGGTGTTTGCTCAACACGCCTAGCTCTGTCGCCCAGGTGTCGGCATTCACCGTCGCCATTGCCCCCACGAACGCCGCCCACCACGCCGGGTGCGGCCACAGCGCGTTCGCCACCGCGATCAGCGCGCCCGCGCCGCCATTCGCCAGCACCTGCGCCAGGTCGCGTTGGCTGCCCTTGCTGAACTTCTCCGCCAGCGCCGCCTTGCGCCGTTCCTTGTAATGCGACAGCGCGCTCGACGACACAAAGAACACCACCAGCAGCGTGCCCCACGCCCAGCCGCCCAGCCCCACGATCAGCGTGCCCACCGCCACCGCGCCCGCCGCGCCCGACCGCGACAGCGACCCGCGCCGGTAGCCGAGATAGCCGATGGCGGCGGACAGCATCAATCCCAACAGCACTCGCGGCCCGATGACTTCCATGTCACAGACGTTACTCAATCAACTTACCGCGGGCGTTCGGGACCAGGCGCCTCCTGCGTCCACGGAGGTGGACGCGGCGGCCGAAGGCCTTGAGGCGCGAATTCCATTCGCCGGCTCCGCTCCTCCAGCTCCTCCAGCAGCCTCACGACGTGATCCGGCCCCGGCAGCCTCGCCAACTCATCCCGCAATCGCTCCGCCGCGCGCCGGCAGCTTGCGTCCGCCAGCACCGCCCTCGCCGCGTCGCGCACGTTCTCCGGCGTCGCCGCCACAGGGTCCAAGACTCGTCCCAGCCCCAGCGCTTCCACCCGGTCGCCGTTGTGGGGTTGGTCGGCCCCCATCGGGATCAGCACCATCGGCACGCCGTGCGCCAGCGCCCCGCCCACGCTGCCCGACCCTCCGTGCGAGACGACCAGGTCGCAGTGCGGCAACACCTGTTTCTGCGGGATGTACTGCGCGAGGTGGACGTGATCCGGCTGCGGCCCCAATTCCGCCGGGTCGATCTGCCGCCCGACTGTGACGACGAGATTGACGGGCAGGTCGCGCAGGCCCGCCAACACCCGCCCAAACAGGTCGCCCGACTCGAGGTTGAACACGGTGCCGAGCGTGAAGTACACGGTCGGCGCGCCCGGCCGGCTGATCGTCCACGGCGGCGCCGCCTCCTCCAGCGGTTGGGCGCAGGGCCGAAAGCTGTGCGCCGTCGCAGGCAATGGAAAGGCCGGGTCGCGGAACCCCAGCGGAAACGGTGACAGAACCAGATACCGGCTCAGCATCTCAAGCTCCGGATCGGGCGGCAGACCATGCTCGGCCCGCAGCGCCGCGAGCGGCTCCCCGACCACCTCCGCCCGCACGAACGACCCTGCCGCCATCACGTTCACCGTGGCATGCGGCAAGCCCATCCGCTCCGCAGCGACCATGCTGCCAAAGTCCACCTCGTCGCACACGATCACGTCCGGCCGCCACTCGGCGCACACGCCCAGCAAGTCCGCCGCCCGCCCCCGCGCGATGCGCCCGGCGTAGCTGTTGCGCAGCGCCCGGTCCTCGCGCTCCCGGTCCACGCTCAGCAACGGCCGCCGCTCGGTGCTGCTGGTGTTCGGCCCGGACGGGAACATCGTGAAGCCCGCCGCCTCCACCGTCCGCGCCAGCGCCGGCTCGCCGCTGAACGCGACGGTGTGCCCCGCCCTCACCGCCGCGCGCGCCACCGTTACCAACGGCTCGAAATGCCCACGCCCGCCCGCAAACGTGAACAAGATGGGTCTGCGCTGCCTCCCTCCTGCGTCCACGTAGGTGGACGCGGCGGCCGCAGGCCTCAAGGCGCGAATTCCATTCGCCGGCTCACTCGCCTCATCACCCACGCCGCCGCCACATACACCGCGCATATCAGGATCAACCCAAACTTCACCGCCGCCGCCCAACCTGCCACGGTCAGCGCCGCCGCCGACGGGTGAAAGGTGTCCCGCAGCACGTCCAGCAGGGCCACGTTTTCAATGAAGTCCAGCGCCCACGCCGCGAAGGACAGGGCCGCCGCCCACAGGCCCAGCCGCCGCGCCCAACCCGCCCGCGCCGCCCGCCACTGGCCCAGCGCCATGCCCCCCAGCCACA
>CAZCEC010000057.1:29057-42620 GCA_964497615.1 uncultured Anaerolineales bacterium | reverse complement strand
CAAGTGAGCCGGCCGGGCGCGCATGCCCTTTTCAGTCAACCTGCCCTTCCAGCCTGGCGAGGCTGCCCCGGTGGCCTTTCCTCAGCGCTGCATTGGCTGCGGTGCGCCGCCGGAGACGCACTCCATCCTCAGCCTCAGCCGGCTGGTCGCGCGCGGTCAGACCCAACATGCTGTCGAGGCGCGGCTGCAAGTGCCCCACTGCGCCCGCTGCGCGCGGCTGTCGCGAACGGTCTTCCTGGTCGGGTGCGTGCCGTTTGTGGGCGGCGGACTGATCCTGGGCCTGGCAGCCTTTGGTGGTGCGTTCCTTCTGTCCGCCTCACTGGGCCTGGATGAGGCGGTGATGGGCGAAACCTGGCCGTCCCTGGTGCTGGGCGCCACGGCCGGCCTTGTGGTCGGACTGGCGGGCGGCTTCCTGGCCGAACTTGCGGCACGCTTGCTGCTGCTGCCCGTCCTGGGGCGCGCATTGTGGCGGGCGCCCTTGTTGGCCGTTCAATTGCTCCGCGATAGCGACTATGTAGCGGGCGTCACGGGCCGGTTGTCCCCGGACGGAAGTATGCTTCAACTGACCTTCGACCACGATGAGATCGGCCGCACCGTCGCCGCGCTCAATGTTCCCGCTGGCGGCCGGACCTGAGGCAGCCAGGACAAGCGGATCCTTGTCAATTCGAACTGAATTCCCATACGCGGTGAGCGTCGTCGATAACGTCTGGATTCCGCTGGCCGGCGGCTTGCGGCTGGCCGCCAAACTCTGGCTGCCGCAGACCGCCACGCCCGTGCCCGCCGTGCTGGAGTATTTGCCCTACCGCAAGGACGACGGCATGGCCCAGCGCGACGCCCAGCAATATGGCTACCTGGCCGGCTTTGGCTATGCCTGCGTGCGCGTGGATATCCGCGGCACCGGCGGCTCGGATGGCATTCTGCTGGATGAGTATCTCCAGCAGGAACAAGATGACGCGCTGACAGTCCTGGACTGGATCGCCGCCCAGCCCTGGTGCACCGGCGCCATCGGCATGATGGGCATCTCTTGGAGCGGGTTCAACTGCCTGCAGATCGCCGCCCGCCGGCCGCCCAACCTCAAGGCCATCATCACCGTCTGCTCCACCGACGACCGCTACGCCGATGACGTGCACTACATGGGCGGCTGCGTGCTGGCCTACGACGCCTTGCCATGGGCCTCGGCCATGCTGGCTTCGAACGCACTGCCTCCCGACCCGCGCTTCGCCGGCGAGCGCTGGCGCGAGATGTGGCTGGCGCGCCTCGAACAGACCCCGCCCTACATCGAGGCCTGGCTGGCCCACCAGCGCCGCGATGACTACTGGCGGCATGGGTCGGTCTGCGAGGACTACGCCGCCATTCAGTGTCCGGTCTATGCCGTGGGCGGTTGGGCCGATGGCTACACCAACGCTGTGCCGCGCCTGCTGGCCCGCCTCCGCGTGCCCCGCAAGGGTCTCATCGGCCCGTGGGCCCACAGCTTTCCCTGGGCCGGGCGGCCAGGTCCCGCCATTGGGTTTCTTCAGGAAGTGATCCGCTGGTGGGATCATTGGCTCAGAGGCGTGGATACCGGCCTCATGGCCGAACCCATGCTGCGCGTTTGGCTGCAAGACAGCGTGCCGCCCGCCACCGATTACGCCGAGCGGCCCGGCCGCTGGGTGGCCGAAAGCCATTGGCCCTCGCCCCGCATCGTCAACCGCGCCCATTGGCCGCACGTCGACGGCGGCCTGGCTGACTCCGCCGTTCCGGCTTCGGCGCGGCGCATCACCCCCTCCCTGCTCCACGGACTGGCCAGCGGCGTGTGGTGTTCCTATGGCTACCCCGGCGAGGCCCCCGCCGACCAGCGTGGGGACGACGGGCGCTCGCTCACGTTCACCAGCCCGCCCACCTCGGCTGCCGAGGACATCCTTGGTTTTCCCGAGTTGACGGTGGCCCTGTCAGCCGACCAGCCAGTCGCCATGCTGGCGGCCCGGCTGTGCGACGTGTCCCCGTCCGGCGAATCGACCCTGGTGAGCTATGGATTGCTGAATCTCACCCATCGCGAAGACCACACCACCCCCCTTCCCCTGGAACCCGGCCAGCGCTATATCGTTCATGTGCAGTTGAACGCCATCGCCCATCGCCTGCCGGCCGGGCACCACTGGCGCCTGGCGCTGTCACCCGATTACTGGCCAATCGCCTGGCCATCGCCCCAGCCGGTGACGCTCACGATCTACCTGGGACCGGATACTCGCCTCACCCTGCCGGTGCGGCCGCCCGACCCAGCCGACGCTGATCTGCCCGCGTTTGGACCGCCAGAGCATGCCGCGCCCCTGCCCGCCGATGTGATCCGCTCCGGCCAGCGGGAGCGCACCTTCTCCTGGAACACAACCAGCGATCAACTGGCCTTGCGCAGTGTGGCCGACGAGGGCGGAATGCGCCTCACCGCGAGCGGCGTTGCGCTTGACTCTCGTCTGGAGGAACGCTACAACATCGTGATCGGCCAGCCGCAGTCGGCGCGGGTGCAGAGTGATTGGCAGATTGAGATGGATCGCGGCGATTGGCGGGTGCGCGTCGTCACGCACAGCGCCATGACGGCCGATGCCGGCCACTTCATCGTGACGAACACTGTGGAAGCTTTCGAAGGACCGGCGCGCATCTTTGCCAGGACCTGGCACAAACGCATCCCGCGCGACGGCAGCTAAACGGAGGAGAATCCCATGCGCCATCCAAGCCGTCTCATCAGTCTATGTCTGCTCGTCGCGGTGGTGTTAGCCGCCTGTGGCGGGGGCGCCACCGCCACTGTTCCACCGGCCACCGAAGGGCCAGCCGTGGTGCGCGTCGGTTGGGGCGGCAGCCCCGATACCCTCAACCCCGGCACGGCCATTCTCTCGGAGGCCTACACCCTGTTCGAGCTGGTCTACGACGCCATGTACCAGCTAAACCTGGACGGCACGTTCAGCCCCGAGCTGGAGGAGAGCCACACCGTGTCGGACGACGGCACGGTCTGGACGTTCAAGATCCGGTCCGGCTTCACCTTCCACGACGGTGAACCGCTCACCGCCGCCGACATCGCCTTCACGTACAACTTCTACCAGAGCCACGAAGACTTCCCCTATCTCAACTCTTATACGGGCTACTTCGCCAGCGTCGAGGCGCCGGACGACAGCACGGTGGTGATCACGTTGTCCGAGCCAATCCCCAACATGGAAAGCCAGCTCGTCTTCCTGTACGTCCTGCCCGAGCACATCTGGGCCGAACATGCCGAGGGCGACGCCGCCGCCGAGTTCGAAAACACCGCCATGATTGGCAGCGGCCCCTTTACCATGGTCGAGTACCGGCAGAATGTGTTTGTGCGCCTGGCCGCCAACCCCAACCACCCCTCCATGCCGCCCAAGGTGGATGAAGTCATCTTCCAGACCTTCGAGAACCAGGACGCGCTCGTCCAGGCCCTGCGCACCGGCCAATTGGACATGATCACCGAGATGCCGAACACCGCCGTCGCCGCCCTGCGCGACGAAGCCGACGTGGAGCTGGTCATCGGCGCGCCCCTCTCCCCCGGCGTTACCGACATCATCTTCAACCAGGTCACCGCCGAGAATTGCCCGCCCGACGATGGCGTGTGTACCGGCCATCCCGCCCTGCTCGACAAGCAGGTGCGGCTGGCCCTGGCCCACGCCACCGACAAGCAGCGCATCATCGATGTCGTGCTGCTCGGCCTGGGCTCGCCGGGGCTCACCCTCATTCCGGAAGGTCTGGGCCTGTGGTACAACGGCGGCCTCACCGACTACGCCTACGACGTGGCCCTGGCAAACTCGATCCTGGACGCTGCCGGCTATGCCGATGCCGATGGCGATGGCACGCGCGACATGCCGGACGGCTCCCGGCCCCTGACCTTCCGCCTCAACTGGCCCAGCGACAGCGTCAACTACCCGCGCATGGCCGAACTGCTGGCCGAGATGTGGGGTCAGGTGGGCGTGCGCACCGAGCAGCAGGCGATGGACCCGGACGCTTTGACCTCCGTCTGCTGTCCGGCCTTCGATTTCGATGTCATCCTGTGGGGCTGGTATTCGGACCCGGATCCGAGCCTGCTCTTGGGCGTGATGACCACCGATGAGATCACCACCGGCAGCAGCGAGACTGGCTACTCCAATGCGGCTTACGACGACCTCTTCGCCCAGCAGGCCACCGAGCTCGACCTCGACGCCCGCGTGGCCCTCGTCCACCAGATGCAGCAGATCGTCCACGACGACGTGGTCTACATCATCCCCTACTACGAGGAGTCGGTGGAGGCCTACCGCTCCGACCGCTTCACCGGTTGGAAGACGGCGGGACCCAAGATCGCGCTGGCCGATCCCAGTTCGCTGGCCTTCATCGAGCCGGTCCGCTAGCAGCCCGACGCGCGGAGGTCCGGCGTGCGCTGGCGGCTGCTGCTGCAGAAACTGGGCTGGTCGGTCTTCACGATCGCCTTCGTGATCGTGTTGAACTTCTTCCTGTTTCGCGTGCTGCCGGGCGACCCCGCCCGCGCGGGCGTCCGCGACCCGCGCCTCACCCGCGAAGCGCAGGAAGCCATCCGGGTGCGCTTCGGCCTGGACCGGCCGTTGGTCAATTGCTTTGAGAGCCTGAACCCGCTGCGGCTGGGGCCGTGCGCCGTCAACCCCTTCGAGACGCAGTTCTTCATCTACATCGGCAACCTGGCGCGGGGCGAGTTGGGCATCAGCTACCACACCAACCGCCCCGTCGCCGATCTCCTTCAGGAACGCCTAGCCAATACGGTCATCCTGGTCGGCCTCGGCCAAATCCCCGCCATCCTGCTCGGCATTGCCGGGGGCATGCTGGCCGCCTGGAAGTCGCGCACCGCCATCGACTACACCGCCCTGCTTCTGGCGCTCATGGCCTGGAGCCTGCCCACCTTTTGGCTGGGCATCGTCCTCTTGTTCTGGGGCAGCCGCACCCTGGGCCTGCCCGTGGGCGGCATGGTCACGCCCGGCCTGAGCTACGCCGGCCTGTGGCAGCAGTGGGCCGACCTGGGCCGCCACCTCGCCCTGCCCCTCCTGGTGCAGACCATCATCTACGTCGGCGAGTATGTCTTGATCATGCGCAGCACCATGCTCGACGTGCTGTCGGAGGACTTCATCCTCACGGCCAAGGCCAAGGGATTGAGCACCTTTCAGATTCTCAAGGACCATGCGCTCCAAAACGCCGCCCTGCCCATGGTCACCATCATCGCCCTGAACCTGGGCTTCACCGTGGCCGGGGCCATCCAGGTCGAATCGGTCTTCTCCTGGCCCGGGCTTGGCCTGGCTACCTTCGAGGCCGTCATCCGGCGCGACTACCCGATGCTGCAGGGCGTCTTTCTGCTGCTGGCCGTCAGCGTGGTGCTGGCCAATCTGCTGGCGGATTTGTGTTACACCGCCCTGGACCCGCGCGTGCAGGCTACCTAGCCGATGGCCGTGCAGACCCAAGCCTCCGCCGCGCCCAGCGGCGCCTCCATCCGGGCGATTGCGCGTCAACTGCGCCGCAACCCGATGGCATCGGCCGGGCTCTTTCTCCTTGTGTCCGCCATCCTGGTCGCTGTGCTGGCGCCTTGGCTCACGCCTTATGGCCCCGGTGAATCGCCGGAGCGCATCACCATCGACGACATCTATGCCCGACCGAGCGCGGCGCATTGGCTGGGCACCGACGATGCCGGGCGCGATGTGTGGACCAACCTGATCTATGGCGCGCGGGTTTCGCTGGTTGTGGGGTTCTTCGCCTCGTTTATTTCCGTCGCCATCGGCGGTACCATCGGGATCGTGGCCGGGTTCTTTGGCGGGCGGGTCGAGGCCGGCCTGATGCGGCTCACCGATGTTGTGCTCGTCATCCCCGACCTGCCCCTCATCATCGTGCTGGTGGCGCTTACCCGGCCCAGCCTGCTCAACGTCATCCTGGTCATTGGCGTCATCGGCTGGACCGGCACCGCGCGGCTGGTCCGCTCGCAAACCCTGTCGGTCAAGCAGCGCAAGTTCGTCACCCGGGCGCGGGCGCTTGGCGCCGGCAACCTGCACCTCATCAGCCGCCACATCGTGCCCCTGGTCCTGCCGCTGCTCATCGCCAACACCGTGCTCGTCATCTCGCTGGCGATCCTCAACGAAAGCACCCTGAGCTTCCTGGGCCTGGCCGACCCCACCGTCATTAGTTGGGGCCAGATGCTCAACTTCGCCTTCACACGCGGCGCCTTGACCGCCGGGGCCTGGTGGGCGCTGGCCCCACCCGGTTTTGGCATCGTCTGGATCGTCCTGGGCTGCACCTTGCTCGGCTATGGACTGGAGCAGATCCTCAATCCGCGGGTCGAGGGCCATCACCTGTCGGTGGGCGCACGCATGGTGGCGCGCAGCGTCGAGCCGCTCGCCCCCAGACCCGCCCTGCCGCCAGCTTCACGCCGCGCCGCCGAGCCGGGTCCGGTGGTGCTGGAAGTGCGCGACCTGGCCATCCACTACGCCGCTGCAAGCGGACCGCCGGCCCGCGCCGTCGAAGGCATCAGCTTCACCCTCCGGGAAGGCGAGCTACTCGGGGTCGTGGGTGAGAGCGGCTGCGGCAAGACGACCTTGATGTTGAGCCTGCTCCGCCTCCTGCCGGCGGCCGGCCGCATCGTCAGCGGCCAAGTGCTGTTCAACCAACGTGACTTGCTGGCCCTGAGCGAGCCGGAGATGGAGGACGTGCGCTGGCGCGACATCGCCATCATCTTTCAGGGCGCCATGAACGCCCTCAACCCGGTGCGGCGCGTCGGCGACCAGGTGGTGGAGGCCATGCTGCGGCACGCCCCCGCGGGCCGCGCCCTTGACCGAGCAGCAGCCGATCGGCGCGCGGGCGAGCTATTGGAGTTGGTCGGCATCCCGGCGTGGCGCCGCAACCAGTTCCCCCATCAATACTCGGGCGGCATGCGCCAGCGGGCCATGATTGCCATGGCGCTGGCCTGCGAACCGCGCGTGGTCATCGCCGACGAGCCGACCACTGCCCTGGACGTGATGATCCAGGCGCAGATCCTGGAGTTGCTGGCCCGCCTGCGCCAGCAGTTGGGCCTGGCCGTGATCTTCGTCACGCACGACCTGGGCGTCGTGGCGGAGGTGTGCGACCGGGTGCTGGTGATGTACGGTGGCGTTACCGCCGAGTATGCCGATGTGGACACGATCTTCAAGGACCCGCGGCACCCCTATACCCAGGAACTGCTCAAGGCGTTTCCGGACATCGAGCGCCCTGGGGAGCGGCTGGCGTCGATCCCTGGCTCGCCACCCCGTCTGAACGCGCTGCCGGCGGGCTGCCGGTTTGCACCACGCTGCCCGCACGTGTTCGACCGGTGTCTGAACGAAGCCCCGCCTCTGGTGCAATTGACTGGCGAGCATCTGGCAAGCTGCTTTCTCGCTGGCGAGCCGAATTCGGAGCGACGGCCGTGATTGGGGAAGCCGAGCCCCTGCTGCGGGTGCGCGATTTGCGCCGGCTTTTCAAGGTCAGCCGCGACTGGCCGTGGCAGGCGCCTAACTGGCTGCACGCTGTTGATGGAGTGGACCTTGAACTGCGCCGGGGCGAAGTGCTGGCCCTGGTGGGCGAAAGTGGCTGCGGCAAGTCCACGCTGGCGCAGACCTTGATCGGGCTAGACCAGCCCTCCACCGGCCAGATCTGGTTCGAGGGCCGCGATATTACGCACCTGGACCCGGCCGGCCTCAAGGCCCTGCGCCGCCGCGTGCAGATGATCTTTCAAGATCCATACGAGTCGCTCAACCCCACGATGACCGTGGGCGAGGCGGTCGCCGAGCCGCTGCGCGTGCACAACCTGGCGCGCGACCCGGCGGAGCGGCGAACGCTCGTGCGCCAGGCGCTGGAGGCGGCCGGCCTGAAGCCGGCCACGGACTATCTCCAGCGCTATCCGCACGAACTCTCGGGGGGGCAACGGCAGCGCGTGGTGATCGCAGGCGCGCTGGTGCTGGAGCCGGCGGTTCTGCTCGCGGATGAACCAATCTCCATGCTCGATGTGAGCATCCGCGCCGAAATCTTGAACCTGCTCGCGGACTTGCGCCAGTCGCGCGGTATCGCCGTCCTGCTCATCACGCACGACCTGGCAACCGCGGCCACCATTGCAGACCGGGTGGCCGTCATGTATCTGGGCCGCATTGTGGAGTTGGGGCCGACAAAGGCTGTGCTGGGTGAGCCGCGCCACCCCTATGCCCAGGCATTGCTATCGGTGGCGCCCAGCCCGGACCCCCGCCATCACCGCAGCCGCACCATCCTCCCCGGCGAAACGCCCAGCCCCGTCAACCTGCCGCCCGGATGCCGTTTCCGTGCCCGTTGCCCGATGGCCTTCGACCGCTGCGCGCAGGAAGACCCCATGTTGCGCCCAGTGGGCGAAGGCCACGCGGCCGCCTGCCTGCTAATTGACGCCTAGCGTCCGCCGCCCTCAGGCGCGCGCTTGCAGCTTGGCCCAATCGTCTTTGAGCGAAACGGTGCGATTAACCACCAGGGAATCCGGGGAAGAGTCCGGGTCCACGCAAAAGTAACCAAGCCGCTCGAACTGATAGCGGCTGCCGGGTGGTGCGCCCGCCAGGCTGGGTTCGACCTGCGCCTGGGTCAGCACCTCCAGCGACTGCGGATTGAGGTCGGCCACAAAGTCGTCGCCGGCCTCAGGATCGGTGGACCGGAACAGCCGGTCATACAGGCGCACCTCTGCCGGCAGCGCGTGGGCGGCCGACACCCAATGGATGGTGGCCTTGACCTTGCGGCCGTCGGGCGCATCCCCGCCGCGCGTGGCCGGGTCATAGGTGCAGCGCACCTCCACGACCTCGCCCGTTGCGGGGTCCTTGACGACCCCCACACACTTGATGAAGTAGGCCGAGCGCAGGCGCACTTCACGGCCGGGCGTCAGCCGGAAATACTTCGGCGGCGCCTCCTCGCGGAAGTCGTCCTGCTCGATGAATAGAACCCGCGAAAATGGCACCGCGCGTGTGCCGGCCGCCGGGTCCTCGGGATTGTTCCCTGCCTGCATCTGCTCCACCTGATCTTCCGGGTAGTTCTCAATCACCACCCGCAACGGGCGCAGCACCCCCATCACGCGCGGGGCGCGGCGGTTGAGGTCTTCCCGCAGGCAGGCCTCTAGCAAAGACAGCTCCGAGATGCTGCTGCTCTTGGAAACGCCCACGCGGTTGACAAACTCGCGGATGGCCTCGGGCGTATAGCCGCGGCGGCGCAGGCCGGCCAGCGTCGGCATGCGCGGGTCGTCCCAGCCGCGCACGTGACCCTCAGTCACCAGACGCAGCAGCTTGCGCTTGCTCATCACTGTGTACGAGAGGTTGAGCCGGGCAAATTCGATCTGGCGCGGGTGGTAAATGCCCAGCGCCTCCAGGAACCAGTCATACAGCGGCCGATGATCTTCATACTCCAGGGAGCACAGCGAGTGCGTGATACCCTCGAGGGAGTCACTCTGGCCATGCGCGAAGTCGTACATCGGGTAGATGCACCAGGCGTCGCCGGTGCGGTGGTGGCTGGCATGCAGGATGCGGTACATCACAGGGTCGCGCAGGTTCAGATTGCCGGAGGCCATATCGATCTTGGCGCGCAGGGTGCGGGCACCTTCTGGAAACTCCCCGGCCCGCATGCGCTGGAAGAGGTCAAGGTTCTCTTCCACACTGCGGTTGCGGTAGGGGCTTTCGCGGCCCGGTTCAGTGAGCGTGCCGCGGTAGGCGCGCGTCTCCTCGGCGTTGAGATCGTCCACGTAGGCCTGCCCCTGCCGGATCAACTGACACGCGAACTGATAAAGCTGCTCGAAGTAGTCCGAGGCATACAGCTCGTCGCCCGCCCACTCAAATCCCAGCCAGCGGATATCGGCCTTGATGCCCTCCACGTATTCGGTATCTTCTTTGACGGGATTGGTGTCGTCGAAGCGCAGATTGCACTGGCCGCCGAATTCCTGGGCAATGCCGAAATCAATGCAGATGGCCTTGGCATGGCCGATATGCAGATAGCCGTTCGGCTCCGGCGGAAAGCGGGTGCGGACCGGCGGCTGGAAGCGGCCGGCGGCCAGGTCCTCGGTGACGGCGGCGCGAATAAAGTCAGTGGGGGCGGCAGGTTGGTCGGTCACGGGTCAGAATACCTATTCGTGCTTCTTATTGGCGCGTTCCACGCCGGCCAGCTCGATCACGGGCGCACCGTGGCGGTCCACCCACACCCCGCAGGCGCCCCCGCCTTCGCTCGCGGCCAGGGTCAGATGCGCCCCATCCATGCGCAGCACCGGGTCGAAGAACTGGGCCACTTTCTCCGCCTGGCCTTCAATGTAGTGGCCGATGAGGGCGCGCCGGAACCGGTCGCGCGTGGTGTTGGGATAGCTGCCATGAATGAGCGAGCCATTGAAAAACAGCACGTCACCCGGCTGCATGGGCACGGCGCGCACCTCCGTGCCTGGCGGCAGGGGCACGGTGATGTCGGTGAAGCTGATGGTCGTGTCCGCCTTCTCCGTGCAGAGCAGCGGCCAGCGATGGCTGCCCGGCACCACCTGCATGCAGCCGTTGTCTTCGTCGCACGCGTCCAGGGCCATCCAGGCCGCCATGCACGTGCCCGGCTGGGCACGCAGATAGAAGTTGTCCTGATGCAGCGCCTGGCCGCGCGCGCCGGCCGGCTTGAAGTAGAGCATGGTCTGCACCGCGTACGGGTCGCGGCCCAGCAGGCCAGCCAGGCAGGCGCGCAGCCGCGGGTCAATCAGCCAGCGCAGGGACAGGTCGTCCCAGCGGTGCATGTGGATCATCCGGGGATAGCGCTTGATAGGATCGTCGCCGCCAATGTCGACGCCGGCCGTGTCGCCCGGCCACTCCCCCTGGTGGCGCAAGTCCATGAAGTGCTGGACATAGCGGTCCACTTCGGCCTGCGCAAACAGGCCGGAGACGACCAGGTAGCCATCGGTGTTGTACGCCTCGCGCTGAGCATCAGTCAGCATGTTTCCTCCGGTTGCATTGCCTGCGGCACGTCCCGTTGGGCCAGCCTGTGAGAACGCCCGAGGGCCGCTGGGCTGCGCCTCGGGCGTCCAAAATAGCTGCCTTCGAGCCCATTATACAACGCCCTATTCGGAGTTCACGAGGCGGTCAGTGCCAGCGCGGGAACAGTGACGCTGCCGCCCTGTTGGCCGCGGCGCTTGGCGGTCAGAGTGATTGTGTTGGCGTGCGCGCCACGCGCGCAGCCGGATGGGCGGCAGTGCCTAAGGCTTGCCCACCAGACGCTTGAGCTGCGTCACGTAGTGGAGGTAGTTCTCCCAGGAGACGTCATCCGGGACGAGATGGTCCAAATCCGGGATGTAGCGGCCTTTTTCCACCGCCGGCCGGATCCGCTCCAGTTCCCGGTCGATGGCAGCCGGGCCATGCGCCAGTTCCCGCTTGTCGATGCCGCCCATGTAGGCCAGCGTCGGATACCGGTCTCGCCAGACGTTGACGTCCACGCCGGCTGCAACTTCCAGCGGAAAAAGGAAGTTGACCCCCGTGTCCAGCATGGCCGGCATCAGGCGGTCAGGATTGCCATCTGTATCCACCGACAGGATGGGGATGTTGTGCTCGCGCGCGAACGCCTTGATGCGGCGATAGTTGGGCCCGACGAACTCATTCCAGGTCTTGGGCGAGAAGAGCGGGCCGCCGCGATAGCACAGGTCCTCCCACATGTGGATCGAATCAGCGCGCACGTGCTGGAGCGCCTTGGCCCACACCGTCAGATAGATGTCGGTGATGTGGTCCATGATCTCGTGGACCAGGGCCGGCATGGTGTGGAAGGCCATCAGCCCGGCCTCATCCCCCATCAGCCAGCGATAGGCGCCAAAGACGCCGCCATCCGGATAGTAGCCTAACTGAATGGGATAGCCCTTCGCCATCCAGTCGTCGACCGTCTCGCGCCAGTTGCCCTCCAGACGGTCAGGGTCATCCGGATTGAGATAGCGCTCCTTGTAGTCGGCCCAATCGCGGGCATCCTTGATCGGGAATTCCAGGAAAGCCGACATGGCCTCCTGGCCCTTGAGATCGCGGCGCTTGATGCCCCAGGTGTCAATGAAAGTGACGGACTCGTCGTCCTCGGCCAGCACCGTGCGCGGAATGCGGGGACACGGGCCGGTGTTCATGGGCACCGGCAGCGGCACCATGTCCGGGTCCATGAAGGACCGGTAGTCGGTCACCGAGGCGGGTTTGCCTTCGCGCTCCCAGCGCTGCCAGGTGGTGGGCCAGGGGCTCCAGTTCAGCCAGTAAGGCGGCCGGTCCACCGGCTCGCCCAGCACAGTGGCGACAAAGCGCTCGCGGTCGTTCACGCCGCGGCCTGGCTGGGGAGGCCCAGCAGCCGGCGGGCCACGGCGCCGGCATTTGCGGCGTCGGCCGCAAAGCCATCGGCGCCGATCTGCTGGGCGAAGTCTTGCGTCACGGGCGCGCCGCCGATGATGACCTTGGTGTGCGCCGTCAGGCCGGCCGCTTTGACGGCCTTCACCACCCCCTGCATGGTGGGCATGGTGGTGGTCAGCAAGGCCGACAAGGCCACCAGGTCGGCATTGTGATCCTTGGCCGCCTGCACAAAGCGCTCGGCGCTCACATCCACCCCCAGGTCAAAGACCTGGAAGCCAGCCCCTTCCAGCATCATCCCCACCAGGTTCTTGCCGATGTCGTGCAGGTCGCCCTTGACGGTGCCAATGACGACCACGCCCACCGGCTCAACCGCGGCGGCGGCCAGCAGCGGGCGCAGGTGATGCAGGCCGGCCTTCATCGCGTGGGCGCTCACCAACATCTCGGCGACGTAGTAGTCGCCGCACTCGAACCGCCGGCCAACCTCGCTCATGCCTGGGATAAGGGCCTCGCGTAATAGTTCCTCTGCTGGGATGCCGGCCTCCAAAGCTTGCACCACCAACCGCTCGGCCGCCGCGCTGTCGCCCCCAACAATGGCCGCGATGATGTCTTCCTTGACGCCCATGAAACGCTCCTTAAGTCGGGTGACCGGCCGCCTGCCAGCCCTGCCGGCCGAGGCGCCGCCTCGCTATAGGATGGGCAGATTGCATTTGGAGGACAAGTGACAATTGGCGTGGAAAGTGGATGAAATTGGTCACATTGTCGGGACGGCCATGGCTGGCGCTTGGGGCAGGTGCGATGGTCTCCCCGCCTGATCGACAAAGTAGTGCAGCCGGTTCAGATAGTTGACCTCGCTGATGCCGTGGTCGAGGTCGAGAAAGAGCAGATTCAGGTCTGGATAGAGGGTCTGCAATCGGCGCGAAATGCCCTTGGCGATGACGTGGTTGGCAATGCAGCCGAAGGGCTGGAGACAAATGACGTGGTTGATGCCGGCGGCGGCATACTCGCCCACTTCACCTGCCAGAAGCCAGCCTTCGCCGTATTGGTGGGTCAGATGCAGGACACTGCGGGCCCAGTGCGCGGTCTCGGACAGATGCGCGCGGGGGTGGTAGTGCCGTGCGTTCTTGAGTATGGCCTCGGCCTGATCCACCGCTGAAAAGGCGAGCCCCTTGGTGGCCTTGAGCAGCCATATCAGCCAGTCGTTCGCCCGCACACCTGCCGCGACGCCAGCCGGGTACCCCACGTACGATCCGAGGAAGAACGACAG
>CAZCEC010000057.1:16761-29045 GCA_964497615.1 uncultured Anaerolineales bacterium | reverse complement strand
CTCGAAGCCCTGGCCCATGAGCCAGTGAACGAGGTCATGATTGACGAAGCGGTTGTACTTCACATAGATCTCGCCCACCAGACCCACGCGCGGCCGGTCAGCGGTGTCGGTGGGAATGGCGTTGAAACTGGCGACTGCCTGCTTCAGCGCAGTCATGATCGAGGCGCGTTTCAGCGGCAGTTCGCCGGAGACGAAGGGCGCCATGAGCCGGTCCACTAGCGCGCGGGTCTCGCCGGGGCGGCGTTCGCGAGCGGCCGTCGCGTGATACAAGGACGAGAGCCCATCGGTGTAGAGCATGCCCAGCAGCGCCTTGGGGAGGTACTGCACGAGATCAATGCGAAAGCCAGGCTGGGGATTGATGGACTTCAGCTTCGTGGAGATCGTGACGACCGGCACATCGACATAGCCGGCGGCGACCAGGGCCTTCTTGAGCAGGCTGGAGATGTTGGAGGCGCGGCACTGCCCGCCCGTCTCCCACGAACCGGCGATGACCTCGCGCGGGTCATACCGGCCCGACTGCAGCGCCCGCAGCAGGTCGCCAATGACGATGATGCCGGGATAGCAGATCTCATTGTTGGTGTACTTCAGGCCCACCTGCACCGACTCAGCGGTGGGCGAGGGCAGGTACTCCACCTGATAGCCCTGATCGGTCAGGGGCCGCGCAATGGGGGGCGTGCAGAATTGCGAAAACTCCGGAACCAGCAGCCGCTTGCGGCGGTCGGCAGGACCAAACGGCCGCGTTGTGCGCCGCGTCCGGGCACCACGGGGCCGCACCTCGTGGAGCGCCAGCCGGCGGGCCTCCAGCATGGACCGCAGCCGGAGCCGGGCCGACCCCAGGCTGTCCACCTCGTCGATGCGAATGACGGTGTGGTTCTTGCCCGCCTCGGCCAGCAGTCCGCCGACCTCGTCCAGCGCGAAGGCGTCTGGGCCGCAGCCGAAGGAGTTGAGTTGCACCAGCTCAACGCCAGGCTGGGCGCCCACCCAGCGCGCAGCGTGGTAGGCGCGATTGAGATAGGCCCATTGCGTGAGCACCAGCGGGCAGGCGAGCGTCTCGTGCGGACCGGTGGGCGCGCTGTTGGTCGTCAGGACATCCACACCCATTTCGGCGAGGGCCTCCGGCAAGCGGTGGTTTACCAGCGGATCAAGATGGTAGGGCCGCCCGGCCAGCACAACCGCCAGCCGCCCCGCGGCCTGCGCCTTTTGCAGCGCCTCGACGCCTTCGGCTTGAACGGCCTGGCGGAACGCGGCCTGGGCCGCCAGCGCGCGCTCGAATGCGGCCTCAAACACCAGTGCCGGCACGTCCAGTCCGGTGAGATAGGCGCGGCAGTTCTGGCGCAGCAGCTTTTCATTCGCAAAGCTAATTGCCGGTTGGTCCAGTGGGATGCCGAACCGCTCCGCCGGGTCAATGGCGCTGCGCACGACGTCCGGATAGCCGGAGACCACCGGGCAGTTGAAGCAGTTGACGGCGTCAGCGAACTCGCGCCGCTCGTAGAACACCATCGGGTACAGAATGCGGTCAACGCCGGCCTCGATCAGGTCGAAGATGTGCCCGTGGAGCAGCTTGGCCGGGAAGCAGATGTTCTCGGACATGACCGTGGCCGCCCCCCGCTCGAATAGGCCAGGGTTGGAGGCGCCCGACAGCTTGACCCGGAAGCCGCACTCCACCAGCAAGGTACACCAGAACGGGAAGTTCTCATACAGATTCAGTGCGCGCGGCAGCCCGATGGTGAGGCGTGGCGGCGTCGCGGGCGCCAGGGGCCGGTCGAAAAGCAGCTCCAGCTCGCGCGCGAACAGGTTGGCGCCGCGCGCCGCCCGGTCGCCGCGGTTCGTGTAGATGCGCTCACAGCGGTTGCCGGTGTAGAAACGGTTGCCATTGGCGAAGGTGAGCTTGACCACCGTGCAGTTGTTCTCGCACGCCCGGCAGCGCAGGGTCTGCGTGCGCGGCGGCGAGACGGCGGCGAGGTTGTCCAGCATCGCCGAGTCGGCCGCACGAACGCCGTCCCGGCGGTGGGCGTCGCGGGCCGCCAGGGCGGCGCCGTAGGCCCCCATCAGTTCCGCCTTGTCTGGGCAGACGACGGAGCGGCCCAGCACCTGCTCGAGCGCCTTGTGGATGGCCGGGTTACGAAAGGCGCCGCCCTGCACCACGATGTGCTCGCCGAGAACCTCCGTGTCGGTCAGCTTGAGGACCTTATGCAGCGCATTCTTGACCACCGAGTAGGCCAGGCCGGCGGCAATATCCCTGACGGAGGCGCCTTCGCGCAGCGCCTGCTTGACGCGCGAGTTCATGAAGACGGTGCAGCGCGTACCCAGGTCGCAGGGGGCGGCGGCAGCACAGGCCTCGCGCCCAAATTCGGCGGCCGAGCGGCCGAGCGACCGGGCAAATGACTCGATGAAGGTCCCGCACCCGGACGAGCAGGCCTCGTTGATGTCAATGCGCTGGATGACGCCTCCCTGAATGAAGATGGCCTTCATGTCCTGGCCGCCAATGTCGAGGACAAACGTGACGTCGGGGTCGAAGGCCTGGGCGGCGCGAAAGTGCGCCAGGGTTTCTACCAGGCCGTCGTCGCAGCCCAGCGCCGCACGGATGAGGTCCTCGCCGTAGCCCGTAGCAGCGCTCCGCACGATGCGGGGCGGCTGAGGCAAGCTCGCGAACAGGTCGCGGATGCGCGCCAGCCCGGCCAGGGCTGTGCCGACCGCGTCGCCTTGATTGTGCGCATAGAAATCAAAGAATAAGCGCCCGTGAGCGTCCACCAGCACCAGCTTGGTGGTGGTGGAACCGGAATCAATACCAAGGAAGCAGTCCTGACCGGCCGCGGCCTCGGGGTGGACCGTAGCAACTCGGCTGGCGACCGAGCCAGCCCGCCACTGCTCAAAGTCGAGGGGCGACTTGAACAGAGGCGCCAGGCGGCCTTGTGCCGCGGCAGGCGGCGCGGTTCGCTCCAATAGACCAATCAGCACGTCAAGAGCGAGCGACGGTTCGGCGGTCTCGGCAACGAGGGCCGCGCCATACGCCGGGATCAATTCCGGGTGCGGCAACTCGACGACGTCGGCCGGGGCAAGGTGCAGGCCCTGGACAAAGGCCGCGCGCAGGGCCGGCAGAAATGTGAGCGGCCCGCCGGCAAATAGGAGGCTGGGCGTCACCGTGCGGCCGCGCGCCAGCGTGGCCAGGGTCTGCAGCACGACGGCGTGGAAGATGGAGGCCGCGATGTCCTCGCGGCTCGCGTTTTGCGCCAGCAGGTTCTGCACATCGGTCTTGGCAAACACCCCGCAGCGCGAGGCGATCGGGTGCAGGGTGGTGTGGCGCTCAGCCAGATGGCTGAGTTCGGCGACCTCCACGTTCAGAAGCGCCGCCATCTGATCGATGAAGGCGCCGGTGCCGCCGGCGCAGGCGCCGTTCATGCGCAGGTCGGGCTGGGTACGGCCGGCGCCGGTGGTGTTGAAGAAGATCAGCTTGGCATCTTCGCCGCCGATGTCCAGCAGGGTGCTGACCTGCGGCTGGCAGCAGCGGACAAAAGCCGCCGAGGCGATGAGTTCCTGAATGAAGGGGAGGTGAAGCTGCTCGCTGAGGCCCAGGCCGGCCGAACCGGTGAGGCGCGGCACCACGGCCGTCGGCCCGAGGGCCGCAGAGGCTTCAGCCAGCAGGTCGCGCACGGTGGCCAGGGTTTCGGCCAGGTGGCGGCGGTAAGCGGAGAACACCACCTGGCCGGCCGGATCCAGGCAGACGACTTTGGCCGTGGTCGAGCCAACATCGATGCCCAGCTTGTATGATGGTTGGAGGTCGAGCATGAGCCACCCCACGACAGCCGCACGCGGCGGTTCAACGAGGAACACCATAAAGTTACGCCGGATTACGGGGGGATGACAGTGAAGGTTGTCATGTGGAACGCCGCCATTGGACTGGAAAATAGCTGCGGGGCAGTCCTGCCTTCGGTCCTCTCGGACGGGCGGGTGTCTTGTGCGAGAGAATCACCTGTAATATAGTGCTGCGGGCCTGCCGCCGGCCATGAGCGCGGGACCTGCCCGCCCCACTTGCCAAGGGAGGAGCGTCCTATGCAAGCCAGCACTCGCCAAATACTCACGACACACGCCGGGAGTCTGCCGCGGCCAGCAGCGCTATCGCAGCTCCTGACGGCGAAGTTCAATGGCGCAGCTGTTGACGAGGCGCGCCTGGCGCAGGCGGCCGAAGAGGCCGCCCAGGCGAGTATCGCCCGGCAGGTAGAAGCCGGGTTGGACATTATCAACAACGGCGAGATGGGGCGCGAGAGTTTCTTTTCATACGTCCAGCACCGCATGACGGGCTTCGGGGGTACCAGTACGCGCCCGATCATGGCTGATATTACCCGCTATCCCGGGGCGCTGGAGCGGCGCCGGCAGGCCATGGGCACCACTGAGCGCGTGGACCTGCTGCGGGCCCCGAAGGCCATCGGCCCCATCCACTACACGGACCCCGGCCCGGTCGAGGCGGAGTGCCGCCAACTGCGCCGCCTGCTGGCCGAGCACCCCGGGCGGTTTGCCGAGGCCTTCATCTCAGCGCCGTCGCCGGGCATCATCGCCGCGGCCATGCAGAATGACCATTACCCCGACCTGGAAGCTTACGTGAACGCCTTGGCCGCGGCCCTGCGCACGGAGTACGCGGCCATTGCGGCGGCCGGGTTCATTCTGCAAATCGACGCCCCCGATCTGGCGCTCGAGCGGCACACGCTCTTCCAAGACAAGCCGCTTGGGGATTTTCTGGAGTTTGCCCGAATTGTCGTTTCAGCCGTGAATCGCGCCCTGCACGGCATCCCCACGGACCAGGTCCGCCTGCATGTGTGCTGGGGCAATTACGAAGGGCCGCACGACCTGGACGTACCCCTGGAGGACATCTGGCCCGCGATCTCGCAAATGAACGTTGGCGCCATCATGCTGTCCATGGCCAACCCGCGCCACGCCCACGAATACCGCCTGTTCACCGAACCGGGGATGCTCGGCGACAGGCTCCTGATCGCTGGCGTGATCGAGACCACGACCAACTACATTGAGCACCCGCTGGTCGTCGCCGACCGCATCGAACGCATTGCCACCGCCGTCGGCGATCCCCGCCGCATCATCGCCGGGACCGATTGTGGGTTCGAGACCGCCGCCGGCTCCAAGATGGTCGTGCCGGAAATCGTCTGGGCCAAGTTGAAGTCCCTGTGCGAAGGGGCCGCGATTGCCTCGCGGCGACTGCTGGGGTAGGACCATCGGCCCGCCGGCGGCTGAGCGGCTGTGGCCCGACAGCCGCTCTTCGGTTCCGGCCCGGCGATTGGCCGCCAGCCCCGCTCGATCTCAAGATGGCTGTGGCGGTGACCAGGGATTAGGCGCGTGATAGTCCAGGCCCGTGATCACTTCGATGACGGCCGGCCGGTCGGCCGCCAGGCCTTGCCGGATCGCATCCCCAATTTGCGCGGGATGTTCGACGCGCAGACTCCAGCACCCCATTTCAGCGGCGATCCGGGCGAAGTTCACCGGCTCAAAACGATACAACGCCTCGGGCGAGCCCGACCGGCCGGCATAGAGCTTGGATATATCCGGGATGCCTTGGGCCAGCCCATGGTTGTTGTTAATGATAGTGAGGGTGTTGATGTTGAACCGGCGCGCGGTCTCCATCTCAGCCAGGTGATACCAGAAGCCGCCATCACCAGTGAAGCACACCACCGGCCTATCCGGCGCGGCACACTTGGCTCCCAGCGCCGCCGGGAAGGCCCAGCCCAGCGACCCCGCCGCGCGCAGGTAGGTCTGCCCGGGATGCTGAAGGTAGACCATTGTAGCGGTCCAAATGGCCGAGTAGCCCGTATCCGCCACCAGGATGGCATCGGCCGGGAGCGCGTCGGTCAGTTCCTTGCACAGGCGCTCGGGGCGGATCGGGACGGCCTCCGAAATGCGTAGGGGCTCGATCTCTGCTCGCCAGCCTTGGACCACCGTCTCCACCCGCCGAAGCCAGGCCTCCGTGTCGAGCTTTCCTCGCAGGGCTTGCCGCAGCCTTCTTACGGCCTGCTTGGCATCGCCGACCACGCCCTGCGCCCCCGCATAGCTGCGCCCGATCTCGGCCGGGTTGATGTCGATCTGCATGACGGGCGTGCCAAGGGGAGGCACGGTGTAGGTGTTGGTGACCTGGTCGCCGGTGTTGCTGCCAACGTACAGGACAAGATCCGCCTCGGACACAAGCTGGTTAGCGCAGCGCGCCGAGTAGGAACCCACCACGCCCACGCTCAGCGGGTGGCTGTCGACAATGGTGCCCTTGCCGTTCACCGACGTCGCAACCGGGATGCCCAGTTGCTCGGCCAGGGCCACCACGTCGGCCTGGGCCGATGATTGCCGGACCCCGCCGCCGGCCACGATGACGGGCCGCTGCGCCGCACTGAGGGCCCGGGCGGCCCGTTCGATCTCGGCCTGATCAGGCTCCGGACGGAAGGCCGGATAGCGGGTAAACGTCTCCTCAACCCAGACCGGCCAGTCGCCTGTTGCCGCCTCCAGCAAGCGTCCATTGTGCCCCAGCAGATCGAGATGCACCGGTCCTGGCGTATGCGTCGTCGCTTCCCGAAACGCCTGCCGGAGCAGAAAGGGAAGCTGGGCCGGTACGGCCACTTCGGCGTTGTACTTGGTGACGGGTTCGAACAGCGGCCGGTGATCAATTTCCTGGTAGGCGTGGCGATACTGAAGCAGGGGCGGCTTCTTGCCGGTGAGGGCAATGACCGGCGAGCAGCCCAGCCAGGCGTCTTGCAGCCCGGCGGCCAGGTTGGCGGCGCCCACGTTTTGCGCTAGGCAGACGCCGGGACGGTGCGCGGCCCGCGCGTAGCCATCCGCCATGTAGGCGGCGGCTTTTTCCGAGTGGGTCAGAATCCGGCGGACGCCGAGCGCCTCGAGTTCCACCAGGGTCTGGCGCAGGATGGCGTCCATGTAGAAGACATGCGTCACCCCATACCCTTGCAGGGTTTCCGCGATGAAGCGGGCGCCCGTGATGGCCGCGGGAGAGGCCATTACGGCCCGGTCACCGGCTTGGGGTAAGCGTGTTGGGGCGCGCGGTCGGTCGAGAGCGAGCCCAGGCCGCGCCGGGTGAGCAGTTCGATGGCATCTGCCAGGTGAGAGTCCATGATGTGATGAGCCCCGTCGGCGACGCGCAAGTGATGGGCTTCCAGCAAGACCTGCGCATGGGTGCAGCCAGCAGGGGGCTCGAACTTGTACGACGCCAATTCGTACCGCTGCCCCAGCGGGTCGCGGAAGTAGATCGAATACATGAACCCGCGGTCGATTTCGCCCGTGTTCGGGATGCCGCGCTCGTTTAGCCGCCGGGCGGTCTCAATGAAGGTCGACCGCGAAACGCTGAAGGCAATGTGGTGCAGATTGCCGGGCTGCTCCGGATTGGGCACCGGGCTGAATTCGCGGCCCTCATTGGTAAAGACCGTGATCAGGCGTCCATCACCCGGATCAAAGTAAAGATGGCTCTCGTCGGCGTTGTCCAGGTTCGGCTGCTCAAAGATGAAGGGCATCCCCAACACCCCTTCCCAGAAGTCAATGGCCGCCTGCCGGGTCGCGCCGACCAGGGTGATGTGATGAACACCTTGAGTCTGGATTTTCTTCATGGCACCGCCTGTGAATGGGAGCGAGACTGGTGGGCGGCCGTGCCGTCATGGTAAAGGCCCAGCGCAATGCCGCCCCAACGTCGTTCGTGTTTGCTCGTCAACACGCGATAGGCCGCCTCAACGTGAGCGGGGCGAGCGTCCCGCGCCGGCTTGTACCGTACGAAGGTCACCAGCCCCAGGCGGCCATACCACAAATCTGTCACGTGGTGAAAGCCGGCCCGCTGAATGCCCTGGATCGAAGGCCGATTCTGCCGCGAGGCGCCAATCCAGACACGTCCAATGCCTTCGCGATGGAGTTGCCGAATCATCCGGTTCAGAAGGATGGTGTAACACTTCTGGCGCCGAAATGCCGGTACGGTCGCGCATTCCCAAACGTAGGCCTCGTCGCCCTGTAGATCAAATTCGCGCTCCAACTCGCCGACGCTCTCACGGCCGCGGGTCGCCCAGCCATAGGCCGCGATTTGCCCGGCCACCCGCAGGCAGAAGCAGCGCCGGCCCGTTTCCAGCCGCGCGCGGATGGGCGCCGCATCGGGCCGATTCATGCTAACCAGCAGCGCCGGCAGGTCATCGAGAGTCGCCTCGCCAAACGTCATAGTCGGTTGGATGAAATCGATTTGGGACGGGCCATTAGCCGCCTCAGACAGCCAAAACGTGCCTGCCTCTGTGGCCCACAGCTTCATCGGGCGCCTTGAGAGGCGGTGCGGCGGCGCCGCCGCACCGCCTCTCAACCCTGGCGGCCTAGATCTTGAAGAAGACGCTGCGCGCTTTCTCGATCACCGCCGGGTCGCCCGTCGTTCCACCGCCGGGGAAGCGCTGATAGGTGGTCAGCACCATATCCGACGGGTGTTTGAACCGCAATACGGCCGGGAGGTGGCTCACGTCGTCCACGTTCGCATAGCTGAACTGACCGTCCTTGACCGACGCCTGCCACTTGCCGCCCCACTCGCCGCCGACTTCAATGCCATAGGTGATGTCAACGCCCTTGGCCGCGTCCTGGTCAACGGAATACTGCCAGATGATGAACATGTAGGGGACCAATACGCCGGCCGAGCGCTCGTCGAGCACTTCATCTTTTTGGCCCAGGCCCCAGTGCATGTCCCATGTGTGGACGCTGTAGTCCATGATCTGGAAAGCAGGGTAGCAGAAAGCCGGCACCGGCCCAGAGAACACGTGCGCCACCATGAGGTTGTTCCAGGCGCTCTCATCCAGCGCTTCGAATCGGGCATGCAGCTTGTCGGCGGCCGCTGTGAGGCGGGCAATGGCCTCGTCGCGCGAGAGGCTGCGCAGCGCCAGCGCCCCTTCATTCAGCTTCGAAGCCATCACGACCCAGCCCAAGGCCGCGGGCGGCTCCTGGCCGTTGACGGCGATATCCCACCGCGCCAGATAGCCTTCGGTCACATCAATCAGGTGACCGGCGATGTCGCGGACCTGCCAGCCTTCGCAGCGCGTATCAACCATCCAGTTGCTCGAGTCATTGATGACGTCAAAGAACTTGCCGCGCTCTGTGCGCAACACATCCAGCACGATAGCTTTGCTGCTGTAAGCCATTGGGTTGACAGCCATCGGGTCGCCTCCATTCACGCAGAAGCCGGGAATTGGCCATAGCATACCATTTGGAGTTAGATTGTCAACTTCTGCGCCCAGCACACGCGCGCCACCTGCCACGGGCTTGCAGCGTGCACCGCTGACACAGCTTCGCATTACGGCGGACCCGACGGGGGGACGGGATCGCGGGTGACATCCACGTTCCTGTGTCACGGGCAGACGTGCAGCAGTCAGGCGGGGCTTCAGCACCATTCTGCCTGCACTTCGGAGAGAACCGCTGTGCGTCCTGGCGGATGCCAGGGTGTTCATGGACGCCAGCTGGTGAACAACGAGGTTCACCGCCCCAATGCCAGCCTCTATGTGAACATGCAGGGTGTACGGCGTTGTGCCGTAAGCGGCATTAGTGTACGCCTCGCCCTCGCGGTCCAACCCGGTCGCGGTGACGTGGACCAGGGCAGTGTCGGCCATCACACGTACGCCCATTGCACTCGGCAGCACTACCTGCAGCTCCCCAAGCCCGCCCGTAATGGCGGCGGCCACGTCGTGGTCCCAGTCACCGCGCAGGTCCACTGTGACTACCGCGGCGCCCGTCTCCACCAGCACCCCAGTGAGGTCCAGAGTGCTTAGGTCCAGGTCGCCCTCGCCGGCGCCCGACGCACCGCGAGGTCCAGCGGCAGCAGGCTGCCGAGGCGCAGATCCCAGGTGTTGACCAACTGATCGCCCACCGGCAGCGCGTCACTGGGTGGGGTGACGGAGAGCTCGCCCTGGTCACCGTTTACGGCATACTCGACCAGCGGCGCCCTCCTGCGCTACGAAGTCCCCCCAAAAAAGCTTGTAACGCCAACAGCCAGTCGGACGAGTGCGAAACGTGAAAGGCCGGGGGGTTCCCCGGCCCTTTTGCATCCCACGCCCACTATTGTTCAATGGGCACGCCTGCTTTGGCAAAGAATACTTCCGCCAGGCCTGTTTCGCTCTCATCTTCTCCCAGCAAGTGCCGGGAGAGGAAGCTCATTCTCACGTTAGCCCAGCTTGTGCTTCACCCATTCCGACCCGCGGCGCCCGTTTGGAAGGTATGGTGACCCGGAATCAAGGGAAATGCAATGCGCCACTCCAGTCGGAGTGGCGCGTTTTGCCTTGTTTTCAAGGCAATTTTGTATAGTGGCGAGGAATGGATTTGAACCATCAACCAAGGGCTTATGAGTCCCCTGCTCTGCCATTGAGCTACCTCGCCGGTAGGCTGCCGCCAGCGCGGCGGCGCGCCCTGTGAGTCGGGCGCGCACCGGCATTATACCGGGTTGGGGGCGGGCGTCAATGCCCGCGCGCGCATTTCCCGGTTTAGGGTATGATTCGGTGCCATGGAGGCGCCCGTCCAAAAGAAGCTGATCCTCGTGGTCGAGGACAATGCCGAGATGCGCCAGGCGCTGGCGCATACGCTGGCGCTGGAAGGATACGGCGTGCAGCAGGCCGAAAACGGGCAGGCGGCGCTGGCCAAGTTGCAGCGCGTGACCCCTGACCTGATCCTCTCGGACATGAACATGCCCCGCCTCAGCGGCATCGAATTCTATCGGGCGCTGAGACAAAACCCCCGCTGGACCCTCATCCCCTTCATCTTCCTGACCGCCAACGACACGCCGGAGGACGTGCGCCAGGGGCGGTCGCTGGGCGTGGAAGACTACCTGACCAAGCCCATCGACAGCGCCGACCTGCTCTCCACGGTGAATGCGCGGCTGCTGCGGGTGGCGGAGGTGCAGGTGGCCCAGATGGGACGCGCCTACCTGGAGACCGTGAACGTGCTGGCGAACACGATCGAAGGCCGCGACGCCTACACGGCCGGACACGTGGAACGGGTCGCGACGTATGCGCGGCTGTTGGCGGAGGCGCTTGGCTGGGCGCCGGAACATCTGCGGATGCTGGAGTTTGGGGCCCGGCTGCACGACATCGGCAAGATCGTCATCCCGGACAGCATTCTGAACAAGACGGCCCCGCTGTCACCGGTGGAGTGGGAGGCCATGCGGCAGCACCCGGTCGCCGGCGCAAAAATCCTGCGCGAGATCACCCACCTGCAATCGGCGATACCCTATGTACTCTATCACCATGAGCGGTGGGACGGCTCAGGCTACCCGCAGAGTATGCGGGGCAAGGATATCCCAGTCGAGGGCCGCCTGTTGGCGATCGTGGATGTGTACGATGCGCTGACGACGGCCCGGCCTTATCACCCGGCCCGCAGCACCTATGACGTCCTTCAGTTCCTGCAAATGAACGCCGGGCGGCTGTTTGACGCTCATCTGGTGACGACGTTCATCAAGATCATCCAGGGATCACCGGGCAAGCGCGGGTGAGGCAGCACACACAGACGGAGGCGGTCAGGACAGGCGATGAGCAATGATGTTTTCGTGAAAGTGGTATCGGAAGCAACGTTCGCCGAAGAGGTGCTGGCGCATTCGGGGACGCGGCCGGTGGTGGTTGACTTCTGGGCGCCATGGTGCGGGCCGTGCCGCGTGCTGGGGCCTATCCTGGAGCGCCTGGCCCATGACGCGCGGGGCGCTTTCATGCTGGCGAAGATCAACGTGGACGAAAACCCGGGGCTGGCGATACGGTATGAGGTGCAGGGCATCCCCGCAGTGAAGGCATTTCGGGATGGGCGGGTGGTGGACGGGTTTGTGGGGGCCCAGCCCGAAGGCCGCGTCCGCGAGTTTCTGCGCAAGGTGGCGCCGACCGCCGCCGATCAGGCGCTGGAGGCGGCCAAGGGAATGCTCGCGATCCGGCAGTGGGCGCGGGCCGAGGCGGCCCTGCGGCAGGTGTTGGCCGATCAACCGCAGAGCAGCGTGGCGATGCTGGGACTGGTGAAGGCGCTGCTCGCGCAGGGGCGCGGGTGCGAAGCGGAGGAGAAGCTGGATGAGTTCCCGGTGGGCGACCAGGCGCCACTGGCCGAGAAACTCAGGCCCTTGGCGCAACTCTTGTGCGAGGTGGAGACGCCCGACGGCGCGGTGGCGGACACTGATCTGGAGGCCCAGTATTATCAATCGGCGCGGCTGCTCGCCCGCGGGCGGCTGGAGGCGGGGATGGATGGGTTGCTGGAAGTGGTGCGGCAGGACAAGCGCTATCGCAAGGGTGAGCCGCGGCTGGTGATGGTTGCCC